>JBGASN010000004.1:0-125639 GCA_044229665.1 Holophagaceae bacterium
AGCACCCGCGCCACAAAGCCTTTGGGATCTTCCACTGGGTAGGCATGACCCATCCCAGGAATGATCTCGAATCGGGAATTTCCAATCAACCGAGCTGTCTCCAGGCACTTCCAAGGTGGGGTGAGCAGGTCTTCCGCACCCACCATCAATAGAAGAGGGTCCTGGATCGCCCCCAGCCGGGACCGGATGTCCCAGCCCAGGATGCCCCGGATCTGGTGCAGGGCCCCGTGGTGGTGGCTGGCCTGACCGGTGACGGCCTGGTGGTAGGCCCGGAGCACCCCGTGGCGGGCCTCCAGGAATCGGTCCCCCCAGAGGTAGGGGGCCACGGCGTCGAACTGCAGGAGGGGCCCTCCGATCTCCAGGCAGCGGGCCCAGTGCTCGGCCTTGAGACCCATGGCGAAGTCGATGTGGGCCACGGAGGAGGTGAGGATGCCCCCGGCGAAGGCCCCGGAGTGGGACGTGAGCAGCTCCAGGCTCATGGCCGAGCCGTTGCTGAGCCCCACCAGCCAGGGGCGCTCGATCCCCAGGATCCGGAACAGCTCCCAGGCATCCCCCGCCAGGGTGGCCGTGGGATAGGGGCCCGCTTCCGGCGCATCGCTCTTCCCCTGCCCCCGGCTGTCGAAGGTGAGCACCCGGAAGCGCTGGGTGAGCCCGGGGAGCACCCCGGCCCACATGGTGGTGTCGGAGAGGAGCCCGTTCAGGAGCACCATCCACGGCGCGTCCACCGGCCCCTGCACCCGGTAGTGGAGCCGGAGGCCCGAGGCCAGGGTGGCGAAGGTGGGCTCAGGTCGACCCGGGCGCATCACTCCCCCCTCAACTGCGCAGGCGTGTAGTGGTGCTTGAAGCGCCAGCCGCTCCCCATCCACTCCACCACGGTGCAGCTGGCCTTCTTGATCTCCAGGTCGCGGCCCGTGAGGTGGGCCACGAGCGCGGGCAAGAAGGGGAGGTGGCTGGTGAAGGCGAGGCGCTCGTCCTCCCCCGCCCCGCGCATGAGGGTGCGCAGCCAGGCCTCCGCGGCTTCGGGATCCGCCTCGGGGGTGAGGCCATCCCAGATCCCCACGGGGAAGCCATTGCCCGCGGCCTCCTTGAGGCAGGCCATGGTCTCCATGGCGCGGCGGTAGGGGCTGCTGATGCCGCGATCCGGCACGTGCCCCAGGGCCACGAGGCCCCGCATGGCGGCGCGGGTCTTCTCCCAGCCCTCTTCGGTCAAGGCGCGCTCCGCATCGGGGTGCCCGAAGCGCCCGTCTTCGGCGATGCCATGGCGGATCAGCAACAGGGTTGTCATGGGTAAAGCGTACCAAAGCGGGATTTTCGCTAGGTTTTTCAAGGCCTCCATGGGATACTCACTGTTTGGGCCCATCCCGGGAAGCACGTGGCTTCGACAGCGGGACACGCCCCGGGAGACAACGTGAATAGCCCCACCTTCGCCGAGCTTGGCCTCGACGCCACCCTGCTTGCCGCCCTTGAGGGCCGCGGCTTCACCAGCCCCACCCCCGTGCAGGCGGCCACCTTCGCCCCCGGCCGGGAAGGCCGCGATCTGCTCGTGCAGAGCCGCACCGGCTCGGGCAAGACCCTCGCCTTCGGGCTGCCCCTGCTGCATCGGCTGGAGTCCGGCGCCCACCCCCAGGCCATCATCCTCGCCCCCACCCGCGAGCTGGCCCAGCAGGTGGCCACGGAGCTGCGCAGCCTGCGCCGCCTCGACATGGCCCTCCTCGTGGGCGGCCTCGGCTACGGCCCCCAGCTGGCCGCCCTCGCCAAGGGCGCCCAGATCGTGGTGGGCACCCCGGGCCGCGTGATGGACCACCTGGACCGCGGCAGCCTGGACCTCTCCAAGGTACGCATGGTCGTGCTCGACGAGTGCGACGAGATGCTCAACATGGGCTTCCTGGAGGACGTGGAGACCATCCTCGCCAAGGTGCCCAAGGGCCCCCAGACCTACCTCTTCAGCGCCACCCTGCCCGGCCCCATCGCCAAGCTGGCGGGCCGCTTCCTCAAGGACCCCGTGAAGATCTCCCTGTCGGACGCCGGCGAAGCCGCCGCCCACGGGGACATCGCCCACACCCCCGTGGTGGTGGCGGACCACTTCCACGTGAAGGCCCTGGTGAACCTGCTGCTCCACGACGAGCCCAGCGCCGCCCTCATCTTCACCAAGACCAAGGCCCAGACCGAGGAAGTCGCCGAAGAGCTCACCGCCTCCGGCCTGCCGGCGGCCTTCCTGCACGGCGACCTGGCCCAGGCCACCCGCGCCCGCATCCTGGAGCAGTTCAAGAAGGGCCGTCTCCGCTACATGGTGGCCACCGACGTGGCCGCCCGCGGCATCGACGTCTCCGGCCTGCCTCTGGTGGTGAACCTCGGCATCCCCACCCAGATGGAGAGCTACATCCACCGCTCCGGCCGCACGGGCCGCGCGGGCGCCAAGGGCACCAGCCTCGCCATCGTGAACCTCAAGGAGTCCCGCATCCTCAGCGCCTGGGCCCGCCGCGGCGGCCTGGAGCTGACCTGGCGCACCGTGCCCGGTCCCGAGGAGCTCCGCGCCGCCAAGGAGACCCACCTGCGCGAACGCGTGGCCAAGGCGGCGGACGACGCCCACCGCAAGGAGGCCAAGCGCCTCCTCGGCGACACCGATCCCGTGGAGCTGGTGGCCGGCCTCCTGGCCCTGCTGCGCGAGGACGAGCCCGAGGGCTACGAGGTGCCCGCCGTGAACGCCACTGCCTCCCGCAAGCCCTTCGCCCCCCGCGAGACCACCGGCGCCAAGCGCCCCTTCCCCACCCGCGAGGAGCGCCCCAACCGCCCCTGGATCCCCGAGGAGGAGTTCCGCGCCCAGCGGGCCGCCCAGGGGGGGGACGACCGTCCCCGGCGCCCCTGGGTGCCCAAGGAGGAGTGGGAGGCCCAGCGGGGCGGCCGCCCTGAGCGTCCCCAGCCGGGAGGCGCCCAGCGTCCCTGGGTCTCCGATGAGGAATGGCGGGCCCGCAAGGCCCAGGAGCGCGGCTTCGACCGCCCCTACATCCCCGAGGACGAGTGGCAGGCCCGCAAGGCCGCGGGCGAGCTGCCCCCCCGCCCCGCCAAGCCCGGCTTCAAGCCCAATCCCAAGGCGGGCCCCAAGGCCGGCCCCCGGCCCGCCTCCAAGCCCTACTCCCCCAAGAAGAAGGGCTGAACCCCGCCCGATCACGGAACGCGCCGGCATCCGCCGGCGTTTTTCGTGGGGAGGGTACCCCCCCGGCGCTTCATTCAGGACCTGAGCGATCCGAGGAAGGCGATGGGCAGCCCGACGAGAAGTCCAGCCAGGATCAGGAAGAGGATCGTCCCCACGGCGAACCAGGTGGGGGCGACTCGCTGATAGAACCGGCGGTTGCGCACCGTGTAGAACCCATCCTCCCGCAGCCAGTTCCGGATCAGGAAGACGATCCCCCACAGCCCCAGCAGGCTGAAGGCCAGCAGCGGGGAGGCTTCCAGGCGGGTGAGGTCCCGTTCGAGGATGAGCACGCTCAGTTGGCGTTGGGATCGGTGGCGTTGAGGTCCGGCTTCTTGGGTTCTTCCACCGCCACCTTGCCCGCGCTGCCGAAGAGGCGGGTCTCCTGGGGTTGGGCTGCGGCCTTGGCACGGGCCTCCCTGATCTTCTGGATGGCCTCCGCATCACTCCCGCTCTTGGGGGCCGTCCCCGGCTTGAAGGCCAGCTTCAACACCCGCTCGGTGGTGGCACTGGTGGCCTGGAGGCCGGTGTAGTTGTCGATGTCGGCCCAATCCATGCCCTCGGGCGCCTTGAAGTCCTCCTTCTCCCCGGTGGTGGGGAGGGCGACCTTCATGAAGTCCACCCAGATCGGGAGGGCCACCTTGGCGCCGTCGGCCCCGCGGAAGATGGTCTTCTTCTCGTCGAGACCCACCCACACGCCGCAGGTGAGCTTGGTGCTGAAGCCCAGGAACCAGGCGTCCGTGTGGTCGTCCGTGGTGCCGGTCTTCCCGGCCACGGGCCATCCAAGCTCGTTGCTCCGGGCCCCGGTGCCGTTCTGGGCGACTCCCTGCAGGCACTGGATCACCTGGAAGGCCGTCTGCGGGTCGATCACCTGCTCCGTGGCGTTGCCCTCGTGCTTCTCCAGCACCTTGCCGGTACGATCCACGATCTTCCGGATGAGGAAGGGGGTCGGGCACTGGAGGCCCTGGTTGGAGATGGTCGCGTAGGCCCGCACCATGTCCTTGAGGTAGAGGTCGCCGCTGCCCAGGGCCATGCTCGGATAGGGGGGGATCTTGCCCCCTACGCCGGCCCGCCGGGCGAAGTCGATGACGTTCAGGACCCCGGCGTCATCCAGGGTGCGCACGGCTGGAACGTTGCGGCTGTCCCGGAGGGCTTCCCAGATGGTGATGGGCCCCCAGAAGTCCCGCTCGTAGTTCTTGGGTTCATAGGGCTTCACATTCCCGCGCAGGGGCTTGTAGTCCTTGGTGCCATCCGCCTTGGTGATCACGGCGTAATCGGAGGGATCCAGCAGCCGGGTGGGCACATCCTCCACGATGGATGCAGGGGTGAGCCCCTTCTCGAAGGCCGCGCCGTAGACGAAGGCCTTCATGGTGGATCCCACCTGGCGCTCCGCCTGCCAGGCACGGTTGTACCTGGAGCGGTTGTAGTCCCAGCCGCCCACCATGGCCCGGACTTCCCCGGACTTGGGGTCCACGGCCAGCAGGGCGCCCTCCACGGAGGGTTCCTGATCCAGTTCCAGCTCCTTCGGAACCCCTTCCTCCGCCTTCTTCACGAGGAACCAGGGCGCGGCGCCGCGGGTGAGGACCTTCAGCGCATCCTTGCCCGCCCAACCGAAGGCGCTCTCCGGAACCTGCACCTCGGTCTTGCCGATGCGCACCCGCGCCTTGCCACCGGACCAGCCCAGGATCACGCCCCGGACCATGTCATCCGCCTCGAAGTAGCGGCTCCACCCCGGCAGCTTCGCCTCCTCGGGGTTCTCCACGAACTGCACGTTGTCCTTCCGGAAGCCCCGCCGCCGGTCCACGACCTTGAGGCCCTTCCGGACGGCCTCGTTGGCCGCTTCCTGCAGGGTGGAGTCCAGGGTGGTGGTCACTTCCAACCCGCCGTTCAGGACCGCCTCGCGACCGTACTTCTCGTAGAGGTACTTGCGCACCTCCTCCACGGCGTAGGGCGCCACATCGGCCTCCCGGGCGTTCTCGCGGGCGAGCCGGATGGGCTTCTCCAGGATGAGCTCCGCCTCCTTGGGCTTGAGGAAGCCCTCCTTGGCCATGCGCACCAGCACGTGGTTCCGGCGCGCCTTGGCGGCGGCCCGGGCCTTGGGATCGGGGTTGTAGGGGTTGTACCAGTTGGGGTTCTGCACGAGCCCCGCCAGCAAGGCGCACTCCTCCACGTTCAATTGGGGTGCGCTCTTCCCGAAGTAGAACTGCGCGGCCGCCTCGATCCCGTAGCGTCCGCCGCCGAAGTAGACCTCGTTGGCGTACATCTCCAGGATCTGCTTCTTGGTGTAGGCCTTCTCCAGCTTGCGGGCGACGATGATCTCCTTGAGCTTCCGGCCGATCTGGCGCTGCCGCTTGTTGGTGACGGTGCGGACCAGCTGCATGGTGAGGGTGGAGGCCCCCTCCTTGCGGCGCCCGAAGCTGGAGACGAAGACCCAACCCGCGCGCATGAAGCCCCGTGCCGTCACGCCGCCGTGGCTCCAGAACTCCGTGTCCTCCGTGGCCACGAGGGCGTTCACGAAGGCCTTGGGGATGTCGCCGTAGGGGATGACCACCCGGTGCTCCTCGGCGAAGACGCCGATGATGTTGCCGTCCTGATCCAGCACCTTGGTGATGGTCTTGGGCACCCGCAGCGCGAAGATGGTGAGGTAGCTGTCGGCATCCCGGCTCATCACCGACCAGGTGATGGCGAAGATCGCCGAGCCGAGGAGGGTCCCCCCGAGGAGGGTGAGCCCCAACCAGCGGAGCCAGGGGCGCTTGGAAGTTCCGGTCTTGGCCATGGCCCCCAGTCTACCCAAGGCGCCCCCTTCCTCCGCCTCCCCGAATCCCTGATAGCCTTCCTGAATGCCCGCCCTTGCCCTCGTGACCAAGGCCAAGTCCCCGCTGCTCCGGGAGACCCTGCGGAACGCCCTGCCCCCCTTCCTGGAGCGGGGCTGGACCGTCCATGCCGAGCCCGGGCTGGCCCTGACCTGGCAGGAAGCCGCACTGGGAGCGGAGCTCCACCTGCACGAGGACCTGGGCCAGCTCACGGATCTGCCCGCCCTGTGCCTGGTCCTCGGGGGCGATGGCACCCTCCTGTCGGGCGCCCGGAAGCTGGGCCGCCGGGGCGTGCCCATCCTGGGCATCAACCTGGGCTCCCTGGGCTTCCTCACCGCCCACCCCGCCCCGGAGGCCCGGGCCGTCATCGAGGCCTACCTGGGGGGGCTCCTGGTGGAGGATCGCCGCGAGCTGCTGAGCGCCGAGCTCTGGCGGGAGGGCCACTGCCTCGTGCGCCAGGACGTGCTGAATGACGCCGTGCTCGCCAAGGGCGCCCTGGCCCGCATCATGGACCTGAAGCTGAAGGTCGGGGATGAGGATGCCGGCCCCCTGAAGGCGGATGGCCTCATCGTGGCCACCCCCACGGGCTCCACGGCCTACGCCCTGAGCGCCGGGGGGCCGATCCTCCATCCCAGCCTGGATGCCTTCGTCATCGCCCCCATCTGCCCCCACAGCCTCACCCACCGCCCCAGCGTGGTGCCCGGGGACCGTCCCATCGAGATCACCGTGGGCACCGCCGAGGACGCCCACCTCACCCTGGATGGCCAGGTGGGCCACCCGGTGAAGCCCGGAGATCGCGTGCGCCTCCGCCGGGGCGAGGCCCAGGTCACCCTCCTCCAGCGGAAGGGCTACGACTTCTTCGGCCTCCTCCAGCAGAAGCTCCACTGGGGCGACCGCTAGGCCTAGAGCCCGCCTCGGAGGTTGGCGACGGTGCGCAGCTGCCCGTCTTCCTCCCGGAGGAGGGCCACGAGGCGACCTTCATGCAGGCCCCGGATCGGGGCTTCCGGATCGGGAAACCCTTCCGGCAAGGCCCAGGGGCCCGATTCCACCGTGCCGATGCCGATGCGTCGTCCATGCAGCAGGTGGTCGAGCTCCACCGCGTCCAGGTGGCGGGTGGCGCACCAGGGAAGCAGGTCCTCGCCCTGGATGAGGCGGTTCCGGTCCAACCCCGGATCCTCCCAGGGACCGATGGCGGTCCGGTGCAGTTCCTTCAGGTGGGCGCCGCAGCCCAGGACCCGGCCCAGGTCGCGGGCGAGGCTGCGCACGTAAAAGCCGCCGCGGCAGGTGATGCGGAGCCGGGAGCTGCGGGGCAGTTCGTGGGAGATCCACTGGGCCGAATGCAGGTACACGCGGCTCGGGGGCAGCACCACCTCCTCGCCCCGGTGGGCCTTCTCGTAAGCGCGCTCGCCATCGATGCGCTTGGCGCTGGTGGCCGGGGGCACCTGGTCGTGCCAACCCAGGAAGGTCGCCAGGGCGGTCTCCAAGGATTCAGGCGAGAGTCCCGTGGGATCACCCGAATGCACGGCCTTCCCCTGGAGATCACAGGTGTCCGTCTCCTCCCCCCAGGCCACCAGGGCCTCGTAGGTCTTGGGCAGCGGATGCATGAGCTCCATGAGCCGGGTCGCCTGGCCCTGCAGGAGCAGCAGCAGGCCCTCGGCGAAGGGATCCAGGGTGCCGCCGTGGCCCACGGGGAACTTCTTCTGGCCGGCCTGGCGGGACTCCCACATGCGGTGGCGCACCATCTGGAAGGAGGTGCCCCCCACGGGCTTGTGGGCCAGGAGGATGCCCGGGACCAGGGGCTCCGGGCCCGCCACCTCCGACATCAGGCCTCGGGCTCCTCGCCCTCGGGCCGGGGATGGGCCTCGCGCTCCTTCTGGATCTCGTGGAAGAGGGCGTCCATCTTGTTGCCCTGCTCCAGCGTGGTGTCCGGGAAGAAGGTCAGCTCGGGGATGCGCTTCATGTGCAGGCGCGGGGCGATGGCGCTGCGGAGGAAGCCTGCGCTGCGGCCCAGGGCCTTGCGGGCCAGCACGGACTGTTCCTCGTCGGAGCGTCCCTCGGTGCCCATGGTGGTGAAGTAGACCTTGGCCAGGCTGCGGTCCGGCGTGACGCGCACGGCGGTGACGGTGAGGAAGCCCAGGTCCGGATCGCGGAGGTCCCGCTGGATCAGGGTGCTGAGCATGAATTGGAGTTGGTCTTCGAGGCGTTCGGGGCGGTTCATCCCCTCCATTCTACCCGGCGGACCTCCAGGATTGGGCCACGGCCGTGCCATCATGCCCCCATGTCCGAGTGGTTCGAGCAGTGGTTCGACGAGGATTACGCCCTCCTCTACGCCCATCGGGATGAGGCCGAGGCCCGTCTCGCGGTGGAAACGGCCCTGAAGGCCGCGCCGGAGCTGGGTTCGGGCCCGGTGCTGGACCTGGCCTGCGGCGGCGGCCGCCACCTGGAGGTGCTGCGGGAGGTGAACCCCCAGGCCTTCGGGTTGGACCTCTCCGCCGCCCTCCTGGGCCAGGCCCCCCCGGACCTGAGGGGGCACCTTCTGCGCGGTGACATGCGGGCCCTGCCCCTGAAGCCGGGTTCCCTCTCCGCCATCACCATGTGGTTCACCCCCTTCGGCTACTTCGACGACGCCCAGAACCACGCCCTGCTGGCGGGCCTCCACGGGGCCCTGCGCCCCGGGGGCGTGCTGCTCCTGGACTACCTGAACGCCCACCGCCTGCGGTCCACCCTGGTCACCGAGGATGAGGAGGTCCGGTCGGGCATCCGCATCGTGAACCGGCGGCGGATCGTGGGCGATCGGGTGGAGAAGGAGATGACCCTCACCCGGCTCGCCACCGGGGAGGTCCGCGGCGCCCTGGAAAGCGTGCGCATCTACGATCCCGAGCCCCTGGCGGAGATGGCCGCCAGCGAAGGCCTGGTCCTGCGGACCATCTACGGGACCTATGGCGGCGCCCCCTTCACCCCCGAGAGCCCCCGCTGGATCGCCCTTTTTGAACGCCCGCACTGACAACGGCCCACGGCTCCGGCAGAATGGATGGTTGATCTTTCGGAGGGTGAGATGGCCTTTGCCAGCGTGCGCGATCTCGATGTGAAGGGCCTGCGGGTCTTCCTGCGGGCGGATCTGAACGTGCCCATCAAGGAGGGCCGGATCACCGACGCCACCCGCATCAAGGAGACGCTCCCCACCCTCCGCACCCTCCTGGAGAAGGGCGCCTCCGTGGTGATGGCCTCCCACCTCGGCCGCCCCAAGGGCGAGGGCTTCGAGGAGGCCTACAGCGCCCGCCCCGTGGCGGAGTGGCTGAAGGCCGAGGGCTTCGATGTGCGCCTGGCCTCCGGAGTGGTGGGTGAGGCTGTGGAGGCCGAGGCCGCCGCTCTGAAGGCCGGCCAGATCCTGCTCCTGGAGAACCTGCGCTTCGACAAGGGCGAGACCAAGAACAAGCCCGAGTTCGCCGAGGCCCTCGCCAAGCTGGCCCAGGCCTATGTGAACGACGCCTTCGGCGCCGCCCACCGCGCCCACGCCAGCGTGAGCGGCATGGTGGCCCACTTCCCCAAGGACAAGGTGGCCGCGGGCTTCCTCATGGAGAAGGAACTCACCGCCCTGGGCCGCGTGATGCACCACCCCGAGCAGCCCCTGGTGGTGATCTTCGGCGGTGCCAAGGTAAGCGACAAGATCGAGCTCATCCAGAACTTCCTCGGCAAGGCCCAGGCCATCCTCATCGGCGGCGGCATGAGCTTCACCTTCCTCAAGGCCCAGGGCATCGAGATCGGCAAGAGCCTCTGCGAGGAGGACAAGCTGGACCTGGCCAAGGAGCTGCTCCTGCAGGCCCAGGCCAAGGGCACCAAGCTGATGCTTCCCGTGGACCACGTGGTGGCCGCCGAGTTCAAGGCCGACGCCGAGGCCGCCATCACCGAGGGTGTGGCCGTCCCCGCCGACCAGATGGGCCTGGACATCGGCCCCGAGAGCGTGGCCCTCTACGCCGAGACCATCCGTGGGGCCAAGACCCTGCTCTGGAACGGCCCCATGGGCGTGTTCGAGATGCCCGCCTTCGCCAGCGGCACCCTGAGTGTGGCCGAGGAGCTGGCCGCGGCGGTTAAGAACGGCGCCTACGTGCTCGTGGGCGGTGGCGACAGCGTGGCCGCCGTGAACCAGGCCGGCGTGGCCGCCCAGATGAGCCACGTGAGCACCGGCGGCGGGGCCTCCCTGGAGTTCCTCTCCGGCCTGGAGCTCCCGGGTGTGGCGGCCCTCAGCCGCTAACTCAGATCCATAAGGTAGCGGGGCCGCGCCGGGCGCGGCCCCGTTCCGTTCAGGGAAGCGTGTACTCAAAGGTGTAGCTGTGCTTCCCGCCTTCGATGAGGATCTGGAAGCGCCCGGCCAGCCCCGTCAGGTCCCCCGTGCCGGAGCCCGGCACCACCGTGATCACCATCTCAGGGCGGCGATCCACCAGGGTGCCCGTGTGCATGAGCACGAAGGAGCCCTTCTTCCCGCCCAGGGTGCCCGTGACCCGCTCCAGGGCCACGTAGCCGCCATGGGTTCCGCGGCCATCGCCATCCGCGAGCATCTGCCCAAGGCTCGTGCCCGTCAGCTCCCCCTGGAAGACCTTGTCGATGGACAGGCGTCCGAAGGCCCCCCACTCGGGGTTGTCGGCGGTGAGGGGCTTCACCTTCACCTCGAAGGTGCCGGTGGCGCGGTGGGTCATGGGGGCCTCCTTGGGGCTCTGGATGAGGATGGCGAGCACGGGCGCGATCAGCACGGGTACCTCCGGGGATCCCAGTCTCCCCCGCTCCCGGGGATCCCGTATTGTAGAAACGCGACGGAGGGGGGCACGCGTGGCCACGGCCATTCCATGGGAGCCCAGGGGCGTGGTGGGCGGCGAGGCCATCCGGCGGGAGACACCGGTGGGGCGCTACCTCCCCTGCCCGGAACTGGCGCCCTTCGTTCAACATTTCTGGCCCATCGCCTGGGACCTGGAAGGGCGACCACCGGTGGTGCGGGAGACCCTGCCCCACCCCACGGTGCACCTGGTGGTGGAGCCGGGTCGCTCCGGCCTGGCCGGCCCCACCACCCGGCGCTTCGTGACCACCCTGGAGGGCCGGGGCTGGGTGCTGGGGGTGAAGTTCCATCCGGGCGGCTTCCGCCCCTTCTGGAAGGGCCCCGTGTCCGAATTGGCGGACCAGGTGGTGCCCCTGGATGTCGCCTTCGGCCCGGCAGGTGCCATCTTCGAACGGGAGGTGCTGGACCTGGCCGGGAACGAGGGGGCCCAGGTGGCCTGCGCCGAGGCTTTCCTCCTGCGGCGCCTGCCCCCGGTGGATCCGCAGGCGGCCCGGGTGCGGGAGCTGGTGGCCGCCATGGAGGCGGATCGGAGCCTGGTCCGGGTGGAGGAGGTGGCGGATCGCGCGGGCCTGGGCGTGCGGGCCCTCCAGCGGCTCTTCGCGGACTACGTGGGGGTCGGCCCCAAGTGGGTCCTGGCCCGGTACCGCCTCCACGAAGCGATGGCGCGCCTGGAAGCGGGCACGGCGCCGGATCTGGCCACCCTGGCCACGGAACTGGGGTACTTCGACCAGGCCCACTTCACCCGGGACTTCAAGGCGCTCCTGGGGCGCAGCCCAGGTGCCTACGCCCGGGGCGATGGACCCTGATAGCCTGTCGGAATGCGCTGCGTCGTCGCGAACTGGAAGATGAACATGCTCTGGCAGGAGGCCGCGGCCTTTTGCGAGACCTTCATGGCCGCTTACACCCCGGCGGAAGGCGTGCAGGTGGCCATCGCGCCGCCCTTCCCTTGGCTCTCCCGCACGGCCCAGGAGGTGCGCAGCAAGGGCGTGCGCGTCTTCGCCCAACACGCCCATGCCGAGGAGAAGGGCGCCTTCACGGGCGAGGTCAGCATGGCCATGCTCCGCGATGCCGGTTGCACCGGTGTGATCCTGGGTCACAGCGAGCGCCGCACCCTCTTCGGCGAGACGGATGAGGCCCTGGTGAAGAAGGTGGTGGCCGCCCGCTCCCACGGGCTGCTGCCCCTGCTCTGCATCGGCGAGACCCTCCAGGAACGGGATACGGACCAGACCTTCGCGGTGCTCAGGCGCCAGCTGGCCATCCTGGCCGAGGCCGGCCCGGGGCCCCTGTGGGTGGCCTATGAGCCCGTGTGGGCCATCGGCACCGGGCGCCGGGCGGATGCCCACCAGATCCGGGAAGCCCACGATTACATCCGCGAGGAACTCCGCGTCCTCATGGGTGAGGCCGGGGCGCAGACCCCGATCCTCTACGGGGGGAGCGTCACCCCCGAGACCTTCGGTGAGCTGCTGGAGATCCCCCATGTGGCCGGTGGCCTCGTGGGCGGTGCGAGCCTGGATCCCCAGAAGTTCCTCTCCCTGGTGAAGACCGCCCAGGTCTGAACCTGATCTCGCCGGAGCGACCTGGGGTGGTCGCTCCGGACTGGTGCCACGCCCCTGGGTTCGCTCGGCCGTCCCGCGCCTCGGTCCCTCCCCGGGTTCGCCGGACCGGGGCACCCGGGATTCAGTCCTTCTTCGACTCGGCAGGGGCTGGCGCGGGATCAGCGGCGGGAGCGCCCTCCGGTTTCGCCTCCAGGCGGGGCCGGGGCTCCTCAGCCTTCTCCCCGAACCAACGGGGCTCACGGGCCCGGAGCCCCAGCTCGTCATCCAGGGCCCGGATCACCACCCGGGCGAGTCCCCGGGCCTCGGCTTCGCGGATCGCATCCGGATCATCCTCTTCGCTGCGGCGGAGGGCATCCATGGCGTTCATGATCTCCCTCGGCTCCAGGTCGCGATCCACCACGGGGTCCTTTCCCCCCGGATAGGTCAGGAGCAGTCGGGCCTCCATGCGCATGGGCCGGAACCCCAGGCGATCCGATTCCCGTCGTTCACGGGCGGCGTGATGGCCCGCGAACATGCCCCACCAGAACCCGGACCAGGCCGCGTGCCGGTTGCCGAGCATGCCGCTCACCACCCCCACGGTCACGCCCGTGGCGACACCCACCTGGGCGGGGGTGGCATCCCGGGACCCCGGCTCCATGGACTCGATGATGATCTTCAACTGGGCCGCATCGGCCGGGGGTTCCACCCCCTCGGGCACGACCACGAGGCGGGTGGCCAGGCGCTGGCGCAGCACCGCCGCATATTCCTTGGCCACCGCCTCCCGATCCGGGACCTCCCGGGGGATATCGAAGGTGACCACCACCGGCCGCGGGGATTGCCGGAAGGCATCCACCTCGACCCGACGGCAGGCCAGTCCGGCAAGGAGGACGGGAAGGACCAGGATGGGCGTGGCTCGCATGGGAGACTCCGTGGGATCAGGATCGGTCCATGCAATTTCCGTGTCCAGATCCATACAACACGGCCCAAGGGACTAGAATGGATCGAGGAGCGACCACGGATGCTGATTCTCATGGAACCCGCCGCGGGGCCGGAGCAGGTGGCGGAAGTGCTGTTGCTGCTGCAGGAAGCGGGCATCAGGCCCCAGGTCCAGGAATCCGCGGCCGCCACCAGCATCCTGGCCCCCCATGCCTCCAAGGCCCTCAAGCCCGACCGGCTGGAAGGCCTCCCCGGGGTCCGGCGGGTGGTCCCCATCACCAGCCCCTTCAAGCTCGCCAGTGCCGAGGGCAGCCTGTCCCCCACGGTGGTCGAGGTGCGGGGCGTCCGCTTCGGGGGCGGGGAACTCGCCCTGGTGGCGGGCCCCTGCGGCGTGGAAAGCCGGGAACAGCTCTTCGCCACCGCCCGCTACGTGGCGGAGGCCGGCGTGAAACTGCTCCGGGCCGGGGCCTTCAAACCCCGCACCAGCCCCTACAGCTTCCAGGGACTCGGCCTCGAGGGCTTGCGCCTGCTGGCGGAAGCCCGGCGGGAATTCGACCTGGGCATCGTCACGGAGGCCACCGAAGCCGAGACCTTCGCAGATGTGGCCGAGACCGCGGACCTGGTTCAGATCGGCGCCCGGAACATGCAGAACTTCGCGCTGCTGAAGCTCGCCGGCCGCTGCGGGAAACCAGTCCTCCTCAAGCGAGGTCCAGCCGCCACCCTTGAGGAGTGGCTTTATGCCGCGGAGTACGTCCTCTCGGAGGGAAATCGCAACGTGATCCTCTGTGAGCGGGGCATCCGCACCTGGTCCGATCACGCCCGGAACACGCTGGATGTATCGGTAGTGCCTGCGGCCAAGGCGCTCACCCACCTCCCGGTGGTGGTGGACCCCAGCCACGCCACAGGCCGTCGGGACCTGGTGATCCCCTGCGCCCGGGCCGGCGTCGCGGTCGGAGCCGATGGCCTCCTCGTGGAGACCCACTGCCACCCGGAGAAGGCCCTCAGTGACGGGCCCCAGGCGCTCCTCCCCTCCGATTTCTTCCAGATGGTCACCCAGTGCCGGGACATCCACCGGATCCTGAGCGGGCGCCCCGCAGGGGTCGGCCTGGCCTTCTGAGGCCAACCGGCAGCTGACAGAACGGCCCTCGGGGCAGTAAACTAGTCCGTTCGGAGCTTCCATGACCCTGCTCTACACCCTTTTCGTGATCGTGAGCATCCTGCTCATCGGCGCCATCCTGCTGCAGCCCGGCAGCAAGGGCGGCGGCCTCGGTGCCTCCTTCGGTGGTGGTGGCGCCAACAGCGCCTTCGGCGCCCAGGGCGCGACCCCCTTCCTCGCGAAGGCGACCTATTGGCTGGCGGGGCTCTTCCTCTTCGCCTGCATCCTCATCGAAGTGATGATCGTCCGCCAGGACCGCTCGGTGGTCGACAAGCTCATTGGCCCCTCCGCGCCTGTCTCCCAAAAGTGAGCGTTGACGCCGTGCCGCAAGCACGGCACAATGATTCTTCCACGTTGCCCGCGTGGTGAAATTGGTAGACACGCCATCTTGAGGGGGTGGTGGCCACAAGCCGTAGCAGTTCGAGTCTGCTCGCGGGCACCAACACGGAAGAGCGCCGAAAGGCGCTCTTTTTCGTGTCGCATCCAATGCTCCCCACGCCCTTCGGGAATGCGATAGTGGGATCGATGTCCTGGCCCGATTCCACCCCGCTGCTCGCACCCCTCGCACCGTGGTTCAATGCCCACCGGCGACCGATGCCCTGGCGGGCCGATGACCTGGACTCACCTCACCCGGATCCCTACGCCGTGCTGGTCAGTGAGGCCATGCTGCAACAGACCCAGGTGGCCACGGTGATCCCGTATTTCGAGCGGTGGATGGCCCGCTTCCCGACCCCCGGGGCCTTGGCCTCCGCTCATTCCGATGAGGTCCACAAGGCCTGGGAGGGGCTGGGTTACTACCGCCGGGCCCGCCTCCTCCAATCCGCCGCCCAAGTCCTCTCGGAGCGGGGCTGGCCCGATGATCTGGCGGGCCTCCTCGAGCTGCCGGGACTCGGCCCCTACACGGGGGCGGCGGTGGCCTCCATCGCCTTCCAGTGGCCGGCGGCGGCTCTGGATGGAAACGCCTTCCGGGTGCTGGCCCGCCTGCTCAGGCTGGAGGGCGACCCCAAGCAGCACGCCCCAGCCCTGCGCTCCTGGCTGGCCCCCGCCCAGGTCGCTCATGGCCCTTCCCGCATCACCCAGGCCGTCATGGAACTCGGCGCCACGGTGTGCACCCCCCAGCCCCGATGCGGGGCTTGTCCCCTCAACGGGGGCTGCGCCGCGCGCGCTGCGGGCCTGGAAGCCGAAATTCCGGCGCCCGTGAAGCGGCCGACCCCCAAGGAGGCGGAGCTCTGGCTCCTGGCCATCGAACATGGGGGCGAGGTCATCCTCCATCCACCGGGGGGTCGGGGGCTGCTTGCGGGGCTGTGGCGGTGGCCCACCCGACCCCGGCTGGTTGATGCCCCGGAAGGGCCGGTCCCTCCAAGCCTGGAGGCCCTTGCCTTCCCCGGGTGGACCCAGGTCTACACCCACCGCCGGGAGCGGGTGAGCCCCCTTCACCTCCGCCCAAGCCAGCGTCCCCAACCCCGAGGGGACGAGGTCTGGGTTCCGCTCGGCCAGCTCGCCACGCTCCCCATGGGCAAGCGGGACGGTCGCCTGCGGGAGTGCCTGGGACAGTCCGGGGAGCGACCGCTCACGCTCCCCGACGACCTGCTATAGGCCGAGGTCCGCCAGTTCCTGTTGGGCCGTGCGGGCCTCCGGAGTGCCCTGGAAGCCTTCCACGAGCTCCTTGAAGGCCTTGGTGGCCGCGGGTTTCAGGCCCTGCTTCAGGAGGCACTGGGCGCGCTTCAGCTTGGCCGGGAGGAACTGGGCCGAGCCCGCATGCTCCCGGAGCACCTGCTCGAAGGCCGCCTGCCCCTTGTCATAGGCCTTCTGGTTGTAGTGGCTGAGGCCCAGGAAGTAGAGCGCCTCGGGGCGCCGGGTGGAGTTGGCGAAGCTCTTCAGGAAGAGCTGGAAGCCCTCGGCCGCCAGACCATAGCTGCCCTTGTTGTAGTCCAGGGTGGCCGCCTGGAAGGCCTTCTCTTCGTCACTGGTGACGGCAGCGGGCGCGATGCTCGTCGCCGGTGCACTCGCCGCGGCCGTCCCCCTCACCCCGCTGGCCAGGCGGTTGTTCATCACGCGTACCGTATCCTGCACCTGGCGGAGGCTCTCCTGGAGGTCCGCCTGGAACCGGCGGTCCTGGGCGCGGGCTTCCGCCGCCGCCCGCTGCTCGGCTTCGGCCTTCTTGGTGGCCTCCTCGGCCTGCTGGCGCAGCCGGAAGACCTCCACCTTCAGATCCCCCAGCTCCTGCTCCACCTTCTTCAGCTGATCCCCGGAGGAGCATCCCACGGCGAGCAGGGCGACAGTCACGGGCACGGCAAGGGAGCGGAAGGAACGCATGGGCACCTCGGGAGGATGCCTCCATCCTAGCGAACAATCCTCCCAGAACGAGAACGCGGGGGCCGAAGCCCCCGCGTTCCGGGTGTCTGATCAGATCAGCCCTTGAGCTTGAACTCGGCGCGGCGGTTCTGGCTCCAGCACTTCTCGTTGCCCTCGGTGCAGAGGGGCTTCTCCTTCCCGAAGGAGATGGTCTCGAAGCGGGATTCCTCCACGCCGAGGGTCTTCAGGTAGGCCAGGGCGGCGGCGGCGCGGCGGTTGCCGAGGGCCAGGTTGTACTCGTTGGTGCCCCGCTCGTCACAGTGACCTTCGATGGAGACCTTCGCGGTGGGATTGGCCTTCAGGAAATCGGCGATGCCCTGCAGGATGGCGCGGTCGGAGGCCTTGATGTCGGACTTGTCGTAGTCGAAGTGGATGCTGACCAGGGCCTTCTCGGCGGCGGCCTTGAAGGCGGCGGCCTTCTCGGCGGCTTCGGCGGCGGCCTTGCGGGCGGCTTCCTCAGCCGCGGCCTTGCGGGCGGCTTCTTCAGCAGCGGCCTTCTCGGCGGCGGCCTTGCGGGCGGCCTCCTCAGCGGCGGCCTTCTCGGCAGCGGCCTTGCGGGCGGCTTCCTCGGCGGCGGTGTCGACCTTGGGGGCAGGCTCGGGCTTCTTGCAGGCCAGGCCAGCGCCCAGCGTCAGAACCGCGGCAAGGGAAATGATCTTGGTGGTCTTCATGATCTCAGCCTCCGAAGGGCTAGGTTATCAGGGAAAAAGCGGCCCTGGGGACCTGAATGGCCCCGGGGGTGGTCAACGTGACCGGGTCCACTTGGGGCTCTGGCAATTGCCCAGCTCCGAGAGGCGCTGGATGGACTTGCCGGAGAGGTCCGTGGTGAAGAGCTGCATGCTCCCGAAGCGGTTGCTGGTGAACACCAGGCGGCGTTCATCGGGGCTCCAGGCCGGGGACTCGGAGGAGGAGACCCCCGTGGTGATCTGGTAGGCCTTGCCTTCCCCGAGCTTGAAGACAAAGAGATCGAACTTCCCTTCGAAGCGGCTCACATAGGCGATCTGGGCGCCGCTGGGGCTCCAGGCAGGGCTCTCGTTGTAGGTCCCCTCCCGGGTCAGGGCCCGCAGGTTGGAGCCATCGTCCTGCATGAGGTAGATCTGGGGTCCGCCCTCGCGATCGGAGGTGAAGGCGATCTGGGTGCCGCTGGGATTCCAACAGGGCGAGGTGTTGATCCCCGCACCGTCCGTGAGCCGTCGGACCCGCCCGGAATCCAGGTCGAGGACCATGATGTCGGCGTTCCCCCGGCGGTCCCCCTGGACGAAGGCCAAGCGCCTGCCATCCGGGCTCCAGGCGGGGCTGAAGCAGAGCCCCTCCTGCTTGGCGTTGGGATAGAGCCGCTCAAAGGCCCCGTTGGGCTTGCGCTGGCCCCAGATCTCCGGGGTCCCACCCTTGTAGGTGACGAAGGCGAGGCGACCATCCTGGGCCACCGTCGGGGCCAGGGTCAGGCTCCCGAAGGAGGTGATCTGCACCAGGTTCGCGCCATCCCGGTCCACCTGGAAGATCTCCTTGACCCCCGGGGAGACCTGGCGGACGAAGACCATCCGGGTGGAGGCCACGCCCCGTTCGCCCGTGAGCTGCTTGACCAGGTCATCCGCCACCAGGTGGGCGGTGCGCCGAAGCATGGGCCCCGCCAAGCGGAAGGTCTCAGCTGAGGCGTTGTAGTTCTTGGAGAAGACCGGTTTGTCCGCCCGGGTGTCGACCACCTGCAGGGCCAGGGCGAGGGCGCCGTTGGCCGCCTTGGAAGCCTTGGCCACCACCAGCCAATCCGCTCCGGCCTGACTCCAGGCCTTCGCGTCCGCCGAGGCCGGGGCGCGTTCCTTCAGGACCCCGAATACCCCGCTCTCATCGAGATCCTTCTGGAGCACGGCCGTGAACTCCTGGCCGACCATCGGCTCCTCAAGCCCCGTGACCACCACCGGCGCCATCCCGATCACGACCTTCGCTCCGCTGGTGGCGCTGATCACCACCTCCGAAGGCTGCTGGGCCAGAAGGCCCAGGGCCGAACAGAACAGGAGGATGCGCGTGGCGATGCCCTTCATGCGGACTCCGGGGGGTGCCTTCAGGTTATCAGGTGCAGGGACCAGACCCCAGGTTCACTGGGCCCAACGCCCCGGGAGTCTCCGCGAGCGGGCTATTCCACGCCGCGGGCGGTCCACCGTTCCAGGAGGGGACCATTGGCCGGGGGGATGGGCAGGCGGGCGATCTCCCCCAGGGTGAACCACCCCCAGGCCAGGGGGGTGCGAGGTTCGCCGGTCACCGCGAGCCGGAAGGGATGGAGACGCACCCTGCGATCGGGGTAGGTGAAGGCTTGGACCTGGAGCGGGGTCAGATCCAGGACCCGGAGCCCCAACTCCTCCGCCAGTTCCCGGCGGCAGGCATCGGCGGCGGATTCACCGGGCTCCACCTTTCCCCCGGGGAATTCCCAGAGGCCCGGGAGCACCGCTCCCGCGGGGTCCCTTCGCTGGAGGAACCAGCGCCCCTCCCGCTCCAGCAGCCCCAGGGCGACCTCAACCTCCTTCACCCAGCCCCTCCTGGTAGGCCAGCTGGGCGAGCCGATCCGCGTAGCGCCGGCGCAGGGTCTCCACCCACACCAGCTTGAGCCGGCCGTAGTTGGGTCTCAGGTCCGTCTCCACCCACTGGTGCAGGTCCTTCACCGATTGGCAGGTGCCCAGGGAATCCAGCAGGATGGCCCGCACGGCCTCATCAGGGCGCTGGGCTGCGGCCACCGGGGCATAGCTGAGCCGGTGCACGCAGGAGGCGCCCAGCTCCTGGAGCCGCTCCTGGTGTTCCCGGGTGCCATAGCCCTTGTGCTGCTTGAACCCGTAGCCAGGGACCTCCTCATCCAGCTCGACCATCAGGGCGTCCCGGTGGGCCTTGGCCAGGATGCTGGCCGCGGCCACGGCGCAGCTCGTGGCGTCGCCTTCGACGATGAGGCGTTCGGGCAGCCCGGTGCGCGGGGCCTTGTCCCCATCGATGAGCAGCATCCGGGGACGGACCGAGACATCGGCCACCGCCTTGCGCATGGCGCCCAGGGTGGCCTCCAGGATGTTCTCCCGGTCGATGGTGAGGACATCCGCCTCCGCGACCGCCCAGGCCGCCAGGGTGCCCTTCAGCTCCGTGGCCAGCACCGCCCGCCGCTGCGGCGTGAGCTGCTTGCTGTCCCGGGCCTCCCGGAGCACGTGGCGCCACTGTTTCACGGAATCCGGATCGAGCACCGCACAGGCCGCCACCACCGGCCCCGCCCAGGCGCCCCTTCCGGCTTCATCAACCCCGCCCCAGGCGATGCCCGGCGGCACGTTCCCCAGATCCCAATCCAACGGATTCATCGACCGCCTCCCCGAGGCGAAGGGGCGGGGTGATGAAGCCTCTGGCCGCCCGCGATCGCCCGGTCCACCGGACCGGGCTCCCCGTCAGGCCGCGCTCCGCGCGCCTTCCGGGAGCGGGTCCCCCCATCCACCCCGCCCCACGCGATGCCGGGCGGCACGTTCCCCAGGTCCCAAACCAACGGATTCATCGCCACCAGGATACTCCCCTGCGCCAACCGTCTGGATTCAGCACTGCAGGGAGAACCAGGCGATGAGCCAGGTGTCCATGGCACCTCGGAAGTGGCTCTTGTGGGGACCGGGGTGGTAGATGGCCTGGATGGGGATGTGGGCCCACTCCAGCTTCCAATCCGCGGCCTTCATGGCCATCTCCATCTCGATGGCGAAGCCTGCGGAACGGAGGTCGAGGCGGTCCACGACCTTCTTCCGGATCATGCGGAAGCCGCTCTGGCTGTCCTCCCACTTCACCCCGGCGATGCGCCCAAGGGTCCAGGAGCCCAGGGCATTGGTGCGCCAACGCTTCGGGGGGATCCGGTGCCGATCCTCGAAACGGCTCCCGATCAGGAAGTGGGCCCGCGGGTGATCCCGGAGGTGGTCGAAGAACCGCTGCAGGTCTGCGGGGTCGTGCTGGCCGTCTCCATCAATGAAGAGGTACCACTCGAACGCGCTGGACTGGACGTGGCGGATCCCGGCCCGGAGGACCTGGCCCTTGCCACCCCCCTGCCCCGGTTCCAGCCGCAGGACCTCCGCGCCCTCGGCCCGGGCCAGATCCCCGGTCCCATCAGAGGAGGCGTCGTCCACCACCAGGATGCGCTGGAGGCCGTAGGCACGGAGCCCCCGCACCACGGCCCCGATGTGGCCGGCCTCGTCATGGGCCGCGATGATGGCGACGACCGAAGGGACGCTCACTTGGGCTTGGTTTCGAGAGGTTTGGGAGTGACGGGCGGCAGCGCGGGGTAGGGCTGGCCCGTCCAGGCCGTGAACGCGGCCTTCTGGGCATCGGTGGCCAGGGGGTTGGGTTGGATCCGGAGGGTCCTGCGGGGATCCTCCACGATCTTCACCTTCCCCGTTTGTACGCGGCCCCGGTCCACGAAGGTGACCTCCGCCTTGCGTCCCACCCCGACATCCGCCAAGCGCTTTCTCACCTCCGTGGCGCTCACCGTGCGCCAGCCTTCCACGGCCAGGATCTCGTGGCCGAAGCTGATCCCCACCTCGGCCGCCGGGGATCCCGGCAGCACGTTCCAGACGGTGGGCGGTTCGGGGGACCCCGGAGCCACCGGGGCGAAGAGCAGGCCGGTGAAGGCCTTGGCTCGGGCCACCGCGTCGGGGTCCCGCAAATCATCCGGGGGCAGCAGCTCCCACGGTGCCCGCAACTCGAGCCGCAGCCCGAAGGCCTGTTCCACCACGCGGGGATCCAGGGGGGCCCGCCCCCGGATGTAGGCATCCCAGAAGGGCGCGGGATCCTGCTCCGAGAGGGTCCGGAAGGCGGCCTGCACATCCGCATCCGTGATGCCCTTGGGCGTCCGGTTCTTCCAGAGGTGGACGAAGAGATCGTCCAGCCCCTTCGCCCCCCGCGTGGCGCTGCGGAGGGTGGCGTCCATGAGGAAGCCCACCACCTCCCCCTTGTCGTAGTAGCCCACGGTGCTGTTCGCGGTGAATTCATGGGGTTTGTATTGGCGGATCCAGCTGTCGAAGCTGCTCTCCTCCAGGCTCTGCTCCGCCCACCCCGGCCGCTGGAGCTGGTTGGTCCACTCCGTGCTGAGGCTGCGGGACACGTGGCTCCAGGGCACCACCCCGGCCCGCAGCACCAGGGCATGCTCCATGTAGCTGGTGAACCCCTCATGGAACCAGAGGAGGCGGGAGTAGTTCTCCTGCCCGTAGTCGAAGGGACCCAGCACGGGGTCGTGCATGTGCTTCACGTTCCACACGTGGAAGAACTCGTGGGCCACCAGATTGAAGAGGCCGTAGTACCCTTCGGCCTTCTCGAATCGGAAGGGATCGCTGAGCAGACTCGTGCTGTTCTTGTGTTCCAGGCCGCCCCCGCCCTTGGGCGAGAAGGTCAGCAGGAAGACGTAGCGCTGGAAGGGGAACCCCCCGAACATCTTGCCGGCCTGGGTCACGATGGCCCGGGTGCCCTCCACCATGCGGGTCTCGTCGCCATTGTGGGAACCGTGGAGCACCAACTCGAACCGGGCGCCCCCGACCTCGAAGGCATGCCGCCGGAAGGGGCCCACCTCGAAGGGACTGTCCACGAGTTCATCGAAGTCCGAGGCCCGGAATCCCCCTGCCACCGCCTCGAGCCCCGTGGCCACCTCCCAGCCCTTGGGGAAGCCCTCGAACCGGATCAGCCAGGGCCTGCCCTTCTGCCCTTCGGGAACCATGAAGGTGGCCGCGGGGATCACCTGGGCATGGGTGGCATCGATGTGGTTCGTGCGCACGGTGAGTTCATTGCCATAGACCCGGTACTTGATGACCGTGCCCCCCTTGGCCGCGGCCAGGGGCCAGCGCTGCTTGTCCAGCTTCTCGGTGAGGGGCAGTTCGCCTTTGGGGGTGATCTGCCGCACGCGGTCCACCAGCCGGGCGTAGTCCCGCACCAGGTAGGAGCCGGGCGTCCAGGTGGGGAGCGCCAGGGCCCCCGCCCGGCCCATGGCCTCCCCCGGGATCCGCAGCTCCACCTCGAGCTGGTGCTGGCTGAGATCCAGGGGCCGGACCACCGCCTCGATGGGGGCTGGAGCCTTCTTCGACTGGGCCATGGCGAGCCCTCCCAGGGTAGTGGCCAGGACGAATCCCAGGGCCTTGCGCATGCCCACCACGACGACCGGGCCCTCAGCCCTGCATGCCGCGCAGCCAGCGACGCACCGCCCACTTCAGCTCGGCGTCGTCGATGAGGTATTCGGGATGGCGGATGCGCTCCTCCATCAGGGCCCCGAAGATGCCCGTGAAGATCATCATCTCCTTACGGGCCTGCTCGAAGGGGACGCCATAGGCTTGATGGATGAACCGGCCCACGGGGGCGACGGTGCGCTCCACCAGGGGCATCAGATCCCGAAACCCACTGTCGGGACTGGGCACGGCGATGCTGCGGAGCACGAAGCCCGTGAACTCGGGGGTCTCCATGAGGAGGTTCACATAGCCCCGGGCCACGGTGAAGGCACCGGCCTCGATGGCTTCAGGGGTACCGAGATCCTGGGTCAGCACGGGAGCCACCACGGCTTCCATCCGGTGTTCGAGCACGGAGTGGGCCACCAGGCAGAGCTGGCGGAACAGGCCTTCCTTGCTGCCGAAGTGGTAATAGAGGGTCGGCTTCGAGACCCCGGCCTCCTCGGCGACCTCGCGCACCTGCACCCCGTCGTAACCACGGGAGGCGAAGTGGGTGAGGGCCACCAGGAGCAGGGTGGCCTTCAGGTCCCCACCCTTGGCCAGGCGGTCCAGGGCTTCGCGGAACCCCATGCCCTCATGGACCCAGAGGGCCTCCGGGCTGAAGACGGGGGTCATCTCGTGGGGATTGTGGGGGCTGTAGCTGGCCATTCAGGGACTCGTGAGCGGAAACGTAACGACCATGTTACCGGGAATGGGAGGATTCCGCCCGTCGGGGTCAATGCACCGCGGAACGCCAGGGAAGCGAACGGATCACCTCGGCCTCCCGATCCAGCCACCAGTCCATCCGGGCGTCGGCCTCCGGGAAGCGTTCCTGGGCGATGCGGAGGTAGGTGAGGGCGTGGCCGGCCTCGCAACGCTCCAGCTCCAGCAGGAAGGCCAGCCACTGGGGATTCCCCAGCTCGGGGTGGGCCTGGGCAGCCCGCTCGATGAGCCAGAGGCGCTCGCAGCTCCGGGCCTCGATCAGGCTCCCGATGAGCAACCGGTCCAGCAGGGGATCCGCCCCCCTGTCCAGGTTCTTCGCCTCCAGGAGCCCCTGGGCATGCCGGTTGCCCCCATCCGGTCGCAGCCGCCAGCCGAACCCCTCCAGGGCCTCCAGCACCCGGCGGAAGTGCTGGGCCTCCTCCTCCGCCAACCGGCTGAGCAGGATCGCGGGGTGGATCGCATCCGGGAAGGCCTGGGAAAGGGAGAGTGCGGTGAGGGTGGCCTTCTTCTCATTGTGGGCGTGGTCGGAGAGGAGGCCCTCGGGATCCTGCAAGGCCGCCTCGGCCCAAGCGGGGTCAGTCCAGGCCCTCAGGGGCAGCGGGGGTTTGAAGTTCACAGTCCCCCCAGCCGGAGGAAGACCTCGCGCCAATCGGAAGGCAGGGCCGCGGCATCCCGCTGGATGGTGGGGGCATCACCGCGGACGAAGGGCCCGGTGCGGCCCCCGGCCCCCTTGGCCTCGACATTTCGGAGGGTGGCTTCCGCCAGGGGCAGGAAGCCCCGACCCGGCAAGTTCACGCCCTCCGCCTCCAGGAGCGCCTGGGCGCCCAGCCACAGGGTGGCCGCGTGCCCGGAGGTGAGGACCGCGCAGGCGTGGTAGAGGGCCTTCCGGCGGGGATCCAGGTGGAAGGGGAGGAAGCCCAGATCCTCAAAGGCCCTGGGCAACCAGTCCGGGACCTCCCCATCCAGGGCCAGGGGGGTCCCCGGCCAGGGGCCCGGGTCGCCGGTGAAGCTGGTGAGGGGGTGCACGCCGGGAACATCCGGGAGGTGGAGGCTCCCGCTCAGGTGGGCGCAGCGCCCGGGGAAGGCGGCAGCCACTTCGGCCACGGCCCGATCCGGCACCGCCAGCAGCACGAATCCCTCGGGCCGGGCGTCATGGGGGAGCAGGTCCACGCGCCTCCCCCAGGCCTGGGCGAGGGAGCGGCCGGCCCTGCCGCGGCCGAGGATGGTGAAGCGAGGATCCACCCTTCCAGCATGAG
This sequence comes from Holophagaceae bacterium, assembly GCA_044229665.1. Classification (GTDB taxonomy): domain Bacteria; phylum Acidobacteriota; class Holophagae; order Holophagales; family Holophagaceae; genus JAFDVN01. The sequence continues at coordinate 24,975 of JBGASN010000004.1, forward strand.
GCATGGGGCACTAAGGCTAAAGTACCGGGATGCACTGGGCCTTCCCCCCTGCGGTTCCCTGGCCGCGCTTCCTCCGGCTGCTGCGCCAAGCCGATCCCCCCCGGGGGTGGCTGGAGGAGGCCGCCGCCCTGCCGGAACTCCGCAAACGCCCCCTGCTCCTCCGGTGGGTCGCCCAGCACCCCAAGGCCCCCGCCCACCTCCGAGCCAGCCTCCTGGCCCGCCTCCCCTGGCGGGCGCTCGCGGCGATCGCCCAGGATGCCGCCGCCCATCCCCAGGCCCGGGCGCAGGCCGTGGAGCGCCTGCAGAGCGCCTGGCATGGGATGACCCTCGGCGAGCGGCGGGCCCTGGCCTCCCTCTGCCCCCGTCAGCTCTGGTCCCAGGTCTGGCGGGTCCGGAACGCGGGCGTACTCGGAGCCTTCCTGAGCCACCCCCGCCTCGACCTGGATCACTTGGTGGGGCTGATCCAGCCCCCCTTGCACCCCGCGCACCTGGAAGCCCTCGCCGGATCCCGGTGGCTGGGCGTGGAACCCATCGCGATCCAAGTGCTCCAGGGCCTCGACGTGGGCCTGGCCTCAGCCCAGGAGGGCCTGGTGCTCGGCCATGGTGCGCCCTGGATCAAGTCGCTGTCCCCGGAGTCCCGCCTCCTGGCTGCGGGGCGCCTCTGCTTCCCGCCCCTGCGCCGAGCGTGCAGGACTTGGGCCATTCCCTCAACACCCGAGGAGTAGGGTGATGCGCCCTCCCTTCCCGCCCGACCCCGAGACCCGGCTCCAAGCCGAGATGGCGGCCCTGCGGGACACCTTGGAGCGATTGGCCTGTGGCACCCCATTGGCGCGCTTCCTGGAAGAGCTCTGCCTTTCCCTGGAAGAGCTCCTTTCCGAAGGACGCTGTTCCATCCTCCGCCTCGATCGCGAGGGGATCCGCGTCCTGCATGGCGCAGGGCCCAGCCTCTCCCCGGAGTACATGGCCCTCATCGATGGTGCGCCCATCGGTCCCCAGGCGGGTTCCTGTGGAACGGCCATGTACCGGCGCCAGCCGGTGGTCGTGGAGGACATCGCCACCGACCCGCTCTGGGACGCCTACCGGGCCGCCGCGCTCCCCTTCGGCCTCAAGGCCTGCGCCTCCATCCCCATCCTCGACCCCGCCGGGAATCCCCTGGGCGCCTTCGCCATCTACCACCTGGAACCCGGCCCCTTCCCCGCGGCCGACCTGGCGCTGCTCCACCGCTTCACGGACATCGCCTCCCTGGCCATCCGGATCCATGAGCGGGAAGAGCGCCTGCACACCGAGGAGCTCCGGCATCGGGCCCTGGTCGAACAGTCCGGGGACTGCATTTTCTACTTCGATGCGGATTCGGGCCAGCTGCTCGAGGGCAACCAGGCCTTCCTGGACCTGTTCGGTTACACGCGGGAGGAGATCCCCCGACTTCAACTGAGCTCCCTCGTGGCCCACGACGCGGCGAGCATCCGCTTCCACATCCAGGCCACCCGGACCCACCGGACCCACCAGCTCGGCGAACGGAACTACCGTCACAAGGATGGCTCCCTGATCCCCGTGGAGGTCTCAGCCACGGCGTTGAACCTGGGGGATCGGACCGTCTTCTCGGTGATCGCCCGGGACATCCGCGCCCGCATCCAGACCCAGGAGGCCCTGAAGGCGAGCGAGGCCAAGCTGCGCGAAGCCCAGCGCCTGGGGCGCCTGGGCCATTGGAGCTTCGACCTGGCCACCCAGCAGATCACCTGGTCGGACACCATCTTCGAGATCTTCGACCGGGATCCGGCCCTCGGCCCACCGCCGTTCCCGGAGTACGTGGCCTCCCTCCATCCCGAGGATCGGGAGGAGCACCTGGCACGCATCAACCGGGCGCTCCAAGGGGAAGCCAATGCGGGATTCGACCTCCGGACCCTCGCCCGGAATGGCCAGATCCGTTGGCACCGGGGCCAAGTGCACCCTCAATGGGCCGAGGGCCGGGTGATCGGACTCTACGGAGTGGCGCAGGACATCACCGAGCAGAAGGAGACCGAAGCACGGCTCAAGACCTATGCCGAGAGCCTGAAGGCGGTCATGGACCAGGCCTCGGACGGCATCTTCGTGGCGGGGCCCGACACCCGCTACCTCGATGCCAATGCCCGGGCTCTGGAAATGGTGGGGTACTCCCTGGAGGAGCTCCGGGCCCTGTCCGTGCAGGACCTGGTCCCCCCGGAGGAGAAGCACGAGGTGCCGGCGCGGGTGAAGCTCCTCGATCAGGGACGCCCCTACCTCGTGGAGCGCACCCTCCTACGCAAGGATGGCACCACCTTCCGGGCCGAGATCAGCGCCCGCCGTTTGGAAGACGGTCGGTTCCTGTCCATTTGCCGTGATGTCACCGAGCGCCACCAGGCCGAGGCCCGCCAGAAGCAGGCCGCCCGGGAATTGGATGAGGCCCAGGCCCTGGGCCGCATCGGCAGCTGGAGTTTGGAACTGGCCACCGGTGAAGTACGGTGGTCCCCGACCATGTACCGCATCACCGACCGGGATCCCGAGCGGGGCCCCCTCGACCTTTTGGAAGGGGAGCGGTTCTTCGACCCCGAGGGCAGCGGGGACTTCCGGGCCCAGTTCGACCGCCTGATCCGTGAGGGCGGGGAAGCCGAGACGGACGTCACGGCGATGCTCCCGCATGGCCGGACCCGCATCTTCCACAGCATCATCCGGGCCCATTCCGAGCAGGGGCAGGTGGTCCGGCTGCGGGGGGTGTTGCAGGACGTCACCGAGGCAAGAACGGCGCAGCGGGATCTGGCCTACAGCGAGTCCCGCTTCCGGATCATCGCGGTGCAGACGGGCCAGCTCGTCTACGACATGGATGTGCCGACCCGGTACACGGTATGGGATGGGGCCATCGAACCCCTGACGGGCTATGGACGGGAGGAGTTCCAACACGGGGGCAAGGACATCTGGTCCGATCTGGTGCACCCCGAGGACAAGACCGCGGCCCTGGCCGAGTTGGACCGCTGCATCGAGCAGCTCCTCCCCTATCACACCACCTACCGGTTCCGGCGGAAGGACGGCAGCTACTTCCCCGTGGAGGACCGGGGCATTTTCCTGCCCGGCCCGGATGGGCATGCCCTCCGCATGCTCGGCACCATGACCGACATCTCCGAACAGGAGGCCGCCCGGGCCCGCCAGGCCCGCACGGAGCAGTCCTTCCGGCACCTGTTCGACCTGAACCCCGCCCCCATGGTGCTCAGCCGCCCCTCGGACGGCACCATCCTCCTGGCCAACGAGGCGGCCTATCGCATGTTCCGCCTCACCCCTGCCGAGGTTGAATCGAAGCGGACCGTGGATTTCTTCGCCCACCCCGAGGACCGGCAGCGCCTGCTGGCGGCCCTGGCGGGGCAGGGCCGGGTGCAGGATTTCGACCTGGAGATGGTCGTCCACGGGGAGCGCCGGAAGGTGCTCCTCAGCGCCGGCATCCCGGACTACCTCGGCGAACGGGCCATCCTCGTCGCCCTCACCGACATCACCGACCGGGCCCGCGAGCAGGAGACCCAGCGCCAGAGCCAGAAGCTGGAGAGCCTGGGCCTGCTGGCCGGGGGCATCGCCCACGACTTCAACAACCTGCTCACCTCCCTCCTGGGCAACCTCGGGTTGGCGCAGCTCCACCTGCCCCCGGGCAGTCCCTCCACCCCCTACCTCTCCGACATGGAGGCCGTGATCCAGCGGGCCGCCGACCTGGCCCGCCAGATGCTCGCGTACAGCGGGAAGGGCCGCTTCCGCCAGGAGCCCGTGGACCTCAACCACCTGGTGCGGGAGATGACCCACCTTCTCAGCGTGGGCATCCCGAAGCGCATCCAGCTCAACCTCGACCTGGACCCCGCCCTGCCCCGGGTCCAGGGGGACCCCGTGCAGCTCCAGCAGGTGGTCATGAACCTGGTGACCAACGCCTCCGAGGCCATCGGGGACCGGAACGGCTCCATCCGGATCCGCACCGAGCGGCGCCGCCTGGATGCGGCCACCCGGGCCCGCCTGGCCCCGGGACAGAACCTGGCGGTGGGGGAGTACCTCTGCCTGGAGGTGGAGGATTCCGGAGCGGGGATGGCCCCCGAGGTCCTGGCCCGGATCTTCGACCCCTTCTTCACGACCAAGGCCACCGGTCGCGGGTTGGGCCTCTCGGCCCTGCTGGGCATCCTCACGGGCCACAAGGCCGGGCTGACCCTGGACTCCACCCCCGGTGTCGGCACCCGCTTCACCATCTGGTTCAGCCCCCTGCCGGAGGGCGTTGATCCGGCCAGGCCCCCCGCGCCCGCGGTCCCCACCGCCTCCTACCAGGGCTGCGCCTTGGTCGTGGACGATGAGGCCCCGGTAAGGGCCAGCGCCGGCGCCCTGCTCACCCACCTGGGCTTCACCGTGGAAGAGGCCGAGGATGGCCTGGTGGCCCTGGATCGATTGACCGCCCTGGGTGGTGCCTGCGAGGTGGTGATCCTCGACCTCACCATGCCCCGCATGGATGGGCACGAGACGTTGCTGCACATCCGCGAACGCTGGCCCCAGCTCCCCGTGATCCTCTCCAGCGGGTATTCGGAACAGGCGGATCGCATGAACCTGGGTGGTCCGGGTGCCATCCTCCCGAAGCCCTACCGCGTGGCCGACCTGCGGGCCGCCCTGGCCAAGGCCCTCGCCAAACCCACCTAGGGCAGCACCTTGGCCCGACGAATGACCTCCGCCACGGCGCGCTCGATGCCGGTGGCCACATCGGAGATCCGCGCCTCGTCGAACATGTAGGCGGGCGTGGTGATCAGGTTCTGGGCCTCATCCACGGCGATCTCCCGGGGGGTGGCATGCCGCTCATGGGTGCTGCCAAGGGTGGTCACCGCCGCGGCGCAGCCCTCGTCCACCCCCAGGGTGAGGGTGCCCGAGCGGCCCAGCTTGGCCAGTGCCAGGGCCAGCAGGGCCGGGGCGATGCAGATGGCCCCCACCGGCTTGCCCGCCTCCAGGAACCCGCGAAGGAAGGCGAGCACGTCGGGGCGCACGGAAGCCTGGGCACCCTCGAAGGCGAACCCGCACAGGTTCTTGGCCACGCCGAATCCACCGGGCATCACGAGCGCATCGAAGTCGGCGGCGGAGACCCGGGCCACGTCCAGCACCTCCCCCCGGGCGATGCGGGCGGCTTCCACGCGCATGTTGCGGGTCTGGCCGACCACCGGTCGGCCCGTGAGGTGGTCCACCACATCGTGCTGGTCGGCATCGGGCGCCACACATCGCACCTGGACCCCGTGCTGGTCCAGGGCCAGGAGGGTGAGCACCGCCTCCCGGATCTCGGCGCCATCGCGGTGGCCGCAGCCGGCGAGGAGGACGGCGACGCGGGGTTGGGCGGACATGGGGACCTCCGGGGGGGATGCCCCATGATGGGCCCCCGTTCCGGGCCTGTCATGGGGTGGGATAAGTTGGAGGCATGCGCCTCACGCCCGGCCCACCCAACGCCCTGACCCGCCGCCGGGCGGAGTTGCTGGCGTCGGGCATGCCGCTCCTGGACCTCACCCCCAGCAACCCCACCCGCGCCGGATTCACCTATCCCACGGAGGCCATCCTCGGGGCCCTCTCGGCCCCCGAGGTGCTCCGGTATGAACCACAGGCCCTCGGACCCCGGGCCGCCCGCGCCGCAGTGGGCATCCACCATGGGGTGGATCCGGACTCGGTGGTGCTGAGCGCCTCCACCAGCGAGGCCTATGGGTGGCTTTTCAAATTGATCGCGGAACCGGGTGACGAGGTGCTGGTGCCCAGCCCCAGCTACCCCCTCTTCGATCACCTGGCGGCCCTGGAGGGCCTTCACACCCGGCCCATCCCCTCCTTCTTCACCGACCGGTGGCACCTGGACCTGGGGGCCCTGGAAGCCGCCGTGGGCCCCCGCACGCGAGCGGTCATCGTGGTGGGCCCCAACAACCCCACCGGGGCCTGCCTCACCCGCGCCGAGTGGTCCGCCCTCACCGACCTCTGCGCGGCCCGGCACCTGGCCCTCCTCGTGGATGAGGTCTTCGCGGATTTCCTGCTGGAACCCTCCCCGGAGAGCCTGCCCACCACCCTGGCGGCCGGGGATCCCCCCTGTGAGACCTACCTCCTGTCGGGCCTCTCCAAGGTGGCGCTCCTCCCCCAGATGAAGGTGGGCTGGACGCTGCTGCGGGGACCCCGGATCCTGGAACGACGGGAGGCCCTGGAGCTCATCGCCGACCAGTACCTGAGCCTCAGCGCCCCCGCGGCCGTGGCCCTGCCCACCCTCCTCACCCTGGCCCCCGCCCTCCGGGCGCAGGCCCTGGAGCGCCTGCGGGGCAACCTCGCCACCCTGGACCACCACCTGGCGGCCCACCCCCACCTGTCCCGCCTCCCGGTCGAGGGGGGCTGGTCGGTGCTCCTCCGGATGCCGGCGGTGGCGGAGGATGAGGCCGTGGCCCTGCGATTGCTGGAAGCGGGGGTCCTGGTCCACCCCGGCCACTTCTTCGACCTCCCCCCGAAGGGATTCCTGGTGCTCAGCCTGCTGACACCCCCCGGGACCTGGGTGGAAGGATTAAATCGGGCCCTGCCCCTCCTTGGGTCATAATCCCCCCAGCCATGGCCTCCAACTGCCCCTCCTGCGCCGCCCCCCTCGCGTTCCGCCCGGGAACGATGGTCTCCGTGTGCAAAGCCTGCGGATCCCTCTGCGCCCGCACGGACCGCGACCCCCAGCTCATCGGAAAGGTCGCCGCCCTCCTGGACACGGGGTCGCCCCTGGCCATCGGCGCCACCGGCCGCCATGCCGGCCGCGCCTTCACCGTGGCCGGGCGCATCCAGATGGCCCATCCCCTGGGCGGCGTGTGGAATGAGTGGTACCTGGCCCTGGATGATGGACGCTGGGGCTGGCTGGCGGAGGCCCAGGGGCGCTTCCTCCTCACCTTCCCCACCCCGCTCCGCCGGGAGGCCCCCGCCTACGAATCCCTGCAGGCCGGCGTGGGCCTGGATCTGGGGGACCAGGGCCGGTGGTCCGTGCAGGAGGCCAGCACCGCCACCGTGGCCGGCGCCGAGGGGGAGATCCCTTGGCGGGTGGCCCTCCAGGAGAGCTTCCGCTTCGCCGACCTGAGCGGGCCGAACGGGGCCTTCGCCACCCTCGACTATTCGGAACAGCCGCCCCTGCTCTACCTGGGCCGCGAGGTCCCCTTCACCGAGCTTCACCTGAAGGGCTTCGATGCCCCGCCGCCCGCGGCCACCCGCAGGGACCTGGCCCTCAACTGCCCCAACTGCGGAAGCCCCCTCAAGCTGGTGGCCCCGGACCAGACCGAGCGCGTGGCCTGCCCCAGCTGCAACGGCCTCCTGGATTGCAGCCAGGGCAAGCTCACGTTCCTGAAGAGCCTCAAGCAGCCCCATGCCGCCATGGCGATCCCCCTGGGCACCGAGGGCACCCTGCGCGGACAGAAGGTGGTGTGCGCGGGCCACATGGTGCGCTCCTGCAGCGTGGATGGCATCGACTACCCCTGGGGGGAGTATCTGCTGGTGACCCGCACCCACGGCCTGCTCTGGCTTGTGCAGAGCGATGGGCACTGGAGCCTTGCCGAGCCCCTCTCCGCGGGTGAAGCTCCGCAGGATGTCTCCCTGGCCCGCAGCTTCAGCTGGAAGGGTGACGCCTTCCGGCGCTTCCAGGATGTGACGGCCCGCGTCCGGGGCGTGTGGGGCGAGTTCCCCTGGAAGGTCGAGCTCAATGAACAGGCGGAGATCGCGGAGTGGGTGGCCCCCCCGACGAGCCTCAGCCTGGAGACCCAGAAGCATCAGGGCGGGGGCTCCGAAGCCAACTGGACCCGCAGCACCTACCTGGAACCGGCGGAGGTCCAGGCCGCTTTCGCCTTGAAGGATCCCCTGCCCCACCCCCAGGGCGTCGCAGCCTTCCAGCCCAACCCGCACAAGGGCCGCCTCAAGGAGGTCGGCACCTGGATGGCGGTTGCCCTGGCCCTGCTCATCGGGCTGATGATGGTGCAGAGCCTCACCCACGGCAATGCGTTGGTGTGGGGCCAGGAAGTGAACCTGGAGGAGGCCTTCCCCCAGCTCCGCCCCACGAGCCCTTTGCCCGGGACCGGCCGTCGCCCGGCACCTCGCCCGGCGGCCCCCGCCGATCCCGCCGCTCCGGCTCCGGAACCCCAAGAGCCGGTGCTGGTCGTGGGGCCCCTCGACATCAAGGAGGGCCGGAAGAACCTGGCCTTCACCCTGTCCTCCCCCGTGGACAACCAGTGGATCGGCGTGGAAGGCGCCCTGGTGAATGAGGCCACGGGCCTCGTGGAGGCCTTCGAAGTCGCCTCCAGCTACTACCATGGCGTGGATGACGGCGAGAGCTGGAGCGAGGGCAGCGCCAAGGAGACGGTGTACCTCTCGGCCGTGCCCGAGGGCCGCTACATGCTCCGCCTCGCCCCCCAGTGGGACGGCCCCCGCCCGCCGGTCCGCACCATCACCATGGAGCTGCGCAGCGGCGTCATGCACTATCCGTATATCGGCCTCGCCTTCCTGGCCATCGTGCTCGGTCCCGTGCTCCTGCTCTTCAAGGTGATGGCCTTCGAGGGCCGCCGCTGGCAGGAGAGCATGTACGGCACCTCCACCAGCTCTGCTTCTGATTCGGACGACTGATGCGCGCGATCTACGCCCTCCTCCTCCTCGGCGGCTTCGGCTTGGCCGGATCCAACGCCTTCCTGGGCCGGGAGTACTTCGGCTCCCGCCGGCGCATGGAGCTGCCCCCCAACGTCCGCCAGACGCCCGGCGCCTGGCGCACCTTCCTGCACAACAACGGTTTCCGCGGAGGCAAGTGATGAACGGTTATGACCTGATGGGCCACCTCAAGACCGCCGTGGTCTTCGCCGGCGTGGGCATCGCCCTCTTCGGGGTGCTCTGGCTGCTGATCATGAAGCTCACGCCCTTCTCCATCCGCAAGGAGATCGAGGAGGACCAGAACATCAGCCTCGCCATCCTCATCGGCTCGGTGTTCCTCAGCATCGCCATCATCCTGGCCGCGGCCATCCATGGATGAGGTCCGGGAGGCTCCGGCCTCCAGCCTGAAGGCCGCCCCCCTCTTCCTCAGCGTCCTCCTCATCGCCTCCTGCGGGCTCATCTACGAGCTGGTGGCGGGCACCCTGAGCAGCTACCTGCTGGGCGACAGCGTCCTGCAGTTCAGCACGGTGATCGGGGTGTACCTCTCCGCCATGGGCCTGGGCAGCTGGCTCAGCAAGTACGTGCACCGGAACCTGGCCCGCCGCTTCGTGGAGATCGAGCTGGCGGTGGCCCTGGTGGGTGGCACCTCCGCGCCCATCCTCTTCCTCGCCTTCGCCCGCACCCACAGCTTCCGGCCCCTCCTCTACGGTGAGGTGATCGCCATCGGCACCCTGGTGGGGCTCGAGATCCCGCTGCTCATGCGGATCCTCAAGGACCAGGTGAAGTTCCGGGACCTGGTGGCCCACGTGCTCACCCTCGATTACATCGGCGCCCTCTTCGCGAGCCTGCTCTTCCCCCTGCTCTTCATGCCCAAGCTCGGTCTCGTGCGCACCTCCCTCCTCTTCGGCCTCCTCAACGCCCTGGTTGGGCTCTGGGGCACCTGGCTCCTCCGCCATCACCTGGGCGAGACCTTCTGGCTGCGGCTCAAGGGTGGGCTGGTCTGCGCCCTGCTCCTGTTCGGGGTGGTGGAGGCGAAGCAGTTCACCCTGGCCGTGGAGGAGGAGGTCTTCGCGGACGAGATCGTGTACGCCCGGGAGAGCCCCTACCAGCGCATCGTGCTGACCCGGGGCCGTGGCAGCTTCCAGCTCTTCCTCAATGGCAACCTGCAGTTCTCCAGCGCCGACGAGTACCGCTACCACGAGGCCCTGGTGCACCCGGCCTTCGCCGCCCGGCCCGGTGCCCAGCGGGTGCTGGTCTGCGGTGGCGGCGACGGGCTCGCGGTGCGGGAGATCCTCAAGCATCCCTCCGTGAAGGAGGTGGTGCTCGTGGACCTGGACCCCGCCATGACGGTCATGGCACGCACCCAGCCCCTGCTGCGCCAGCTCAACGGTGCCGCCCTGGACGATCCCCGGGTGAAGGTTGTCAACGCCGACGCCTTCGTGTGGTTGTCGGAGGAGAAGAGCGAGGCCTTCGACGTGGCCTTCGTGGACTTCCCGGATCCCAACAGCTTCGCCCTGGGAAAGCTCTACACCACGCGCTTCTACCGCCTCCTCAAGGGGCGCCTGAAGCCGGACAGCGTGGTGGCCGTGCAGAGCACCAGCCCCCTCATGGCCCGCCAGAGCTACTGGTGCGTGGCCACCACCATGGAGGCCAGCGGCTTCAAGGTGCGCCCCTACCACCTGGCCGTGCCCAGCTTTGGCGTGTGGGGCTACATGCTGGCGAGCCCCGCGGACTTCGAAGTGCCCGCCCACACCCTGCCCGGCCTGCGCCACCTCACGGACGAGGCCATGGTCGCCATGTTCGCCTTCCCCGCCGACATGGCCCGGGTGCCCGCCGAGGTGAACCGCCTGGACAACCAGGTGCTGGTGCAGGCCTACACCCGGGAGTGGAAGCGGTGGTCCTGAGAGGCCTCCGGTGAAGCGCCGAACCTTCCTGGCCTCCGGCCTCGCCGCGGGCGCGGCCCTCGCCTGCAGGCGGCGCCCCCCGCACGAGGCCTCCCTCCTCGCACCCGACATGGCCACGGGCCACCGGCTGCGCCAGGGCGGTTTCCCCGAGCCGGAGCAGTGGGAGGAGACCCCGATCCTCATCGTGGGCGGCGGCATCGCGGGCCTCGCCGCGGCCTGGGAGTTGGATCGGAAAGGTCATGGGGACTTCCTCGTCCTGGAGCTGGAGTCCGCCGCGGGCGGAACGGCCCGGGGCGGTCGCAACGGCATCAGCCCCTTCCCCCTGGGCGCCCACTACCTTCCGGCACCGCCCAGGGAACATGCGGACCTCGTGACCCTCCTCCAGGAGACCGGGGCGGTGGAGTCCTTCTCCCCGCAAGGGGAGCCCCGCTACGCCGAGCACATGCTCGTGCGGGATCCCGAGGAGCGCATCTTCGTGGGCGGCCAGTGGTGGGAGGGCCTCTACTTCCACCCGGGCGCCACGCCCGAGGACCTGCGGCAGCTCCGAACCTTCCAGGCCGAGGTGGACCGCTGGGCCGCCTGGCGGGACCCCCAGGGGCGCCCCGCCTTCGCGCTGCCCCGCAGGTTCGGAAGCGACGCCTCGGAGGTGCGGGCCCTGGATCGGATCACCCTCGCCGACTGGTGCAACGACCACGACTTCACCAGCCCCCGCCTGCGCTGGATCCTCGACTACGCGTGCCGAGATGACTATGGGCTCGCCCTGGATCAGACCTCGGCCTGGGCCGGCCTCTTCTATTTCGCCGCGCGGCAACAGGGCCCGCATGACCGCAGCCGCCCCATCCTCACCTGGCCCAACGGGAACGGGTTCCTGGTGGACCACCTCGCCCGAAAGGTGGGCTCCCGCCTGCGCACGGGACAGGCGGTGGCCAACCTGCGCAACGTCCCCGGAGGGGTGGAGGCCCGGGTCTGGGACGTGGCCTCGGGTCGGATGCGGGGCACCCGCGCCCGCCGCGCCGTCTTCGCCGGCCCCCAGCATGTGGCCGGGGCCGTGGTGGAGGGCCTGAAGGCCGACCGCGGAGCCGCCCTCGCGGCCTTCCAGCGCAGCCCCTGGCTGGTGGTGAACCTCACCCTCCGCACCCGCCCGAAGGAGGTGGGCTTCCCCATGGCCTGGGACAACGTCATCCGCGACTCCCCCTCCCTGGGCTACGTGGTCGCCACCCACCAGCGGGGGTTGGATGCGGGCCCTACGGTGTGGACCTGGTACCACCCCTTCACCGGCGAGGAGAAGGCCGACCGGGCCCGCCTCCTGGCCATGGACGCCGCCGCCTGCGCCGAGCTGGCCCTGGCGGACCTGGAGAGGGTGCACCCCGAGATCCGCACCCTGGTCACCAAGGCCGAGGTGGCGCGCTGGGGCCACGCCATGGTGCGCCCCGTGCCCGGGTTCTGCTGGGGTGAGGCATTGGAGGCGGCCCGCCGGCCCTTCGGCGCCATCCACTTCGCCCACACCGAGCTCAGTGGCCTCGCCCTCTTCGAGGAAGCCTTCGACCACGGCCAGAGGGCCGCGGGGGAAGTGCTCCGGATGCGCGGCTAAGGCAACTTCAGGAGCCGCTCCAGCCCCGCCCGCAGCCGGGCCTGGGCCTCGGGGTTGCCCGCCTGGTCCGACCACTCGAAGGCCCGCACCGCAGCGGCCACCGAGGGCAGGGTGAAGCGCTTGGGGGCCTCCCCCTTGTAGGTGACCACCAGCTCCCCCCGGGGCGGGAAGAGGTAGGAGACGGTGTCATTCATGTCGATGAGTCGGGCGGCGAAGTCCACGTAGGTCCGCACATCGGAACGATCCGGGGAGAACCCGGTCCCAGGCCAGTAGGCCTTGAGGTTGGCCAAGATGAATTCCTGCCGCTTGGCCCGGCTCGAGCCTTCCAGGAAGTGCACCTGGGTGGCGCACCATACCTGGCCCTTCCGCAGGGCCTGCAGCGCCTGGGCGCCGTCCAGGACGTCCTTCCGTCGCTTCAGGGCCCCGGCATCGACGAAGTAGGTGACCTCCACGTAGACCACCCCATACCGTCCATAGCTGATGGTCTCAAATCCGGTGAGCCGGGGTGCACCCAGGGTGACCCAGGCCGGTGGGGGCTGGGCGGGAGCTTGGAGGTGGGTCGGGGGCGGCAGGGGCATCGTCTGCCCCTGGTTATCGGCCCGGCTCCAGCAGGACGTAACCTCGGCCACCTTCGTTCCAGGCCCGGGCCAGGTAGGGACCTTCCACCTTCCGGGGATCTCCCGGCGTGCCCGCGCACCCCTCCAGGGGACCTGCGAACACGTAGACCGCGCGGCCATCCCGGAAGGCGTAGTGGGCCACGGGCCGGCCCTGCACCGCACAGGAGCGGCCGCCGATCATGCTGGCCCCCTCCATGCACGCCGGCAGGGGGGCGGTGAAGCCGACCCGATTCAAAGCCCAGATGCCACAGGCCTTATCCGTGCATTCCCGGCCCGAGAAGTCGAGCCCCTGGATGGTCCGGTAGTTTTTGGAGGTGGCCTCCAGCAGGTCCGGCAGGGCCGAGGCGGCCACCGGCGTCCCGGTGCGGAGGCCCCGGCCGAGGTAGATGCCCGAGCCCAGGGTCAGGAGCAGAGCCGCCGCGGCGAGGTAGGGCCGCAGGGTGAAGCGCCGACCGGCATCCTGCCGGCGGGCTTCGGCCATCAGCCGGCTGCGGAGCTCGGCTGGCGCGCCCTCCGCCCGCAGGGATTCCCGCAAGGCCTCGTCGAATTTCCGGGGTTCGCTCATGCGACACCTCCCCGGAGGGGCTGGAGCTGGGGTTCCAGCAGGGTCTTCAGGGCCAGCTTGGCCCGGTGCAGGCGGCTCTGGACTGTGCCCAGGGGCAGGCCCAGCACCTTCATGATGTCGTCGTAGCTCAGCTCCTGCTGGTAGCGGAGCAGGAGGATCTCCCGGGCGGGCTCGGGCAGCTGGGCCAGGGCCGAGGGCAACCCTTCCAAGAGGGCGGGATCCAGGGCCGGTTCCTCCACCTCCTCACCGGGCAGTTCATCCCACTCCTCCCCCTCCAGGGCCACGATCCGGGCCCGGGAGCGGAATTCGGCGGTGATCTCGTTGCGGAGGATGGTCAGGAGCCAGCCGCGCACGGCGCCGGGGTCGCGCAGTTGATGGAGGCGCTCGAAGGCCTTGAGGAAGGCCCGCTGCACCGCATCCTCCGCCACGTCCTTCTGGCGGGTCCAGGCCAAGGCAAAGCCATGCAGGGCATCGAGATGCCCCTCCACCAAGGCTTCACAGGTCAGGGTCATGGAACTCCGGCCATCCGATTCAACCATAGCCCGGGCGGGCCCCCCCAGGGGTAGTTCCAAGATCCCCGCCCGGCTGGTCATGAAGGTCCCCTCAGCCCTTCTTCTCGTCCTTCTTGCCGTCCTTGCAGCAGGCGCCCTTGTCCTTGCAGCAGGCCTTGTCCTTGCACTCGGCCTTGGCCTTCCCGTCCTTGGCGGGGGTGTCCATGCCGGCCAGGGCGGCCACGGAACCGATCATCAGGGCGGCGGCGAGGGCGGTGAGCTTCTTCATGGGAGTCTCCATTCGGCGGAAGGCCGTTCCTCAAGGTGGATGCAGCCTCCGGTGATTTGTTCCACCATGGGTGCCATGACCCCCCAGGTGTGGCTTTTCTCACAAAGGCTGGACCTTGCCGCCTTCGGGGGGAGCTTTCTGCTGGCCCTGGGGGTGGTCGGCCTGGGGGCCGCCCTGGGCCGCCTGGGGGACCCCCTGCCCCTGGGCCTGTGGCTCCTCCTGGTGGTGGCCGTGGATGTGGCCCACGTGCACGCCACCTGGCTCCGCACCTACCTGGACCCCCGGGAGCTCCGGGCCCACCCGGCGCGCTACCTGCTCGTGCCCCTGGGAGCCTACCTGGCGGGCGTGGCCGTGCATCAGCTGGGGTCCCTGGCCTTCTGGCGCGTGCTGGCCTACCTGGCCGTGTGGCACTTCATCCGCCAGCAGGTGGGCTGGGTGGCCCTCTACCAGCGGGAGGAGGGCCGAACCTCGGACTGGGACCGTCACCTGGATCGCGCCGTGGTCTATGCCGCCACCCTCTGGCCCCTGGCCTGGTGGCATGCCCACCTCCCCCGTCCCTTTTCCTGGTTCGTGGCGGGGGACTTCAAGGGCCATCTGCCCCCCCTGCTGGTGGATCTCACCTTTCCCATCTACCTGGGGCTCCTGGTGGCCTATGCCCTGCGCCAGGTGTGGCTGATCCGGCGGGAACGCACCTTCCGGGCCGGAAAGACCCTCGTGGTGGTGACCACCGCCCTGAGCTGGTACCTGGCCATCGTGGTGTTCAGCAGCGATTGGGCCTTCACGGCGTTCAACGTGCTGCCCCATGGGATCCCCTACGCGGTCCTGGTGTGGGAGCGGAGCGCCCGGCCCGGGGCAGCTTCAGGGTGGGCCCGGAGCCTGGTGCAGGCGGGCCCCGCCTGCTTCGTCTCGCTCCTGGTGATCGTGGCCTTCGGTGAGGAGTGGCTCTGGGATCGCGGCATCTGGAATGACCACCCGGCCTTCTTCGGCGAAGGGTGGTCGCTGGCCCCCACCGCGCAGGCCTGGCTGGTGCCCTTGCTGGCCCTGCCCCAGGCCACCCATTACCTTCTGGATGGGCTGATCTGGCGGCGGCCGGCCCGGAGCTGAGCGGCTACCAGTTCACCAGGTAGGTGCAGGAGTCCCCCCCGAACCGGCGGCAGGGGGTTCCAGGGGCGTGGGTGACCACGGGCCGGCTGCCCGCGGGGGCGAAGTCCGCCACGAGGGCATCGAGGATGCCCTGGTCGAAGGCGCACCCATAGGGGTTGTCGCACACCAGCTCCAGGGCCCGGTGGCCCAGGGGCAGGCAGGCGTAATGGCCGATGGCACCTCCCCGATGGTTCAGCTGATAGGCGATGTCGAGGCTCTGCATGGCCTGTTCCAGGGTCCGGATGCCCGGGGGGAATTTCGAGGTGTCGGGCACCTGGGCCGCCATGACCCGCAGGGCCACTTCCCCGAACCGGGCCTCCAAGGCCCGGAACATGTCGAGGTAGGGCTGCTGGGGATACCAGCCCTCCGGGTCCAGGTCGGTCAGTCCGCCCTGGGCCAGCAAGGCGAGCCCCTGATCCATCGGCAGGCCTGCGCGCTCCAGCCCCTGGAGGCATCCCAGGATGCTGGCGCCCCACACTTCCACTGAATTCGACAGAGCCTGGTACTGCGGCAGCGGATCCTCCGGACGGATGGGGAACCTTCATTCAGAATGGGTGTTCCGACCTCCCATCGTCCCACCCTCCGGACGGCTTCACTTTCAGGCATCACGTGTCCGCTCCTCGCACAAACCTCGACACATCCCCGTTCCTGCAACGGAAACTGGGGGACCTGCCCACGCGGCCCGGGGTGTACCTCTACCGGGACAAGGAGGGCAACCTCCTCTACGTGGGCAAGGCCAAGGTGCTTCGCAACCGGGTGAAGTCCTACTTCCAGGCCAAGCACCACGACGCCAAGACCCGCCGCCTCGTGGCCCGCATCTGGGATGTGGAACTGATCGTGTGCGAATCGGAGCTGGAGGCCCTGGTCCTCGAGAACAATCTCATCAACGCGCACCTTCCGCCCTACAACATCCTGCTCCGCGACGACAAGACCTACCCCTACGTGAAGCTCACCCGGGAAGCCTTCCCGAAGGTCTTCGTCACGCGGAAGGTCCGCAAGGACAAGGCCTGGTACTTCGGTCCCTTCTTCCCGGCCTCCACCGCCTACCGCACCGCGGAGCTGGTGCAGCGGTTCTTCCAGCTGCGGGACTGCGACATCGAGATCGATGGGAAGCGGGCCCGCGCCTGCCTCAAGCACCAGCTCCACCTGTGCACGGCGCCCTGCATCGGGGCCGTGGGTCAGGAGGCCTACGCCGAGCAGACCAAGGAGGCCCGGCTCTTCCTGGAAGGCAAGCGCGATGAGCTGAAGGCCCGCCTGGAGGCGGCCATGTGGAAGGCCGCCGAGGCCGCCGCCTACGAGCAGGCGGCCCAGCACCGGGATGCACTGCAGCAGCTGGACCAGTGGTTCAGCAAGCAGAAGGCGGCCAGCGCGGACCAGGAGGACACCGATGTGTATGGCGCCACGGTGCTGGATGGCCGGGCCTGCGTGCACCGCCTGGTCATGCGCCAGGGCAAGATCATGGGTCGGAACGAGTACCTCTTCGAAGACGTGGAGGCGGTGGATGCCCCCTTCCTCGCCCAGGTGCTGCAGCGGGTCTACGGCCAGGAACCGGTACCCGGCCGCATCATCCTGGAAGCCGAACCCGAGGATCCGGAGCTCCTGCGGGAGTGGATGGGCGGGATGCGGGGGAACAAGCCCACGCTGGTGATCCCCAAGCAGGGCCAGAAGTTCGAGCTGCTGGCCATGGCCCAGGAGAATGCCCGCCTGGCCCTGGAGCGGAAGTTCGAGCCCCAGCGCCTCAATGAGGCCGTACTGGAGGGGCTCCAGGCCTTCCTGGGGTTGGTGCGGCCCCCGCGCCACATCGAGTGCTTCGACATCAGCCACGGGCAGGGCCGGGAGGTGGTGGCCTCCATGGTCTGCTTCCGCGAAGGGGTGCCCGACAAGCAGGGCTACCGCCGCTTCAAGATGTCCGTGCAGCAGAACGATGACTTCTTCAACATGCGGGAAGCCGTATTCCGCCGATACAAGCGCTTGAAGGAGGAGGGCCAGCCCTTCCCGGATCTGGTGCTGATCGATGGTGGCCTGGGGCAGCTCCACGCCGCGGAGGATGCCCTGCGGGAACTCGGCCTGGAAGACCTGGAGCGCGCCAGCCTCGCCAAGAAGGAGGAGCTGGTGTTCCGGCCCAATAGCAGCGAGCCCCTGCGCATCCCCAAGAGCAGCCCGGTCCTGCAGCTGCTGCAACGGATCCGCGACGAGGCCCACCGCTTCGCCATCACCTACCACCGCAAGCTGCGCGCCGCGCGAACCCTCCAGACCGAGCTCACGGCGATCCCGGGGGTGGGGGAGGCCACGGCCAAGAAACTGCTCCAGGCCTTCGGCTCCGCCTTGAAGGTGCGCATCGCCACGGAGACCGCCCTGGTGCAGGTGGTGGGCAAGGCCGCCGCCGCCAAGGTGCTGGCCTGGCAGCAGGGTCAGCCCCCGGAAGCCCCCTGAGTCAGCGCTGGCCGGATTCGATCTGGGCCAGCTCCTGCCGGGCCGCGGAGCTGCCCGCGGCGGCGGCCTTGCGGTACCAATCCAGCCCCTTCACCCGGTCCTTGGGCACGTTCAGCCCGTAGTAGTACCAGAGCGCCAGGGTGCGCATGGCATGGACATTCCCGCCTTCGGCCTCCTTCACCAGGGCCTTCACCTCGGGGCTCAGGGATTCCGAGCTCGCCACCGGGGCCTGCAGGGCCACCACTTCCTGGGTCGGCACCGGCTCCCGGGCGCTCCAGATCCAGACCCCAAGGGCCACGCCGGCGGCGGCCACCCCGCCGATCGCCCAGGGCAGCCAACCGCGGCCCATGGCCGGGGGGGTTCCCGGGAGGTCCAGGCTGCCTGCGGGGATCTTCACCGTGCCCAGGGCATCCTTCGGCAAGCCTCCCTTGAGGGCCACGGTGGCCAGGGGATCCAGGATGGGCTCGTCGGGACGGGGCGTGTCCGGCATGGGACCTCGGTGCCTCCAAGGCTACGGTCGGGACCTTTCCCGGGAAAGGGTCATTCCCGGGTTCCTTCGGAGGCTGACATCCAATCGTTGAGTCCAGGAACGAAGAGGAAGTACATGATGGGCGTCAGGGCCATGAACAACAGCACGTGCTGGAAGGCGTTCCGCCCGACGAGCATCCAGTAGATCAGCCCGTACAGGCAGCTCAGCTCGAAGAGGGTTGCATCGAGGAGGGTCTCCCGGAAGGCGGTCCGGGCCTGGACCTGGGGAGGCAGGGCCTGGAACCGCCCCATCACCCGGTTGGTGCGCCAGGTCACAAAGGCTCCCGCCATCAACGTCAGCGCCATGAAGACATACCCCAGGATCCGCAGGGGCCCCACGGGGGGCAGGTTGCCTGCCCGGACGGCGCCGCCCCCGATCATGGCCATGAGCACCAGGGGCCAGGCCAGGCAGAGGACCAGGCCCAGGATCCGGCCGTTCCGGACGGCCCGGACCAGGCCCTCCGTACCTTCGGTCTGTGGTTCCATCAGGCGGCCTTCACCCGGATCTCACCGAACACGCCCACCTGCGACAGGCTGATCTTCCCGAGCCGCACCAACTCCAGCAGCGCCAGGAAGGTGAGCACCACGTCATCCCGGCTGATCACCTGGGCCAGCAGGGCGTCGAAGGGATGCCAGTCCTGATCGTTCAAGGTGGCCATCAGCTCCTGGATGCGCTGCTCGATGGTCTTGGGTTGCGTCCGCACCTCCACGGGGGGCGGCGGCAACAGGCGCTTGAGGGCATCGCGGTAGGCCCCCAGCAGGTCGAAGAGGGTGGCGCGGATGGGCTCGTCCTCCACCCGGGCGTGCTCGGTGATGTCGAGGCCCTTCACGTAGGCGACCTTCGCCTGCTCCTGCTCCCGCTGGGCGAGCTTCTGGGCGGCCTCCTTCACGCTCTGATAGTCCAGCAGCTTCTGGACCAGCTCCTCGCGGGGATCCTCCAGCCCCTCATCCGCCGGTGGGCGGGGCAGCATGAGCCGGCTCTTGATCTGGAGCAGGTGGGCGGCCATGGCCACGAACTCCGCCGCGATCTCGAGGTTCAACTCTTCCATCAGATGGAGATAGTCCATGTACTGACGGGTCACCTCGGCCATGGGCAGGTCGAGGATGTCGAGCTTGGTCTCCCGGATCAGGTGCAGGAGGAGGTCCAGGGGACCATCGAAGGCCCCGAGGTGCAGGTCCATCTTGCGGAACTTGCTCTCGAACCCCTTGGGGGCCTCGAATCGGGGAGCCTCCGGGGTGGGGACCGCCACGGCGGCGCCCACCTCGGGGGTGGCCTCGGGGAGGGCCTGGGTGTCCTGGGTGTCCATGGGATCCATTCTACTCGCGTCCGCCGGTACAATGACCCTTTGCGCCAACTGCTGCAAGGATCGATTTTGGCCCGCCAACCCCTCCTCCCCGGCCCCCGCCCCGAGTGGCTGAAGATCAAGGTCCCCGCCCCGGAGGTGGTGGACGAGGTGCAGGGCCTGCTGCGGGACAAGCAGCTCGTCACCGTCTGCGAGGAGGCGCGCTGCCCCAACCTGAACGAGTGCTGGGGGGTGCACCGCACCGCCACCTTCATGCTCATGGGGGAGATCTGCACCCGCCACTGCGGGTTCTGTTCCGTGGGCAAGGGCAAGCCCGGGGACCTGGATCCCCTGGAGCCCCAGCGGGTGGCCGAGGCCGTGGCCGCCCTCAAGCTCAAGTTCGCCGTGGTCACCAGCGTGAACCGCGATGATCTCCCGGATGGCGGTGCCGCCCACTTCGCCCAGACCATCCAGTGGATCCGGACCCTCAACCCCGGCTGCGGCGTGGAGGTGCTCATCCCGGACTTCCGCGGCAACCAGGCCGCCCTGGGCGCCGTGCTCACGGCCCGCCCCGAGGTGCTCAACCACAATGTGGAGACGGTGCCCCACCTGTACAAGCGGGTCCGCCCCGACGCCGAGTACCACCAGAGCATGGAGGTGCTGAGCCGGGCCGCCGCCTTCCGGGATGCCCACGCCCCGGAGATGCGCACCAAGAGCGGCATCATGGTGGGCCTGGGGGAGACCCCGGAGCAGGTGCTGGAGCTCATGGCGGATTGGCGCGCGGCCTCGGTGGACATCGCCACCCTGGGCCAGTACCTCCCCCCCACCCAGGTGCACCTGCCCCTGCAGCGCTTCGTGGAGCCCGCGGAGTTCGACATGTACCGGCGGAAGGGCCTGGAGATGGGCTTCCGCCGGGTGGAGAGCGGCCCCCTCGTGCGCAGCTCCTACCACGCCAAAGAGAGCTTCGACCCCGCGAAGGGATTGCCATGACCGCCCGCCCCCGGAAGCATGAGCGCCCCCTCCCCGATCAGGCGGCCCAGGAGCTCAAGACCGCCATCCTGCAGGGCCGCCTCAAGGAGGGGGACCGCCTCCACCAGGTGGCCCTCGCCAAGCAGCTGGGCCTGAGCCCGATTCCCCTGAGGGAAGCCCTGCGGCAGCTGGAATCCGATGGGTTCGTCACCCTGGAGCCCTACCACGGGGCCATCGTGCGCCGCACCACCCCCGAGGAGCTGGTGGATCTCACCGAGACCCGCCTGGCCCTGGAGGCCCTGGCTCTGCGCTCGGCCATGCCGAACCTCCCCGTGGCGCTGGTGGACGAGGCCATCCATCAGCGGGACCGCATGGTCGCCGCCCAGGATCCCCACGAGGTCCATGAGGCCCACCTCACCCTCCTGGAGATCCTCTACGCACCCGCGGAGCGTCCCCACCTGCTGCACCTGCTGCGCGACGTCGTGAGCCGGGCCCAGCGCTACTACCCCATCTACAAGCGGGTGCTCGGCAATCTCCCTGAGGAGCTCCCCACCCTGCTGGAGTACCTGCAGGCCTGCCGGGCCCACGACCTGGAGCGGGCCCACCAGCTCCTGGAGACCCGCCTCCGGGCCACCACCGAAGCTTGTTGCCGGTGGATGGCGGCGCAACACGCGGAGGGCTGAACGGGAGAGGGCGGCCCGGAGGCCGCCCTTTTCCTTTCCTGAGGAAGGGATCAGCCCTTCTTCTCGGCACCCTTCTTCGCGCAGTCCTTGCAGTCCTTGCAGGTGGCCTTGTTCTTCTTGCAGCACTCCATCTTGCAGGAGGGCTCGGCGGGCTTCTTGTCGTCGGCGAAGGCGACGGTGGCGAAGCCGGCGATCAGGGCGAGGGCGAGGAGCTTCTTCATGGGCGTCTCTCCTTGAAAAGTAGACCTGCCCACCGTACTCCCCTCTTGGGATGATGACAATCACGCTGAGGCTTCCATGCGCCGACTCGCCGTCATCCACCACCGCCACATGGACTGGGTGCCCACCCTGGCCCAGGCGGAACCCCGCCTGGATGTCCGGGGCTGGCATCCCCGGGACCTGGATCAGGCTGATGCTGCCTGGCTGGCCGAGGCCGAGGGCCTCTTCTGCTGGCGGCTGCCCGAGGGCCTCGTCGGCCGGATGCCGCGCCTGGCCTGGGTGCAGAACAGCGGGGCCGGGGTCGATCACCTGGTGGCCCATCCGGAACTGCCCCCGGAGATCCCCATCACCCGGGCCGATGGCTCCTTCGGTCTGTGGATGGCCCGGTACGTCTGCGGGCACCTCCTGGCGGAAGCCCAGCGCCTGGAGCCCTGCCGGGAGGCCCAGGCCGCGGCCCAGTGGAAGCCGGGACTGCTGCCGGAGGACCTCACGGCCCGCTCGGCCCTGGTGCTCGGCTTCGGGCGCATCGGCAAGGTGATCGCGCGGTCCCTGCGGGAGCTGGGACTCACGGTGACGGGCCTGGCCACCTCCGCCCGCCAGGAGGATGGCTTCGACGTCCTTCCCTTCGGGGCGGGGCCGGACCTCCTGGGGCAGGCCCGGGTCCTGGTGCTCTGCGCCCCCCTGACCCCGGCTTCCCGGAACCTGGTGGACGCGACGTGGCTCCAGCGGGGGCATCCGGGGCTCACCCTCATCAACGTGGGCCGGGGGGACCTCCTGGATCTCGAGGCCCTCCGGGGGGCCCTGGATGGCGACCACCTGGGCCGGGCCGTGCTGGATGTCTTCCCGGAGGAGCCCCTGCCGCCGGATCACTGGCTGTGGCGCCATCCCCGGGTCACGGTGACCCCCCACCACAGCGGGCCCAGCACCCCGGCCCACCTCATCCCCGACATCCAGGAGAACCTGGCCCGCTTCGCCGAGGGGCACCCCATTCTCCGGGCCGTGGACCGGACCCGGGGCTATTGACGGAGTTTGCCCCGGGGGCCCCCCCCGCCGATAGCGGGTGTGAGGCCACCCATGCTTCTGAAACCCCTCTGCCCGCTCCCCCTGATCCTCGCCACCCTCGGGGCCCAGGAATCCCCCGACGATCTCAAGGACCTCCAGGCCGCCCTGGAGCGCCCCATCGCCGTGGCCAGCAAGCGCGTCCAACGCCTGAAGGAGGCGCCGGCCGACGCGACGGTGCTCACGGGCGCTGAACTGGAGGCCCTGGGCTACGCCACCCTCGGAGAGGCCCTTGAGGGGGTGCTCGGGTTCCGCACCAACCGGGACCGCGCCTACGAGGGTCTGGCCGTGCGAGGGCTCTACCTCCTGGGGGACCAGAACACCCGGGTGCTCATCCTGCTGGATGGCCACGCCCTGAACAGCCCGGCGGAGGTGGGGTCCAGCAAGGTGGGCCGGGACTTCGGCATCCCGCTGGAGCGGGTGGACCGCATCGAGGTGGTGCGGGGCCCCGCCTCCAGCCTCTATGGCAACAACGCCTTCCTCGGCATGGTGAACATCGTAACCCGCCGGGCGGCGGCGGAATCCCGCCAGGGCCTCTCGGCCGCCGTGGAAGGCGGGAATCCGGGCTCCTCGGGCCTGTGGGCCGATGCGGGCGCGACCCTGGGCCCCGTGCAATGGGACCTCCTGGCCCAGGGCTTCCAGCGGAAGGGCGAATCCCTCACCCTGCCCGACCTCAGCCCGGCACCCCTGGACGGCGACCTGGACCGGGAGGAGGCGCAGAGCGCCTACCTCCGCGCCCACGGCCCGGGGTGGTCCTTCCATGGGCTGGCGATGAGCCGCACCCAGCGCCTCATCACCGCACCCTTCGGCACCCGGGTCGGCAGTCCCCTGAACCAGTACCGCAACCGGCTGCTCACCGGGGATCTCCGCTGGGAACCCCACCTTGGGAAGGTGGGCTTCCTGGTGCGCCTCTTCGGTGACCGCAATGAGTTCGGATCGCAGCTGGACTACGACGGCATCCGAACCCCGGGCACCACCGGGATCTACCGGGAATCCGATCCCGATCGCGCCACCGGGTTGGAGGTGCAGGCCCGCTTCCCCATGGGGCCCGCCCTGCTGTGGACCGTGGGCACCGAGCGCCAGTGGCACCACTACGAAGGATCCGTGGGACTGGAGGGATCGAGCCCGGTGACCACCGCCACGGCCTACACCCTTGGGAACACCTACCTCCAGGGTGAATGGACCGCCAGCGACAGCCTCTCCCTCCTGCTCGGTGCCCAGGCGGCCGCCTGGCAGATCCGGAGCGCCACCCAGGACCTGGGATCCGGGCCCCTTCCCCTCTCCCGGGAAGCCACCTCCGGGGTCACCCCGCGCTTGGCCGTGGTCTGGCGCCCCAGTGCCCTGGACATCCTCAAGGTGCTCTTCGGGCAGGGCTACCGGAACCCCACCATCTTCGAGCGGTACTACTCCGATGGGATCCTCATCCTGAACAACCCCGCCCTCCGCCCCGAGCGGATCTGGAGCGCCGAGGGGATCTGGATCCGGATCTGGGGCAATGGCCTCCAAACGCAGCTGGCCGCCACCCGCAGCCGATGGTCCGACCAGGTCTACACCGCCGATGCGGGGGGCGGTCAGATCCAGGCCCGCAATGAATCGGCGCCCATCGAGGGTTCCGCCCTGGAAGCGGAGGTCCAGGGAACCTGGCCCGGGTGGGTGCTCAAAGGAAGTGCGGGCCTCTACCGGTGGGCCCGGAAGGGCCAACGCATCGACAACAGCGCTCCCCTGGAAGCCGCGCTGCGTCTCACCCGGCATCAGGGGCCCTGGTCCCTCTCCGGCGAGGCCCGCTTCGTGGGGGCCCGCGAAGCTCAGGGCGTCCGCGCCCCCGGGGCGCTCACCTTCCGGGCTGTGGTCCGGGGGGATTTCGGCCGGCTCTGGACCCGCCTGGTCGCCGAGGATCTCGGCGATCGGCGCCGGGAGGACCTCGTGGCGCGGGACTATGCGCCCGTGCGCAGCGTGCCGGGAGGCGGCCGGGCCTTCCGCCTGGAGGTGGGAGTGAACCTCCCGTGACCTTCCTCCTCCCCGTGGCAGCCCTGGTGCTGCTCGCCCCCGGCCAGGCCCCGGAAGTCTCCGAGGCCCGCGCCAAGGTGATGCTCCTGGAGAAGCTGGTGCGGTTCGTGGAGTGGCCTGGGGAGGCGCCGCCAGCTGACCAATCCTTCGTGATCGGGGTGGTGGGACGGACCCCCTTCGGCGATGAGCTGGACGAGTATTTCCGGAAGCGCACCCTCAAGGGCCGGCCGGTCCGGATCCGCTACTTCCGGGGAACCCAGGATGCGGAGGGTTGCGACCTGCTCTTCGTGTGCGCCTCGGAACGGGACGCCCTGCCGGCCCTGCTCGCCAAGGTGCGCCAGCGCCCCGTGCTCACCCTCACCGAAAGTCCGGGATTCACCAAGGCCGGGGTGATGGTGGGCATGGTCCGCGAGGGCGACCACATGGCCTTCGAGGTGAACCTGGGTCGGGCCCGGGAGAGCGGGTTCCGCATCGCCCCCGGGCTCCTCCAGCTGGCGAAGGTGCAGGGATGATCCGGGACCGCTTCCGCCGCCTGCCCATCCGCGACCGCCTGACGTGGATCATCATGTCCGTCACCGGGCTCGCCCTGTTGCTGGTGAGCCTCACCTTCGGGGTGGTGGTGAGCCGCAGCTTCCACAACGACTTCGCCGGCAAGATGGGCGTGTTCGCGGATCTCACGGAAGCCCCCGGGCGGGTGGCCCTGAGCTTCGAGGACCCGCGCCTCTGCCAAGAGGCCCTGGATCAGCTCCGCCCTCAGGCCCCCATCCTCCGGGCCTACCTCTACCACCACGATGGCCGCGTGCTGGGCGCCCTGGATCGCCAGGGCGCCCAGGCCCCGCCCGCCCTCGGCACCTTCCCCCTGGGCCGTCCCCAGGTCCGGGATGGCCGGATGATCCTGGGGCGGGCGGTGGTGCACCAGGGCGAGACCGTGGGTTACCTCTACCTCGAAGGCACCCTGGAGGAACTGCGACGCCGGCTGTGGACGGGGGGCGCGGTGATCCTCACCATCTCCACCCTGACCTTCCTGGCCGCGTTCCTCCTGGCCCGGCGCCTGCAGCGGGGCATCTCCGGTCCCCTGGATGAACTGGCCCGCGCCGCGCACCGAGTCACGACCCGACAGGACTTCACGCACCGGGTTTCCCCCGGGGGACCTGATGAGCTGGGTCGGCTGCTGGAGGATTTCAACGGCATGATGGCGCAGCTGGAAACCCGGGAGGGCGAGCTCACCCGGTACCGGGAACACCTGGAGGAGGTCGTCGCCCAGCGCACCTCGGAGCTGGGCCTCGCCCTGGAGCGGGCCGAGGCCGCCAGCCAGGCCAAGACCGAGTTCCTCGCCACCATGAGCCACGAGATCCGCACGCCCATGAACGGCATCATCGGAATGACGGGTCTGCTCCTCGAAACGTCCCTGGAATCCGAACAGCGGGAGTATGCGGACACGGTGCGCCGCTCGGGGGAGGCCCTGCTCCAGATCATCAACGACATCCTTGATTTCTCGAAGGTGGAGGCGGGCAAGCTCCAGCTGGAGGAAATCCCCTTCGACCTCTACACATTGCTGGAGGACGTGCTGGAGGTGGGCGCCGACACCGCGCGGAGGAAGGGCCTCGACCTGGCGGGGGGCCCCTCGCCAGGCACGCCCCGGTGGATGGTGGGCGATCCCGGGCGCCTCCGGCAGATCCTCGTGAACCTCGTGGGGAACGCCCTGAAGTTCACGGGCAAGGGGCACGTCGAGGTACGGGCCACGCTGCGCCACGATGGGCAGATCCTCTTTGAGGTGGAGGACACGGGGGTGGGGATCCCCGAGGCGGCGCGGGAGCGGCTCTTCAAGCCCTTCAGCCAGGTGGACGCCTCCCATGCCCGCAAGTACGGAGGCACGGGCCTGGGTCTGGCCATCAGCTGGCGCCTCGTCCAGCTCATGGGCGGTGAAATCGGAGTGGACAGCCAGGAAGGCCGGGGCAGCACCTTCTGGTTCACTGCGGATCTGCCCCTGCACAACGAGATGGCCCCGCCCGACGAGGGATTCCCCGGTGTTCGGGTGCGGGTGCAGGGGATCGAGGAGCCGAGCCTCAGGCACCTACGGAGCGTTCTGGAGGCCTGGGGCATCCGGTTGGCGGCCCCCGGCGAGCCTGCGGAGGTGGGGATCCTCGGCCTCAGCCCGGGCACCGAGGGCGCTGCCGCCCCGGATGCGGATCGGCCCTGGGTCCTCTTCGGCCCCCCGGGCGTGCGGCCTTCGGGCTTCAAGGGCTACGCCCTCCGGCCCCTGCGCCACGCGCAGCTGCATGCCACCTTGACCGCGGCCCTTTCGCGCACGCCCGCCCCGTCCCCACCCGTGGCGGTCACGCCCCTGCGCCGATTCCAGGGCCGCCTGCTGTTGGCGGAGGACAATCCGGTGAACCAGCGGCTGGCCCTGGTGTTGCTGCGCAAGCTCGGGCTGGAGGTCGAGGTGGCCGACCAGGGCCGGGCGGCCGCCGAAAAGGCCGCCCAGGGTGGCTTCGACCTCATCCTCATGGACTGCCAGATGCCCGAGGTGGATGGATTCGAAGCAACCCGGAGGATCCGCGCCGCGGAGACCAACGGCCGAATCCCCATCATCGCCATGACCGCCAACGTGATGGAGGGCGACCGGGATCGCTGCCTCGCGAGCGGGATGGATGATTACCTCGCCAAGCCCATCCGGATCCAGGAGCTGGAAGGGGCCCTCGCCCGCTGGTTGGGAACCTGAATCGGGGAACACCGGAGGTCCCCATGGCACCCTGAGGGCATGGAACCCCTCACCCCCGTGGATTCGCTCGATGGGATCTCCCTGCTCAAGGGGGTGGTGGGGCACCTGCGCGCGGTGCCCCCCGGGCCCACCCGCACCGCCCGGCTCCAGGCTGTGATCCGGGAGCTCGAGGCCCAACCGGAGCAGGCGGCCCGGTTGCGGGAGGCCTGGACCCATGCCTCGGCGGTCCGCCTCCTGGCCGAGCTGGGCCTTCCGGATCAGCCCGGGTTCCTCGCCGAGGCCCTCCAACGCCTGGTCGATCGGATCGTCCCCCGCCTGGATCCCGAGTCGGACCTCTACAGCTTCGCGGTGGCGCAGGGCCTGGAGCCGGAGGAAGCGGATTGGGTGAGCGGTTTGGACCTGGACGCGCTGGGTCCCCTCGCCCAGTGGGTGCGCCCCACCCCCGAGGCCCTCCGGCAGGCGGCCACCCTGCTGGCCCACCGGGCCACCGCCCTGGGACTCTCGCGGGAGTTGCTCGCCCTCATCCCCCGGGGCAGCGATGCCGACAGCCCCTTCTTCGAGCTCCCCCGGGCCGCGCGGCGTCATGGCGAGCTCCCGGAGGACCCGGAGCGCAGGGCGCACTTCCAGACCGTGCTCGACGCGTGCCGCCAGGAGGAGCGCCAGGCCCTCTCCCACCTCGAATCCCGGGGGGTGAACACGGAGCTCGTGTTCCGCCTGGAGAGCCTGGAGATCCAGCTGCAGCGGATGGCCCAGCTGCTCGCCCTCCTGCGGGGAGAAGGGGATGGCCGGGCCCTGGCGGCGGATCTGGTGCGGGGTGCCGCCACCCAGGGCAGCCTGCGGCACCTGGCCCGCACCACCCTGAAGCGCCTGGCCCGGAAGGTGGTGGAACACACCGGTGAGAGCGGTGAGCACTACATCGCGGAGGATCGGAAGGCCTGGTCCGCCATGGGCTGGGCAGCCGCCGGCGGTGGGCTGCTCACGGTCGGCACGGCCCTCGTGAAGTACGGGCTCGCGGCCCTGCCCCTCGCCCCCCTGATGCTGGCCCTGGGCTTGACCGCCAACTACGCGGGCAGCTTCGCCATCATGCAATTCCTGGGCTTCGCCCTGGCCTCGAAGCAGCCCGCACTCACCGCCGCGGCCCTCGCCCACGCGTTGGAACTGGAGAACGGGCTCGAAGAGGAGGTGGCCCTCATCGCCGCCATCGCCCGCACCCAGACCATCGCGGCCCTGGGCAACGTGCTGGTGGCGGCCCCCGTGGCCTTCCTCCTGGCCTGGGGCTGGGGACGGATCATGGGGAGCCCCCTCCTGGGAGTGGCGTCCGCCCACCATGGGCTCCAGGAGATGCACCTCTTCGCCTCCTGGACCCTGCCCTTCGCCGCCCTCACCGGGGTCTTCCTCTGGCTCAGCAGCCTGGTGGCCGGTTGGACCGCCAATTGGAGCACCTTCCGGAACCTGCCTGCGGCCGTGGCCGCCAGCCCCCGCTTCCAGCGCCTCCTGGGCCCCACCCGGGCGGCCGGGTTGGGGCGGTTCCTGGAGCGCCACCTGGCGGGGCTCGCCGGCTATGGGGCCCTGGGGTTCCTGCTCGGATTCATTCCCGTGCTGTTTTCGAAGTTCGCAGGCGTCGGCCTGGGCGTGCGCCACATCACCCTGCAATCCGCGGCCTGGGCGCTGGACGTGGGCAGCCTCGTGGGGCAAGGCCCCCTGCCCTGGCCCGACATCCTGTGGAGCCTGGCCGCCATCCCCTTCATCGGGCTCCTCAACTTCGGGGTCTCCTTCGCCCTGGCCCTCCGAACGGCCACCCGGGCCCGGAGCCTCGACCTGCCCCAGCGGCGGGCCCTGCGGCGGGCCCTTGTCCAGGCCTTCCGCCGCAATCCCTGGCGTTTCCTGGGCCCTCCACCGCGCTAAGCTGTCGTTCCAACCCCGGAGTTCCCATGCCGCGCATCCCGATGGCCCTCGTGGCCACCCTCCTCGCCGCTCCGATCCTCCCCGCCCAGTCCGCAGCTGCCGAAAAGCCCGCGCCGGTGCGCCTGACCCCCCTGCGCCTGAGCCCCGCCGCAACCCTGACCCAGGATTTCGGGCTGGCCCAGGTGAAGGTCACCTACGCGCGCCCCGCCGTGAAGGGTCGGCTGATATGGGGCGACAAGACCGCGGGAGCCATCGTCCCCTATGGCGAGGTCTGGCGCACCGGTGCCAATGCCGCGACCACCCTCACCTTCAGCCATGCGGTGAAGGTCGCGGGCAAGGAACTGCCCGCGGGCACCTACGGGTTCTTCGCCATTCCCACGGCCAAGACCTGGACCCTGATCTTCAGCAAGCTGGCCCAGACCTGGGGCGCCTACGACTACAAGCCCGAGCAGGATGTCCTGCGCCTGGAAGTCACCCCGGAAGCGGCCCCCTTGCAGGAGTACCTGGCCTACCGCGTGGAGGTCCAGGACCTCGATCATGGGCGGCTTGAACTGGCCTGGGAGAAGCTGAAGGTCAGCGTCCCCTTCGAATTCGATGGAAGGTCCATCTACTGGAAGCACCTTGAGGAGACCCTGGCCAAGGCGCCCGACTCCGATTGGACCCCCTGGTTCCAGGCCGCCCAGTACTGCTTCCTCATGAAGGTGCACCAGGACAAGGCCCTGGCCTGGACCGAGAAGAGCCTCAAGGCCGGGGAGAGTTTCTGGAACCACGAGATGCGCGCCCGGGTCCTGCACTGGGCCGGCCGCACCGCCGAGGCCATCCCCCACCTCCAGAAGGCGGCGGACCTGAGCCGGGGCAAGGCGCCGAAGGAATACACCGAGAATGTGGAAAAGGACGTGGCCGCCTGGAAGGCCTCCCTGCCCGCCAAATGAAGCACCTCCTCCCCTGGATCTCCGCCCCCGCCCTGCTGGCCCAGGGCGGGCTCTTCCCCCCGAAGAGCCCCCACGCCGCCACCTCCCAATGGGTCGGTCCCACCGAAGTGACGGTGGCCTACAACCGGCCGGCCGTGCGGAACCGTCCCATCTGGGGCTCCCTGGTACCCTACGGCCAGGTGTGGCGGTTGGGGGCCAATGAGGCCACCACCATCACCTTCTCCGATGCGGTGAAGGTCGAGGGGCACCCCATCCCCAAGGGGACCTACGCCCTCTTCGCCATCCCCGGCGCCGAGCGGTGGACCCTCGTCATCAACCGCCGGGCCAAGCAGCAGGGCGCCTGGGATTACGACCCGAAGCTGGATCTGCTCCGCTTCGATGTGAAGCCCAAGCCCACCGCCCACACCGAGTGGCTCACCTTCGAGCTCTACCCCGCCAGCCGGGATGGCGCCTACGTGGACCTCTACTGGGAGAAGCTCCGGGTGAGCTTCCTCGTGGAGGTCGATGTGGATGACATCGTGCAGGGCCGGATGAAGCGGGCCCTGGCCGCGAACGGCCACGACTGGAAGCTCCTGTGCGACGCCGCGGAGTACTGCCTGGAACGGGAGCGGCAGATGGCCCAGGCCCGGGAATGGATCGAGGCCTCCCTCCGCATCCAGAAGAATCCCCGCAACCTGCTCGTGAAGGCCCGGATCCTCGATGAGCTCGGCCAGGGAGACCAGGCCCTCGCAACCCTGCAGGAAGCCGTGGACCTCGGGCGTCGGACCAAGGCCCCCCGGTCGCAGCTGGGGCCCGCGGAGGAGACCCTCAGCCAGTGGCAAGCCCGTAAGCGCTGATCAGACCCCCTTGGTCTCGGCGCCCCAGACCACCTTGTGGAGCTGGAGCTGGAACCGCACCGGCAGGCGGTCCGCGACGATGGCCTCCGCCAGCCATCGGGGATCGAGCTTCCCCCAGACAGGGCTGAAGAGGACCGTCACCCGCTCCCAGACCCCCCGCTCGGCGCACCAGTCCCGGGCCCAGCGGTAGTCGGCTTCATCCGTGAGCACGAACTTCAGCTCGTCCTGCCCCGGCACCAGGTGGTTGAGGTTGGACTCTAGCCAGCGGTCCACCTCCCCACTGCCGGGGGTCTTCCGGTCCACGATCTTCACCACGGCCGGAGGCACCGGCGCCAGGTCGTGGCTGCCGGCCGTTTCCAGGGCCACCTCATAGCCCAGCTCCAGCAGGGCATTGAGCAGGGCCGGGGCCAGGGGGTTCGCGAGGGGTTCCCCCCCCGTGAGCTCCACGAAGGGGGCGTTGGGGCCGGAGGCGGGGGGCCCGAGGCGGCGCTGCACCTCGGCCAGCAGATCCTCCACCTCCCGGAACGCGCCCTCGTAGAAGGCGTACTCGGTGTCGCAGTAGGTGCACCGCAGCGGGCATCCCGTGAGCCGGATGAAGAGGCAGGGCCGCCCCGCCCGGACCCCCTCGCCCTGGATGCTGTGGAAGACTTCATTGACCTTGAATCGCATAAACGCCCGGGCTCGGCTCCCGTAAGGATTCTAACGTCCTGCCCCAGGTCTGCCCGCACCCTTCCCCGAACACGGGAACATTCCCTAAACGAGGCCCCGATGATCCGAACCCTGCCCCTGCTCTGCATCGCCCTGGTGGCCCAGCAGCCCGCGCTCAGCCCCGTGGGCAAGTGGGGCGGCGCCCTCAAGCTCCCCAATGGCCAGAACCTGGGGCTCACCGTGACCTTCAAGGGTGGCCCGGGAGCCTGGGCCGGGACCTTCTCGGTGCCCGATCAGGGGCTGGTCGACTCCCCTCTGGCCTCCATCGAGGTGCAGGGATCGAACGTAACTTTCTCCGTGCCGGCCATTCCCGGCGGGTTTTCCTTCCAGGGCTCCATCTCCGCGGATGGCAGGACCTTCACCGGCGCGGGCAGCCAGGGTGGCACCACCCTTCCCTTCACCCTCGAGCGGGACAAGGCCGTGGTCCCTGCACCCAATCCCGTGCAGGAGAAATACACCAAGCAGGAAGTGATGATCCCCATGCGGGACGGGGTGAAGCTCTTCACCCAGATCTACGCCCCCAAGGACACCTCCAAGCCCCACCCCATCCTCATCCAGCGCACCCCCTACAGCGTGGCACCCTACGGCGCCGACAAGTTCCGGCGGGGCGTGGGCCCCTCCCCCCTCTTCCTGAACGAGGACTACATCGTGGTCTACCAGGACGTCCGCGGCCGCTGGATGAGCGAAGGCGACTTCGTGGACATGCGCCCGGTCAACCCCAAGAAGCAGGGCAAGGACACGGATGAAGGCACCGACACCTTCGACACCCTCGAGTGGCTGGTGAAGCACGTCCCCGCCAACAACGGCAAGGTGGGCCAGTGGGGCATCAGCTACCCCGGTCACTACGCCATCCAGGGCATGCTCAGTGGCCACCCCGCCCTGGTGGCGGTGAGCCCCCAGGCCCCCATGATCGACATCTGGCAGGGCGACGACACCTACCACAACGGCGCCTTCCAGCTGGCGGCCAACTTCACCTTCTTCACCTTCTTCCAGAGCAAGCGGGACAAGCCCAGCGCCGAGCAGCCCAAGGGCCTCGACCTGAAGGTGACCGACGGCTACCGCTGGTTCCTGGAACAGGGCCCCGTGGCCAACCTCGACAAGGTGCTCAAGGGCAACGAGCCCATCTGGACCGACTACGTGAAGCACACCACCTTCGACGCCTACTGGCAGGCCCGCAACCTGCGGCCCCACCTCAAGGACGTGAAGCCCGCCGTGATGACCGTGGGCGGCTGGTTCGACGCGGAGGACCTCTATGGTCCCCTGGCCACCTACCGGGCCCTGGCGGCCCAGAGCAAGGGCACCGACCAGATGCTCGTCATGGGCCCCTGGACCCACGGCCAGTGGGCCAGTGGTGACGGCAGCCGCATCGGCAACGCCGTCTTCGGCTCGAAGACCTCCGCCTGGTACCAGCAGGAGCTGGAGCTGAAGTTCTTCAACCACCACCTGAAGGGCACCGAGGATCCCAAGCTCGCAAAGGTCCAGATGTTCGAGACGGGCGCCAACCGCTGGCGCCAGTTCGAGACCTGGCCCCCCAAGGAGGCCAAGCGCAAGACCCTCTACTTCGAAGCCAAGGGCAAGGTGAGCTTCACCAAGCCCGCCGCGGCCCATGGCTTCGACGAGTTCATCGCCGACCCCAACAAGCCCGTGCCCTATACGCAGGACGTGACCTTCGGCTACACCCGCACCTACATGACCGAGGACCAGCGCTTCGCCAGCAGCCGGCCCGATGTGATGGTCTACGAGACCGAGCCCCTCACCGAGGACCTCACCCTCGCCGGCCCCCTGGATGCCGTGCTCAACATCAGCACCACCGGCACCGACAGCGACTTCGTGGTGAAGCTCGTGGATGTGTTCCCCGACGATGCGCCCGACATCGAGAACTCCCCCCGGGGCTGGCGCGCCGGCGGCTATCAGATGCTGGTCCGCGGTGAGACCATCCGCGGGAAGTACCGCGGCAACCGGTGGTCCGCCCCCGTGGCCTTCACACCCGGCAAGGTGGAGGAGGTGGCCTTCACGCTGCCCGACGTCCTGCACACCTTCAAGAAGGGTCACCGCCTCATGGTCCAGGTGCAGTGCAGCTGGTTCCCCCTGGTGGATCGCAATCCCCAGGTCTTCACGGACATCCCCACCGCCAAACCCGAGCAGTTCAGGAAGGCCACGCAGCGAATCTACCGCAGCGCGGCCAAGCCCTCCCGGATCGAGGTCCTTGAGCTGAAGTAGGTCAGGCCAGGTGCCAGCCCCCATCCAGGGTGAGGATCTCGCCCGTGAGGTGGGGGCTGGCCGCGGCGTACCGCACGGCCCGGGCCAGGTCCTCCGGAGTGCCATTGCGCTTCAACAGGGACCGGGAGGCCAGGACCTGGGCATCCGAATCTTCGTCGGGGAGCAGGGTTCCGAGGGCATGGCCCACCACCCGCAGATCCGGCGCCAGGGCCCGGGCCAGGCCCTCCACGAGCGCGCCCTGCGCGACCTTGGCCGCCGAGTAGGGCAGCCGCTTCAGCAGCGGGCGGTGGATCGCAGCGTCCAACACCCATTGCAGGCAGGAGCCGGGGGCGAGGTGGGCCGCCAAGGCCTGGGCCACCAGGAAGGGAAAGGTCAGATGCATGCGCCAGGTCGCTTCGAGGGATTCCTCGGACCATGAGCCCAGGGGGGATTCGGGGAAATCTCCGGCCAGCAGCACCGCACCCTGCAACTGCAGACCACGCCCCTCCAGCGCCTCCAGATCTGCCATGATGCGGGAACCCATCCGGGGATCCCGGGCATCCCAGTGCCAGGCCTCAACTCCGGTGGTCTTTGCCAGTTCCCGAAGCCCCTCGTCCCCGTCCCAGGGCCGTGAGCTCGTCACCACCAGATCGTGGTCGCGCGCCAGGTCCCTGGCCAGGGCCGCCCCCAACCGACGGCGCCCCCCCACCACGATCCACCTGGGCCGTTCCATGTCCGCCTCCGCCCCCACTTTCCCATGAATCCCGCCCTCAAACGCATCCGCAACCGCCTGGTCTGGATGAGCCTCCTGGGGCTCTTCCTCGCCATCGGCTCCTTCGTCCTCGGCCAATTCGTCTACACCCGCACGGACGACCAGTGCACCTGGCGGGTACGCAACGGCAAGGTCCTCATCCTCGAGGTTCTGCCCGAAGGCGTGGCCGAGGAGGCCGGCCTGCTGGATCAGGATGAGCTGCTGAAGATCCAGGGCCGCAAGGTCGTCCCCACCGTCGAGGGTCTCGCCGCCGCCCAGGCCCTCATCGATTCCAAGGCCGAAGGCACCGTTCTGAGTTACGTCGTCCGTCGGAACGGCGAGGAGCTCTCCGTTCCGGTGCGGCTGGTGAAGCCCTGGAACAGCTACCAGTTCAGCATCCTCATCAACGCGATCATCTTCTGGTTCGTGAGCCTCCTGGTGGCGGTGAGCACCCCGGAACGCAAGAGCTCACGGCACTTCTTCTACCTCGGTTTCGTGGGGCTCCTCCTGGCCGCCGGAGCCCGGGGGTCCACGGCGGTTTGGCCCATCCCCTTCGCGGTGATCGCGGGCATGGCCCAGTTGACGGCCATCGTGCTCGGTCCGCCGATGGTCATCCATTTCTTCCTCCGCTTCCCCCATCCCTTCGAGCTCCGGAAGAACCGCTCCTTCCTCTCCGCCCTCTACGGCGGGTTCGCGCTCATGGGCCTCTGGTTGCTGGTGGCCCCCGGCATCGCCAAGGTGGTGGGCGTCCCCCAGGGCCAGGTCCAGTTGCCCGGCTTCCTGGTGATCACGATCTGCATGACCGGCATCGGCATTGGAATGGGCTTCTTCACCCGGGGTTGGATCCTGAGCCCCCCGCCCCAACGTCAGGTGATGGTGCTGCCCTTGACGGTGGCCTACGCCATCCTGGCCGACCTGATGATCCTGGGCATCGTGGGCCGGGTGGAAGGCTTCCGGGACAGCCTCATCTTCCAACGACGCCAGTGGATCTTCATGGCCCCCCTGGCCATCCTGCCGCTCAGCTTCGGCTGGGCCATCGTCCGCCACGGGTTGTTCGACGTCCGCAAGGCGCTGGTCCGGTGGATCGGCTACTTCCTCGTGCTGGGCACCGCCTTGGCTTTGTACCTCATCGGTCTGTCATTCCTCTTCGGCCAGGGCCTCGCCCTCATCCCACCGGCCTGGGCCGGCGCCCTGGTGGGCGTGCTCGCCCTGCCCTTGGGCTGGGCGCTGCGGGCGCTGATCCGCACCATCCGGCGCCGGTTCAAGCGGGATACGTCCTCCACCCGCGAGATCCTCCTGGGAAGCCTGCGTGAGAGCAAGCAGCGCCTCTCCGACCGGGGCCTCCTGCTCAACCTTGAGGAGGCCGTGAACGAAGCGTTCCGACCTCAAGCCCTGATCCTCCAACGCATGGATGGAGCGGCCCTCTCCTTGCCCGCCCTGGACACCGTGGATGAGGATGGTCAGCAGCTGCGGCTGGGCCCTGCGACCCTGACCATTCCCCCGGGACTCCTGCGGCACGCCCGGGAGAATCGGGAACTGGTGCTGGGTCTGGGCAGCGAGGAAGCCGATTGGATCCGGGAGCAGGGAGAGGGGATCCGCGCCCTGGTGGATGCCCAGGGATTCCAGCTCCTCGTGCTCTTCCTCGCCCACCACATGCCCCATTCCTGCCTGCTCATCGGGGGGAAGTACGCCGAACTCGGCTATGGGCGGGAGGACCGCGAGCTGCTCCGGGAACTGGCCCTCTCCGCCGGGGGGATGCTGGAGACCGCCCTCCTCCACCACAAGGTCATCGCCCAGGAGCGGATCGAGCAGGAACTGGCCACGGCCCGCCGGATCCAGGAGGGCCTGTTGCCCCGCGTGCCCCAGATCCCGGGTTACCAGGTGGCCCTCCGCCTGGAACCGGCCCTGGAGACCGGCGGTGACCTCCTCTTCGTGAAGCGGCGTCCCAGCGGCCGATGGCTGGCCGCGGTCGGGGATGTCAGCGGCAAGGGATTGGCGGCGGCGCTCTACATGGCCCAGGCCACCGCCCTGCTGGAACTGGCCACCTGCAGGGAGGACCAGGGTCTGGAAGGCATCCTGGAGGACCTGGACCACACGCTGCGGAACCTCCTGGGTCCAAGGGGCTTCCTCACCCTCAGCCTCCTGGAGTGGGATGAATCCGGCGAATACCGGTTGGCCCGGGCGGGCCATCCCAGCGCGCTCCTGATGGAAACGAAGGATGGATTCGAGGAACTGGTTCCCCATGGCCGGGGCCTGGGACTGCGCCCCGCAGGGCCTGGGGACTGGAAGGTCATCCAGGGGAACCTCCCTCCCGGGGGATGGCTGGTGCTCTACAGCGATGGCCTCACGGAGGCCATGGATCGCCGTGGCGAACTCTACGGGGTCGATCGGATGCGCAATCAGCTCCAGCGCCTCTGGGGCACCGGAAGCGTACGGGCCGCCTGCGAAGCGATCTTCTCCGACGTTTCCCAATACGAGACCCAGAACCGCGACGACCGCACGCTCTTCATCCTCGGCCGCGCCTCGGAACCTGATCTCGCCGAGGAGGCCGCGTCGTGAAGGCCCGCACCTTGCTGACCCTGCTGACCGGAGTGGCCATCCTGCAGCTGGCCCTCCTCTGGATCCAGGGCGCCCAGCTCTACCGCCAGCAGGAGACCCTCCAGGCCCTGCGAATGGACGTGCAGGAGCTCGCCGAGATCATCGACCAGGGCGCTGCCCAGGGGAACGACAACGGTTCCTGGGCCCCCGGCCGCCACACCCCCACCCAGCGCCCCAGGCTTCGGCCAGTGGCCCGCCAGGAGGACCCCCCCGAGCCGGGCCGGAAGGAGGCGGAGGCGGCGCGGGAATCCGCCCAACGGGCCGCTCGGGACAGCGCGGAAGCCCAGCGGAAGCTCTCCATCTCCGAGGCCGCGCGCCGGGCCGAGGAACAGGCCAAGGTCGATGCCGCCAAGGCCGACTGGGTGCGGTGGGTCTGGCTGTCCTTGGGCGGGGTGGCCCTGGCCATCGTCCTCCGGGCCTGGCTCCGCCGCCGGTGAGCCTCCACGACTTCCTCCAGCGCGATCCCGCCTGCCGGGCGTTGGTGGAGGGCGCCCTGGCCGCCACATCCCCCTTGCTTCCCGATGAGGAACCCGGCCCTCTGATGGCGGAACTGGATGGCTGGGCCATGACCCTGGCCGGCCGTATGCCCCTGCCCTGGAACTTCCATCAGGCCCTCGACGAGCTCAACCGCTTCCTCTTCCTGGAGCTCGGAATGAGGGGGGATCGCACCTCCTACGAGGATCCCCGCAACGCCCTCCTCCCTGAGGTGATGCGCCGACGGAAGGGCATCCCCATCAGCCTGGGCATCCTCTGGATCGAGCTCGCGCGCCGCCTGGGCTTCGATGCCGTGGGGATCGCCCTGCCCGGCCACTTCATCTGCGGGGTGCGTCATGACCTGGGCCTGCTGTGCTTCGATCCTTTCGATCAGGGGGCCCCGGTCGGGATCGAGGCCGCCCGCGACCTCGTCACCCGCGCCACGGGGGGGCGGGTGCCCTTCCACCTGGATCTGCTGACCCCCTGCTCGGATCGGGCCATCCTCGCCCGGCTCGTCCGCAACCTGCATGCGCGCTTCCTCCAGGCTGAGGTCTGGGAGGAGGTGCTCTGGACGAGCACGCACCTGATCCTCCTGGAGCCCGGAGATCCCGAGCCCTGGCGGGCCCGGGCCCAGGTGCACCTGCACCACGGCAACCCCGAGGCGGCCGAGGCCGACCTCCGGGAAGCCCAAAGACTCATGCCCTGATGTGAAGAGGGGGCGCACCGCGCCCCCTCGGCTACAGGCCCTCCGAAGCTCAGGGGCGGTGCTGCTGCGCCTCCACAACGGTGAGGGCAGTGAGGTGCAGGATGTCGTTCAGGTCGCTGTGCCGTTGGAGCACATGGACCGGAGCCGCCATGCCGCAGGTGATGGGACCGATCACTTCCGCCCCCGCCAGGCGCTGGATCAGCTTGTAGGCGATGTTGCCGCTGTCCAGGTTGGGGAAGATGAGGACGTTGGCGCCGCCCTGGACATCGGCGAAGGGGTAGTTCTCCGCCAGGATGTCGCCGCTGAGTGCGGTATCGGCCTGCATCTCGCCATCGCACTTCAGATCCGCCCGCCGCTCCTTCACGATCTGGGCGGCCCGCTGCATCTTGCGGGGGCTGGTGTGGGGTGCGCTGCCGAAGTTGGAGTAGCTCAGCATGGCCACCCGGGGCTCGATGGCGAAGCGGTCCTTCACCATGTCCGCCACCAGGATGGCGATCTCGGCGAGCTCCTCCGCGGTGGGATCCACGTTCATGGTGGTGTCCGCGAAGAAGAGCACGCGGTTCTCCAGCACCAGGGTGTACACGCCACAGACCCGCTTCACGCCGGGCCGGGTGCCGATCACTTCCAGGCAGGGCCCGATGGTCTCCGGGTAGTAGCTGGTGAGACCTGCCACGAGGCCATCCGCCTTGCCCAGGCGGCACATCATGGCCCCGAAGACGATGCGGCGCCGGGTCTGGCGCTCGGCCTCGAACTGGGTGACGCCCTTGCGGCGGCGCAGGTCGTGGTAGGAGCGGATCATCTCCTCCCGGCACTCGGCCTCTTCGGGATCGAGGATCTGGGCGTTGGCCAGGTCCAGGTGGAGATCCTTGATGAGCTGCTTGATCCGCTCAACACGACCGAGGAGGATGGGCTTGCAGATGCCTTCATCCACCATGGTCTGGCAGGCGCGGAGGATCTGGGGGTTGTCACCCTCGGGGAAGACGATGCGCTTGGGATCGGCCTTGGCCCGGTTGATGACATTGCGGACCACGTCCTTGCTGCGACCCTGGAGGCTCTCCAGCTGTTCCTTGTACTTCTGGAAGTCCTGGATGGGCAGGCGCGCCACGCCGGTGTCCATGGCCGCCTTGGCCACGGCCGGGGCCACCCAGAGGAGCACGCGGGGGTCGAAGGGCTTGGGGATGATGTAGTCGGGGCCGAAGGCGAACTTCTGGCCGCCGTAGGCCTTGGAGACGCTCTCCGGCACATCCTCCCGGGCCAGGGCCGCCAGGGCCTTGGCGGCCGCCAGCTTCATGGCCTCGTTGATCTCCTTGGCCCGCACATCCAGGGCGCCCCGGAAGATGAAGGGGAAGCCCAGCACGTTGTTCACCTGGTTGGGGTAGTCGCTGCGCCCCGTGGCCATGATGATGTCGTCGCGGGTGGCCTTGGCCGTGGGGTAGTCGATCTCCGGCTCGGGGTTCGCCAGGGCGAAGACGATGGGGTTCTTCGACATGGTGAGGATCATCTCGGGCGTGAGCACGCCCTTGCTGGAGCAGCCCACGAAGCAGTCGGCACCCTTCAGGATGTCGGCCAGGGTCCGGCAGTCGCTGGGCTTGGCGAACATGGCCTTGTATTCGTTCATGCCCTCGGTGCGGCCGGTGTAGACCAGGCCCTTGGTGTCGCAGAGCCAGAGGTTCTCGAGCTTCACACCCGCCACCAGGAACATCCGGGCGGTGGCGATGGCGGAGGCGCCGGCGCCGCTGAAGACCACCTTCATGTCCGACAGCTGCTTGCCCATGAGCTCGGAGGCGTTCATGAGGGCCGCGGAGGCGATGATGGCCGTGCCGTGCTGGTCATCGTGGAAGACCGGGATGTTCATTTCCTTCTTGAGCCGGGTCTCCAGCTCGAAGCACTCGGGCGCCTTGAAGTCCTCGAGGTTGATGCCCCCGAAGGTGGGCTCCAGGCTCTTGATGATCTGCACGAGCTTGTCGGTGTCGTGTTCATCGATCTCGATGTCGAACACGTCGATGTCGGCGAAGCGCTTGAAGAGGACGCCCTTGCCCTCCATCACCGGCTTGCCGGCCAGGGCGCCGATGTTGCCGAGGCCCAGCACCGCGGTGCCGTTGCTGATCACCGCCACCAGGTTGCCCTTGGCGGTGTATTGATAGGCGTCTTCCGGGTTCTTCTCGATCTCCAGGCAGGGCTCGGCCACGCCCGGGCTGTAGGCCAGGGCCAGATCCCTGGCGGTGGAGGTGGGCTTGGTGGGGATGACTTCGATCTTCCCCTTCCGTCCCATCGAGTGATAGTCCAGGGCCTCCTGCTTGCGGATCATTGGCACTCCTGCGACGCGCGAGGGCGTCGAATCTTTGAGATTACCCCAAGTCAGCAGCGCCTTCCGCCCTCACGACGCTCGGGGACGGCAGCGTTCCGACGACCCAGTGGACGCCTTTCCACCTGTGGAGCGGATCACCAATTACGTCATCACTTCCACCTATGTCCCCATAGATGGACCGGGGGGATCAGGCCCCTTCCTCCACTTGCGCCGCCTGGCGCTGGGCCCGCACGGTGGCGAGGAACCCCCACAGGGCTCCCAAGGCGCCCGTCGCCGCCCCGATGGAGGCGAGGATCAGGATGCTGGCCGCAGAGAAGAATCCGGTGCGGGCCACTTCCACGAGCAGGGGGGAGAGGCCGCCCACGCCCCGGTTGAGGGGCATCCAGAGGGCCCAGAGACCCGCCAGGGCCAGGGCGCTGGCCATGAGGCCGAGCGCGGCACCTTCCAGGAGGAGCGGGGTCCGGATGAAGGCTTCGCTGGCCCCCACGAGGCGCATGATGGCGATCTCCTCCTCCCGGGCGAGGATGGTCATGCGGATCACGTTGCCCGTGGCCAGGCCGGCCGCCAGGAGCAGGAGCACACCGAGGGTGGACAGGGCGTTGCGCACGAGCTGGGCGCCCTTCTGGAGGGCTTCCAGGCGCTCGTGATCCACCAGCACATCCCCGACTCCCGGGAGCCCCTTGAGGCTCTGCCCCGCCTCCACGGGCCGATGGCCCTCGCGGAGATCCGGTCGGAGCGTCAGTTCCAGGCTCTCGGGGAGCGCGTCCGGACCCGCGCTCTGGAGCAGCACCCCGGCCTCCCGTGTGAGCTCTTTGAAGCGGGCCTGGTTCTCCTGGGCCGACACCCGGCGCAGGGCGACGAAGCGGGGGTCCCGCCGGAGGGAAGCCTCAGCCTGGTCCAGGCTGGATCCTTCCGCCGCGAATACCACGACCTTAGCCATGGCCTCCATGCGCGAGACCATGCGGCCCAGCCCCTCCACCATGAGCAGGCCCCCACCCGCCAGCAGCAGACCCGAAGCCAGGGTGAGCACCGCCAGGAGGTTCTGCCCCCGATGACGGAAGAGATCCGCCGCCACATCCCGCAGCAGCAGGCCCAGGAGGCGGAGGGCGTTCATCAGGGGGTGCCATCCATGGTCACGCCCCGGAGCACGGATCCGGAAGGCGCCGTGAGGGCCTTGAAGACCGTGGCCGATTTGGAGCTGGGATTCTTCCACAGCCAAAGGGTGGTGCCCTGGGCCGCGCTGAGGCCCGCCAGCCAGTCCTTGTTGCCGGGACTCGAGAGCACGCGGAGATCCCCCACCACGGCCAGGTCCCCGGCCACATGGTCCGGCGCCTGGTTGAAGGAGCCTCCGAACTGGCCCGTCTTGAAGGCCAGCACGGGATCCACGGCTCCCGTGGCATCCGCCCCACTCACCCCCACATAGACGATGCCGTTGGAGTGGTCCAGGGCGAGGGTTCCGAAGGTTCCGAGTTCCGTCTGGTCGCCGAGGATCACCAGGCTGGGGTCGAAGGAGCTCGACGAGCCTTTCCGGATCCGCGGCCCCGTCAGCACGGGGCTGGAGCTGACCCCGTCCCCGTTGTCGAAGGTGCCGTACACCACCCCGGTGTGGGCCGCGACGCCAAAGCCCCCGGTGTCGTTGGTGAAGGCCAGGCTCTGGAGGGTCACCGTGGCGCTCTGCCCCCTCGTACTGGCGCCCGCGACCACCCAGATCCGGGTGCTGCTGGTGCCGTTCTCGGTCACATAGAGGTTGTCGGTGGTGGTGTCGATCGCGGCCTGCCCGAACTTGCTGCCGTCCAGCCGGCTGGCGGTGTCAAGCTTGAAGCTGACCAGGTTCGCGCTGGGCACCGACCCGCTGAGCCCACGCACCGAATCGAGGCGGACGATGTTCCCGGTCTCCCCCACGAGGTAGAGGCGGTTGCGGGTCGAATCGAAGGCCAGGCCGCCCCAGGCCAGGGAGCCGAGGTTGTCGAAGGAGCTGGTCGTGAGGATGGCGCTCGGGGTGGGCAGGGTCCCGGCGTCGAAGGCGGCGGGAAGGTCCCCGTACACCAGCACCCGCTTCCCGGCGCTGTCGTAGGCGTAAAGGGCGGTGTCACCCGTGGCGCCCGCGGCACCGGGGTCGACACAGCCCGCGAGCCCGAGGATGGCCACGAGGCAGAGCAGGTGTTTGAGCATGGGAAGGCCTTATTTGGAAAAGATGGCCTTCAGTTGTGCATTGAGGTTGCGCACAAGTTCCGCATCGCAGCCGGCATCCACGGCGCCCTTGGAGATGGCCAGGGCCAGGTTCTTCACGGCCTCCGGGCCTTCGCCGGAGATGATGGCCTGGGTGGCGCGGGCCTGGAGGCGGTTCACCATCTCGTGGTGGGCATCCGGCAGCACGCCCTTGGCGGCCTGGGAGATCCGCTGGGTGAAGGCGGTGAGCTTGGCCATGCGGACGGGATCCATCACGGGCGCCGCGGGGGCGGAGCCGGCGGTGGGGACCAGGGGCGCGGCCTGGGCCACACCACCCCCCACGGTCTCGATCATGGGTTCGTCGGCCAAGGGGAATCCGGCCACCGGGCGCGGGGGCGGGGCCTGGAGGCGGACGATGGCCGTCTGCTCCAGGGGATCGCTGTGCACGACCATGTCCTGGGCGGCCGGGATGGGCGCGGCCATCGGGGGGGCGGCCGGAGCCGGGGCCTCGACCTTGGGGGCCCGGCCGCTGCGCACGCCCTTGAGGGTCACGTGGCCCGCCATCACCAGGCCGTAGAGATCCTTGGCCACCTGGAGCACGGGGCGCTGCAGGACCTCCGCCAACTCGGACACGGAGTACCAGCCCGTGAGCAGGGCGAAGAGCTTGGCCTCGCGGGGGTTGACACCCTGGGGCGTCTCCCCGGGCAGCAGGTTGCTGGTGGGGTACAGGTCGAGGCTGGGCACCTTCTGGCTGATGACCTTCCACTCGTTCATCCGCTGGCCCATCTCCATGAGCACGGCGGGCAGGGACTTGGTGATCGTGGTGGGCACGTCCTGCGGGCCCTCTTCAAAGCGGTAGGAGCCCTCCAGCCACAGGGCCACATCCAGCAAGGCCTCCCAGCCCTCCCCCTTGTGGGTGACCGCATGGACGAGGCGGCCATCCTTCAGGTGGATCTTGGCCCGGTGGTCGTCCATCTGGACGTGGAAGACGCCGGACTTGTTGCCCTGGGACACCAACTGGATGATGTCGGGCAGCGGCGCTTCGCGCATGGACCCTTGGATGACGCCGGACATGGGACTTCCTTTGGGAAAAGATGCTAAAGGGAATTGGGGAATCCTAGCATGATCCGGCCCAAAACCCCCAGGTACGGTAGATTTACAGCATGAGCGCCCGCCCCTTCGCCCCCATCGAAGATGCCATCGAAGCCATCCGGCAGGGCCGGATGGTGGTCGTCGTGGACGACGAGGATCGGGAGAACGAGGGGGACCTCACCATGGCTGCCTCGGCGGTGACCCCGGAGGCCATCGCCTTCATGGCCACCCAGGGACGGGGGCTGATCTGCGTGTCCCTGGAGGGTGAACTGCTGGATCGACTGCAGATCCCCATGATGGTGCGCGATAACTCCAGCCCCTT
This sequence comes from Holophagaceae bacterium, assembly GCA_044229665.1. GTDB lineage: Bacteria > Acidobacteriota > Holophagae > Holophagales > Holophagaceae > JAFDVN01. The sequence goes on from JBGASN010000004.1 coordinate 69,106, forward strand.
CGAGACTGCATTCTGCGTCTCGGTGGAGGCGCGTGAGGGCACCACCACCGGCATCAGCGCGGCCGACCGGGCCCGCACGGTCCAAGCCCTCATCGACCCGGCGTCGAAACCCTACGACTTCGTGAAGCCCGGCCACATGTTCCCCCTCCGGGCCCGCCAGGGGGGGGTGCTCACCCGTACGGGCCAGACCGAGGCCTCCGTGGACCTGGCCCGCCTCGCGGGGCTCCACCCCAGCGGTGTCATCTGCGAAATCATGAAGGAGGACGGCACCATGGCCCGGGTGCCGGACCTGGTGCCGTATTGCCGGCAGCATGGCCTCCTCATGGTCACCGTGGCCGACCTGGTGGACTACCGCCTCCGCAAGGAGCGCCTCGTCGAGGAGGAGGAGGTCCGCGTGCTGGCCACCAGCTGGGGGCCAGTGAAGGTCCACCGCTTCCGCAGCCTCCTGGATGGCGGGAGCCACCTGGCCTTCGTCCTGGGGGACCTGCAGGCCGGCGCCCCCCTCGTGCGGGTGCACCTCGAGACCCTGCCGGATGACCTCGAGGGCTTCGGGTCCGGCCTCTTCCAGAAGGGCATGGATGCCCTCGCCAAGGATGGCCGGGGCGTGATGGTCTACCTCCGCCGCCACGGTCGCACCGCCGGGGTGATGGGGGAGCGGACCCCCGCCCCCGCCGCCATGAACGACCGGGACTTCGGCGTGGGGGCCCAGATCCTCCGGCACCTGGGGATCGGGAAAATGCGGCTGCTCACCCGCCATGAAACCAAGTACATTGGCCTCAGCGGGTTCGGCCTGGACATCATCCAGAGCGTGGCCCTCCCCACCGCCTGACCTCCCCCCGACCCCGACCGTGATCAACACCTCCTTCCTGACCCACTCCCCCCTCTTCCAGAACCTGGACGAGACGGAACGCGCCCAGATCCTGATCATCGGGGTCGTCCGCACCCTGGCCCAGGACACGGTGATCTTCCGGGAGGGCGATGCGGGGGATGGCCTCTACATCGTGCTCAAGGGCAGCGTGCGCATCAGCAAGCGCAGCGCCACGGGCGAAGAGGCCCTGGCGGTGCTCGAGCCCCACAGCTACTTCGGGGAGATGGCCCTCATCGACAGCGCCACCCGCGCCGCCGATGCCATCGCCAACGAAGGCACCGAGGTCTTCTTCATCCCCCTCAAGGAACTCCGGAGCCTGATCGAGGGCCACCACCAGCTGGCCCTCAAGATCCTCTACAGCCTCTGCGAGGTGCTGGCCCAGCGCCTGCGTGAGACCAATGAGCGCTACATGAGCATCTTCACCATCGCCCAGTGGGGCGGCTCCAACCCGGCCAGCCCCGAGCCCATGCCCTGAAGTAGGGCCGACCGCTACGGGAATGAGAAGGGACCCGCCGAAGCGGGTCCCTTCCGGTTCAGGCCGGGCCTAGTGGGCCTCGCCGGAGTCCTTGTTGGGCTCGGGTTCGGCCGCGGCCGCCTGCTTGGCCTTGAGGGCGGCGTAGTAGGCGGGACGGGTCTCCCGCAGGTGGTCGCCCGAGGCGTTCCCCGTGAGCCAGGCCGTGTCCATGGGGTACACATCGGGATCGAAGATCACGAGGTACCAGTGCCACACCAGGATGCTGAGGGTGGCCAGGATGGCTTCATACCAGTGGGCGGCCGTGGCGGCATCCAGCACCCATTTGGGGAAGAGGCCGAGGCTCCAGTTCTCGAACCAGAGGAGGAAGCCGGTGACCGCCATGACCACGGTGCCCCACATGAAGGCCCAGTACTCCATCTTCTCCGGGTACCCGAACATGCCGAAGGTGGGGCGCTCGGTGGTGAGCCCCAGGTTGTACCGGAGCATGTTCCAGATGTCCTTGGCATCCTGCCAGCCCGGCATGAGCTCGCGGATGATCACCCGATCCCGCTTGAACATGGCGAGGTGGATCAGGTGGAAGACCGTGCCGACCATCATGATCACCGCCGCGATGCGGTGGGCGACGCCGCGGAACCCACCATTGGGCACGAAGGTCTTCACCCACACCGACTCCGGATACTTCAGGGCGAAGCCCGTGAACACCAGGGTGATGAAGCTGACCACCACCAACCCGTGGGCGATGCGGAACTTCAGGTTCATGCGGGGCATCTGCTCCCCGGTGACGTGGGTGTGGGGCTTCCGGCGGGCCTTCTTGAAGAGGTCCAGGCCGTTGTGGAGCAGCATGAAGCCGATGGTCATGGGGATGAGGAGGTAGTAGATCCAGCGGATCCATTTCACCGAGGGGTGCTCGGTGATCCCCGCGGAACGCACGTGCACGGGACCGGCCACGAACTTGTCGCCCAGGCCGGGGTGGCACTTCCCGCAGGTCTGGAGCAGGTTGGCCTTGTTCACCATGGACTTGGGGTCCTTGGAGGACAGGATGTTGTGCACCCCGTGGCAGGAGGCGCAGTTGGCGACGGTCTTCTGGCCGCCCCGGAGGGCCAGGCCGTGGAAGCTGTCCTCAAAGGCCGGCACCTGATCCTTGGGCAGGTTGTACCGCCCGGCGATGCGCTCATCCCCATGGCAGCGGGCGCAGGTGGCCGCGGACACCCGGGCGGGGTTCACCAGGCTGCCGGGCTCGGCGGGTGCGAGGATGTTGTGTTCCCCGTGGCAATCCGTGCAGACGGGCGCGCCCTTGAAGCCGGCCTTGGCCGCCTTGCCGTGCACGCTCTGCTCATAGGCCGCCTGCACATCGCTGTGGCAGGCCCCGCAGGTGCTGGAGATGTTCTCCCGGTTCACCTGTGCCTTGGGATCCTTGGAGGCCAGGATCCCGTGGCTGCCGTGGCAATCCGAGCACGTGGCCGCGGATTCCTCACCCTTGGCCGTGGCGCGGCCATGGACGCTGTTCCGATAGGCCTCCACCGGCTTGGCGAAGGGGATCTTGTGCTTGGCCAGGAACTCCGGATTGGAGTGGCAGGTGCCGCAGGTGTCGGGCAGGTGCTTCTTGGAGACCTTGGAGTCCGGGTTCGAGCCCCCCACGATGTCATGGGCCGTGCCATGGCAGGAAGCGCAGGTGGCGGCATCGGCCATCCCGCTCTTGAAGGCCTTCCCATGCACGCTGTCGGGGTAGGCCTTGGCCGGCCCTGTGTGACAGCTGCCGCAGTTCACCTTCGGGAGCTTGTCGGCGTGGGGGAGCTTGGAAATCCCCGTGTGGCACTCGGTGCATACCAACTTCGCGTGGCTGCCCTTGGCGAACTTCTCCATGTCCAGACCATGGCATCCGTTGCAGTCCTCGACGGAGGGCTGCCCCGCGGTCAGCAGGAGCGAAAAGAATCCGGTGAGCAAGAGCCGCATGCGTCCCCCGTGGGATCCAAAGAACTGCGGTTTCAGACTCGGTCATCCGGTGATTGACCGGGGTCACGGAAGAACACTGATACTGAGAAGGAGTTTCCGCCGCCACCGAAAGGTTTGCGCCCGCGCTAAACTGGAGGTTCCGCAATGAACCCCCATTCCTCAAGGAGTCCCATGTCGAACCTCGTGGCCCACATTTCCGACGCCGAATTCCCCGCTGCCGTCGCCCAGGGCGTCACCCTCGTGGATTTCTGGGCCCCCTGGTGCGGCCCCTGCAAGATGATCGCCCCCGTGCTGGATGAGCTCGCCGGGGAGCTGGGCGGCAAGGCCAAGATCGTGAAGATCAACGTCGACGACAACCCCGAGGTGGCCGGCCAGTTCGGCATCATGAGCATCCCCACCCTGATCCTGTTCAAGGACGGCAAGCCCATGAACAAGCTCGTGGGCGGCCAGCCCAAGCCCCAGCTGAAGGCCTTCATCGAGAGTGCCCTCTAGGTCCTGCCCTCACGACGTAAAAGCGGCGCCCCAGGGCGCCGCTTTTACGTTCCGTGGTGGAGTCACTTCTTGAGGATCACCATCCGCACGGCGTTGCCCTTCTCATTGAAGTGCACCTCGTCGAGCACCGTCTGGATGAGGGGCAGGCCCCGGCCGCAGGTCCGCACCAGGTCGCTGGCGGAGCGGGGATCCAGCTTCTTGGTGTCGAACCCGTTCCCCTGGTCCTGGATCTCGACCTCGTACCGCTGGGCGTTCACGAAGGTCTTCACCGTGACAAGGCGGGATGCGAACCCGTCGTCGCGCAGGCGTTCCCGACGCAACAAGGTGTAGGGGTCCTCTTCCGCGAAGAGGTCGCCCTTGAGGCTGCTCTGCAGCTCCAGGTTCCCATGCTCCAAGGCGTTCACCAGGGCTTCGTGGAAGGCCATGGCGAACACGTCCACGTTGGCCGGCTGGGCGAAGCCCATGGGCACCAGCCGATCCGTGAGGTGGAGGATGAGGCTGGGGATGTCCAGCTCATCGCTGCGGAAGCTGAAGGCGCGCCGCTCCTCCAGCAGGCCCTTGAGGCCGGCCTGGGCGAGGCGGAAATCGCGGTGCAGCTCCACCAGGTGGAAGACGCTCTTCACCAGGTCCCGGAGGGCCAGGGGCTTCATGAACAAATTGCTGGCGCCCATGCGGAGGGCGCGGATGGTGTACTCCACAGAAGCCGCGCCGGTCATCAGGACCACCGGGAGGTTGGGCTTCATGGCCTTCACGCGGTGGATGACCTCGAAGCCATCCATCCCGTCCATGTTGATGTCGGAGAGCACCAGGTCGAAGGTGGGCGACATGGGATCCGCCAACAGCTTCATGGCCTCCTCCCCCTCGGAGAAGGGGTGGACCTTCATGCCGTGGGTGGTGAGGGCCTCGATCACCAGTTCCAGGACGGCCGAATCGTCATCGATGACGAGGACATGCGGCGGCTGTGCGGTGATCACCCGGGGGCTCCTTGGGGGTTGATCGAGATTACATCCTTCTGAAGGGCGCCGGAAGCACCGGGGCCAGCATCTCCAGCGCCCGATCCGTGGCCCCGAGCAGCCCGGCCAGGGCGGGGGCGGGCTCACCCGATCCCCGGAGCGCGGAATCCTCCAGGAGGCGCCCTGTTGCGGCCATGAGTCCGTGGGCCTCGACGACCTGGAGGCCCTGGGCCGCCCGGAGCGGCTCCACGAGATCTTCGAAGTTGGAGTACCCGGGGCCGATGAGCGTGGGCACCCCGAACCGGAGCGGCTCCAGGGGATTGTGTCCGCCCTGCCAGCACCAACCGCCCCCCACCAGGGCCACGGTGCCCTCGCCGTAGGCCCGGCTGAGTTCCCCCAGGGTGTCCAGCAGCAGCACCTCCACCGGGCCCCAAGGCGCTGCGGATTCAGGCCAGGCCTCCGAGGCCCGGCGATGGGGCACCCCCTCCAGGAGACGGGCGACCTCGGGAAACCGGCGCGGCTGCCGTGGCGCCAGGATGAGCCGCAGGTCCCCATGCTCTGCCTTCAGGGACCGCCAGAGCTCCAGAACGAGTTCCTCCTCGCCCGCAACTGTGTTGCCCACCACAAGGATCGGGCTACCGCCCCAGGCGGCGCGGAGATGGGCCCATCCGCCATGCAGGGCCGGAGGGGGTGGGAGGTCAGCCTTCAGGTTCCCCGCCACGGCGACGGTGGGGGCGCCCAGGGATCGGAAGCCTTCGGCACTCTCGGCATCCCGGGCCGCGATCACCTGGAAACGCCGCACGGCCGCTGGAGCCAGAGGGTTCTTCAGGCTGCGCTCCGTGAGGCGGCCGTTCACCAGGGCGCGGGGGATGCCCGCCGCCTCGAGGCTGCGCAGGAGCCCTGGCCAGAGTTCCGTCTCCAAAGCCAGGTGGAGCCCGGGACGGGCCTCCAACCAGGGCCGCAGCCCCGCGACGTCGTCAAAGGGGAAGGCCCCCCCGCTCAGCAACCCGGATCCGGCATCCAGGGTGGGCAGGCGTCGGGCCAGCAGTTCGAGCCCTGCCGGTGTTCCCGTCGTGAGGTGCAACCGATGGCCACGATCCCTCAGGCGCCCCACCAGGCCTTCCGCCACCAGCAGTTCGCCCACGCTCACGGCATGCACCCAGATCCAGCGACCGGCCGGCAGGTCCTCCGGAGGTCGCGCCTCCAGCCGGATCCGCCACCCCTCCGGCAGGCCTCGGCGCAGGGCCCGGGCCATCCCACCCACGACCATGGACAGACCGAAGTAACTCGCATCGCGGAAATCCATGCCTCCCAGTCTGAGGCCAGCCCCGCTCCTGCGACAATCGGTGCCATGGAAGCGCTCGAGATCCTCATCGTCACCGGCCCCCTGGGCAGCGGCAAGACCACCGCCGTGAACGTCCTGCTCCGGCAGGCCCTGGCCGAATCGCGCCGGGTATCCGTGCTCATCAACGAATTCGGCGCCGTGGATGTGGATGGCACCCTCGTGGCCGCGGAGCGGCCGGAGGTGGCAGGCATCGCGAGCCTCGTGAACGGCTGCGTGTGCTGCAGCCTGCGGGAGGACGTGGTGGCGACCCTGGCCGCCTGGGCGGATGCACCCGAAGGTCAGCGTCCCGACCGCATCGTCCTGGAGACCACGGGGCTGGCGGATCCCACGGACCTCCTGGACCTGGAGCTGGAGCCCACCCTGGCGGGCCGGATCCGCATCCGGGGCGTGCTCACCGTGCTGAGCTGCCTGTCCCCCCTCCACCACCTGAAGCAACGGGACCTCCTGAAGCGCCAGGTGGGTCTGGCGAGCCTGCTGTACCTCAGCAAGGCGGACCTGGATCCCTCTGCGGCGGTGGCCTGGCTCGGGGAGCTGAAGACCGCCCATCCAGGCCTCACGGTGATCCAGACACGCCAGGGCGTGGCGCCGGAGGGTTCCCCGGATCCCTGGTCGGGGGACCCCGTGCGACCCGAGGGCTGGGCGGACAGCCCCGCCACCAGCTTCGCCGACACCCGCAGCTTCAACGTGCCCTTCGACCACCCCGTGGATCCCGCGGCCCTGGAAGCCTGCTTCCTGCCGCCCCTGCCCGAAGCGCTCGCCGCGGGGGAGCTCCTCCGGGCCAAGGGCGTCTGCGCTTTCGCCGGCTGGGCGCCCCGGGCGGACGGGTCCGACCGCTGGGCCTTCCAGGTGGCGGATGGCCGCATCGAGATCAGCCCCCTGCCCCTCCTGCCGGATGGCTCCGCCCCCCGTACGTTAGCGGTGGTCATCGGCACAGGATTGGACACCGGCGCCTGGAAGGCCGCCCTGCGCGCCCTGGAGCGGGCGCCGGAGGGCGCCCGCCGCAAGGTGGTGCTCCCCGGGCGGGACTGAGCGGGAAGGATTGCCGGGACGATGCTGCCCCTTGGCGTGACCGCCTCCACAAATTCGGGACGCGGAAAACCAAGAGTTGACTTCCCCCCGGAATGGCCGATTCATCTACTCCCGGCCACCGGTCCTTTCCCGAGATCCCCATGCGCCTCGTCTGCCCCACCGCCTTCAAAGGGACGCTCAGCCCCGCTGAGGCGGCCCGCCTCCTCATGGAGCCCGGGGACGTGCTGCTGCCGCTCTCCGATGGTGGAGACGGGTTCCTCGACTGCATCCAGGCGGATCTGGGCGGCACGGTGCGCATGCTCCCCGCGGCCGATGCCTTCGGGCGCGTACGCGAAGTGCCCATCCTCGAACTGCCGGATGGCACCGTGGTGGTGGAGAGCGCCAAGGTCATCGGCATGGCGGGCCTCGAAGAGCTGGATCCCTTCCTTGCGACTTCCAAGGGCCTGGGAGATCTCCTCGCCCAACTCCAGGATGCGCCCCGCCTGTGGATCGGCCTGGGTGGCACGGCCACCATGGATGGCGGCGCCGAGTGGCCCACCCTCAAACTCCCGCCCACCACCGCCTTCTGCGACGTGGAGGCGGACCTCCTGGAGGCGCCGCGGCTCTTCGGACCCCAGAAGGGCGCGCAGCTCCCCGACATCCCCATCCTGGTGGATCGCCTCAAGGCCCTGGGCCTGCCCCGGGGGCCGCACACCGGCGCCGCCGGCGGCCTGGGCGCCAAGCTCAAGTCCCTGGGGGCCCGCCTCGTGGACGGTGCGGATGAGCTCATGCGCCTGGTCCACTTCGATGAGGCCTGCCACGACGCCGAAGCCGTGATCACCGGGGAGGGCCAGCTGGACGCCACCACCCTGCGGGGCAAGCTGCCCTGGCGCGTGGCGGGTCGGGCCCACGTCCATGGGCTGCCCGTCATCGGGCACTTCGGCGGCTACGGCCCCGGGTGGGAGGCCGCCGCCGAGGCCTTCGACGAGCTGCACTTCGGCGACCCCCGCCACGAGGAGCGCCTGCTCCCCATGATCTGAGCGCCTAGCGCCGCGGTTTCACGGGCTCCGTGGCCGCCTGAGGCTTCAGGGTGATGGTGCCGAGGTCCTTCCCCTTCTCCAGGGAGCCGATGAAGGACACGAAGCCCTCCTTCTCCAGCTGCAGGATGGCCTTGGATTTCACCAGCCGGTAGTCCCGGAGGGGGGTGTCCCCCACGTACTCCCGGTCCACGTAGACCTTGGCCCCCTCCGGACTGCTCAGCACCGACATGAGGGTGCCCTCGGGTTCCAGGTGGAGGTCCAGGGGCGTTCCCGGGGCCGGCAGGGCCCCCTCGAAGCCCTTATGGCCCGCCAACCGGATCTGGAGCGTGCGGGCCTGCCCCTTCACGCTGCCTTCGAAGGGGGTGTGGCCCACCGGGGCCCCGTCCACCAGCACTTCGGCGCCCGGGGGATCCGTGCGGACCTGCAGGCGGCGGCCGCCGCCCCCCCGCAGGGCCACCACGCTCCCGATGATCACGACCAGCACCGCGGCGCCCACCATCCAGCCGACCCGGGACTTGGCGGGCGCGGCCGCCGGAACCGGAGCCGGGGCGGGCGCCGTGGGCAGGGGCGTTCGCGCTTCCGGAACCGCGGCGATCTCGCCCGCCCGCGTGGATTCCAGGTCCACCGTGGGGCTGAAGGCCGTGGCCGTGGGTTCGAAATCGAGGAAGGCCAGGGGATTCTCCTCCCCCTTGGCCGGGGCGACCTGGGGAAGTGCGGCCCCGGAGCTCATGGCCTGGGTGGGGAGCAGCGGATCCAGGGCCGGCGAGGGGGTGCGGGCGGAGGGGATGGCCTGGGTGCCCTCCTCCGCGGCCGCAGCCTGGAGGGGAAGGCCGGGATGGCTGCCCAGGCCGGGAAGCGACATGGGACCGCTCCCGAGGCCCGAGAGGGTGCCTTCCCCATCCAAGGCGGACTGCAGCCGGCTCTGGGCCGCCGGAGCCAGCTCGCTGGCCTCCAGGAGGGCGTTCAGGAAGGAATGCAGGTCGGGATACCGCGCCAGGGGATCCTTCTGCAGGGCGATGTGGAAGACCTCCTGCAGGGGCTCCGGCAGGCCGTCCGGCATGAACGGCGGCTCGTTCACCACCTTCAGCAGCGTGGCGCCCACCGTCTCCCCCACGAAGGGCAGGGTCCCCGTGAAGCACTCATAGGCCGTCACGGCCAGGGCATACCGGTCCGTGGCCGCGGTGGCCTCGCCGCCCATGAGCAGCTCCGGGGCGGTGTAGGAGGGGGTGCCCACCACCGTGCCCAGGGCCGTGAGCCGGGTCTGGTCCGCCTGGTTGGCGATGCCGAAGTCCATCAGCTTCAGACGCCCATCCTGGGACACGAGGATGTTCTCGGGCTTCACATCCCGGTGAACGATGTCGCCCTTGGCGGCGGCCGTGAGGGCATGGGCCGCCTGGAGCATGAGCCGCAGGATCGTCTCGCCGTCCAGCCGCTTTTCGCGGATCAACCGGGCGAGGCTCACGCCATCCACGAACTCCATGGCCAGGAATGGCCCCACGGCCTCATCCTCGCCCACGTCGTAGACCGTGATGATGTTGGGGTGGTTCAGCCGGGCGCTGATCTCCGCCTCCCGCTGGAAGCGCTCCAGGGCGTGCTCCTGGTCCGACCCGTTCTCCGCCACCACCTTGATGGCCACCCGGCGCTTCAGGAGCGGATCCTGGGCGAGGTAGACGCGCCCCATGGCTCCCTGGCCGAGGAGGGAGACGACCTGGTAACGACCGATGGTGGTGGGATCGGGCTTCATGGGGTCCGGTGGGCTTGGCTCCAGCTTGGCATAAAACGGCCTCCGAGGCACCATCCTTCGCGCTTCCCCTTGGGATGAACCATCCGGCCCGCTACCATGGAGGGTTGGGGAGAATCGATGCTCGCGGTCCAAAACGTCACCATGCGCTACGGCGCCAAGGTCCTCTTCGAGGACGTCACCACCACCTTCAACCCCGGTCGCCGCTACGGCCTCACGGGGCCGAACGGGGCCGGCAAGTCCACGTTCATGAAGATCCTGGCCGGTGAGATGGAGCAGCAGACGGGCACCGTGCAGCGCCCCCGCAAGATGGGCATCCTGCGCCAGGATCAGTTCGCCTTCGATGATTTCCGGGTCATCGACACCGTGATCATGGGCAACAAGCCCCTCTGGGCCGCCCTCGAGGAGCGCGACCGGATCTACGAGAAGGCCGAGATGACCGACGAGGACGGCATGCGCCTCGGCGAGCTCGAAGGCATCGTGGGCGACGAGGACGGCTACACCGCGGAAGCTGACGCCGCCATCCTGCTCGATGGTCTCGACATCCCCGAGGAGCTCCACGAGCGCAAGATGAGCGAGCTCCAGGGCGGCCAGAAGGTGCGCGTGCTGCTCGCCCAGGCCCTCTTCGGGCACCCCCAGGCCCTGCTGCTGGACGAGCCCACGAACCACCTCGACCTCGAATCCATCCACTGGCTCAAGGAATTCCTGAACAACTACGACGGCACCGTGATCGTGATCTCCCACGACCGGCACTTCCTCAACGCCGTCTGCACCCACATCGCCGACATCGACTACCGCACCATCATCCAGTACACCGGCGGCTACGACGACATGGTCATGGCCAAGACCCAGCTGCGCTCCCGCATCGAGAGCGAGAACGAGCAGCGGGAGAAGAAGATCGCCCAGCTCAACGAGTTCATCGCCCGCTTCGCCGCCGGCACCCGGTCCAGCCAGGTGAACAGCCGCCGCAAGGAAGTGGAGCGTCTGGCCCCCGGCGACCTGGCCCGCAGCAACATCCAGCGCCCCTTCATCAAGTTCGAGATGCGCAAGCCCGGTGGCCGCCACGCCGTGGAGTTCGAGGGCGTCGTGAAGGGCTATGATGCCGAGGGCAAGCGCCTCGACGTCATCAAGGGCTTCACCGCCTCCGTGCAGCGCGGCGAGAAGATCGCCATCATGGGCCGCAACGGCGTGGGCAAGACCACGCTCCTGAACGCCCTGCTGGCCAACGCCCCCGGCGTCACCGAACCCAACCTCAGCCTGGAGGCCGGCACGGTGAAGTGGGGCCACGAGGTCTCCGTGGGCTACTTCGCCCAGGACTTCAAGGAGAGCATCCCCAAGGGCTACACCATGGTGGACTGGCTCCGCCAGTTCGATCCCGATGCCACCATCGAGCAGATCCGGGGCGTGCTGGGCCAGATGCTCTTCCGCGGTGAGGAAGGGACCAAGAAGACCGAGGTGCTCTCCGGCGGTGAGGCCTGCCGCCTCATGTTCTGCAAGCTCATGCTCCAGAAGCCCAATGTGCTGGTCTTCGACGAACCCACCAACCACCTGGACCTGGAAGCCGTGATCGCCGTGAACACGGCGCTCCAGTCCTATCCCGGCACCATTCTCCTGGTCACCCACGATGAGGACCTCATCGATGAGGTGGCCACCCGCATCTGGAACTTCGACCATGGGAAGATCGAGGATTTCCAGGGCACCTACGAGGAGTACCTGGCCAAGGCCTGAAGGTCGTCAGGCCATTGACGAACGGCGCGGGGACTTACAAGGTGGTATGACACCCAACCTGGAGTCCCCGTGCCCTGGAGCCTGTCCCTGGAATTGGACCGTTCCCGCACGGAACCGCTCTACCTCCAGATCGTGGGCGCGGTGGTGGGGGAGATCCGACGGGGCCGGCTCCGCCCCGGGGATCCCCTGCCCGGGACCCGGGCCCTGGCGGAGCAGCTGGGCGTGAACCGGAATACCACCCTGGCCGCGTACCAGGAATTGGAGGCCGAAGGCTGGATCGTGTGCGAGCCCGATCGCGGCTCTTTCGTGGCCGAGCAGCGCCCCATCGGCACGGCGGCGGCGGAGGAATCCATCGCGGCCTCGGATTCCGGCTCCTGGACCGCCCCGACCCCCCTCACGGAGCCCTTCTTCCAGCCCCAGGCCACGGATCGGGAAGGGTTCCGCCTGATCCCGGAGCTGCCGGATGTTCGCCTCGCGCCCGTGACCGCCATCCACCGGGCCAACGGCCGGGTGCTGAACCTCCAGCAGCAGCGGATCCTCCAGCCTGGATGGGATCCCCGGGGGCTGCTGGACCTCAGGGTCTCCCTGAGCCGCTTCCTGCGGGAACTGCGGGGCCTCTCCGTGGAGCCCGGCAACCTGGTGCTCACCCGCGGACTCATGAGCACCCTGAACCTGGTGAGCCGGACCCTGTTCAGCCCGGGTGACGTGGTGGCTGTGGAGTCCCCGGCGGCCTTCCGGGTGCTGGAGTCCTTCCGGGCCGCCGGGGCCCGCCTGGTGGCCATTCCGGTCGATGGGGAAGGACTCGATGTGGAGGCCCTGGAGGCCCACCTCGCCCGGGAGCCCATCCAGCTGCTCTACACCACCGCGGCTCCCCATCATCCCACTCATGCCGTATTGAGTCCGGAGCGTCGGGCCCGCCTCCTGGCCCTGGCCGAGACCCACCGCTTCCGCATCCTCGAGGGGGATCCCTCCCTCGGGTTCCAACGGGAACATGCCCCCGCCCTGCCCCTGGCCAGCGAAGACCGCACCGGGTGCGTGGTCTACTTCAGCGCCCTGGAGCAGATCCTCGCGCCAGGACTCCAGGTGGGCTTCCTCGCCGGCTTCGCGCCCCTCATCAAGGCCATGGCCAAGGAGCGGCAGCTCATCGATTGGCCCGGCAATCAGGTGCAGGAGGCCACCATCGAGGAGCTGTTCCGCGATGGTGAGATCCACCGGCACCTCGCCCGCATCCGCAAGGTGAACGAGGCCCGGCGGGCCAGCCTGGTGGATCGCCTGCTCTTCCACCTCCACCCCCATGTGCGGGTGGAGGATCCCCGTGAGGGCCTCTCCCTGTGGGTGGAGGTGGCCGAAGGCATCTCCGTGGATGCCTGGGTGGAGCGGTGCGCCGCCAAGGGGGTGATCTTCTACCCCGGGCGCCTCTACGACTTCCAGCGCCAGCCGCTCCAGCGGGTCTGCCTGGGCTTCGCCGCCCACGCCGAGGAGGAACAGCACGAAGCCTGCGAGCGCATGGCCGAGGCCCTGAAGGAAATCCGGGCCACACGCAGGGCCTGACCCATGGCCATTGGCGCCAGGACAACGGCCGATGGGCCGGTTCCTTCGACCAGTGGGGGGCCGCCCCTTCCAACCGGGAGGAGATGGCCCATCCTGAGCCCATGCGAGCCCCTGCCCTGCTGATCCCCGGACTCCTCCTGCTGGCCTGCGGCGGGGGGGGCGGAAGCGCCCCGTCACCAGCTGCACCAGCGAAGCCCGTGATCACGGCCTTCACGGCCACGCCCTCCATCCTCACCGCGGGGCAAACGTCCACCCTGGCCTGGTCGGTGTCCAACGCGACCACGGTGAAGCTCGGGGGCACCGCCACCACGGCCACCACCCAGCCCGTGACCCCGGGAGCCACCACCACCTACACCCTCCTCGCGGAAGGCCCAGGGGGCACCGCCAACGCCTCGGTCACCGTCACCGTGGGCACCCAGGCCCCCAAATACGGGGACTTTTCCGGCGCCGACCTCGGCGTCGGGGCCAACCTCAACGGCGCGATCCCCTTCCTGGCCGGCAACGCCTGGAACCAGGACATCTCCGCGGCTCCCGTGGATCCGAACAGCGCCAACCTCATCGCCACCATCGGCCTCACCAGGGGCCTGCATCCCGACTTCGGCAGCGGGCTCTACAACGGGGCCCCCATCGGGATCCCCTACGTGGTGGTGGCCGGCAGCCAGCCCAAGGTGCCCATCACGTTCAACGCCTATGGCTCCGAGAGCGACGCCGGCCCTTACCCCGTGCCCGCGGACGCTCCCATCGAGGGCCAGAAGGCCGATGGCAGCGCCTTCAGCGGGGATCGGCATGTCCTGGTGATCGACCGGGACGCCAGCCGTCTCTATGAGCTGGGCAACGCCTATCCCCAGGCGGGCGGTGCCTGGCTGGCCAGTGGCGGAGCCATCTTCACCCTGGATGGCCTCGTGGCCCGCCCCACGGCCCAGCCGGGCTGGACCAGCACCGATGCCGCGGGTCTGCCCATCTTCCCCGGCCTCGCCCGCTACGAGGAGGCCGCCAGCGGCGCCATCCGCCACGCCCTGCGCTTCACCGTGAACCTGACCCGCCGCGCCTACGTTCCCCCGGCCACCCACTGGGCCTCCAGCAGTACCGACGTGAACCGGCCCCCCATGGGCATGCGCGTGCGGCTGAAGGCCTCTTTCGTGATCCCCGCCACCTTCACCCCGGAATCCAAGGCGATCCTCCAGGCCCTCAAGACCTTCGGGATGATGGTGGCCGACAACGGGAGCGATTGGTACATCACGGGCGCCCCGGACCCCCGGTGGAACAATGCCAAGCTGCTCGAGGAGCTGGGTGCCGCGAAGGGCAGCGACTTCGAGGTGGTGCGGATGGACGGGCTCGTCACGCCCTAGGGCAGCGCGAGGATGGCCTCCAGAGCCAGGTCCCTCCCGGCCGTCCAGGCCTCGTAGCTGGGCGCCACGAGGAGGGCCGGCGCGATCCAGAGGCTGCGGTCGGTGGGGTCGGCACCTTGGAAGTACCGGGAGGACACGAAGGCCCGGAGCCCGGAGAAGGGGAGCTGCACGGGCGAGGCCTCCCCCGCGAAGTTGGGGGCGCTGCCGGTGGGCTCGCCCACGAAGGTGGCCCGGGTCTCCCGCGCCAGATCCGCGGCCGCGTTCATCCCCGCCGAAAAGGTGGCCCGCCCCGTGATGACGAAGAGGTGCCCCGGCTGGTTCAGCCACTCGGAGCCGCGGAGCGCCGCCACCATGGGCTTGTTGTGGACGTTGTTCCCGCCGCTGTTGGCACTGAGATCCACGATGAAACGCTTCACCTTGCGCGCCTCGGCCTCCCGGACGACCCGAGGCCAGAACGCGCCGGGCGCCTCCTTCTCCTTCCGGCACTGGTTGTACCGCACCACCAGGGTGCCGGCGGCCGGCAGGTGCTCCTCCGCATAGGCCCGCTCCCGCTGGCGCAGGAGGCTGGGCGCCCTGGCCTCCCGCCACTGGGGGCTGAGGTCGGGGGCCAAGGCCGCCAGGGTCAAGGTCTCCTCGCGCCCAGCCTGGGCGAAGGTGATCGTGGCCCGATCCGCGGAGGGCGAGAGTCCCAGCGCCTGGAGGATGGCGGGCACCTGCAGCCGGTCCGGCAGCAGGTGCTTCACCCACATGGGGTTCTCCCGGCTGATGGTCGTCGTGAGGCGCTCCAGGGCCTCGGCCACCGGCACCCCGTCAACCGCCACCACACGGGCCCCCAGGAGGCGGGTGTGCTCCGAGGTGGTGGCCACCACCCGCATGCCCTCCGGGAAGAGGTAAAAGCGGAGGGGGAGCGCGGGCAGCTTCAATTCCGGCAGCGGCATCCCCTGGCTGTAGGGGAACTGGGTGGGGACGGGGGGCAGCAGGGCCGTGTGCCCATCCCCGACGAGGGCCAGGAGCTGAGTCATCCGCACCACCACCTGGGCGTCGGTGAGGCTGGGCAGATCGCGCGTCAGGCGCTCGGCCTCCGCATCCAGGCGGAGCGGGTCCACGTTGGCTCCCAGGTGCACGTGCTTGCGCTTGAGCTCCTTCATGAGCCACCCGAGGTCGTGGGTCCAGCGGGCGGTGCGGTCAAAGGTCCCCTGGGGTCGTCCCCCCAGGAGGGTCTGGAACCGGGGCTCCCCGCTCAAAGCGGCGAGATCCTTCTCCTCCAGGGCCCCGGGAAGGTCTTCATAGCCCGAGCGGACCGCCCCCTCGAGGGCCTCCAGGGCCGCCTCCCGCCTTCCCCCCAGCGCCAGGCAGCCCGCCTCGTAGAAGCGCATGGTGCCGGGCTGGTGCCCCAGGTCCGCGGCCCGGCGGTAGGCCTCGGCGCCCCGGGCGAAGTTGCGGGTCTCGTAGCAGGCGTCGCCGAGGGTGGCCCAGGCGGCGCCCACGTGGGGGTTCCCCTGGGTGAAGGTCCCGAGGAGCCGGAGTGCCTCCGGCCACTGCTGGGCTTCAGCGGCCGCGAGACCCCGGCGCAGCAGCTCGGGGGCGCTCACCCCGGTCACCGGCGCGGTTGCCGCGGGCTCGGGGACCTGGGCCCGGGCCACGAGACCCGCCACGGCGGCATTCCAGGCCTCCGGGGTCACCTGCGTGACCTCGTTCAGCTCGAACTTGAAGTCGGTCCAGGCGGGATTGTCCGCCTGCGGGTGCTCGAAGGACTCCCAGTACCCCTCGGCCTTGTTCACCAGCAGGATGCCCTCGCGCCCCTGGAAGGCGGATCCCGCCACGAGGTACTTCCGGCAGGCCCGGCCTCGGTGCAGGGCCTCACCCACAAAGCGGAAGGTGACGGTTCCCCGGTAGGGGAAGGCCCCCGGGTGGAGCCCTGGTCCCTTGATCTGGCTGCCCATGTAGGCGAAGTCCGGATCCGCGACGCCCAGCTCCACCCCCTGCTCCGGGTTGCGCAGGAAGGGCCAGATGACGTTGGCCCCGATGAAGTCGAAGTTGTAGACCACCAGGGGGTAGTGGCCCACCTGGGCGGGTGCGGTCACCCCGTTGAAGGTGGCGGTGTAGGTGTGCCGGGTGGGGTCGAGGCGGACCTCCGCTTGGAGGTTGGGTTCGCCGCTCTCCAGGCGGTTCCAGGACCTCATCGCCTTCACGGTGAAGGTGGTCCAGTCCATCTCGGCCTGCACCCGGGCCAGGTTGCGGCCCCCGTTTTCCACCTTCACCACGTCGAGGGTGCCGGGTCCCGCCACCCGGACCCGCACCTCGATGGCGTGGGAGCCATCCCGGTTGGACTTGGTGTAGTGCAGCACGCGGCCCACCGGGACCTTGGCGGGATCGAAGGCGAAGGCGGCCGCACTGGACGTGGGGGTCTGGGCGGCGAGTCCGAGGCCGAGGAGGCAAGGCAGGAAGCTGATGCGCATGGGAACTCCGGTCAGGCCCTGAGCAGGCGGATGAGGGGATCGAGGTTGGCCTGGAGGCGCCCGAGGAAGGCCTCCACGGACACGATGGGGGTGGACTCGGCGATGGCGCCGTTGAACACGAGGAGGATCAAGATCGCGGCCTCGTCCGGAGTCACACGGGCCGTCAGCTCGCCCGAGGACTGACCGCGGGCCACCGCCTCGGCGGCATGCCTGAGCATGTCCCCGCAGGCGGCCTGTTCGGCGGCCTGAAGGGCCGGACTGGTGGCCAGGTGCGCCCCCACGGCCTCGAAGAGTTCGGGATGGGCCCGCATCTGCCCGGCCACGAGCTCGGTGAAGGCGCCCAGGAAGGCAACCAGGTCCCTGTGCGGCTGGCCCAGGCTGCGCGCCACCTCCTGTCGGAGCTGGACGTAGTAATCCACCAGCAGGTGTTCCTTCGTGGGGAAGTGGTTGAAGAAGGTGCCCAGGGCCACCCCGGCCGCGGCCGTGATGTCGCGGACGGTGGTGCCTTCGTAGCCCTTTTCATGGATGAGGGCGAGGGCCACCCGGTAGATTCGGGACCGATCCTCGGCCTTGCGCCGGGCCCGGAGGGAGGGGGTTGAGTTGATCACGTTCACATTATGAACACGTTCAACTTTCAATCGGGTTTAGCGATCCTCCAGGAGGTGCTTCAGGGATTCCTCCGCCACCCGTAACCCGAACAGGGCCGGCATATAGGAAATGGTGCCCAGGGGGCGCCGCTCCCGGCCGGGGCCCACATGGGGCACCTGGTCCAGGGGATTGGGCTCCCGCTTGTTGTCGGCGGGCTCCAGCGAATAGACGCAGCGGATGCCCTTGTGGAGGCCCAGCTTCCGGAGCTTCTTCCGGATGATGGCGGCCAGGGGGCACATGCGGGTACGGCTGAGGTCCGCCACGTGGGCATTGGACGCGTCGAGGCGTCCCCCGGCGCCCATGCTGGACACGGTGAAGATGCCCCGCTCGTTCGCGGCATGGAGCAGGGCCACCTTGCAGCTCACGGAGTCGATGGCGTCCACCACCACGTCGAAGCCGCCCTCAAGCAGCTCGGGGAGCGAGTCGGCATTGATGAAGGTGCGGCGGGCGTCCACCAGGCAGTCCGGGTTGATGTCGAGGACCCGGGCCCTGGCCACGTCCACCTTGGCCATGCCCAGGGTGCTGCGCAGGGCGAAGATCTGGCGGTTCAGGTTGGAGCCGCTCACCACGTCATGGTCGACGAGCCGCAGGGTGCCCACGCCCGCCCGGGCCAGGGCCTCCACGGCGAAGCCGCCCACGCCGCCGAGGCCGAAGACGGCCACCTTGGCGCCCCGCAGGCGATCCAGGGCCGCTTCACCCAGCAGCAGCTCCGTGCGCGAATACCACCTCATGCCGTTCCTCTCCCGAAGAGGCGGGTGCCGTTGGCCCAGGTCAGGGCCGCCACCGCCTCCACCGATTCTCCCCGGAAACGGGCCAGGGCCTGAAGGGTCTCGCCCACCTGGGCCGGCTCGGAAGGACCGCCGCCGGGCCCCTGGTCCGGCGTGTCGGACTCCACCAGGAGGCGATCGGCCCGGACCGCGGCCACCACCTCAGGCGCCTTGCGGTTCCCCGGGCGTGCCACTCCGGCGGCGAAGGAGAGGTGGAGTCCCAGGTCCTGGAACACCCGGGCCATCTCCGCGCTCCCGGAAAAGGCGTGGATGAGGCCACCCGCCTCGGGAACCCCCTCCTCCCGGAGGATCTCGGCAAGGCGCCCGTGCGCCTTCACGCAGTGAAGGGCCACGGGCCGGTCCAGGCGCCGGGCGAGTCGCAACTGGCACCGCAGGGCCGCCTCCTGGTCGCTCCGGTCCCCCTCGGTCGCGAAATCCAAACCGCATTCACCCACCGCTACCGGATGGCGGGAGACCAGGGCCTCCAACCGGTCCGCCCAGTCGCCGGGGGCGCCGGGCACCCTCCAGGGATGCAGCCCCAGCATGGGCCGGACCTGGGGGTACGCCTCGGCCAGTGCCAGCACCCGAGGCCAGTCCGATGGGCTCGTCCCGCAGCAGACCACACCGGCCACCCCGGCGTTCCCCGCGCGATCCAGGAGCCGGCCGACGCCTTCCCCGATCCGGGGATCCTGGAGGTGGGCATGGGCGTCGAACAGGGGGGTCACGGCCCCAGTCTGCCAGAGCCCGCAGGGCGAGGCCCCGGCAGCGGGAGTTCCCGCGCCGGGGCCTCATGCAGAGCGTGCTCAGCCCTTGGGCAGGGGCAGGATCTTGCTCCGCCAGGACTGGGGCGGCACGAAGGCGATGCCCATGACGAACAGTTCGAACAGGATGAAGCCCATGAGGGCGTAGAAGGCCTGATCCATGAAGCCGTAGGAGTGGAGGCCGATGCCCAGCATGTTCACCCCGAACCAGGAGAGGCTCGTGATGATGCTGCCGAACACCGCCATCACCATGAGGCCGCGGTCGCGGATGAGGCCGGCCCAGCGGGCGTGGAGGATCAGGGCGTTCCAGAGCACGATCAGCAGCGCGCCGTTCTCCTTGGGATCCCAGCCCCAGAAGCGGCCCCAGCTCTGGTCGGCCCAGATGCCGCCGAGCACGGTGCCCACGAAGCTGAAGAAGAGGGCGAAGCAGATCACCCCGTAGGCGGACTTCACGAGGATCCCCGCCTCCTCCTTGGTGAAGGTGGAGGAGAAGAGGCCCCGGAAGACCCAGATGTGGGCCAGGAGGCCCGCCAGGAAGGTGGCGCTGTACCCGATGGTGATGGTGGTGACGTGGGTGGCCAGCCAGAAGTTGCTGTCCAGCACCGCCACCATCACGCCCATGGTGTCGCCATTGCCCGTGAGGCTCTGGGCGATGACCAGGGTCGCCGCGCCCACCACGCTGCCGCCCAGGGCCGCGAAGCCCCGCTTGCTCCAGCGCTCGAAGGGCACGGCCAGGAGCACCGCGAACCAGCCGATGAAGACAGCCGAAGAGTAGAGGTTGGTGACCGGGGGACGGCCCTCCAGGTACATGCGGGTCACCATGCCAAAGGTGTGCAGAGCCAGGGAGCCCAGCATCACCCACCAGCCGGCCTTCTGCAGGGGCTGCTCGTACATGATCCAGGAGAAGCAGTACATGAGGAAGGCGAGCAGGTAGAGCATCGTGGAGATGTAGAAGGGCTCCAGCGCATTGAAGGTCACCTCAAGGCTGGCCTTGCTGAAGGTGGACTCGGGGAGCCGGTCCTTCGCGATGGCCTGGAGGGTGGCCGTGGCCTTGTCGAAGGCGGCCTTGTCGCCCTGCTTCCAGGCCCAGGAGGCTTCCGCCAGGGGCAGGATGGAGGGGTGGGGCGAGCCGGACTTGGCGGACTCGAGGAGGGAGTTCCCAACGTTCACCCAGTCGTGCTCCGTGCCGCCCTTGGCCGGGGGCAGGAAGGAGAAGGAGGCGGCGCCGGCGATGAACTGGTAGCGCTGGATGAAGGGCATCACCCGGTCCATGGCCGCCTGGTCGAAGGGCTTGTTGGCCTGCTTCGCCTGGAAGGCCTTGGCGCCCTCGGAGAGGGCCGTACCGAAGGCCGAGAGCTCCATGCGGAAGTCCTGGGTGTCCTCCACCTGCAGGGCGTTCTTCAGCCGCTGGTAGGCGGTGACCTTCTCACCCAGGCTGGCGATGGCGCGCTGGAATCGGTCCCGCACCGCATTCTCGATCTGGTGGGCCTTGTCGGCCTGCTCCAGGATCTCGTTCATCTTGGGCTTGAGGTCGTTGAAGGAGAAGAAGCGCTGCTCATCGGGGCGCTTGCCCAGCATCGCCACCACGTCGGCATCGTTGATCATGAAGACCTGGTACTGGTCCGCCAGGTCCGGGTTGAACATGAGGTCCAGCATCCAGGCGTTGGCCGCGATGGTCTTGCCTTCGTGACGGACCGTCTGCTTGCCGCGGATCATCAGCAGGGTGCTGCGCCCCACGGTATCCAGGGGCTTCACCCGGCCATTGTGCAGGATCGGCAGGGTGCCGAAGGCCTTGGCGTCCGGCTTGGGCCCCTGGGCCTGGAGCCCCGTGACCGCGAGGACGAGGAGGAGGAGTTGGACGAACCAGGAACGGATCATGCGGACCTCCGGGCGGGAATCAGGCGGGCGACGAAGTGCCAGGCGAGCCCCAGGCTGACGATGACGCAGGCCCAATAGGGGATCTGCCAGCCGGGGTTCTCGACCACCTGGAAGATGGAGAGGGTGTCACCCTTGCCGAAGGAGGCCTGGAAGAAGGTGCGGCCCCGGTAGCGCAGCGGGTGGTTCATGTAGATCAGCACATCGCGATCCTCCTTGGTCTCGGGATCCCGCAGGCGCACGAGGCTGGAGAAGTTCTTCGCGATCTCGGTTCCGGCGTACTTGTCGTGCCGGAATTCCTTGAGGGTGATGGTGAAGGGCATGTAGTTGCGCCACTGCCGCAGACCGACGCGGTAGACCTTGCCATCGATCTGCACAGGCTGGGGTTCCAGCACCGTGGAGAAGAGCCAGGTGCCCAAGGCCTCCCCCTTGGCAGACTTCAGCTCCGCATACACCGAGGGGATGTTCTGCTCTTCGGACGGGGCCGGATCCGCGGGTTGGGCCACCACCTGGGTGCCGGCTCCCGCATTGGCGCGGCTCTTGGCGGCCAGGAAGGGCGCCGTGAGCACCTTGGAGTTGCGGTGGTACTCCACGATGTTCACCGAGGCGGGCAGCTTGGCGTCCTGGATCAGGCCGCCCTGCACCACCCGGGCGGGGGCGATGCTGGTGACCGTGTCCTCGGTGGCGCCCTCCTCGATGAAGACAAGCTCGGCATGGCGGTTGGACTCGGCGTAGTTCATGGTCTGGCCGACTTCCACCGGCATCATGGTCTCCACCTGGAAGCCCCCGGCCACGAACTCGCCCATGAACAGGACGATGAGGCCGATGTGGGAGAGCCAGAGCCCGGCGTTCCGCCAGGAAGGCTGCAGCCGGACGAACATGGCGGCCGTGAGGTTCACGAGCAGGAGGGACCCGACCAGGGCGCCCCCTGGGAACACCGGGATCTCCCAGCTGGCGGAAGCGGGGCCCCACCACACCAGGAAGCTGCGCATGTAGACTTCCACGGCGCGGAAGATGCCCAGGTTCACCTGGGCCAGGGTGCAGGCCACCACCAGGCCCATCAAGAGGGCCAGGAGGACGATGGTGAGCTGGAGCGAGGCCAGCGGCTTGAGGTAGGGCTTGAGTGTGTTAAGCACGGCGCAACGTCCCCAACAGTTGGACGAGGCCGGGCTTGGCCTTGTCCACGGCCCCGGCGGGACCGGTCAACTTGAAGAACCAGCTGGTGCCGCCATCCACGAGGATGACGCCCACCATGCGACGGCCCTTCTGGGCGCCATCGCCATCGAATTCCACCATCGTGGCGGGCCCCAGGGGGGTCTTCACCGGCTTGGCCAGCCCCTGGAGGGAGGTCACGTTGCCGAGCCCCATCTGGCCGCGCCAGCGGTTCACGTTGGCCACATCCCCCCCCGCCTCGCCGGCGAGGGAGATCACCGTGCACTCGGCCTGGCCCGGCAGGCTGTAGCTGGCCACGCGGAAGCCGGAACCGGCTTCCCGCTTCCATCCCGCGGGGTCCTTCCAGTCCATGGCCGTGGAAGCCGGGGCCTGGCTCGGATCCGGGGCCATGGGGCCACCGGCGGGGGCGCCGTGGCCCTCCCCCGGAGCGTGGTTATGCCCCTCGTGGGACTCCGCCGCGGCGGATTTCGGGGCCTCCTTGGGAACCTTGTAAACGCTCACATCCGAAGAATTAGAGCATCCAAGCAACGCGAGGGGGAGGAGCCATGGGTATCGCATGGTCTGAATTGTAGAGGGAATCCTCCCGATTCCCAGACTTCATGGGGTGGTTCGAGGATTCCGTCACGTTGGCGCGTGACCTGGAACAAATCCCCGCCCGGCGCATCGGGCCATCCCGGAGGGGGTGTCCCACCCTCCGGAACCCGGAACTGGTGGCCCCGATGCGATTCGAACGCATGACCCCGTCCTTAGGAGGGACGTGCTCTATCCAGCTGAGCTACGGGACCTGAACCCCCAGTTTGACACAACACGGCCGGGGCCTGAGCCCCGGCCGTGCTGAGGTCAGGCGGCTTCAGGCCAACGTGGCCGCAGCCTTCTCGGCGGCCACCAGGGCCTGCTCGAGGTCGGCCCAGAGGTCCTCGGGGTGCTCAAGTCCCACGCTGAGGCGGATGAGCCCGGCGCCGATGTGCCCCTGCTTCTTACCCTCTTCGCTGACCACGCGGTGGGTGAGGCCGGCGGGGTGCTGGATCAGGGTGTCGGTGCTGCCCAGGCTCACGGCGGGGGTCATGATCTTCACCGCCGCCATGAGGGCCTTGGCGGCTTCGAAGCCACCCTTCAGCTCGAAGGCCAGCACGGAGCCGGGGCCGGCCATCTGCTTCTTCGCGATGCCCGTGGTGTCGAAGCCGGGCCAGTGCACCTCGCCGACCTCGGCATGCTTCCGCAGCCGCTCGGCCAGGATCGTGGCGCCCTCCTGGGCGGCCTTCACGCGCAGGGCCAGGGTGGGCAGGCCGCGGTGCAGCAGGTAGGCGGCCAGGGGGTGCAGGATGTTGCCCGTGATCACCCGCACCTTGCGCAGCTCGATGGCCCACTCGGCATTGGTGGCCACGATGCCGGCGATCACGTCGCCGTGCCCACCCAGGAACTTCGTGGCGCTGTGGAGGACGATGGTCGCACCCAGCTCCAGGGGCCGCTGCAGCACGGGGGTGGCGAAGGTGTTGTCCACCATGACGGGCACCTTCCCCGCCTGAGCCACCACGTCCGCCAGATCCACCAACTGCAGGGTGGGGTTGGCGGGGGTCTCCACGATCACCAGGCTGGTGTCGGGGCGCAGGGAGGCCTTGATCTCGTGGGGCTCGGCGAAGGTCACGTCCAGGCCCAGGAGGCCGGAGGCCAGGAGGTGGTCCGTGCCGCCATAGAGGGGACGCACGGCGACGACGTGCTTGCCCTTCTGGGCGGCGGCCATGAGGATGGCGGTCACCGCGGCCATGCCGCTGGCGAAGGCCACGGCCTCCTCGGCGCCTTCCAGCTTGGCCAGGGCGCCCTCGAAGCGGGCCACGGTGGGGTTGTGGAGACGGGCGTAGACGCTGGACCCTTGGGGGTGGCCGCCGAGGGCCATGGCCTCCAGGCTGGCGCCCCCGGCTTCCAGGTCCCGCACGGGGTTGGTGCTGGAGAGGTCCAGGGGGGCCGCATGCACGCCCAGGGCCTCGAAGTCCTCCCGGCCGGCATGCACGGCGAGGGTCTCGAAACGGGTGTTCGGGTTCATGGGACCTCCTTCGTCAACTAAAGGTGGTTTCAGACTGAAGTTCGGTCCATGCTTTCCAAACCGAATTGTCTTCGGAGATTGCCCATGAAACCCGCCCTCGACCGAACCGATCGCGCCATCCTGGCCAAGCTGCAGAAGGATGCTCGCCTCAGCAACAAGGAACTGGCTGCGGCTGTTGGACTTGCGCCATCCTCCTGCCTGGTGCGCGTGCAGCGCCTCCAGAAGGAGGGCATGCTCCGGGGCTTCCACGCCTTCGTGGACCCCGGCGCCCTGGGCATCGGCCTCCAGGCCCTCATCGGGGTGCAACTCAAGCAGCACAGCCGGGCCAAGGTGAAGGCCTTCACCCAGCACCTGCTGAGCCTGCCGGAGGTGGTGGCCCTCTACCACGTGACCGGCGCCTTCGACTTCCAGGTCCACGTGGCCGTGCGGGGCCCCGAGCACCTGCGCGATCTGGCCCTGGACGCCTTCACCAGCCGCCCCGAGGTGCAGAGCCTCCAGACGGCCATGCTCTTCGACACGGTCTGGAAGGACCAGTGGCCGGACTACGGGGACCGCTAGCTGATCCCGTCGCGGCGGGGGTTCTTCGTCAGCCGGAAGGCCATCCGCCGCGGTTCCTTACCCTCGGGGGCGATGGCGAGGTGGAGCCACACCGCGCCCCGGTGGTTGGTCTCCAGGATCAGCTGGTCGAAGGGAAGCTTCTGGAGGGGAGCCTCGCACAGCCGATGGAACGCTTCCTCCACGTTGACCCCCAGAGGGACCACGTCGGCGGCCCGGCCCGTCAGGTGGGCGCTGGCCTTCATTCCGCCCACCAGCGAATTGAGCTCCGGGCCGCGGAACCCGGAATTCACATGGAGCCCCACCTTGAGGAGCCCCCGCGCCGGCTCGAGGAGGGTCTCACAGAGGCGGAGCAGGTTCGCCTTGGCGGGCCCATCGGGTCGATTGACGAGCTTCCGGGCCTTGGCCGTCTCACTCGCAACCAGTTCCTCGAGGCTGAAATGCTCGGTCAGCTGCATGGCCGCTCCCGGGGGTCTCCGAAGAGGATCGGCCCCGGGCGGGGGCGGTCAAGCCAGCGCCCGGTCCGCCAGTCGGCTGAGGTCGGAGGAGCCCTGGGAGTTCGCGAGGCTCTTGGCCACGGCACCCAGCAGCTCCCGCTGGACTCCCTCCGGTACCAGGGGCACCAGGTCGGCCCCGGCCGCCACCAGCAGGGTGTGGTGGGCGTGGTTGAAGGCCGGGTCGTTGAAGCTGGCGGCCTCCGCCAGGGCCCGAAGCACGGGCTCGGGGCCCGCCGCATCGAACAGGGCCAGGGCCCACCCATAGGCCTCCGGCGGCTCCACATCGAGGATCGCATCCGTGAGCGTCGCTTCCGTGGCGGGTGCCTTGGGCACCACCGGCTGGACCCGGCCCTCCGGCTCCTCCGTGGGGAAGAGGTTCACCAGGGCGGCGCCCTGGCAGGCCAGACGGGGGTCCCCGCCCTGCCGCGTGAACTGCGTGGCCAGGTAGACGAAGTTCCAGCCGGTCTTCCCCTCCAAATCCCGGCGGGCGTCCAGCAGCTTCTCCGCCGCGGCCCGCACCAGGGCCTGGTTCAGGTCCGCGCGGGTGAGCCCCGCCCGGGTGCGCGCCGCAAGCCGGTTCAGCAACTCCACCAGGCCGCAGTCGCAGATCTCACGCACCAGTTCCTCTTGCGCCTCGCCCTCCAGGCACGCGGGACCTTCCGCGAGGGAGCCCTCGAAGCCCTCCAGGCGCTTGGCCGCCCGCTGATGCCAGAAGCGGTCCTCCGGGGTGGCCGCCAGCCAGGCGCTGACGCCCAGGAGCCGGCGCCCGGTGGCCTTCGGCCGCTCCAGGGCCTCCTGAAGGTCCCCCAAGTGGTGCGCGAACACCGCCTTGTGCCCGATGTTGGCCATGTCGGTGGCCACGAGGTCGCCCAGCCGTCGGAAGTCCTCCGGCCCCGGTTGTTCGAAGGAGGCCGCCTCCATCCAGGCGAGGCCGGGCTTACGGGCCCCGATGAAGCTCTCCAGGTTGCGCCAGCTGCCCGCCCCCTGGGCCGGCGCCAGCGCCTTCGCCTTGCGTCCCTCGTGGGCGAAGGCATGGATCTGGGTGGCCACCAGCCGGTGGAAGGATCGGGGGGACAGGAAACCCTGGAGACGATGGGCCGCCCTCAATCCGAGGAGCCCGTGGGGTGCATGGGGAAGGTAGGCCTCCCAATCCACCCACGGGGTGAGCACCTTCACGGCCTCCCGCACGGCCTCGCGCAGGCCCTGGTCCTCGCGCACCTTTGCCGCGAAGGCGGGGAAGAACCCGGCGTCGGGCTTCTCCAGTTGGGCCAACCAGGTCATCCCTGGCTCCGGCGGAAGGGCCAGGCCTGCTGACCCAGGTAGGTCTGCGGCAGGGTCTCGCCCACCACGCCCAGCTCCTTCGGCCAGTACCCGGGCATGTGGGAGGTCCCGAAGAGGGTGTCCCAGATCGGGCAGAGCACGGCGAAGTTCTTGTCGATGCCCTCGGCGTCCTTCGCGTGGTGCCAGTGGTGGAACTCCGGGGTGGCCAGCACCCAGCGCAGGCCCGGGAAGGTCCACCGCACGTTGGCGTGGATGAACACCGCCTGGAAGGAGATGAGGCTCACCCAGACGAGGAAGGGGCCCGGGGCGAAGCCCAGGATGAAGATGGGCAGGTAGCCCGCGGCGCGGTTGGCCAGGGTGTCCACCAGGTGGCTGCGGCTGCCCGCCAGCCAGTCCATGTGCTCGGGGCTGTGGTGCACGGCGTGGAAGCGCCACAGGGCGGGCACCGTGTGGAAGGCCCGGTGGGTCCAGTAGCTGAACAGGTCCACCACGAGGATGATCTCCGCCACCTGGATCCAGAAGGGCTGGGCGGCCACCTTGGCCTGCAGGGAGGCGCTCACGGCCCACCCGAAGAAGGCCTTGGCGGGGAAGTAGCTGAGGAAGCTCAGGATCTGGATGCCGGCGTGGGCCAGGAAGAAGTGCTTCATGTCCAGCCACCAGTCCGCCCGCAGCACCTTCTGGGTGGGCACCCGGGCGAACATGCGCTCCAGGGGGATGAAGACCAGGGTGAGGGCCAGGAGCTCCAGCACGAAATAGTCGAGCCCCGCGAAGTAGGGCTTGGCCTCCGTGGACCCCACCCGGGCCTGGATGCCGCCGAGAAGGGCCGCCGCCAGGGCCACCGACACGCCGGCGAGTCCCAGACGCTTGGAGCGGCTCAGCACCACGCTGGTGGCACCCAGGGCGAATCCCAGCACGAGCAGGCCATGGAGGATGCCCCGGAGCAGGCCCAGGTGCTGGGCGTAGAAGGCCCGGGTCTCCGGCATCGTCAGCAGGGCCGGGTAGCGGAAGCAGAGGGCGCCGAAGAGCGCCAGGACCGCGAGGAGCAGGCCCAGGGCGCCGCTGATGCGGCCCTCGCCCAGGCGGAACTCGGGGGTGGATTCGGTCATGTCAGGCCTCGCAGGGGATCTTCCAATGATCAAGCACGGCCCGGCCCCAGTGGTGGCGCCAAGCGCGGTTCCACACGGCGCCGCCCTCCTTGAGGTCCGCGGCGACGAGTCGGTGTCGGAGGGCCTCCCGCAGGGGCGCTTCGGCCGGACCGAGGGCTGCTTCCGCCACGCCCACCAGGCGGGTGAAGGCGGCGCGCTCCTCGTCGAAGCGGGCCAGGTAGCCGGGATCCTCGGGGTGCGGCAGGGCCGCCCGGGCCCGCATCCACGCTTCGAAGACCTGACGGGCCGCCGGATCCGAGGCCAGGGGCTCGGCCACCGCCTCCCACCCCTGCACCGGCACCAGCTCCGGGCCGGCCCGACGCAAGGCCTCCCGAAGGCTCAGGGCCTTCCGGACGTCCTTCTCCAGGTGCTTCAAAGCCACGAAGGTCCGGGGCTTGGCCCGCTGGTCCCGCCGGTCGAAGTAGGTGTTCAGGGCCCCCACCAGGAGGTCCATGGGCACCCCCTCCCCCTCCCAGGCCTTCCAGGTGCGGTAGTCCTCCGGGCTCATGAACCCGGCGCGGCCGTAGGCCCGGTAGGCCCACTCCCGCTCCAGCCACTCGATCTCCTCGGGCGTGTAGCCCATCAGCGGGCGCGCTCCAGCCACCCGCCATTCCGCAGGAGGATCTTCTTGCCATCCCAGCCGGTGGCGTCCTGGGGTTTCACCTCATCCAGGGGCGCCCCT
Organism: Holophagaceae bacterium; assembly: GCA_044229665.1. GTDB lineage: Bacteria > Acidobacteriota > Holophagae > Holophagales > Holophagaceae > JAFDVN01. The sequence continues at coordinate 97,493 of JBGASN010000004.1, forward strand.
TTCAGGATGAAGCGACCCGATTCCAGGGGCGCACCGGTGGCCTCATTGAAAAGCTCCACCTGCCACTCGGTGGCACCGGCTGGGCGGATGCGCAGGAAGGCCCCGGCCTCGGCGCCACCGACCCAGACCGCATCCGGAGGCACCGTGGCGGGACGCTCCGGGGCCTGGACCTCGCCGTGGCAGGCAAGCAGGAACAGGGCAGGCAGGGCGCGCAGGGTTCGCAAGGGGACTCCGGATCCCCATTCTAGCGGTCTTTGGGCTCCGCCCACGCTAGACTGGGAGGCCATGGTGCTGCTCCGCGAACAGATCCGCTACAAGTCCCGCAAGGAAGTCGACAAGCTGCGGGAGGCGGGACGCCTGGCCGCCAACGCCCTGCGGCTCACGGCCAAGTCCGTGAAGCCCGGTGTGAGCCTCCTGGAACTCGACAAGATCGCCGAGACCTACATCCGCCAGAACGGCGGCACCCCGAACTTCAAGGGATACCACGGCTTCCCGGGCACCCTCTGCACCTCCGTGAACGACAAGGTGGTGCATGGCATCCCCACGAATTACGTCCTGCAGGAAGGCGACATCATCGCCATCGACTGCGGCGCGAAGCTGGATGGCTACCACGGCGACACCTGCCTCACCGTAGGCGTGGGCCAGATCACTGAACAAGCCCGGATGCTCATCCAGACGGCCCAGCTCGCCATGTACCTGGGCATCGAGCACAGCCGCGTGGGCAACCGCCTGGGCGACATGAGCACCATGGTCCAGCGGTTCGCCGAGGAGCGGGGCTACTCCGTGGTGCGCGAGTACATCGGCCATGGCATCGGCCGGGACCTCCACGAGGATCCCCAGGTGGTCTTCGCCGAGCAGCGCCCCGGCACGGGCTTCCGGTTCGAGCCGGGCATGACCCTCACCATCGAGCCCATCCTGAACGTCGGCACCCACAAGTGCATCGTGGAATCCGATGGCTGGACCGTGCGCACCAAGGATGGCAGCCTCTCCGCCCAGTTCGAGCACGACATCCACATCACCAAGGACGGTCCGGAGATCCTCAGCATCCCGGATCCCGAGTTCGAGCTCGAAGACGGCCTATGAACCGGGTGCAGGTCTGCTTCGAAGCCGCCGAGGCCGCGGCGGCCCTGCTGCGCCAGCTGCGGGGCAAGGTCCGCCCGGACTACAAGGACCTGGCCCGTGGCTCCACCCTGGATCCCGTGACCCAGGCGGACAAGGATGCCGAGGCCCAGCTGCGTCGGGAGCTGCTGGGGCACTTCCCCGGTGATGGGTTCCTGGGCGAGGAGGGCGCCCCGGAATCCAGCCGCAGCGGCTGGCTCTGGGTGGCGGATCCCCTGGATGGCACCCTCAACTTCGCCCACGGCAGCCCCCATGCCGCCGTGAGCCTCGCCCTGCTCAAGGATGGGGAGCCGGTGGCCGGGGCCATCGTGCCCCTCACCGGGGAAGCTACCCACGCGGAGGCGGGCGGCGGGGCGTATCGGGGGTCCCTGCGCCTGGCCCCCTCGAAGGTGCGGCATCTGGGGGAGGCCCTGGTGGCCACGGACCTGCCCTACGACCTGAAGGTGCGCCACGGCTCGGCCCGGGAGCGCTTCCTGGCGCTCAGTTCCCAGGCCCAGAGCGTGCGCATCCTCGGCAGCGCCGCCCTGGAGCTGGTGGCCGTGGCCGCCGGGGAGTTGGACCTGTACGCCAACGAGGGCTGCAAGTCCTGGGATCTGTGCGCGGGGGCGCTCATCCTGCGGGAGGCCGGGGGGCTGCTCACGGCGGAGGATGGCGGGCGGCTGGACCTCCTGGATCCCGGCCCCTTCCTGGCCTCCAATGGCCCCCTGCATGGGCCGGCCGTGGCCCTGCTCAGCTGAATTCCGGCGCGGGGTTCGGGCTCTCGGGGGGCAGGCCCAGGGCCGCGCCCACCTCCGCGGTGGGAACCGACCCGCCGGGCCCCAGGAAGATGGCCTTCACCATGGCCTCGGCGTGGAGCTGGCCGTTGCGGAGGAAGCGCTGCTCCAGATAGACCCACTTGGCATCCCAGGCGTGGAGGCGGGTGTGCAGCTCGTAGCGCTGGAATGGATCCAGGCTGCGGCGGTAGGTGATCCGCGCGGCCCCCACCACGGGCCGCCAGCGGCGCTTGAAGAGCAGGCCTCCCAGGGCGGTCCGGAACGTGAGGTCGAAGCGGCCCAGGTCCATGACCGTGAGGTAGCGGCCGTTGTTCATGTGGAGGTTCAGATCCAGATCATTGGGCCACACGATGAAGCGGCGCACGGAGTCGTCCAGGATTCCGAGCTTGGAGCGGAAACGCACGGTGAGCAGCAGCCAGAAGAGGCGGATCAGGAGGTTCATCGGGCGGCCCCGTAAATGTCCTTCCGGAGCACCTGCATGAAGGGTGTGGGATCCGAGACGGGCTCCCACCCCAGCTTTTCATAGACCCCGTGGGCATCCCGGGTGGCCAGCATCAGCCGGCGGAAGCCCTGGACCTCGGGGAGCGCCATCAGGGCCCGCACCAGGGCCGTGGAGAGCCCACGGCCCCGGTGGCCCTCCAGCACGAACACATCGGCCAGATAGCCGAACGTCGCGTGGTCGGTGGCGATCCGGGCGAAGCCAACCTGGGCGCCATCGGGTCCATACACCCCGGCCACGAGGCTGTGCCGGGCCGCCCGTTCCACCACCTCCCGGGGGATCCCCGGGCTCCAGTAGCTGCGGGTGAGGTAGGCGTGGATCACGTCGAATTGGAGGTCCGCGGGGTCCAGGGAGAGGCGGTAGCCGGGAGGCAAGGTCATGCTTCAACCCTAGACCAGCTGCTCCAGGAATGCCTCCGGTCCGCCCCTGCGCTAGGGTGGAGGCATGGCCTTTTCGGTGACCGCCCCCGCCAAACTGAACCGCTACCTGGGCGTGCTTGGGCGCCGGCCCGACGGGTTCCACGAGGTGGAGCTGGTGACGACCGTGTTGGATCACGTGCCGGAGCTCTGCGACACCCTGAGCTGGGAGCCCCACCACCGCCTGGAGCTCCACCTGGAGGGCCCGACCGCCGCGGGCCTGGTGGCCGACGAATCCAACCTGGTCCTGAAGGCCTGGCGCCTGGTCGAAGCCTACGTGGGCCGCCCCTGCCCCGCCCGCCTCACGCTGAACAAGCGCATCCCCCATGGCGCCGGGCTCGGCGGCGGCAGCAGCGATGCCGCCGCCGCCCTGAAGCTCGCGAACCAGTGCCTGGCCCTGGAGCTGCCCGAGGAGGTGCTCCTGGCGTTCGCTGCGGAGCTGGGTTCCGACGTGCCCCTGTTCTTGCTCGGCGGCACGGTGCACGGCACCGGTCGGGGCGAGCGGGTTCGCGCCGTCACGGCGGAACCCCTGCCCCCCCTCCTCCTGGTCCACCCCCGCCTCCACCAGCCCACGGCGGGCGTCTACGGCGCCCTGACCCGCACCGGGTTGCCCGGCACCCAGCCCCTGCCCGATCCCGCCCGCGCGCCCTGGGTCAATGACCTGGAGGCTCCGGCCCTGGCCGTGAACCCGCCCCTGGCCGAGGTTCGGGACGCCCTCGCCCACCTGGGTGGGAAGCCCCTGCTCTGCGGCAGCGGGAGCGCCTGGGCGGCCCGCTTCGAGTCCACCGCCCTGCGGGACGCCGCTGGCGCGGCCCTGGCCGACACCCGCCCCCAGTGGGGCCTCTGGTCCGCCTGAGCCCTGGCGCGCTTCCAAGTTCCGCCCCACCTTGGGCGCGGAGGCCCCCATGGACCGCACCCTGCTGATCTTCCTGGCCCTGGAGGCTCCGGCCCTCTTCCTCTTCGCCGCGAGCACCCAGCTCCTCTGCCGGAAGCCCCTGGCGGACCGTCTGCCGCGCTTCCTCGCCCTGGCCTTCCCCACCCTGATCCTGGGGGGCCTGGGCCTGCCCCTCTGGGCCGCATTTCAGATCCTCGGGTCCCGGTAGCGCCGTTCGTCCTACCGGAACTGCCCTTCGCCGGTTTCCCCTTCCCCTGGAGGTCCCGACTCGTTGATCCTGGGACCCCGAGGTGGTCATGAGTGAACTTGCGATCCGCATCCGCGGCCTGCGGAAGCAGTTTCCCGGCGTGCTGGCGGTGGATGGCCTGGACCTGGAGGTCCGTCGCGGTGAAGTGTTCGGCCTGCTGGGCCCCAATGGCGCCGGCAAGACCACGACCCTGGAGATCATCGAAGGGCTCCAGACCGCCGATGCGGGCGAGATCGAGGTGCTGGGCCTGCCCTGGAAACACAAGGCCCAGGAGATCCGGGCCCGCATCGGCGTGCAGCTCCAGAGCACGAGCCTCTTCAACAAGATCACGCCCCGTGAGGCCATCGAGCTCTTCGGGGGCTACTACCCGAAGGCCCGCCCCACCCAGGAACTGCTGGACCTCGTACAGCTCAACGAGAAGGCCGACGCCTTCCACGTGGGGCTCAGCGGCGGCCAGCAGCAGCGGCTGGCCCTGGCCCTGGCCCTCGTGAATGACCCCGAACTGGTCTTCCTGGACGAGCCCACCACCGGCCTCGATCCCCAGGCCCGCCGCGGCCTGTGGGACGTGGTCAAGCGCATGAAGGCGGAGGGCCGCACCGTGCTGCTCACCACCCACTACATGGACGAGGCGGAAGTGCTCTGCGACCGCATCGCCATCGTGGACCACGGCAAGGTGCTGCAGGTGGGGACGCCCCGACAGCTCATCGCCGAGCTGGGTCTGCCCAGCGTGGCCGAATTGGCCTTCGACCAGGCTCCGCCGGATCCCGCCTCCTTCGCCGCCGCCATCGGCCGACCGGTGGAAGTGGTGGAGGACCGCTGGGACATGCACCTGGAGGATCCCAAGGGCCAGCTGCCCGGGATCCTCGAGGCCGCGGACCGCCTGGGCGTCGCCTACGCCCAGCTGCACCTGCGCCGCCCCACCCTCGAAGACGTCTTCCTGCAGCTGACCGGCCGCAGCCTGCGCGATTGAACTTCTCCAGACGCGGAGATCACGGAGGGGGCGGAGAACACTGAGGAACCTTGACCCGGATTCCCCCGCCACCGCCCTCCGTGATCTCCATCCCCTCCGCGTTCTCCGTGTCCTTCTTGGAGTATCCGATGCACCTGCTGTGGCGCCAGTTCCTCATGGAATGGAAGCTCTACGCCCGCGACAAGGGCGCGATGTTCTGGACCTTCGCCTTTCCTGTGCTCATGCTCCTGGGCTTCGGCACCATCTTCCGGGATGGCAACGGCCCCAAGGTCACCATCGTGCGCGTCCAGTCGGGGCCCGAATCCACCCGGGATCTGGCGCTGCGGGAGGCGATCGAGGCCCAGCACGTCACCGTGGAGCGGCTCTCCCCGGAGGCCGCGGAAGCCCGATGGAAGGACGGGAAGGTGGCCGTGATGGTGGAGGGCGCCGACCAGACCGCCCGGCTCCGGGTGAACGCCTACCTCATGGCCCAGGGCATGCAGGGAGCCAGCCTCGTGCAGCAGGCCAACCTCATCGCGCAGGCCAAGCTCTCGGGCCAGCCCGAGCCCCAGCGGCTCCCCATGAGCATGGAGAGCCCCGGCAAGGCCAAGGCCACGAACTACGCGGCCTTCCTCCTCCCCGGCCTCCTCGGCATGAACCTCATGAGCATGGGCCTCTTCGCCGTGGGCATGGTCAACGTGGCATATCGCGAGAAGGGGAAGTTCAAGCGGCTTGGCGTCACCCCCCTGCCCAAGAGCATCTTCCTGGGGGGTCAGATCCTCCATCGGCTCACCGTGGCGGCGCTCTCGGTCATCTTCGTGCTCATTGCGGGGCGCCTGGCCTTCGGCCTCGAGAACCAAGGCAGCTACCTCCTCCTGGCCCTCCTGATCTTCCTGGGCACCGCCACCTTCATGGCCATCGGGTTCGCCCTCTCCAGCTTCGCCAACACGAGCGAGACCTACGCGGCCATCAGCAACCTGCTCTTCTTCCCGATGATGTTCCTCGGGGGGGTCTACTTCAGCCTCGATGGGGCCCCGAAGTGGCTGCAGGACAGCGTGCAGCTGATGCCGCTCGGGCCCTACCTCAAGGCGCTGAGGGCCGTCTTCAACGATGGCGCGGGTCTGCAGGGCCATGGGTGGGGCCTCACCGTCGTGGGGGTCTGGGCCCTGGGAGCCTTCCTCATCGCCGTGAAGCGCTTCCGCTTCGCCTGACCTCAGAGCTGGTAGGAGAAGCCGATCACCGTCCCCTGGCTGCGCGGGCGCACCACCAGGGGACTCCGACGGGCATCCCCCTGCACTTCCTGCTGGAGGAAGGTGATCCCCAGCCGCCAGTGGTCCGTGAGGGCATAGCCGAACGCCACGCTGCTCTGCAGCAGCGCCCACCCTCCCGCGGACTGAAACGGGCGGTCCTCACCCGGCTGGAGCCTGGGATCCCCGGCGAGGACGAGTGCCTGGCGCCGAGCCGCTTGCTCCGCATTGATCCCGTACTCGTAATTCATCTGATCCCGCTCGAAGGCGCTCCCCGCCACCCGGGCCTCCACGAACCACCGCCTTCCCAGGGGCAGGGTCAACGAGGCCCGCAGGACCCCGCCGCCGCCGACCTCGGCGCGAAACCCGTGCCGCAGGCCCGCCACGAACTCCAGCGGACCTGACCGCCAAGCGACGCCCGCCGTGGCGAAGGCCGTGGCGGGTCGCCCGCCCATCCCCGCCAGACTGTCCGCCATGGCCTCGGGTCTGGACTCGACGCCCTCCACGCCCAGGTTCGCCTTCCACCCATCCGTCCGGAACACGGTGTAGGCGACTCCACCCCCCACCCCGAAGCGGCTTGCGCCGAAGCTGACCCTTCCCCGCCATTCACCATTGAAGATGGGGAAGGGCTGGGACCGCATCGCTCGGCTGCCCGGGTAGGCCGGAAGCGTGAGCACCATCAGGCCGCTCTGGAGGGTCAGCTCCGGCAGGGCGGAAGGCTTCAGCCAGAGGCTCTCCGGAGTCTGGGACAACAGGCAGGGAGCCATCAGGGCCCATGCTGCGCCGCTCACCCTCCCGACCCTCATTCGCCCCCCAAAGATCATTCGGCCGCCGGCAGCCCCTCCCGGAGTTCGACGTCCAGCAGGGCAGCCCCGACTCCCCCATCCTACCTGGAGGAAAGATGGGGGCGAAGTCCGTTCCTTCGGGCCCCGGGGCCCGTATCCTGGAACCATGTCCGACCCGAAAAAAGCCCGCCTGGCCATCTTCCTCACCGTGTTCGTGGACCTGCTGGGGTTCGGCATCGTCATCCCCCTCCTGCCCCTCTACGCCCACCATGTGGCGGAGAACCCCAGTGGGTGGATGGCCAGTGTGAACACCGCGTTCGGGCTGAAGGATCCTGGCGCCTTCTGGGCGGGGGTGGCCTTCGTGAGCTTCTCGGTGATGCAGTTCATCGCCTCCCCCCTGCTCGGCCGCCTCAGCGACGTGGTGGGCCGCCGGCCGGTGCTCTGGATGAGCCTCCTGGGCAGCGCCCTGGGCTATCTGATGCTGGGGCTCACCATGCGCTACGAATGGGTGCTGCTGGCCCGGGTTCTGGATGGCATCACCGGCGGCAACATCGCCGTGGCCCAGGCGGCCATGGCCGACAGCTCCGCCCCCGAGGAGCGCAGCAAGGCCCTCGGCATGATCGGTGCCGCCTTCGGCCTGGGCTTCGTGCTGGGACCTGCGCTCGCAGGCATCCTCAGCGGCAGCCACTGGGGGATGTCCCTGGCCGGGCGCCACATCCAGCTGCCCTTCCTGGTGGCCGCGGCCCTCAGCTTCATCGCCTCCCTCCTCGTCATCGCCTGGCTGCCGGAAACCCTCACGCCCGAAGCCCGGGCCCGGGCCCGCCAGCAAGAGAGCCGCGGCCACGCCCTCCAGCGGGCCTTCTCCCGCCCCGGCATGCCCGCCCTCCTGCTCATCGCCCTCCTGGCCATGAGCGGCTTCGCCATGATGGAGGGCACCTTCAGCCTCATGGCCCACGCCCGCTTCGACTTCGGCCCCAAGCAGGTGGGCTGGCTCTTCGCCTTCGTCGGCGTCTCCATCGTGATCTACCAGGGCGGGCTGGTCCGAATCGTCGCAAAGCGCATCCCCGAGCGCATCGCCATGGGCCTGGGCCTGGCCGCCATGGCGCTCTCGCTCTACGCCCTGCCCCGGGCGCCCTGGGCGGCCCCCTTCCTCCTCCTTCTGGTGCCCATGTCCTGGGGCAGCGGCATGAACGGCACCGCCACCCTGGCCCTGGCCAGCCAGCTCACGCCCCCGGAGGAGCAGGGCGGCGTCTTCGGGGTGATGAACGCGATGCAGGGCCTGGGCCGCATCATCGGTCCCTTCGTGGGCACCCTGGTGTTCGCCAAGTGGGGCTACCTGGCGCCCTACTCCGTGGCCGCCGGGTGCGCCCTGCTGGCCCTGGTGCTGGCCATGGGTCCCATGGGCAAGCGGGCCACCGCCTGAGTCGAGGATCGGCTGCCCATGCGAAGGCCCCGGTTGACTCCCGGGGCCTTGCCTTTCCCGAGCGGGGATGGGATCAGGGGGCTTCGGTGGCCGCCCACACGGTGGGCACATTGGTCTTGGACCCGAAGCCCTCCGGGGGATAGATGTAGTCCAGGTCGAAGCAGGCGGTGCAGAACTCCGCGCGCCGGCCGGGGAGCAGGCCCTCGAAGTCGGAGACCTCCAGCCACTCGAGGCTGTCCGCCCCCAGGTAGGTGCGGATCTCCCCGCCGGACATGCGATTGGCGATGAGCTCCTCCTTGGTGGGCGTGTCGATGCCGTAGTAGCAGGGGCCGATCACCTTGGGGGAGCCGATGCGCACGTGGATCTCCTTGGCGCCGGCGCCGCGCACCATGGACACGAGCTTCTTCAAGCTCGTGCCCCGCACGATGGAGTCGTCGATGAGCACCACCCGCTTGCCGGGGAAGAAGTCCGGCAGGGGGTTGAACTTCTGCTTCACGCCCTCGTCGCGGCTGGCCTGGGTGGGCTTGATGAAGGTTCGGCCCACGTAGTGGTTGCGCAGCAGCCCCATGCCGAACTCCGCCTTCTTCGCCTTGGCGTAGCCCAGGGCGATGAAGTTGGAGCTGTCGGGCACGGGCATGACCACGAGGTCGTCGCCATTGGGAAGGTGATCGTCCTTGGCCGCCAGACAGGCGCCGATGCGCTCGCGGGTCTGGTAGACGGTCTCGCCGAACTCCCGGCTGTCGGGACGGGAGAAATAGATGAGCTCAAAGACACAGTGCTTGGGGGCCAGGGGGGCGTGGCTCACGGAGACCACGGGCTTCCCCGGGGCCAGGCGGATGATCTCGCCGGGCTTCACCTCACGCAGGAGCTTGGCGCCGATGATGCCGAAGCCGCAGGACTCGGAGGAGAACACGGTGCCTTCGCTCAGGGGCTCGCCCTCGCCGGGGTTCACGTGGCCCATGACCAGGGGCCGGAAGCCGTGGGGATCGCGGAAGGCGTAGAGCAGGTCCCGGTACATGACCACGGTGGAGAAGGCGCCCTTCAACTCCCGCTGCGCATGGGCGATGGCCTCCTCCATGCTGCGGCCGTCCCGCACGTGGGTGAGGGCGATGAGCCGCCCGATGAGCTCCGCGTCGTTGTCGCTCTTGAAGACCACGCCCTCGGCCTCGAGGCGGGCCCTGAGCTCGCCGTAGTTGATGAGGTCGCCGTTGGAGGCGATGGCCATGATGGGCCCGTGGTCCAGCTCGATGAGGTGGGGCTGGGAGTTCAGCTCGTCACTGCAGCCGGCGGTGGGGTAGCGCACGTGGCCGATGCTGGTGGTGCCCGCCAGGCGCGCCTGCACGTCCTCATTCAGCACCTGCTTCACGAGCCCCATCCCCTTGTGGCCCACCATGCGGCCCTTGGGGTCCCGGGCCACGGCGCCGCAGCTCTCCTGGCCGCGGTGCTGGATGGCGAACAGGATCGAGGCGATGTGGCTCGAGGCCCCTTCGATCCCAAAGACTCCGGCAACGCCGCACATGCTGGCCTCCTGAAGACACGCCGATCGGCACCCAAGGGTACCATCCGACCGCAGGTCGGTCCCGCCCTGAAATCGTCCTCAGCCCGCCGTGGGCTGGGCGCCGGCCTTGAAGCGGGTGCCCAGGCGGTAGCGGCTCCCGGGGTGGATGCAGCGGACCCAGGTCACGGGGCGGTTCCGGCTCCAGGTGCGGCGGGTGAGCACCAGGCAGGGCTCCCCCACGGCCATGTCGAGGTGGGCAGCCTCCTCGGAGCTCGCGGGCACGGCGTCCACCACGTGCTCCACCTCGTCGAGGGGCACGGCCCGCAGCAGCTGTTCCCCCGGGGGGGCCAGCCGGAAGTCCCAGGCCAGGAAGTCCGGCACCACGGAAGGGCTCACCCAGCGATCCTCCAGCTGCATGGGCACCCCCTCTTCCAGGTGCACGCAGACGACGTGGAACACGGAGTCCCCGGGCTGCAGGTCCAACTGGGCCGCCAGCTCGACGGTGGCGGATTCACGGGTGGCCGTCAGCAGGCGGAACTCATAGCGGTGCCCCCGGGCCCGAACTTCGTCGGCCAGGTTCGCCACCTGGTTGAGGCCGCTCTGGACCTTGGGTTCGGCGACGAAGGTGCCCACCCCGGCGACCCGCGAGAGGAGCCCCTCTTCCGCAAGTTCCCGGAGGGCCCGGTGCACGGTCATGCGGGACACCTTCAGGGTGGCCACCAGCTCATGCTCCGAGGGGATCCGGTCGCCCACGGCCCACGCGCCTTCATGGATGCGCCCCCGGATGTGGTCCTTCACCGCGAGGTAGAGAGCGGAGCCCGGCTTCAAGGGGGAGGGGCTCATGGCAGCGGCTCCGGGGCGGTGCGCTCCGCGATGCGGCCCAGGAGGCGCGCGCCCACCTTCGCGGTGCGGCCATCCTCGTCCAACAGCGGGTTCAGCTCCGCCACGTCGGCCATCCGCACCTTCCCCGAGGCGCAGGCCGCGTCGATGATCCGCTCCAGCACCTCCAGGGCCACACCCCGGGCCGCCGGTGCACTCACGCCGGGGGCAGCCGCCGCGGGCAGCACGTCCAGACAGCACGTGAGGTACACGTGGTCCACGGTGGCCAGGAAGGCCTCCACCTCCGCCAAGGCGGCGGGCAGGTCGTGGCCGGTCATCTCCTCGTCCAGGCGGAAGCGCACCCCCCAGGTGCGGGCCCGCTCGAAGAGGGCCTCGGTGTTGGCGAAGGGGCTGATGCCCAGCACACAGTAGTGGAAGCCCCAGCCCCGACGGAAGCAGTCTTCGGCGATCTGGCGGAAGGGCGTGCCGGAGGTGGCTTCCTCGGCGACCCGCAGGTCGAAGTGGGCGTCGAGGTTCAGGATCCCGATGCGGGGCTTCAGCTCCCGGGCCGCCAGGTGCTCCGCCAACCCCTGGAAGGCCCCCCACGCGATCTCATGCCCCCCGCCCAGGCCCAGGGGGAGCAGCCCCAGGTCCAGCACGTGGGCGATGCGACGCCCGTAGGCTTCCTGGGCGCCTTCAAGGTCGCCCCCTTCGAGGCAGATCGTCCCGGCATCGAAGAGATCCCGGCAGCGGCGCACGGGCAGGTTGGAGAGGGCGCGGCGGAGGGCCTCCGGGGCCTGGGCGGCGCCGGGGCGGCCCTGGTTCCGTCGCACGCCCTCGTCGCAGGCGAAGCCCACGATGGCGGCGCCTCGGGCCGGGGCCGTGGGCAGGGCGTGCACCACCTGGTGCCAGCGGAGGGCCAGTTCCCCCTCCGCCGCATCCACGCGGCCCTCCCAGGCCTCCAGCCCCGTGTCCAGCCGGATCGGAGCCATCAGGGCAGCATGGGCAGCTTGAGGCCCTTGGCCTTGGCGGTGGCCCGGGCCAGCTCGTAGCCCGCATCGGCGTGGCGCATGACGCCGGTGCCGCAGTCGTTCCAGAGCACGCGCTCGAGGCGCTTGGCCGCGGCCTCCGTACCATCGGCCACGATGACCACGCCGCTGTGCTGGCTGTAGCCCATGCCCACGCCACCGCCGTGGTGGAGGCTCACCCAGGTGGCGCCACCGGCGGTGTTGAGCAGGGCGTTGAGCAGCGGCCAGTCGGACACGGCGTCGGTGCCATCCATCATGCCCTCCGTCTCGCGGTTGGGGCTGGCCACGGAGCCCGTGTCCAGGTGGTCGCGGCCGATGACGATGGGGGCCTTCAGCTCGCCGTTCTTGACCATGTCATTGAAGGCGAGACCCGCGAGGTGGCGCTCTCCCAGGCCCAGCCAGCAGATGCGGGCGGGCAGGCCCTGGAAGGCGATGCGCTCACCGGCCATGTCGAGCCAGCGGTGCACGTGCTTGTTCTCGGGGAAGAGCTCCTTGATCTTGGCGTCGGTCTTCCGGATGTCCTCGGGATCACCGGAGAGGGCCACCCAGCGGAAGGGGCCCTTGCCCTCGCAGAAGAGCGGGCGGATGTAGGCGGGCACGAAGCCGGGGAAGTCGAAGGCGTTGGCCACGCCATTGTCCTTGGCCACCTGGCGGATGTTGTTGCCGTAGTCCACCGTGGGCACGCCCATGGCGTGGAAGTCGAGCATGGCCTGCACGTGCACGGCGCAGCTCCGCCCGGCGGCGGCCTTGAGCTCCGCGTGCTTCGTCTCGTCCAGCTGGGCGGCCTTCCACTGGTCCACGGTCCAGCCCAGCGGCAGGTAGCCGTTCACCAGGTCGTGGGCGCTGGTCTGGTCGGTGACGATGTCGGGGCGCAGCCCGCCCTGCTTCGCCCGCTTCACCAGCTCGGGCAGGATCTCGGCGGCGTTGCCCAGGAGGGCGATGGAGATGGCCTCCTTGGCGGCGGTGTGCTGCTTCACCAGCTCCAGGGCGTGGTCCAGGTCCCGGGCCTGCTTGTCGACGTACCTGGTGCGCAGGCGGAAGTCGATGGAGCTCTGCTGGCACTCGATGTTCAGGCTCACGGCGCCGGCGAAGGTGGCCGCCAGGGGCTGGGCCCCGCCCATGCCGCCCAGGCCCGCGGTGAGGATCCACCGGCCCGCCAGGTCGCCGCCGTAGTGCTTGCGGCCCGCTTCGGCGAAGGTCTCGTAGGTGCCCTGCACGATGCCCTGGGTGCCGATGTAGATCCAGCTGCCCGCCGTCATCTGGCCGTACATGAAGAGGCCCTTCCGATCGAGCTCGTGGAAGTGCTCCCAGGTGGCCCACTTGGGCACGAGGTTGGAGTTGGCGAGCAGGACGCGGGGGCTGTCCGGCGTGCTCTTCCAGATCCCCACGGGCTTGCCGGACTGGATGAGCAGGGTCTCGTCGTCGTTCAGCTCGCGCAGCGAGGCGAGGATCTGGTCAAAGCAGGCCCAATCGCGGGCGGCGCGGCCGATGCCGCCGTAGACCACGAGGCTCTTGGGGTTCTCGGCGACCTCGGGGTCCAGGTTGTTCTGGATCATCCGGTAGGCGGCCTCCGTGAGCCAGCTCTTGCAGGTGCGCTCGGTGCCCCGGGGGGCGCGGATCACGCGGGTCTCATCTCGGCGGGGATCGGTCAGGGCCATGGGGGCCTCCATGCTGCTCATACCTGTCTATACAACTTCCGACCTTTGTGCAACCCTGAAGGTCCTTTCGCAGGTGCTCCATGATCCGACTCGACGGTTCCTCCCTCACCGCCGCCCAGCTCACGGCCATCGCCGAGGGCGCCCAGGTGACCCTGGATGCCCCCGCCCTGGCGGCCGTGGCCGAGAACCGCGGGGTCATCGACCGGATCCTCGCCGAGGGCCGCACCGTGTACGGCATCAACACGGGCTTCGGCCAGTTCGCCACGGTGGTGATCCCCCCGGATCAGCTCCGCCAGCTCCAGCTGAACCTCGTGCGCAGCCACGCGGCGGGCGTGGGCGAGCCCCTCACGCCCCATCAGACCCGGGCCCTCATGGCCGCCCGCATCAACTGCCTGCTCAAGGCCCACAGCGGCATCCGCGTGGCCCCCATCCAGCTGCTCATGGACTGCCTCAACCGCAACGTGCTCCCCGTGATCCCCAGCCAGGGCAGCGTGGGCGCCAGCGGCGACCTGGCCCCCCTGGCCCACATGGCCCTGCTGCTCGTCGGCGAAGGGCTGGCCTGGGACGGGGACCGGCACATCCCCGGCGGCGAGGCCCTGGCCCAGGCCGGCCTCACCCCCATCACCCTGGAAGCCAAGGAGGGCCTGGCCCTCATCAACGGCACCCAGCTCATCACCTCCCTGGGCAACCTGGCCCTGCACCGCCTGCGGGCCCTGGTGGGCCTCAGCGAGGAGGTCGCGGCCCTGAGCCTGGAGGCCCTGCAGGGTACCCGCGCCGCCTTCGATCCCCGCATCCACGCCGTGCGCCCCCACCCCGGCCAGATCGAGGTGGCGGCCCGCATGCGCGAGCTGCTGGGCGAGACCAGCGAGATCGCCGAGGGCCACAAGGACTGCCACCGGGTGCAGGACGCCTACAGCCTGCGGTGCATCCCCCAGGTGCACGGCGTGGGCCGGGACGCCCTGCGCTTCGCCGGCGACATCCTGGAGCGGGAGCTCAACAGCGCCACCGACAACCCCATGATCTTCACGGACACCCAGGAGAGCCGGAGCGGCGGCAACTTCCACGGCCAGTACCCCGCCTTCGCCTGCGACGTGCTCTGCATCGCCGCCACGGACCTGGCCTCCATCAGCGAGCGTCGCCAGGAGCGCCTGGTGAACCCCGCCTACAGCGACCTGCCGGCCTTCCTCTGCCGCAACGGCGGCCTGGAGTCGGGCTTCATGATGGCCCACGTGACCTCCGCCGCCCTCGTCTCCGAGATGAAGGGCCTCTCCCACCCCGCCTGCGTGGACACCATCCCCACCAGCGCCGGCAAGGAGGACCACGTGAGCATGGGCCCCATCGCCGCCCGCAAGTTCCTGCGGGCCGTGGAGGCCTTCGAGCAGGTGCTGGTGATCGAAGCCCGCATGGCCCTGGAGGGCATCCGCATCCTGGGCAAGGCCCCCGCCACCGGCCTCAAGCCCCTCATGGACCGGCTGGCCGCCGCCTGCGGTCCCTGGGAGGACCGGCCCATGTACGCCGAGCTGGCCGCCACCACCCAGGCCCTGAGGGCCCACGCCGGCAACTGAGCCCGGCCACTCCAGACCTCGCGTATAGATGTTTGGCCCTCGGAGGGGCCCGATCCCGGGCCTCCCTGCTGGCCCAAGTGCCCGCCTCCGTGTAGGTTGAAGGGGTGACGTTCCCAACCCCATGGCGTGCCGCCTGCGAGCAGGCTCTACGATCCTTTTCAGACGCGGATTCCATCCGCTTCTGGCGGGTCGGCCATGACACGGACTCAGGTACCCGGCCCATCTTCAACTACCGCTTCGAACATACGTTCGCGGCGGTGAAGCTGGCCCGCTGGCTCTGCCCCCTCGTGGGGGCGGATCTGGAGGTGGTGGAGTGCGCCGCCTGGCTCCACGACGTCCGGAAAAAGCTGAAGGATCCCCTCAGCAAGGACACCCACGCCCAGGACGCCAGCGCGGCCGTGGCCGAGATCCTCGCAGGCACCGACTTCCCCATGGAAAAGATCCCCGCCGTCCGCCACGCCATCGACCACCACGTGGGGCTCCGGCTCGCGAAAAGGCTCGAGCCGCTGGAGACGGCCTGCCTGTGGGACTGCGACAAGCTCAGCAAGATCGGGGCGGCCAGCCTCATCCACTTCGGGTGCATCAGCGGCGCGTTCCAGCCCATCGACACCGGGCAGATCCTCCAGCGGGGCGAGGCCTGGCTCCCCTTGGCCGAAGGCATCGTCGCCAGCTTCAACACCGAGCCCGCCCGCACGGAGGGGGCTCGGCGGCTGGCCTTCCTCCGCGCCCATTACGATCAGCTCCGCCGTGAGTGGAGCGAACCCATGCAGACGATCCCCGAGGTGAGTGCATGAGTGATTTCCTGCCCCTCGCCCAGGCCCTCTCCATGGGCTTGAAGGGCATCCAGATGTACACGGCCGCCCACCCCCGCAGTCAGGAGGCCCTGAAGGGGGCCCTCGGGGTCCTGGAGGGCTGGCTCCAGACCACCCCCCAACTCCAGCTGGTGGTGGCCAACGGCAAGGTGTTCGTCAACGGGCAGCCGGTGGAAGGGCAGAGCCCCCACATGACCAACCTCGTTCGAACCATCGCCGATCGCCACGTGAGTGGGTTCGTGTTCGATCGGGGGGTTACCGCACGGGACATCCAGGCCTTCCTTGAGATCCTCGTCCTCAAGCCCCAGCGGCTTGAGGAGCTCGGTGGGGTGCAGACCCTGCTGGACCGCAATGATGTCCGATCCATCCGGGTGACCCAGATCCAATACCGGGAGGTCCGGGAAGGGGAGCCCGAAGGCAATGGCGGCTCGGGCCCGGGGGGCGATGGGACCGGTTCCGGAGGTCCTGGCTCAGCTGGATCGGGCCAAGGGGGCACCGGCTCCGGCGCCCCGGGGTCCGGTCCCGGGGCCGGCCCGGGTCCCGGCGGAGGTGCCCCCCCCCGACCGGAGCCAGCCCGGGGCGACAGTGGGGGGTGGGCTGTCCCGTCCGGCTCCTCCGGGGAGCACCGGGCCTTCGGCCCCCCCGAACAGCTGCTGCAGCTGGTCAAGCAGGCGCTGACCCGCACGCTTCCCCCACCCACCGTGCGCGATCGCCTCACGGGTGCCGGCGCGTCCCTCCTCGCGGACTTCGAGCCTGCGAACCTCGGGGGCCTCAGCGCCATGGGCGCCAGCCTGGGGCTCACCGACAAGATGCCCACCCCGGCCCAGATGGGCGTGCTCCGCCAAGTGCTCATGGATCTCCCCGCCGAGCGGCAGCTGAGCATCCTGGCGGGCATCAGTTCATTGCCCGAAAAGCCCCAGGGGCTTGGCATGGGCATCAAGGCCCTGGCCCCCGAGATCCTGTCCGTGGCGGTGAGCAGCCTGCTCACCCAAGCCGTTCCCTGGGAGGACCTCCAGGGTCCGCTCACCACCATCCTCGCGCCCCTGCCCGATCGGTCCGCACTCCTGGGTGGCCTCACCGGCCACCTGCGCAGCATGAACTTCGATGCGGCACCCGCGGAAGCGCTGCAGCGCCGCATCGAGTGGGATGCCCTCAGCCCCGAGGCCAAGCTCTCCCGCGTGCTGGATGAAGGCGCGCTGTTCCGGCTGAGCCTGGATCAGCGCCTGGCCCTGATGCGGGACCTCCTGGACGGGAAGCGCACCGAAGCCCTGGTGCGGTGCATGGAGCGCCTCCTGGAGGCCCTCCAATCCGAACACGAGAGCCTGCGGGCCCAGGCCGCCCAGACCTTGGCGGGCATGGCCCTCTGGGCCGTGGATCCGGGCATGCCCATGGAAGTTGAGAGCGCGCTCGATCATGGGCTCCGCTCCCACTTCGGCTGGGAACCCGACCCCATGATCCACCGGTACACGGCCGAGGGGCTTGAGCGCCTGCTGGCCGCCCCCCTGGAACGGGGTCAGCTTGTGCTGATCGTGGAGGAGGTGCAGGAACTGCAGAACCATGCCGCGATGTTGGACGAGGCCCGCCCATGGCGCATGGAGGCCCTGGGTCGCCTGAAGATCAGCCTCCAGCAGCCCGAGGCCATGGACAGGGCGGTGGACTGCCTGTTCCGCTACGACAAGGAGCAATCCATCGCCATCACGGCGGGCTATTTCGAATTCATCGGCGGGCCCATGGTCCGCCACCTGATCCACACCCTGGGCAAGGAAGCCGATCGTGGCCGCCGGGGGCGGGTCATGGACGCGCTCCGGACCTTTGGCCCCTTGGCCCTCCAGCCCCTGCGGGAGAGCCTCGGCAGCCCCATCCCCTGGTACCTCGCCCGCAACCTCCTCACGCTCCTCTCGGAAGTCGGCGATGCGGGTGCCCTGCCCGAGGTGGTCCAATTGCTCCGGTCCAAGGAAGTGAGGGTCCGCCGTGCCGCGGTGCGGGCCGCGTGGAAGCTCGGAGGCCCCTCCGCGGAACCCCACCTCCAGAACCTCCTGAAGGATTCCGATCCCGAGACCCAGATGGAGATCGTGTTCGGCCTGGGGCAGCTGAGGGCGGAATCCTCCATTCCCGCCCTGTTGGAGCTCCTGAACGACCGCAAGGCACCGGAATCCCTCCGGTTGAAGGTGATCGAGACCCTCGGCTTCATCCAGGGTCCCCGGGTGGTGCAGCCCCTCGCGGACCTCATCCGCAAGAAGGGGTTCTTCTCCGGCTCCGAGCCGCCCCCCATCCGCCTCGCGGCGGCCCGGGCGCTGGTCGCCATCCATCCCGGTGGCCGGAAGGCCCTCCAGGATCTCGCCGAGGCCGAGTCCCGGGGTGAGATGAAGGATGCCCTCCTGGCCTTGTTGCGCTGACCGATGACCGACCCCGGGGATACCCAGAAACTCCTCGAGGCCTTCCAGGCGTTCACGGCCGCCAGCGACCAGTTGCAGGCGCGCTACACGGCCCTCCAGGGCCAGGTGGGGCAACTCCAGGGCGAAATGAAGGCGGTGCTGGAGAGCATGCCCTTCGCCGTGTGGGTGCTGGGCGAGGACGGCGAGCTGCGGTTCACCAACCGGGCCGAGGGCCTGCCCGGCACCTTCCAGGATGGTCCCGAGCCCTGGCGCTTGTCCGCCAAGCCCGGGCTCCGACGCCTGGAGACACCCGAGGGGTCGGAGCGCTTCCTCGAAGCCGAGCACCGGCCGGTGCCGGGCGGGGGTCGCATCGTGATCCTGCGCGATGTCACGGAGGAGGTGCTCCGGCGGCAGCAGGACACCCGGGAGGAGCGCCTGGAGGCCATGGGCCGGATGGCCGCGGAGCTCGCCCACGAGATCCGCAATCCCCTGGGCGCCCTGAACCTCTACGTGGGCATGCTCAAGCAGGATCTGGTGGGCCAGGAGGGCCCCCTGGAGCTCACCCGGAAGCTCCAGGAGGACATCCAACGGCTGAACCGCGTGGTCGCCAACACGCTGACCTTCAGCCGGGATCTCAACCCCAAACCCACGGTGCTCGACCTGCACACGTTCTGGGACGAGGCCCTGGGCAGCGCCACCCTGGCCGAAGGCGCCGCCTGGGACAACAAGGTGCCCCGCAAGGCCCGGTGGTGGGGGGACCCCGACCTGCTCCGCCAGGTGGCCCTCAACCTCCTCCAGAACGCCTGGCGGGCCACCCAGGACCAGCCCCGCCCCAAGGTGGTGCTCCGGGCCTCCCAGGAGGACCTGGAGGGCCGGCCCCACTGGCACCTCACCCTCCAGGACAACGGCTGCGGCATCCCGGCCGAGGACCTGACCCGGGTCTTCGACCCCTTCTTCACCACCTTCGGGGGGGGCACCGGCCTGGGGCTGGCCGTGTGCCACCGCATCGTGGTGGCCCATGGGGGCCTCCTCTTCCTGGAGAGCGAGCCCGGTAAGGGGACCACCGTGCACGTGCGGTTGCCGGCCCAGGAAAGTCTGTGATTTTGGTCTATTGATTCTCAGTCTCAGTTGCTTCATATTGGATTCCGGAGTGGGATCCATGTACGTCTGCAACTGCAACGGGATTTCGGAAAAGACCCTGGGCCAGGTCATCGAAGGCGGGGCGGCGACGCCCACGGAGGTCTTCCGGGCCTGTGGCAGCGAGCGGGCCTGCGGCCGGTGCGTACCCGAGATGCAGGAGGCCCTGGCCGCCTTCCGGACCCTCCAGGGCTGCGGCCCCTGCCCCTTCCGGACCCTCGGGGACCTGGCCCCAGCGGTGGCAGCGGCGTCCTGAGCCCCCCGTTCCTTCGCCTTGCCCTCCCCGGGGCGGGCGCCTAGCCTAGGGGTTCCACCCCCCTCGGAGTTCCCATGCAAGGCGATCGCCGCGTCATCCAGCTTCTGAACCGGGTGCTCGTCAACGAGCTCACGGCCATCAACCAGTACTTCCTACACAGCCGGATGCTCAAGAACTGGGGCATGAAGCGCCTGGGGGACTACGAGTACAAGGAATCCATCGACGAGATGAAGCACGCCGACCGCATCATCGAGCGGGTGCTCTTCCTCGAAGGCCTGCCCAACCTCCAGGACCTCAACAAGCTCCGCATCGGCGAAAACGTGGAGGAGATCCTGAAGGGCGACCTGGCCCTGGAGATGGATGCCCTGCCCCCCCTGAAGGAGGGGATCCGCCTCTGCGAGGAGGTTGGCGATTTCGTCACCCGGGACCTGCTCAAGGGCATCCTCCACAGCGAAGAGGAGCACGTGGACTTCCTGGAGACCCAGCTGGAGCTTGTCCAGAAAATGGGCCTCCCCAACTACATCCAGAGCGCCACGGGCGAGATCGGCAGTTAAGAGCGCCTGACATGTGACCCAAGTCGTGGGAACATGGTTGTTCCAGGTTCTTTGAGGAGCAGCCATGTCCCCGCTCAAGATGGAAGCCGGTGCCGACGCGCCGGTGGTCGTCAACGCCATCATCGAGATCCCCGCCGGATCCCGCATCAAGTACGAGATCGACAAGGACACCGGCCTGGTGACCGTGGATCGGGTGCTGTACAGCCCCTTCCACTACCCCGCCGAGTACGGCTTCATCCCCAAGACCCTGGCCCCTGATGGCGATCCCGCCGATGTGCTGGTGCTCATCAATGGCAGCACCTACCCTGGCGTGGTCATCCGCGCCCGGCCCATCGGCCTGCTCAAGATGCACGACGACAAGGGCGGCGACGACAAGATCCTCTGCGTGGCCCACGACGATCCGAACTACGCCCACGTGGAGACCCTGGCCGATCTCCCCCCCCACTTCATGAAGGAAGTGGAGCACTTCTTCGTGACCTACAAGGATCTTGAAGAGAAGGACGTGCACAGCGACGGCTGGCAGGGCAAGGAGGAGGCCCACGCCTTCATCCACCAGTGCATCGCCGCCTACGAGAAGACCCAGGCCTGAAGCCGGATCCCTCCCTCACCGCGTGGCGCCTTCCTCCCGGGATCGCCACGCGGTTTCTGTTAGGTTGACCCGATGCCAGCTCTCCCCCATCCACCGAGCCGAGGGCGTCTGGATACCCCTCCCCGGCCCCATCCGCTCCCGGAATGGGTGCCCGCGGGGGGCCGCGACGGCCTGAGCCCTGAGAGACTTGAACCATGTCCGGACTGATCTGCTTCGACCTCGATGGCACCCTCGTGGATCCCCTCCTCGGGGTGCGGAATTGCGTCGCCAAGGTGTGCCGCCAGATGGATCTTCCGTGCCCGGATGACGCCACCATCCGGCAATGGATCGGTTTCGGCATGCGCGAGAGCCTGGGCCAGATCCCGGGCCTGGAGGACCCCGCCCGCCGCGAGGAGGCCCTGGACCGGTACTGGGAAGCCTACCGGGAGGACGGGGTCTTCGAACACGAGCTCTACCCGGGGGTGGTCCACGTGCTGCACCGCCTCAAGCGGCAGGGGCACCGCATCTACATCGTGAGCGCCAAGCCCGGGATCTTCGCCCGCCGCATCGCCTACCAGTTCGACCTCAACCTCATCTTCGACGACATCTTCGGCTCCACGCTCAAGGGGAAGTGGCAGGAAAAGGTGGACGTGATGAACGGCCTCCGGCAGGCCGGCACCATCTGGCCCGGGGGCGTGATGGTGGGGGACCGCAATCAGGACATGTGGGCCGCCAAGGCCCATGGGCTCACGGCCGTGGGTGTCACCTGGGGCTACGGCAGCCGGGAGGAGCTGACCTCCACCGGCGCCGACATCCTGGTGGACACCATGGCCGAGCTGGACCTGGTGCTGGCCCGGCTCCTCCCCGGCGAGGAGGTCCACGACGCCTTCACCCGATCGGAGTGAAGGCGCCGGGAACCGCCGTTACTGGAAGGACACGGCCCCCACGGGGATGCCGAAGGCGGAGAGGCCGCTGCCGACGATGACCACTGAGCCGTCGTACATGAGCAGGCATCGTCCACCGAGGGCATCCAGGCCCACGGACGGGGTGTTGAACCCGAAGGTCGGGTAGCTGCCCGTGGCCGGGTTGTAGATGTCGAAGGTGGCCGCAGGGTTGGTTCCCGCCTGATCCCCCGTGGCCCCGAGGTCGGTGCTCCCCCCCACGAGCAGGGCGGTGCCATCCCCGAGGAGCGTGGCCAGGGGGCGATTCCGGCTGCTGGACATGGTGGAGGTCAGGGAGGAAAAAGTGCCGGTCGCGGGATTGAAGGTGAGGCCGCCCGAGTCAGGCGTGGCCACCGAAGGGGTCCACACCCCGCCGAACAGGGTCAGCGTGCCCGAGGGGGCCAGGATGGCGGCGGTGTTCCGGCGACCGATGGGGAGGTTGCCCGTGGTGGCCGTGAGGGTGCCATTGAAGGGGTTGTAGAGGTTCGCGGTGGTGGAGAGGTTGGTGTCCGAACCGTCGGTGCTCCCCCCGGCCAGCAGGACCCGGCCATCCAGCAGCACCTCCGCGGCGTGTCCCACCCGGGGGTTGCTCATGGCGGTGCCCACAGTCGAAAAGCTGTTGGTGGCTGGATTGTAGATCTCCAGGGAGGAGAGGGTGCCCGAAGCCCCGCGTCCACCGGCGATGAGCACCCGGCCATCGGCCATGAGGGTGGCCGTGTGGTCCTCCCGGGCCGAGGCCAAGGTCGAGGCCACCGGGATCATGGTGTCGCTGTAGGGGTCGTAGAGCTCCGCACTCGCCAAGGGGGTCCCGGAGCCGCTCCGCCCGCCCACGATGAGGATCTTGTAGGTGGGAAGCAGGGTGGCGGTATGGCGGGACCGTGGGGTGGCCAACACAGCGGCAGGGGCCGACCAGAAGGCACCGGAGGGATTGTAGAGCTCGAGGCTGGAGAGGGTCACCCCACCCGCTTCCCCGCCGCTCACCAGGGCCAGGTTGCTCTGGGTCCGGATCAGGGCATGGTGGGTGCGGGGCGTGCCCATGGTCCCGGCCGGGGAGAAGGTATTGGTGTACGCCAGGCCACCATTCACGTTCACGAAGGCGATGCCGGCGATCCGGGGGGGGTTCACGGTGGTGGCGGTCACAATGTGGAAACCCGCGGTGCCATCGGACGTGAAGACGCCCTCGCTGTTGATCGTGCCGCCGCCGTCCACCGACCAGGTCACCGCGGGGTTGGCCAAGCCCAGGCAGGCAGCCCGGAAGGTGAGGCTGCTCCCCGGGGTGATGTTCTGGAACCCCGGCTGGATGAAGGGACCCGCCGTGATGGTGATGGTGTAGGACACCGTCGGGTCCTCGACGCTGCGGATCGTGAGCAAGGCCTCGCCAACGCTGAAGGGCGTGGTGAATTGGGCGGAATTCGGGCCCGTGGCCACCACGCTCCCCCAGGTCGAGGAGAGGGTCACGGCGGGATTGGTCGCACCAAAGATGGTCCAGGTGATGTCGAGGACCTCCCCAGGAACCACGGTGGCGGAGCTTCCCGGCGTCTCGGAACTGATGACGATGGGCACACGGGCCGCGGTCACGAAGGCCTTGGCGCACAGGGTGGGATCCTCGACGCTGGTCGCGGTCACCAGGTAGCCTGCGTTCCGATTGGCGACGATGTGCTCCCCGGTGGCGTCGATGGTGCCCTGTTCGGCGAACCACTTCACCGAGGGATCCGTGAGTCCCGCGGTCGTGGCGGTGAAGGTGACCAGGTCCCCCCCGTTGGCGGTGACCGTGTTGGGGGTGATCTCCAGGCTGCGGGTGCCCACGTTCACCACGGCCTTGGCCAGGGCGGTGTCGCCCTTGGTGCCGGTCACGGTGAGGGTGTAGGTGGTGGTCTGGGTCGGGGAGATCGGGATGGGTGCCCCGCTCGTCACGGGCCCGATGCCCTGATCCACGGTGGCGGTGCCCCCGAGGAAATTGGCGATGAGCACCGTGGACCCCCCGGGGGTGACATGGGAGGTCGCGGGCGTGAAGGTGACGATGGTGGGGATGCTGCCGCCCTCTTCGGACGAACTGCAGCCGAGCATCGCAAACACCACCAGGAGCGCGGAGAGGACACGGAATCGCATGGCAGCCCCCTAGTACCGGTAGCGCGCTTCGAAGGAATAGGTGGGACGCGCCGCAGGGTAGCCGTAGACCATGAACGCGTCGTTCTGGTTGTCCTTGGCTCCGGCGATCCAGGCGTTCAGGTCCACCTTCGGCTGGAGGAGGTGCTCTCCGCGCCAGATCAGGGTCCAGCGCTTCCCGGCCTTCACGGTGGTGGTCATGCCCACGTCCCGGAAGACCACGTTGACCGGCCGGATGTTGGGAATGGGCGTGGCGCAGTTGCAATCACCAATGGAGGCGAACTGGTGTCCCACATGGGTGTAATGCAGGTCCACCCGCACATCCCCGCTTCCCAGCCGGGTCTTCAACCCGTGGGTGGAGAAGGGCCGGCGCTGCACCGGGTCCGTGGCGAACTCCAGGCCGGCCGGGGCGTTCAGGTCCCGGGCCTCCTGGGCCCGCACGAAGCCCTCCAGGCCGAAGCCCTTGAAGGGGCTCCACCCCAGTCCGGTCTCGACGCCCCGGGTGCGGGTGCGGTCCTGGTTCGCATACCGGGAGTCCAGGGGCACGTTGAGGGCCCCGGGCGCCAAGGGGGTGGTGGCCAGGGCTTCCACCCCGATGCCGCCGCTCAGCTGCATCTGCTGGGCCTCGATCTTCACGTAGGCCTTGCCGGCCCCCCAGGCCAGGCCGATCTGGCTGAAGGTCATCCGCTCGCTCCGGAGGGCCGGGGATCCCGGGACCTCCGCATTCCGGAGCTGTTGGATCAGGTGGGGGGGCAGGTCGGCGGACCCCAAGCCCGCGTAGGCCCTGAACCCGTACCCCAGTTCCTGATTGAGGGCGAGGCGGAACACGGAACCGGAATCCCTCAGGACCTCCCGATCCTCCCCACCCACCACCACGGATTGGCGGTGCCAGGCGTAGCGGGCCTGACCGATGATGCGGAACCCCCGTCCGGCGTCGAAGCGCCACTCCACCCCGGCGCCGAGGGTGCGGCCCTTCGCGAGCCCGTCCACCGCAGGATCCTCCGTACCCTGCTGCCGTGATTGGGCTCCATCGATGCGGAAGGAAAAGCCGTTGCGGGGGGTGGCCTGGAGGTTGACCCCGAACTGCAGGCGGGCCTCCCGCCCCTCGTACCGTTGCAGGTCCACCTGACCTTCGTCCGGGGATTCATGGCGGAAGCGGGTCACGGAGAAGGTGGTGTCGAAGCTGCTGCGCGGCCCCGTGGGCAGCTCCACCTTCACCAGGCCGCTGTCGCTGCGCTGCCGGCTTTCCCGGCCGGGGGAATAGACCCGGGTCGTGTCCGTGATCTCCTGAAAAGGCACCGGCACTCCGAAGCTCGTGTTCCGAAGACCGAGGGTCCAGGTCGCCTCCCCGATCTTCTGGCTCAGGGAGAGGAAATTGGTGACCTGCCGGTAGGGCCGGGTGGTCGCGAGGGCCTGTTTCTCCTCCGCACTCAGGTTGCCTCCCCGGATGAAGCCGCCTTGCCAGGCATAGCCGGGGGCCACCGTCCCGCTCCCCTTCCCGTTGCCGCCCCCCAGGCCGCTGAGGTCCATGGAGAGGCCCGGCTCCGAGGGTCGACCCGTGAACAGGGCGATGGTGCCAGCCGCACCTCCCAGCCCGGCCCCGGGGGAGCCCGCCACGATCTCGATCCGGGTCACCCCGAGGATCGGGATTTCGTTCAGGTCCGTGCCCAGCCGGGAGGGATCGGTGAGGGGGATCCCATCCAGCAGCACGATCGCATCCTGCGGGCGGCCGCCCCCGAGGTAGGCGCGGGATGGCAGGCCGGCGCCGCCTTCGTTCTGGACTTCCCCGGGGACCTCCCGGACCAGGAACTCACCCAGGGTGCGGGCCCCGCTGCGCTGGATGTCCTCCTCCGTGAAGATCCGGACCTGGGAGGGGGTCCGGGTGGCGGCAACGGGTCGGGATTCCGCGGCCCAGGATTCAGGGCCTTGGGGCTTGGGAGGTTGGGGGGGTGGCACCACCTGGGGCGGTACCTCCGAGGGAGCCGGGGGCTCCTGAGCCGCCAGGTTGGAAGCAAGCAGGCCCGTCAGGAGGGAACGGTGGAGGACGCCCGTCCGGCGGCGGCGATTCATAGGAACTCCATGGGCCCAGGAAGGTTGTGAACCATTGAACCATGATGGAAACAATCGGCCAACCAGCAGGGGCACCTCGGGATTGCACCCGCGGGTCGCCCGGAGGCCCGCCCCGGGCCACCCACCGACCAGCGCCATGGAAAAGGGCGGCCGAGGGCCGCCCTTCACACTGGATCAACCGGCCTCAACTGAGGCCGATCACCCGACCGGTGGCGAGGTCGATGTCCACATCGTAGAACCCCGGGCGGGCGGGCAGGCCCGGCATGGTGCTCATCTGCCCCACGAGGGGGTAGAGGAAGCCGGCCCCCACGCTGGCCCGGATGTCCCGGATGGGCAGGCGGAAGCCCGTGGGCACCCCCTTGGCCGTGGGATCGGGCCCCAGGCTCAGGTGGGTCTTGGCCATGCAGATCGGCATCTTGTCGTAGCCCAGGCGGGTGAACTCCGCGATGCGGGCCTCGGCCTCGGGGCTGAAGTCCACCCCCTCGGCGCCATAGATCTCCTTGGCGATGGTCTCGATCTTCCGCTGGATGGACCACTCCAGGGGGTAGAGGAAGCGGAAGTCGGATTCCTTCTCCGTCACCCGCAGCACGGCTCCGGCCAGTTCCTCGCAACCCGCGCCGCCCATGGACCAGGGGTGGCAGATCACGGCTTCGGCGGCCCCGCCCTGCTCCAGCGCGGCCTTCCGCACCAGCTCCAGCTCTGCGGGACTGTCGGTGGCGAAGGCGTTCACCGCCACCACCACGGGGATGCCGAACTTGCGGGCCGTGGCCACGTGGTGGAGCAGGTTGGGCAGGCCCTTCTCCAGCAGGGCCAGGTCCTCCTGCACGTAGGCGGGCGCCAGGGGCTTCCCGGCCACCACCTTGGGGCCGCCGCCGTGCATCTTGAGGGCACGCACCGTGGCCACCAGCACCACGGCATCGGGCACGAGGCCCGAGGTGCGGCACTTGATGTTGAAGAACTTCTCCATGCCCAGGTCGGAGCCGAAGCCGCTCTCGGTGACCACGATGTCCGCCAGCTTCAGGGCGATGCGGTCGGCCAGGATGCTGCTGTTGCCGTGGGCGATGTTGGCGAAGGGCCCCGCATGCACCATCACCGGGTTGCCTTCCAGGCTCTGCATGAGGGTGGGCTTGAGGGTGTCCTTCATCAGCACGGTCATGGCGCCGGCCACGCCCAGGTCCTCGCAGGTCACGGGCTGGCCCGCCTTGTCCAGGGCGACCACCACGCGGCCGATGCGGTGGCGCAGGTCCTCCAGGCCGGAGGCCAGGGCCAGGATGGCCATGAGCTCGCTGGCCACGGCGATGTCGAAGCCCGTCTCCCGCTCGTGGCCCGCCTCCTCGGGGCCCAGGCCGACCTTCACCCCCCGCAGGAAGCGGTCGCTGGTGTCGAGCACGCGGCGCCACTGGATGGCAGCGGGGTTGATGTCGAGGCGGGCGAAGCGGCGCTTCTCGTCGGTGGTGAGGGAATCCGGATCCTCCATCCCGATGCCGAGCCGCTTCAGGCGGAACTTCATGGTCTGGGTGAAGCGGCGCTTGCCGTCGCCCTTCTTCGGGCAGAGGCGGTCGAACAGCTGCTCATCATCCAATTTGGACTCATGCAGCATGCGGGCCTCCAAGGCGGAGGCGCAGAGGTTGTGGGCCGCGGTGATGGCGTGGATGTCCCCCGTGAGGTGGAGGTTGAAGGCCTCCATGGGGATCACCTGGCTGAAGCCGCCGCCGGCGGCGCCGCCCTTGATGCCGAAGGTGGGGCCCTGGCTGGGTTGGCGGATGCAGGTCACGGCCTTGAGGCCCAGGCGCGCGCCCAGGGCCTGGCCCAGCCCCACGGTCACGGTGGTCTTCCCCTCGCCCAGGGGCGTGGGGGTGATGGCGGTGACATCGATGTAGCGGCCCATGGGCTGGTAGCCGAGGCGATCCAGGGCCTCCAGGCTCACCTTGGCCATGTGGGGGCCATGGAGCTCCAGCTCGCTGTCCTCCAGGCCCAGGGCCCGGGCGATGTCCTGGATCGGGCGGAGCGTGGCGGCCTGGGCGATGTCCAGATCGCTGGGCACGGACTTGGGTTTCACGGCGTCGGCGGCGAGGGTGGTCATGGCAACTCCCGGGCGGTGGGGTACCGCGCTTCCCCACGATAGGTTCGGGACCCTGTGCCCGGCGTCCGCCTGCCGCGGGTCTTGATGGTCATCACAGGGTGCGCTGTGACGGGGTCAATTCGAAATTTTTCGCTTTTTATCCGCCATGTCCTACACTGGGCCCATGGCCAAGCCCAGCCCCCATTTCGAGTGCACCGCCTGTGGCGCCCGCTACCCCAAGCCCCTGGGCAAGTGCGGCGAATGCGGGGCCTTCGGCACCATCGAGGAGGTGAAGGGCGGCCTCCGGAAGGACCTCCAGCGCAGCGCCTACGCCGTGAGCCACCA
>JBGASN010000042.1:0-25817 GCA_044229665.1 Holophagaceae bacterium
CCCTGCCGGGCGCCGAGCCCCTGGCGGAATCCACCCCCGGGAAGAAGCCCCGGTACCCCGTGAGCGCCGGCGGCGGGGTCCTCCTCGTGGACCTCGCCAGGACCACCCACTTCGAAGTGGAGGAGCAGGTGGTTTGGGCCTTCGCCGGGGAGAAGTTCCGCACCCGGTGGAAGAGCCTCGGCGAGGTGGAGGCCGCCTTCCCCGATGCCGGCCTCCTGCGCATCCACCGCCACCTCCTGGTGCGGCCTGAGGCCGTGCTGGGCCTCCGCAGCATCGCCAACGGCGCCCGGGTCATGGTGCGCCTCCAGGGGGGCCTGGAGGTGGAGGCCAGCCGGGGGGCCACGCCCCGTTTGAAGGAACGGCTGGGGCTGGAATGACCTCAGGGATGTCATGCAAAAGTCCTATTTGTTGCCTGAATCACTTCAGGAAATGAACTGGACGGGGGACACTTGGGGTTTGCATCCCCCTTTTGGAGCCCCGATGCCCATCTCCCGTCTCGCCCTCGCCCTCCTTGCCACCACGGCCCTCACCGCACAGGCCCCCCAGGCCCGCGTGGTGCGCCCCTTCCTGAGCCTGGCCTTCACGACCGGTGGCGACACCCTGGCCACCGCCGTGTACACCGATGGCTCCCGCAGTTCCATCAAGGCCGGGGGTCAGACCTTCTTCAAGGGTGGGCTCGATTTCCAGGTGAATCCCAAGTTCTCCCTGCAGGCCAGCCTGGGCATCCACACCGACTCCGCGAAGGAGGCCAGCAACGGGAGCCTGGACTTCAAGCGCAACACCCTGGAAGGCCTGGGCTACTTCCACCCCGGTGCCCACTCCCGCCTGGGCCTCGGTTTCCGCAAGACTTCCGACGCCAAGGTCTCGGGGGGTGGCGCGGCCAGCCTGGGCTCCATCGAGTTCTCCTCCACCACGGGGATCGTGCTCGAGTGGGAGTACCTGACGGGCTCCCTCTCCTCCTTCGGCAGCCGCGCCGGGTTCAGCGTCCGCTACGTCAAGGAGAGCTACGAGGCCACCTCCGTGGCCGGCATCCCCGTGAACGGTTCCTCCGTGGACGGCAGCCACCTGGGCCTGGGCTTCAGCTGGTACTTCTGAGCCCATCCGGCCCCACCGCGCGAAGTCCCCGGCCCCCGGGGACTTCGCCTTGTGGCGGAGTCGCTCGCCGATCGGTAGATTGGAACCCCGAGGTTCCCATGCCCTTCACCGTCGAGACCGTCCACCTGGCCCAGTTCACCGAGGGTAGCGAACGCGATCGCGCGGAGTTCGCGCGGGTGCTGGGCACCAGCTTCCGGGACACGGGCTTCGTGAAGGTGGCCGGCCACAAGGTCACCCCCGAGCGGGTGAAGGCGGCCTACGCCGATGTGAAGGCCTTCTTCGACCTGCCCGAGGCCACCAAGCGCCAGTACCTGGTGCCGGGCACCGGCGGGGCCCGGGGCTTCACGGCCTTCGGCGAGGAGCACGCCAAGGACAACCCCGTGGGCGACCTCAAGGAGTTCTGGCACGTGGGCCAGGACAACCCGCCCGGCGGCAAGTTCGAGGGCGGCCTCTTCCCCAACCTCTGGCCCGCGGAGGTGCCCACCTTCAAGGCCAACATCCTGGGCCTCTACCAGGACCTCGAAGCCTGCGCCGGAACCCTGCTGGAGGCCCTGGCCGCCTACCTGGGCCTGCCCCCGCGGCACCTGGCCGACATGATCGTCGGCGGCAACAGCATCCTCCGCCTCATCCACTACCCGGCCCTGAAGGACCGCTACATCGAAGGGGGCGTGCGCTCCGCCGCCCATGAGGACATCAACCTCATCACCCTCCTCCCGGCGGCCACCGAGAGCGGCCTGCAGCTGCTGGACCGCGAGGGGAGCTGGCACGCGGTGGACGCCGAACCCGGCGAGATCGTGGCCGATGCCGGCGACATGCTGAGCCGCCACGTGAACCTCAAGATCCCCTCCACCACCCACCGCGTGGTGAACCCCGACAGCCCGGACTCCGTGCGCTACTCCATGCCCTTCTTCTGCCACCCCCGCCCGGAGGTGATGCTGGACTGCCCCGCGGAGCTGCTGGCCCCCGGCGAGCGGAAGACCTTCGAGCCCATCACCGCCCATGACTTCCTCATGCAGCGGCTGCGGGAGATCGGGCTGATCAAGTAGGCGCATCCCGCTTCACGAAGAAGGGCGCCCCGGGGGCGCCCTTCTTCGTGGAGATCCGATCCGCTCAGCCCTTGGCGTAGCGCTGGAGCTTGGGCACGTCCAGGATGCGCACCACGGGGAAGGTGCTCTGGATGAGCCCCAGGTCCGTGAGGAGGCGCAGGGCGCGGGAGAAGGCCTCGCGGCTGGCGCCGATGCACTGGGCCAGGTCCTCCTGGGTCTCGGCGAACTCCACCAGGGTGCGGGTGGGGTTCTTGGCCTGCTCCTCGAGGAGGAGCTGCGCCACGCGCTCGGGCACGCTGTGGAGGCTGAGGGCATCCACCAGGCTCACCAGGTGGCGGATCTTGCCGGCGAAGTGCTGGATCATGGCCTCGGCCACCTCGGGGGTGCGGTGGGCCACCCGGCGCAGGGCGTCGGCGGGCACCAGCCAGAGCTCGGTCTCGCCATGGGCTTCACCATTGGAGGCGATGGGGCTGCCGTCGAACACGGGCACTTCGCCCACGCACTGGCCCGGCTTCAGGAAATCCAGGACCTGCACGTGGCCGCGGCCATCCGTGCGGAAGATCTTGAGACACCCGCGCACGACCACGAAGACGCCAGGGACCTTGTCCCCGATGCCGAAGACCCGCTGTCCATCTTCATAGCGACGGATCTGGGAAAGGCTCGCCAGTTCCTCGGCCGCCGCCGGCGGGATGCCGGCCAAAAAGGTGATGCTGCGCAAGTGTTGAATAGCCTGAGCCATCTGCGAACCTCGTAACCCCGGGGCGGTGGGCGGATCCTCCATTCTCACCGAAATGGCCCCGAAAGCGAGGCCCCCTTTGGGCCCACCCCCACGAAAAGGCCCCGCCGAGGCGGGGCCGGTCCGTGAAACCAGGGAAGTTACTTCACGCGTTCCATGTAGGTGCGGTCTTCCACCTTCACGCGAACCTTCTCGCCGCTCTCCATGTAGGGGGGCACCTGCACGATGATCCCGTTCTCCAGCTTGGCGGGCTTGTAGGAACCCGTGGCGTTGGCGTTCTTCATCACGGGATCGGTCTCCACGATCTCCAGGACCACGCTCACGGGCAGGGTGGCGGAAAGGGGCTCCTCGCCGTAGAACTCCAGCTCCACCTGCATGTTGGGGGTCAGGAAGACGATGTCGTCGCCCAGCACTTCCTTGTGGACCTCGAGCTGCTCGTAGGTCTCGTTGTTCATGAAGACCAGGTTGTCGCCGTCCTCATAGAGGAACTCGAGCATGTGCTGCTCGAGGCTGGCCTTGTCGATCTTGTCGGAGGAACCGAAGCGGTTCTCGCGGTTGATGCCGTCCTTCAGGCGCTTCATCTTCACCACGACGCGGGCCGGCAGGTTGCCGGGGGTCTGGTGCTCCACGCTGATCACGCGGCAGAGCTCGTTCTCGTAGTTGATGATCATCCCGGCCCGGCACTGGGTCGCGTTGATGTTGGCCATGGGGAACCTCCTGACGGAAGAAAGGCCCCGATGTGGATCAGGGCCTTCCGTTGGTGGGGATACCAGGATTCGAACCTGGGACTTCTTCCGTGTGAAGGAAGCACTCTACCGCTGAGTTATATCCCCGCGGTCATCCAGAGTATCAGATCGGGGCGTTTTGGCTAGAGGGATTCCTTCAGGGCCCGGGCGAAACGCGGGGCATCGGCCGCCTTCAGCCCGCAGATCCCCACCCGCAGGCCCTCGGGCATGGGCACCACGAAGACCCCGTGGGCCTTGAGCCGCTCGCAGGTGCCGAAGGGGTCCCCCACCGGGAGGGTGACGAAGAACCCGCCCTCCCAGGGGGCCCCCTCCAGACCCTCGGCGCGCAGGGCGGCATCCAGGGCCTCGGCCCGCACCTTCAGGGTCTCGGCCCACTGGGCCTGGCTGGCGGCCAGGGCGGCCTGGGCGGCGGGATCCTTCTCCAGGCGGAGCAGCAGGGACATGGGCGCCTTGGCGCAGTTGGAGTAAGTGCCCCGGCAGCTCACGGAGAGGGCGGCCTGCAGGGCCCCATCGGTGCACCAGGGGAAGACCAGGGCACCGGCCCGGGCGCCGTAGAGGGTGAGGGCCTTGGAGAGGCTGAGGCTGGCGGCCACCAGCACCCCGCCCGCTTCGGCGAAGGCCCGGTAGTCCGCCAGGGCCTCGGCCACGGCGGATTTGTCGCGGGCGTAGTCCAGGTAGGCGAAGTCCAGCAGGAGGGTGACGGGCCCCAGCTGCCCCAGCTCCCGGAAGGCCGCCAGCAGGGCCCGGCGGTCCTCGCGGGAGAGGCTGCGGCCCGTGGGGTTGTGGCAGGGGTCGTTGAGCCAGAAGAGCAGACGCCCCTGCTGCTCCAGCAGCACCTGGGCCGTGCCCTTCCAGGTGGCCACGTCGAGCTTCTCCCCGGGGGCCGGATAGGGCACGGTGCGCAGCTTCACCCCGTTCTCCTGGGCCAGGGTGGCGTAGGGGCCCCAGAAGGGGGCCGCCGTGAGGAGGGACATCCCCGGTTCCAGGAGGTTCTTCACGGAGAGGGCCAGGGCCCCGCTGCCACCGGGCGTGGCGCAGCCCACGCCGTAGCCCGTGAGCTCGGGCCAGTGCCGCTTCGTGAGGGCCGTGAGGTAGGCGGGATCCCCGGCGATGGGCGCGTAGGGCGCCACCTCGGGGCCCGTGAGCTGGGCGTAGAGGTCCATCACGGTGGGGAGGATCACCAGCTTGCCGGCATCATCCAGCAGTGCGCCCACGGTGGCGTTGACCACCGGCTTCCCCTGGGCCGCCAGGGCCTGGGCCTCGGCGTTGAGCTTGAAGATGGGATCCTGCCCATCGAAGGCGCGTCGGGAGGGGATCAGCTGGTCGACCATCCCCCCAGTTTACCTTTGGGCCCCTACACTTTCCGCAGGAGAAGTCACATGATCCGCCCCTTCCAAGGCATGGTTCCCCAGGTCGGTTCCCGCGTCTTCATCGCCGACAGCGCCCTGGTCATGGGCGACGTGCAGGTGGGCGACGACGCCTCCATCTGGTTCAACTGCGTGATCCGCGGGGATGTGAACTTCATCCGCATCGGCGCCCGCGCCAACGTGCAGGATGCATGCTGCATCCACGTCACCAATGGGAAGTGGCCCACCATCCTGGAGGACGAGGTGAGCGTCGCGCACAACGTGATGCTCCACGGCTGCACGATCAAGCGGGGCGCCATGATCGGCATGAGCACCACCATCATGGATGGCGCCGTCATCGGCGAGGGCTGCCTCGTGGCCGCGGGCTCCCTGGTGAAGGAGGGCTTCGTGGCCCCGCCCAACACCCTCGTGTCGGGCTGGCCCGCCACCGTGAAGGGCGAGCTCAAGCCCGCCCAGCGGGAGCTGGTCGCCAAGATCTGGACCAACTACGTGCGGTACAAGGAGGCCTACTTCCAGGACGGGTGGCCCATGGCCGAAGCCCCCCGGATCGAGGGGGCCCGCCCCGGCTTCGCGGAGGGGCACCCCTTCCCCTGAGCTTCAGTCCAGGAGGACCACCATCTCGGAAACCTGGGAGGCGCCATTGCGGCGGGTCCGGGCGCGGATCTGGATCGCGGGGTGGTTCTGCCCATCCTGGGTGAACCCCCCCTTCAAGGCGATCTGACCGTCCTCGGAAGGATCCTCGGCCGCCACGAGCACCTGGGCCCCGGGCTGGTAGGGGTTCGCCCCCCGGAGCGAAGGCTCCTGGAGCAGGGCCTTCACCACCGCCTCCGGATCCACGGTGCCATCCGGGGTCCGCGGAAGGGTGTCGGCCAGCCGCTGGGCCTCGGCCTTGGTCTGCATCACCTGCGCCTGCACCGCCCGCTCCCGGGCGCGCTCCCGCTGGCCCAGCAGGGCGGGGATGGCGATGGCGCTGATGATCCCGATGTAGAAGAGGGCGAAGATCGTCCAGACGATGCCGATGATGCCCGTGACCAGGCCCGTATTGCTGGGTGCGGCATAGCGGTTGGGCTCGGCCTCCGCAGCCCGCTTGGCCTTGCCGTGCTTGACCAGGGCAGCGATGCCCAGGCCGATGGCCACCGGGAAGCAGCCGCACAGCACGTTGCTCACGAGGCTCCAGATGCCAAGCCGAGTGGCCGCCTTGGCCCCGGGGGCCTCCTCAAGCGGGTGGTAGGGCGGGGGGACCTGGGGGTCCTGCATGGGATTCCTTTCGGGGGGGATCCCCAGCATCCCAGCCCCCGAGGCCATCCTCAAGGACCCCGCCGAGGGGCCGATGAAGGGTTGCCCCTCCCCAACCCGGACCCCCTTTGATTAGACTTCCGGCATGTCGCCCCACCTGATCCTGCGCGTGCACGCGGACCAACGTCTGGGTCTGGGCCATGTGGCCCGGGCCCTGGCCCTGCAGGAGGCTTGGCGCGGCCTCGGAGGCACGGTGCTGCTCGCCGTCAGCGGCGACGCCCGCGCGGAGCGGGTGGGCAAGGGCCGCCATCCCTTCCTGGAGCAGGATCTCCCCTGCGAAGCCACCTACCTGGGCACCGACCTCCATGCGCCCCTGAAGGCCAAGGCCGACGTGGTCCTCGTGGACCAGTGGGACACCACTCCCGCCCAGCTGCAGGCCCTGCGCCCCGCCAAGCTGGCGGTGTACGAAGATGACGGCGACGCCCACGAGGTGGCCGACCTGCTCTTCCAGCCCTACCTGGAGGGCGTGAAGTGGGATGACCACCCGGTGAAGGTGGTGAACGGCCAGAAGGTCCGCCCCTTCGAGACCATGCACGACACCTGCCGCGTGGTGCGCGGCGGCGCCTTCGTGGTGGTGGACAAGGCCGCCCTGGAGCAGCGGCCCAAGCGGGAACCCCTCCAGCCCCTGGCCGTGCACAAGCTGCTGGTCACCTTCGGGGGCAGCGATGGCCCCGGGCTGGCCCAGCGGGCCTTCGAGATCATCCGCACCCTCCTGGTGGAGGACCGCTGGCGGGGGGCCTGCACCCTGCTCGCCCCCAACGGGATCCAGGGCGGCCCGGTCCCCGGCATCACCGTAGTGCCCGCCCTGCCCGGCCTCACCCGGCGCATCCCCGACTACGATGCCCTCTGGTGCGCCGGCGGCGTGACCCTGGCCGAGGCCATCTGCATGGGCATCCCCACGGCCGCCTGGGGCCAGAACGAGCGCCAGGGCGGCATCCTGGGCGATCTGGCCCAGGCCAACGCCTGCTTCACCCTGGGGGTGGGCACCGAGGCCGACCCCGGCATCGTGGCCGATGCCCTGGAGCAGTGGCTGGGTCCCGAGGGCCAGGAGACCCGGCAGGAGCAGGTGCGGGATGGCATGGCCCTCCTGGATGGCCTGGGCGCCCAGCGGGTGGCCCAGGAGCTCTGGAAGCTGGTCGGGGCCTGATTCCGGGCTCCGGAACCCGGGGCCCTCCCGGAAATTCCGCCTTGACCCCGCTGGGATCGGGCGATAGCATCTTCCTTCTGCGACGACCCGACCCTGCGGGACGTGTCGATGCAGCCCGAGCCGAATCCGGAGCATTCCATGAGCACCTTCTTCCCCAAAGGCAATGAACTGAAGCGCCAGTGGTTCCTGGTGGACGCCACCGGTGTCCCCGTGGGCCGCCTGAGCTCCCTGGTCGCCGAGGTCCTCGCCGGCAAGAACAAGCCCACCTGGACCCCCTTCATCGACACCGGCGACCACGTCGTCGTGATCAATGCCGACAAGGCCGTGTTCACGGGCAAGAAGCTCGCGCAGAAGGTCTACCACGAGGTCCCCAACACCCAGCCCGGCTCCATGAAGAGCATCCCGGCCAAGGTGATGGTGGCCACGCACCCCGAGCGCATCGTCGAGAAGGCCGTGAAGGGCATGCTGCCCAAGGGCCCCCTCGGCCGCCAGATGTACCGCAAGCTGAAGGTCTACGCCGGCGCGCAGCACGACCACGCCGCCCAGGCCCCCCAGGTTCTCGACGTCAAGTCCGCCAAGTAAGAGCAGAGGCAACCATGGCTAACCCCACCTACTACGGAACCGGCCGCCGCAAGACCGCCGCCGCCCGCGCCTTCCTGCGCCCCGGCACCGGCAAGGTCAGCGTCAATGGCCGCACCCTCGAGAACTACTTCCCCAACGCCGTGCTCCGCATGATGGTCCACCAGGCCCTGGTGCTCTCCGAGCTCTCCGGCAAGTTCGACCTCCACGTGACCGTCGCCGGCGGTGGCAGCACCGCCCAGGCCGCGGCCATCCGCATGGGCATCTCCCGCGCCCTCCTCGGCTACAACGAGCAGCTCCGCAGCCTCCTGCGCGGCGCCGGTCTCCTGACCCGCGACCCCCGCATGAAGGAACGTAAGAAGCCCGGCCAGAAGGCCGCCCGTCGTCGCTTCCAGTACAGCAAGCGCTAATACCCTTCTCTGGGACAGGGGGATCTCCGGATCCCCCTTCCTGTTTCACCCGGGCCGCCGTAGGCGGTCGAATCGGGCGGGCATATCCCCCGCCTTCATCCCACACCTCAGGGAGGCCTCATGGCTGCCATCCAAATGAAGGAACTGCTCGAAGCCGGCGTGCACTTCGGTCACCAGACCAAGCGCTGGAACCCCAAGATGAAGCAGTACATCTTCGGCGCGCGCAACAGCATCTACATCATCGACCTCCAGAAGACCCTCCGCCTCTGGAACCAGGCCGCGACCTTCTTCACCAAGTCCGCCGCCCAGGGGAAGACCTTCCTCTTCGTGGGCACCAAGCCCCAGGCCCAGGAACTGATCGCCGAGCAGGCCGCCCGCTGCGGCGCCTTCTACGTGAACAACCGGTGGCTGGGTGGCATGCTCACCAACTTCGCCACCATCAAGAAGAGCCTCGAGAAGTTCCGTGAGCTCGACGCCATGCTGGCCGATCCCGCCCGCACCGCCCAGCTCTCCAAGAAGGAGATCCTGACCCTCACCCGCCAGCGCGAGAAGCTCGATGCCGCCTTCCACGGCATCAAGGACATGCGCGGCCTCCCCGACGTCATCTTCGTCGTGGATCCCCACCGTGAGGACATCGCCGTGACCGAGGCCAAGAAGCTCGGTCTCACCGTGGTGGGCATCGTCGACACCAACTGCGATCCCGACAAGATCGACTACGTGATCCCCGGCAACGACGACGCCATCCGCTCCATCCTGCTCTTCGCCGAGCGCGCCGCCGACAGCATCATCGAGGGCCGCGCCTCCTTCCAGGACAAGGGCAACTCCGAGGCCATGAAGCAGATGATGGCCGAGAAGATGGAAGCCGAAGGCTAATCCGCCCCCAGCCCGCATCCTTCAGCCACCCGTGACGACTCGCTGGTGGCTGAAGTTTTGAAGACGCCACCTGAATCAGGAGATTGAACATGGCTTACACCGCCCAGGACGTGAAGGAACTCCGCGAGAAGACCGGTCTCGGGATGATGGACTGCAAGAAGGCCCTCGAAGAGAACGGCGGCAACATGGAGCAGGCCATCGACTGGCTGCGCAAGAAGGGCCTCGCCAACGCCGCCAAGAAGGCCGACCGCATCGCCACCGAAGGCATCGTGGAGGCCTACATCCACCCCGGCGGCCGCGTGGGCGTGCTGCTCGAGGTGAACTCCGAGACCGACTTCGTGGCCCGCAACGAGGCCTTCCAGCGCATGGTCAAGGAGATCGCGATGCACATCGCCGCCGCCGATCCCGCGCCCCGCTTCGTGAACAAGGAAGAGGTCACCCAGGACTTCATCGAGAAGGAGAAGGAGATCGCCCGGGAGCAGGCCCTGGCCACCGGCAAGCCCGCGAACATCGTCGAGAAGATCGTCGAGGGCAAGATGAACTCCATCTACAAGGATGTCTGCCTCCTCGAGCAGCCCTTCATCATGAACCCCGACGTCACCGTGTCCCAGCACCTGGCCACGAAGACCGCCGAGATCGGCGAGAAGCTCTCCATCCGCCGCTTCACCAAGTACGTCCTCGGTGAGGGCCTCGAGAAGCGCAAGGACGACTTCGCCGCCGAAGTGGCCGCCCAGGCCGGCCTCTGATCCGCCTGTTCGACCAAACGAGGGGCGGCAGCGATGTCGCCCCTTTTTTTGGGCGCCGCAGGACCCTAGTCTGAATCCCGAATCCCCGAGATCCCCATGGCCTATTCCCGCATCCTCCTCAAGCTCTCCGGCGAAGCCCTCATGGGCGAGCAGAAGTACGGCATCGATCCCGCCGTGGTGAACATGATCGCCGACCAGGTGAAGGCCATCCGCGCCCTCGATGTGCAAGTGAGCCTGGTCATCGGCGGCGGCAACATCTTCCGCGGCGTCGCCGGCGCCACCAAGGGCATGGACCGCACCACCGCCGACCACATGGGCATGCTGGCCACCATGATCAACGCCCTGGCCCTGCAGGACGCCCTGGAGGCCAAGGGCGTGCACACCCGCACCCTGAGCGGCCTGGAGATGCCCAAGGTGGCCGAGAGCTACATCCGCCGCCGGGCCACCCGCCACCTGGAGAAGGGCCGCGTGGTCATCTTCGGCGCCGGCACGGGCAACCCCTACTTCAGCACCGACACCGCCGCCGCCCTCCGCGGCAACGAGATCGGCGCCCAGGTGGTCATGAAGGCCACCAACGTGGATGGCATCTACACCGCCGATCCGAAGCTGGATGCCACCGCCACCAAGTACGACAAGGTGAGCTACCAGGAAGTGCTGGAGAAGGGCCTGAAGGTCATGGATGCCGCCGCGATCGCGCTCTGCATGGAGAACAAGCTCCCCATCCTCGTCTTCGATATGAACAAGCCCGGCAACCTCGTCGCCGCCGTGAAGGGCGAGGTCGTCGGCACCCTCGTCGGCTGATCCAAGATCTGCACCTCGTCAAAGGGCGGCCCCGGGCCGCCCTTTCCCATTCCACGGCCATCGCGCTTCCCGTCTATCGGACGGTCCACTGGACCGTCCTCCCGATCCCGCTTCGCGCGACCGGAGACGGGAGCCCTTATGGAGAACAAGCTCCCCATCCTCGTCTTCGACATGAACAAGCCCGGCAACCTCGTTGCCCCCGTGAGGCCGAAGCAGGGAGGCTCCGCCTCCGCGAGCGGAGCGAGTGGGAGCAGGCCCCGGCGGGGCCTGCGTTAGAAGGAGCGCAGGCCCACCGCGGACTCGCGGCCCGAAGGGGGCGCCCCAGGACGGGGCGCCTGAAGGGCGAGGTCGTCGGCACCCTCGTCGGCTGATCCCGACCCGCTTCAGACCTTGAAGGGCGGCCCCGGGCCGCCCTTCCGCGTTCAGGGGGCCGGTTCCACGCGCCGGGCGAGGGGTGCCACCACGTCCATGAGGGCCTGCCGCGTGAAGGGCTTGGGGAGGAAGGCGATGTGGCCATCCGCTTCCAGCTGCGCGAGGCGCTCCTCCTGGCCATACCCGCTCACCATGAGCACCGGCACCTCGGTATCGATCTCCCGCATGCGCTGGAGGGCCTCCACGCCCTCCATGCGGGGCATGACCACGTCCATGATCACCAGGGCGAGCTCCTGGTGGTGCACCCGGAAGAGGTCCAGGGCCTCGAAGCCATCCCCGGCCAGGAGCACCTGGAAGCCCACACGCTCCATGAGGGTTCGACCCATGTCCCGGATCGCGGGCTCATCATCCACCACGAGGACGAGGCCCTCGCCCCGGTACTTGGCCCGCTGGGACTCCTGCAGGGTGGCCTCGGGAAGACTGCCCTCCAGGGCCGGGAAGTAGACCCGGAAGCGGGTGCCCTCCCCCGGGGTGCTCTGGAGGCTCACGCCCCCCTGGTGGCCCCGCACGATGCCCTGCATGGCGGCGAGCCCGAGGCCCCGCCCCGTGAACTTGGTGGTGAAGAAGGGATCGAAGACCCGGGCCTGGGTGGCCTCGTCCATGCCGCAGCCTTCATCCTCCACCTCCAGCCAGAGGAAGCGGCCGGGCACCATGGCCTCGGAGGCCTTGAGGCCCGCGATGGCGGTGGCGTCCATGGCCTTCACGCCGGTCCGGAGGGCGATCTGGCCCCCACCTTGCGCCATGGCCTCGGCCGCGTTGGTCACGAGGTTGAGCACCACCTGCTGCACCTGGCTGGGATCGGCCTCCACCGGAGGCAGGGCGTGGCCCAGCTCGAAGCGCAGCACCACATCCTTGGGCAGGCTCACCGTGAGCAGGTGGGCGATGCCCTCCAGCTCACGGTTCAGGTCCATGGCCTGCACCTGGAACCGACCCCGACCACTGTAGG
Organism: Holophagaceae bacterium; assembly: GCA_044229665.1. Lineage (GTDB taxonomy): Bacteria > Acidobacteriota > Holophagae > Holophagales > Holophagaceae > JAFDVN01. Next base: position 12,221 of record JBGASN010000042.1, read on the forward strand.
CGAGCATCTGGCGCACCAGCTCGGCCGCGCGGCGGCAGGTCTCCTCGATCTTGGTGAGGCTCTCGTCGCCTTGGGTGCCCAGCAGCTCACCGCCGTGCTCGCGGAGGATGCCCGCGTGGCCCTGGATCACCGCCAGGAGGTTGTTGAAGTCATGGGCGATGCCGCCGGCCAGCAGGCCGAGGCTCTCCAGCTTCTGGGCATCCAGGAGCTTGCGCTCCATCTGGAGGCGCTCCTCATGGGCCAGCACGCGCTCGGTGATGTCCAGGGCCGTGCCCAGGCCATAGGTGGCGCCCCGCAGGGTGATGGTGGTGGCGGAGAAATCCACCCACCGGGCCTCGCCCTGACGGTTCAGGATGCGGAATTCGTAGTGGTCCGGCACATCCTCACCGCGCCGGCGGGCCTCCCAGCGCTGGGCCACCCACTCCCGATCCAGGGGGTGCACGAAGTCCAGGCGGGAGCGGCCCACCATCTCCTCGGGTCGCCACCCCAGCACCGCGGCGCCGGCCCGGTTGATGTACTCCAGCCGCTCGGCGTAGATCACGATCATGCAGGTGGCCGCCTCGGTCATGGCGCGGAAGCCATCCTCGGATTCCTGGAGTCGGGCGGCGAGGTCTTCCAGGCGGGCCCGGCCCCGGGCCAGGAAGAGGGTCAGCAGGAAGCAGAGGAAGGTCGCCCCGAGCCCACCCGCCAGGACCTGGCGATGCAGGGGCCAGGCACCAGCCGCCGCCTCCTCCTGGGGTGAGAGGTCCATGCGGAGCACCCAGCGGAAGCCCCCGTTCCGGTAGACCCCTTCACGCACGTAGGGGCCCTGGGGGGCGAGCAGCTCCCGCCGGGAACTGGTCCCGGAGGCGTACAGCAGGGCCCGGAGGTCCGATCCCCCGCTCTCCAGGATCTGGTACCGGACGCCGGCCACGGGGCGGCTGCCCATGAGCCCCCGGAAGGCATCCTGGGGATCCAGGATGGCCACCACCCACCCCCGGAGGGAGCCCTCCCGCCGGCTCCGGGCCACCATCACCAGGGAGCGGGGCAGGCCCCAGTCCGCCGGCAGGTCGAGCATGGCGCCGGCCCGACCCTCGGGGCCCGTGCGGGCGGCGTCCAGGAGTGCCTGGAGCGCAGGGGGCAGGGGCTCACCCATGGCCCGGTCGAGGAGGTCGGACCGGGAGGCCGGGGAGACGCGGGGCATGTCCTCGGCATGAGCCGGGATCCACAGGAGGAAGCGGGTGCCCGGGTTGCGGAGGGCGTGGAGGGACTCCACCCGGGCCTCCCACTCCCCGGCGGTGGGGCGGGGATCCGCGGCTGAGACCATGGCCAGGGAGGTGAAGGTGGCCTCCAGTTCGTCCATGCGGTGCTCCAGCCCCTCCAGGGCCTGGGAGAGCCCACTGCCCACGGTGTTCACGCGGGCCTCGAGTTCGTTGCGGGCCAGGGCGCGGGAGGCGAGGAGGCTGCCCGCCATCCCCACGAGGAGCACCACGATGGGGACCAGCGAGAGGAGGGTCCGGGGCCACCCCCCGCGGCGCGGGCGGGCGCCCTCGGGTCGGGGACGGAGGCGCATAGGTAAGCTTATCGCGAACCCCCCCGCCCAAGCCGCCGCGAAGCCGCGGTCTGAAAGGGCGGCCACCCGGCAAATCCGCGCCATCCTTCGACCCCCGCCTGCGGCACACTGGAGCCATGTCGCTCCCGCGCCTGCCTCACGGCCACCTGATCGTGGACGATGCCGACCTCGCGCCCTACGTGGCCGATGAGAGCCACGTGGCCGGCGCCCGCCCCCGGGCCGCCGCGCGGCCCCGCAGCCCCGAGGACCTCCGGGCCCTGGTGGCCTGGGCCAAGGCGGAAGGGGCCGGTCTCGTGCCCCGGGGCACCGGGACCGGAAAGGCCGGCGGCTGCCTCGCGCGGCCCCAGGACCTCGTGGTGGATCTGCGGGACTGGCCCGGCGCCCTCACCGTGAATCCCCAGGACCTCTCCCTGCGGGCGCCCGCCAGCGCCCTGCTGAAGGATGTGAAGGCCGCCGCGGATGCCGCGGGCTTCTTCTACCCCCCGGACCCCAACAGCTGGGATCAGTGCGCCTTCGGCGGCACCCTGGCCACCAACGCCGGCGGCCCCAACGCCTGCAAGTACGGCATGACGCGCCACTGGGTGCTCAGCGTCGAGGCCCTGTTGGCCGACGGCGGGATCCACACCTTCGGCATCTCCAGCGTGAAGGCCAACGCCGGCCCCTGCCTGGGCCAGCTCCTGGTGGGAAGCGAGGGCATCTTCGGCCTCATCCTCGGCGCCACCGTGCGCCTGGCCCCCAAGCCCCAGGAGCGGCTCACCCTGCTCCTGCCGGTGGACCGCCTGGCGACCCTCCTCGACCTCCCGGGCCGCCTCTGCGCCGCGGGCTACCTGCCCTGCGCCTTCGAGTTCTGGGATGGCGCGGTGCTGGAGGTCCTGCGCGCCCATGGCCCCGAAGCCGCCCGCCGCCTGCCCGGCGGGGCCCTGGCCCTGGTGGAGTTCGATGATCGGGGGTGCACTGCCGAACCCTTCCTCGAGGGCCTGCTGGAGGTCCTCGGCGAGGCCGCGGAGCACCTGCAGACGGCCACGGACCACCGCCAGCGCGAAGCCCTCTGGGGCGTGCGGCGCATGACCTCCGTGGTGCTCAAGGAGCGCTTCCCCCGGAAGGTCAGCGAGGACGTGGTGGTGCCCCGCTCCCGGCTGCCGGAGTTCTTCGCGGAGCTCGCGCGGCTGGAGATCCCCTGCGTGACCTATGGACACCTGGGGGACGGGAACCTCCACGTGAACCTCCTGAGCGCCGGCGATCTCGCGCCGGCGGTGCTGGAGGCGAAGCTCCGGGACCTCTTCGCCCTCTGCGTGGGCCTGGGGGGCACCCTGAGCGGGGAGCATGGCGTGGGGCTCGCCAAGCGCGAGGCCTTCCTGGCCCTCACCCCTCCCGCGGACCTGGCCGCCTTCCGGGCCCTCAAGCAGGCCCTGGATCCGCTCAACCTCTTCAACCCGGGGAAGGTCCTGTGAGGCCGCCGCAGGAGCGAAGGGCCACCGAACCGCAGGTTCGGCCCGGAGGGCGCGGCCCAGGAGGTGCCGCGTGAGCGCACCGGAATTCCAGAGCCGCCTGGAGGCCTTCGAGGCCGATGTGGCCCTCGTGCTGGACCTGGGGCGTGCCCTCCAGAGCGCCGGCACCCCCGCCCACCAGTTCGAGGACACGCTCACGGAGGTGAGCGCCCGCCTGCAGCTGGAGGCCGCCTTCTTCGGGCTGCCCACGGCCTTCATCGCGACCCTGCGCCGGGAGGGCTTCCACCGCACCCACGTGGTCCGCGAGGGGGCCGGGGAACCCGACATCGATCGCCAGGATGAACTGGGCGCCCTGATCCACGACCTCCTGGAGGGCCGCTTGGGAACGGAGGGCGTGCGATTCCGCCTGGAGCAGCTCCGCCGGCGCCCCCGCCGCTACGGCCGCTGGATGGAGGTGGCCAGCCTCGCCTTCACCAGCGCCGCCGCCGCCGGCGTGCTGGGCGGGGGCTGGCGGGAGCTGCTGCTCGCGGCCCCCATGGGCTTCTGCGTGGGCCTCCTGGGGCTCATGGCGCAGCGACGGCCGACCCTGGGCCGCATCCTGCCCGCCCTGGCTGCGGCCCTGATCTCCGTGCTCGCCGCTTTGGCCGCTCCCTATGCCGCCACCCGAATCCTCGTGCTCGCGGGCCTCATCGTGTTCTTCCCGGGCCTCAAGCTCCTCATGAGCCTCAATGAGCTGGCCACGGGCAACCTCGCCGCCGGCAGCGCCCGGCTCGCCGACGTGGGCATCACCCTCGTGCAGCTGGCTTTCGGCACGGCCCTGGGCCAGCAGGTCGTACAGAACACCCTCCACCTCCACGCCGCCACCCATGCCATCCGCCCCATCCCCGAGGCCTTCCACCTGCTCCCCCTGGGGGGCCTGGCCTTCGGCCTGATGCTCCTCTTCCAGGTGCGGCTCAAGGACTTCCCCCTGGTGCTGGCGGGCTGCTTCACCGCCTTCTTCGGGGCCCGCTACGGGGCCAACACCTTTGGCGCCCAGTTCGGCGCGGCGCTGGGCGCCTTCGCCGTGACGTTCGGCAGCAACGTGCTGGCCCTCTGGACCAAGCGCACCCCGGCCCTCACCCTGCTGCCCGGCCTCATGGTGCTGGTGCCGGGCTCCCTGGGCTACCGCGGCATGGCCTCCATCTTCCAGAACCAGGTGGCCGCGGGCCTCGACACCGCCTTCCAGATGCTCTTCCTCGCGGCGAGCCTGCTGTTCGGCATCCTCCTCGCCAACCTCGTGACCCCGGATCTCGATCGTCTCTAGGAGTGCACCATGACCCTCATCCTCGGCCACCGTGGCTACTCCTCGAAGCACCTGGAGAATTCCCTGGAGGCCTTCCGCGCGGCCCTGGCTGCGGGGATGGACGGCTTCGAACTGGATGTGCAACCGACCCGCGATGGCGTGTGCGTGGTGCTCCACGACGACTCCCTCGACCGCACGGCCGAGGCGGGTGGCATCCTCCGCCAGATGAAGGCCTCGGAGCTGCCGAAGCTCCGCAACGGGGAGCCCCTGCCCCGCCTCTCGGATGTGCTGGAGCTCCCGGCGAAGCTCATCAACGTGGAGCTGAAGGGCGAACCCGGGTGGAAGCAGGCCCTGGCCGCCGTGGATGCGCAGGATGCCCTGAAGCGTGTGCTCTTCTCCAGCTTCGAGCACACCGAAGTGCTGCAGCTTTGGGCCGACTGCCCGGAGGCCCGCTGCGGGTTCCTGTGGGAAGAGGACGAGGCGCTGGACCTCAGCGCCGACGAACTGGCGGACCTGCCGCCCGAGCTCATGCTCCACCCCCCACTGGCGGCCGTGAAGGCACGGCCGGAGCTCTGGGCCCCCTACGCCCACCGCCTCGTCCTCTGGGGGATGAGGACGCCGAAGGAGGCCGACGGCCTGCCCTTCAGCCCCGCCATCCTCATCGCCGATGGCCCGGCCTAGTCCAGGTAGGTGAGCGTCACCAGCCGCCGCCGATCATCGAACCAGCAGATGGCCCGGACCCGCTCGGGGCCGCCGTCGCCCTCCTGCATCCAGACCTTCACCTCGATGAGGCGCCTCACCTGCCGTGTCTCCAGGCGGGCCTTGCGGGCGTCCAGGCGGGAGCTGACCGCGTCCACCGTCTGCCGGCGGTAATCCGCGGGAGGAGGTTCCACGGCCCGGCCACAGGCCAGGAGCCCCAGCAGGGCGAATGCACCGCCCACCTGCCCCCTCCCGCTCCGGATCATCCGGCCTCCCCCTCCGGCACCCGGGGCCGGAGGGTCACTCTACCATCCGCACGCCATCCAACCGGGCCCGCAGGCGCCCAAGACCAGCCCCGCACCCCACCCAGAGTGCGGAGAGCCCAAATGCCAAGGGGCCCAACACGGCGCCAGCGGTCCCCAGGAGGGAGGGTAGCCAGACGCCGATGAAGTCCCCCGTGCGGAACACGAAGGTGTCGATGAAGGCCTTGCTCTTGTACTTCTCCTCGGGCCCCAGCGGGATGTAGAGCAGCTCCCGGGCGGGGCGGTCCAGGGCGTAGTGGAGCCCCCGCCGCAGCACCATCACCGTGGCCAGCACCGCGTATGCCGGCCAGATCCAGAGCGCGCCGAAGCCCGCGAAGGTGAGGAGCGGCAACACGAGCAGCACCGGGGCCACGCCCAGCCGGGTGACGAGGCGGCTGGTGACGAAGAGCTGGGTGGCCAGGGTGAGGGCATTGGTCAGCACGTCGATGCGGGCGAAGGCGCTGGTCCGCGCAGCCTGGCTGGGAAAGGCCTTCGCCACGATCTCGCCTTGCTTCAGGTAGAGCAGGGTGGAGGTGATGGTGAAGAGCAGCATGTAGGCCACGAGGCTCTGCAGGTAGGGGGACCGGGCGATGAGACGCAGGCCCTCCAGGGGCTTGGGCCCGGGTTCCCGGCTCCCCTCCCGGTTCAGCCCCCCGTGGGCCAGCACCTGCCCCATGCACCGGGTGGCCAGCTCCAGCGCCAGAGCCGCCAGCAGGAAGAAGCCCGCGGGAGGGAGCCGGTGGCTGAGGAAGTCCGTGAGCGCCGCGCCGCCCACGGCCCCCAGGGTGCCGCCCACGGAGAGGAAGCCGAAGAGGCGCCGCCCCTGATCTTCCGTGAACACATCCGCCATCAGACCCCAGAACCCCGCCACGACGAAGAGGTTGAAGACGCTCACCCAGATGTAGAAGCCATATCCCAGGGCCGTGCCCCCATGCCCAGGAAGGAACCGGAAGCCCAGCGCCAGCAGGAGCATGTTCGCCATGAAGAATCGGCAGGTGGCCGGAAGGAAGCGGCGGCGGGGCCAGCGGCTCACCATGGCGGCGTAGAGGGGGTTCGCGAGCAGCATGGCCAGGAGGGTGCCGGTCATGAGCCAGGGAAGCTTGTCCGCCCCCCGGGCGATGCCCATGGCCTCCCGGAGCGGTCGCAGCAGGTAGAAGCTCAGGAGGAGCAGGAAGAAGTACGCCGTGGCCCAGCCCAGCAGCGGGCCCTCATCAGGCTCAAGCAGCACGAGGCGTCGGAGGGCGCGCATGGGTCTCCCGGGGAAGCTTCCAGGGTACGGGCGGAGGGCCCCCCATTGACCCCCGGGGCGGTGCATCTGGTCCCCCGGCCCTTGGCCCCCCCGGAATTCGGAGGATGCTGCTCCTCAACCCTCCGGAGGCGCCATGTCCCTCGACCGCCGCACCTTCCTCCTCGCCGCCGCCGCCACCGCCACTGGTGCGCGCCTGCTGGCCCGGACACCCACCGCAGCCAAGCCCCTGCGGATCCTCATCCTGGGTGGCACCGGCTTCCTGGGCCCCGCCCTGGTGGCCGCCGCCGAGCCCCGGGGCCACAAGCTCACGCTCTTCAACCGCGGCAAGACGCGGCCCGGCCTCTTCCCCAATTTGGAGAAGCGCCAGGGTGACCGGGATCCCAAGAAGGGCGAGGGCCTCAAGAGCCTGGAGACGGGCGAGTGGGACGTGGTCTTCGATGACTCCGGCTACTACCCGCGCCACGTGAAGGCCTCCGCCGAGCTCCTCTCCAAGCGGGTGGGCCAGTATGTCTACATCTCCAGCATCTCGGCCTACAAGGAACCCAACCCCGTGAACGGCACGGAGGACGCCCCCCTGGCCACGCTGGCGGATCCCACCGTGGAGGAGATGGGCAAGGAGTTCCAGAACTACGGCGGGCTCAAGGCCCTCTGCGAGCAGGCCGCCCAGGCCGCCTGCCCCGGCCGCGCCACCATCATCCGGCCCGGCTACATCGTGGGCCCCGACGATCCCACCGGCCGCTTCACCTACTGGCCCGTGCGCTTCGACAAGGGCGGGGAAGTCGCCGTTCCGGGCACCCCCGAGGACCCCCTCCAGATCATCGATGTGCGCGACCTCGCCGAGTGGCTCATCCACCTTGCGGAGACCCGCACGTTCGGGGCCTTCAACGCCTGCGGGCCCGAAAAGCCCCTGCGCTGGGGCCGGGTCATCGACGCCTGCGTGAAGGGGGCCGGCAAGCCCGCCACCCCCGTGTGGATCCCCACGGAGGTGGCCGCCAAGGTCGAGGGCTGGGAGTTCCCCATCTGGGCCCCGCCCGTGGGCGACACCAAGGGCTTCCACACCTGGAGCAACGCCCGGGCCGTGAAGACCGGCCTGAGGTTCCGCGCAGCGGAGCAGACCATCAAGGACACCCTCACCTGGTACAAGACCCAGGAAGGGGTGGAGAAGGGACGCACCCGACTGGCCGGTCCCACCCCCGACCAGGAGGCCAAGGTCATCGCCAGCGTACGGGGAGCCTCACCCGCCAAGGGTTGACGAACCGTCAATCCGCCACCCCCGCCCCGCCGAAGCTGAGACCCACGTCTCCGCCGGCGGGGCGGTAAACTGCTGGATTCGGGAGTCCCTCCATGTATCGCACGCGGAGCGTGCTCCCACTCGCCCACGCTCGTGGACACGGAGCCTCCATGATCAAGAACCGCCACTTCCTGTCCCTCAACGACTACTCCGCCGCCGAGATCAAGGAGTTGCTCGATACGGCCGCCGAGATCAAGAAGCACCCCAAGCGCTTCCGCAAGGCCCTCAAGGGCCAGGTGCTGGCCATGATCTTCGAGAAGAGCTCCACCCGCACCCGCGTGAGCTTCGAGACCGGCATGTACCAGCTGGGCGGCGCCGCCCAGTTCCTCTCCAGCCGCGACATCCAGTTGGGCCGTGGCGAACCCATCTCCGACACCGCCGCCGTGCTGAGCCGCTACGTGCAGGGCATCATGGCCCGCACCTTCGCCCACCAGACCGTGCTGGATCTCGCGAAGTACGGCACCGTGCCCGTGATCAACGGCCTCACGGACCTGGAGCATCCCTGCCAGATCATGGCGGACCTGCAGACCATCCGGGAGCACTTCGGCACCCTAAAGGGCCTGAAGATGACCTACATCGGCGACGGCAACAACATGGCCCACAGCTACATGCAGGGCGCCGGCAAGGTGGGGATGGACTGCACGATCATCACCCCCAAGGACCCCAAGTACTACCCCAACGCCGAGATCATCAAGGGCGCCGAGGCCGACCACGCCGCCCAGGGCACGAACCTGGTGCTCACCGACGATGTGATGGGCGGCGTGGCCGGCAGCCACATCGTCATCACCGACACCTGGATCTCCATGGGCATGGAGGAGGAGAAGGCCGAGCGCATGGCCGCCTTCAAGGGCTTCGGTGTGACCAACGAGGTGATGGAGGCCGCCGGGAAGGACGCCATCTTCCTGCACTGCCTCCCCGCCTACCGCGGCTACGAGGTGATGCCCGAGGTCATCGATGGCCCCAAGAGCCTCATCTATGACGAGGCCGAGAACCGCCTCCACGCCCAGAAGGCGATCATGTACCACCTCATGAAGAAGGACTGAGCCGTCCCGCTTCCACGCGCAAGGGCCCCGGTCGCGGCCCTTGCTCATCCCCGGAGGTAGGCCAGCACCAGCCGCGTCAGCTCCGGCAGCAGCTCCGCCTCCTGGAGGCGCCCCTCCCGGGCGGCCGCATGGGTGAGGGCCTCCACGGTGGACACGACCACCGAGGCCGCCAGGCCCGGGTTCGGGTGCCGGACCTCCCCGGCCCGTGCCTGGAGGAAGGCCCGGACCCTCGCCAGGAGCTGGGCTTCCACCTCCCGGGTGCGGGCGTCCCCGTGGAGGTGGGGCACCTCCTCCACCAGCACCCGATGCAGGGCGGGCCGGGCCCGGTAGAGGCCGACCAGGCCGCCGATGAGGTGGGGCACCGCCGCTTCCAGGCTCAGGCCCTCCGCCTCCTGGAACCGGGCCGCCATGGCGGGCTCCAACTGCTGCAGATGCCGCTCATAGAGCGCCAGCACCAGGGAGCCCTTGTCCGGGAAGTACTGATAGAGGCTGCCCACACTGACCCCGGCCCGCTCCGCGATGGCGTTGGTGGTGGCCCCCTTCAGGCCCTTGGCCTCCAGAACCTGAGCTGCCGCCTCCAGGACCGCGTCCACGGTGGCGCGGGCCCTTTCCTGGCGTGGGTTCCGACGGTTCGGGGGTGGGGTCATGGATGCGAGTTTCAAGCTGGGGGTTCTGAGACCGATTCTAGAGGCATCGCCCAAGGAGGCCGCCATGAACCTTCGTCTGCTCGCCCTCGCCCCCGCCCTTGTGATCTCCGCCACGGCCGCCGACCAGGATGCCTTCCTCGGCACCTGGACCCAGCTGGGCCGCGTGGACCCCGGCCCCTCCATCCAGGACGCCATCGAGCACATGCCCTTCCTGGAGCGCTCCTGGGCCCAGTACCGCCTCACCTCCGTGAACCCCCTCTATGAAAAGCTCGTCATCGCCAAGGAGGGCGACGGCCTCACCATGCAGATGGATGCCCGTCCCGCCCTGCACCTGAGCCTCACCAAGGCCACCCCCTGGACCCGCGAGGACAAGGAGACCTTCCAGGTCACCATGAAGATCGAGGGGAAGAAGATGACCCAGACCATCCAGGGCAAGGATGGCAAGCGGGTGAACACCTTCACCCTGGGCCCCGACGGCAAGACCCTGCGCATGGCGGTGGAAGTCACCAGCCACAAGCTCCAGCACGCCGTGAAGTACGAGATCCTCTTCACCAAGGCCTGATTCGCCTCGGCATTGAAAAGGGGAGGGCAACCGCCCTCCCCTTTTGCGTAGCAGCAATCGGCCTCAGTGGTGGCCGACGCCCGCCAGGAGCTGATGGCCCTTCACGTAGCAGGTCTTGTGCGTGATGTGGTGTTCGAACTCATGGCGGAACTTCTTGAGCATGCTCTCCATGGGGCCGCAGGCGGCATCGCCCAGGGCGCAGAGGGTGCGGCCGCCGATGCGGGGCGTGAGGCTGGTGAGGACGTCGAGGTCCTCCATGGTGCCTTCCCCGTGCTCGATGCGGTGGAGGATCATCTCCATCCAGTTGCAGCCCTCGCGGCAGGGGGTGCACTGGCCGCAGCTCTCATGGGCGTAGAACCGAATGAGGCGCAGGCAGGCCTGTACCATGCAGGTGTCCTCGTCGAGGACGACGATGCCACCGGAACCGGCCATGGAGCCCGCATTGCGCACGCTGTCGAAGTCCATGGGCGTGCTGAATTCCTTTTCCGTGAACACCGGGGCCGAGGCGCCCCCGGGGATCACGGCCTTGATCTTCTTGCCCGTGCTGCTGCCGCCGGCCAGCTCGTTCAGGATGAAGTCCAGGGGCAGGCCCAGGGGCAGCTCGTAGAGGCCCGGGCGCTTGATGTGGCCGCTGATGCCGAAGATGCGGGTGCCGCTGTTCTTGGGGGTGCCCAGCTTGGCGTACTCGGCGCCGCCCATCCGCAGGATCGGGGGCACGGCCGCAATGGTCTCCACGTTGTTGATGGTGGTGGGCTGGCCGAAGGCGCCCTTGGCCGCCGGGAAGGGGGGCTTCACGCGGGGCTCGCCGCGCCGGCCCTCCAGGGAGTTCAGCAGGGCCGTCTCCTCGCCGCAGATGTAGGCGCCGGCGCCCCGGTGCACGAGGATCTCCAGGTCGAAGCCGGAGCCCAGGATGTTCTTGCCGAGGTAGCCCTTGGCCTTGGCCTGCTCGATGGCGGCCTCGAGCTTCTCGATGAGCCAGAGGAACTCACCGCGGATGTACACGTAGCAGGTGTTGGCCTGCATGGCGTAGCTGGCGATGATGCAGCCCTCGATGAGCTGGTGGGGGTTGTACTCCAGGATCGCGCGGTCCTTGAAGGTGCCGGGCTCGCCTTCGTCGCCGTTGATGACCAGGTAGCGGGTGAACTTCCGCTCGGGGGTGTCCTTGGGCATGAAGGACCACTTGAGGCCCGCGGGGAAGCCGGCACCGCCCCGGCCGCGGATGCCCGAGGTCTTCACTTCCTCGGTGACCGCCACGGGCTCCATCTTCAGGGCCTGCTTGAGGGCCACGTAGCCCTCGTGCTTCTGCTCGTAGACGTCCAGGGTCCAGTTGTTGAGGTCACCGGCGCCGCGGAGCATGAGGTTGGGGTACTTCTCGGAGCCGAAGCCCGCGAAGGTGTAGCTCTGGGGATCGTGCTTGGTGCGGATGGCCATCGTCTTGTCCTCACTTCGCCCAGTCGCGGTATTCGCCGCGCTTGCAGGCCTGCATGATCTCGTCGAGCTTGGACTCGTCCACGTACTCGTCGTAGAGGTCGTGGTTCACCTGGAGGCAGGGGCCGGAACCGCAGGAGGCCAGGCACTCCACCTCCTCCACGCTCCAGAGCCCGTCCTTGCTGGGGCCCTCGCCGGGGTTCACCCCGGTCTTCTGGCAGACCTTCTCCAGGAGCTGGGCACCGCCGTTCAGGGCGCAGGAGATGTTGGTGCACACCTGCAGGTGGTACTTACCCACGGGCTGCTTCTGATACATGGTGTAGAAGCTCGCCACACCGAAGACATGCCCCTCGGGGATCGAGAGGGCTTTGGCCACGGCCTTCATGGCGTCGAGGCTCGTGAACCCGAACTCGCGCTGGGCGATGTGCAGGGCCGGGAGCGTGGCCGCGAGCTTGTCGGGATACTTCGCGGCGATGGCCGCGATCTCCTGCAGCGCTTCGGGGCTGAACTCCTTCCGCTCGGAACGCGGCAGCCGCTGGCCCGTGGCCAGGGGCACTTCGGAGGTTTCGGGGGGCATGGGATGGTTCATGGCGGACCCGTGGGAAGCCCCGGGGCGGGGACCCACCAGTGTACCGGGCCCGGCGGCCCTCCCGCGAGGCCCCGGGTCCGGAACCCCCCCGCGCCGGACCGCCATCCGCGGCCATCCCCGCCCGACCGGCATCACAAATTGCAGAAGGGCCCCGGTCGCCCGGGGCCCCTCCGTGCCTGCTTCGGCCTTACTTCTTGGCTTCGGCTTCGGGCTTGGCCTTCACGCCCTCGAAGTTGAGGGAGATCTCCACGTCATCGCCCAGCATGCCGGTCCCGTTGTCCAGAACCTTGTTCCACACGATGCCGAAGTCCTTGCGGTTCACCTTGAAGGAGGCCTCCCAGCCACCGCGGATGTCACCGAAGGGGGACTTGGTGGCGCCCAGGGCCATGACCGGCACGGTGATCTTCTTGGTCACCCCGTGCATGGTGAAGTCACCGGTGACTTCGAGCTGCCCGTTGCCCTTGTCCACCACGGCGGTGCTCTTGAAGGTCAGGGTGGGGAACTTGGCGGTGTCGAAGAAGTCGGCGCTCTTCAGGTGACCGTCGCGGCTGGCGTTGTCGGTGCTGATGCTGTTGGCGTCGATGGTCACGTCCACGCTGGACTTGGCGACCTCCTTGGCGTTCACCACGATGGTGCCCTCGAACTTGCTGAAACGGCCGGGGGTCTTGGAGAGGATGTGGCGGACCTTGAAGGCCACCTCGCTGTGGGACGCGTCGATCTTGTAGGTGTCCTGGGCGGCCAGGGGAAGGGCCAGCAGCAGGGCGGGGATGATGGTTCGGAACATGGAACGCATGGATGCCTCCTATAGGGGAATCCCAGCATAGGTTTTCTTTTTTGGTGTTGCAACACCTTTTTTGATTCACCGTAAGATGAGGGCCATGCACCTCCGGGATGAACTCAAGATCACGCGACCCCTGGCCCCCGGCCACGAGATGGCCCTGGGCATCCTGCTCACCCGCGAATACGTGGGGCGCCTCTTCGAGAAGGCCCTCTTCGAGGGTGCCGGGATCACGGACCAGCAGTTCAACGTGCTCCGCATCCTCAAGGGCGGCCCCGCCGAGGGCTACCTGATCCGGGATCTCCGCACGCGCATGATCTACCGCTTCGCGGACGTGCCCCGCCTGGTGAACCGGCTCGTGGCCCAGGGCTACGTGACCCGGTGCGAGAACCCCGCGGACCGTCGGGGCAGCCGCATCCGCATCACCCCGGAGGGCCTCGCCCTGGAGGCGCGGATCCACGCGCAGCACGATCAGCTGTGCACCCAGGTGGCCGAGGGTCTGGATGATTCCGAACGGACCCAGCTCCTCGCCCTGCTGGAGCGGCTTCGCAACGGACTCAGGGACCAGCTCAAGGCGGTTGAACGGGGCTGAGCCCAGTCGCTCGATGCCCGCGAGGTCCGGGGCGACAACAAGCTCGTCAAGATTTCCCTGGTCGGCGTCGGCATGCGCTCGCATGCCGGCATCGCCAGCACGATGTTCCAGGCGCTCGCCCGCGAAGGCATCAAC
>JBGASN010000043.1:0-25917 GCA_044229665.1 Holophagaceae bacterium
CCGGGGCCAGGAAGAGGTCGCCCATGTCGGTGAACTTGATGTCCATGAGCGTGCGCTGCTGGTAGAAGCTGAACTCCTCCATGCCGTAGGAGGCCTCCCGCACGGCGAAGCCCGCGAAGCGGCTGCCGGCCTTGAAGGAGGAGGTGCCGTCCCAGCAGACCCCGAAGAGGGCGATCTCGGCCTCCTCGGGCTCACAGGAGCCCAGGAAGAAGGGGGGAACCCACTCGTGCTTGGCGTCGGACATGGCGGACCTCGGACCCTTCAGTCTACCGGCGGCCCATGACACCCCCAAGGCCCGGGAATGGGACAATGCCCCCATGGACGTCATCAGCGGCAAGCCCCAGATGGAATACCCCGCCCGGGTCCCCCTCAAGGTGATCGGGCACGCCCACCTGTTGAAGGCGGAGATCATCGCCGAGGTGATCGTGGCCCACCTGGGCCCCCAGGCCGAGGGCGACCTCCGGGCCGGGATGAACTGCAAGGGCGCCTACCTGAGCCTAACCTTCTGGGTGGTGCTCCCGGATGAACACGCCGAGCGGCCCCTCCGGGAAGCCATCCACAAGCTGCCGGGCGTGGTGATGCAGCTCTGAGCCGGGGGTTCCCGATCCAGTGATCTGGATCAACACCCGGCCGCTGCCGGGAACATTCCATCGGTCCGCTCCAGGGGCGATGCCTGTTGGAACATATTTCGGATTTCGGAGTCTACAAGTCCTTTGAAATCTAGGGTGGCTTCGGAATTGATTGTATATTTCCGCTGGTCAATTCCGGCACTGATTTTGTAAACCCGCGTCCTTATTGAGACAAGGTCACACAACGGTCGATAGGTGGATCTGAGTTCGTGACCTCGCTCACGGACCATGAACTCCACTATTCCTGCAAGTCATGGCACCCCCATGACGCCCGGCCAACCCGGCGGGTACCCCAGGGGGATGGCCAGAGGAGGCGACCCATGAAGTTCCGTAGTAGTGCGGTCCTGCTAGCCACCCTCGCTTCCGCGGCCGCGTGGGGGCAAGAGGTGAATGTGTACGGCGCGACCCTGGCCCAGCTGTGGAAGCAGGAGAATGCGGGGTTCGACAAGAACACCTACGCACCTGCCACCCAGTTCCTGGGCGTGGATGCGACCAACCTGGGCAGTGAGACCCTTTCCCTTCATCTCTTCGGCTGGGGTCGGCTCGACCTCGCCGACCAGTCCCGCTTCGAGGGCAAGTCCGGGGGTGAACTCACCTTCGGCTACCTCAAGTACCGGGGTGGCAAAGGCAACCTGGAAGTCCAGGCCGGCCGGTTCTTCGTGAACCAGGGCGTGTCCATGGAGCAGGTCGATGGCGCCTCCGTGCGCGCCGACCTGATCTGGGGCTTCACGGTCTCGGCCTTCGGTGGCCGCCCGGTGCTCCAGAAGACCCTGGATCTCGCCACCCGCCAGGAGTATGAACTCCAGCGCGATGTGATCTTCGGGGGTCGCCTCGGCAAGCGCTTCGGCAAGTTCGGTGAGCTCGGGGTCTCCTACCTGCAGGATGGCACCACCGCCGCCCAGTTCCTGCCCACGGCGAATTCCGAGGACTTCACCCGGCGCCAGGTGGCGGCGGACCTCCGCCTCACCGCCAGCATCCTCGACTTCTATGGCCGCACGGTCTACGACGTGAACCATCACATCGCCGCCCCGGCCAACACCACGCCCAACACCAACAAGGTGGCCGAGCATGACTACAACGTGGGGCTGCGCTTCACCCCCATGTTCAGCCTCACCGGCAACTTTACGGAACGGAACTACCGCGCCTTCTACGCCGGCACGAACCTCCCCTCCCTCTTCAACAAGTGGGAAGCGGGCAAGTTCAAGTCCAACGGCCTGGCCTTCGCCATCGGATCCGCGTCCTCCGTGGAAGCCGTGGTCGACATCAAGAAGACCGACCGGGAGACCTACGGCCAGGCCACCCGCTTCGGCGGTGAACTCCGGTGGCGCCCCAAGGGCACCCACTACCAGGCCGGCTTCGGCTTCCACCGAGTGAGCGCCGATGACGCCGTCAAGGCGGATGCGGTGCTCGTCACCCGCTACGGGCTCTCCTACCGGGAGCTCCGCGCCTGGGTGGTGGGCGAGAAGGGCAAGTGGTCCTACAGCGCCGACGCCATCCATCAGAACTTCGACGACAAGGACAACCCCAACCTCAACGGAAAGACCTCCGTGTACGAGGTGGTTGGCTCCGTGGGCTACAAGTTCGGCGAGAACTTCAAGATCTCCGGCGACCTGAGCCACGGGGTGACCCCGGTCTTCCAGAAGGAGACCCGGGCCCTGTTCCGGGCCGAGTACCGCTTTGGCAAGGGAGGCAAGTGATGTTCAAGCAGATGCTCCTCCGCGTCTCCCTCGTCGGAAGCCTGGTGGGCCTCCTGGCCTGCAGCCTGCTCTCCCCGGAGACCAGCGTGGCCCGCAGCCATCCCGATGGCGTGAGCGGCAGCCGCCCCATGTGCACCGAGTGCCATGAGAACGAACCCATGAAGGGCAGCCTCAAGCTCTACGGCTCCTTCAACCACACCCCGGCCTTCGTGAAGGACCACAAGTTCGCCGCGAACCAGGACAACGGCACCTGCGCCACCTGCCACAGCCAGTCCTCCTGCAACGACTGCCACCAGGGCAAGGGCGTCATGAGTCCCGCGCTGAAGCTGGCCGACCGGCCCGACCGCATGTCCCCCCACCGCGGTGGCTACCTCGCCCTGCACCGGGTGGACGGCAAGCTCGATCCCACCGGCTGCTTCAAGTGCCACGGCCGCGCCAACAACCAGATGTGCACCCAGTGCCATCAGTGATCGGGAGGAAACCATGAACATCCCCAACCTCCTCCGCACGGGCCTGGCGATCGCGATCTCCGTCCTGGTCCTCGGCTGCGCCGGCAAGACGAACGACGCGGCCCCCAAGTTCTCGGGAGGCAAGCACCCCACCGACTGGCTGAGCACCCACTGGTCCGAGTACGCCAAGGCCCCTGACCAGTGCGCCACCTGCCACGGCTCCGTGAAGGATCCCGCCAAGTCGGGCGGCATCGCCCAGGTGAGCTGCTTCACCTGCCATCCCAATGGTCCCGCCCATCCCGAAGGCTGGGCCTCCGGCCTCCAGCACGGCCGGGTGGGTGCCAAGGCCGTGGCCGCCGATTGGAGTGGCTTCGCGTCCTGCGCCCGCTGCCACGGCGACAGCTACACCGGTGGCATCACGCCCGTGTCCTGCAAGAGCTGCCACACCAAGGCCCCGCACCCCGACCGGCCCTGGAAGAACGCCGATCCCAACCAGCCCAACCACGATGGGACCGACGTGAGCAACGCCCCCGAGTGCTACAAGTGCCACAAGGATGGCGCCAACTCCACCCGGGTTCCCTCCGCTTCACCTGCGCCCGGGGCGACGCCCGGTTGCTACAACAACACCCTGTGCCATGACCGCAACGTCTGAGGGAGGTGGCAGATCGCCCAACACCCCAAGACCCTGATCGCCAACCTCAGATCCACCATCTCAAAGGGAGACCAACCATGAGATACAAACCCCTGACAACCCTCTGCGGCGTGCTCCTCAGCACCGCGGCAGCCTTCGTCATGGTCGGGTGCAATGGCAAGACCGGCGCCGCCGGCACCAATGGCACCAATGGCACCAACGGCAACAACGGGGCTTATGCCCTGGATGCCACCACCCTCTCCACCTCCGAGTGGGAAGAGCTGACCCTCACCGCCAATGTCACCAAGGCCGCCGTCGTCGCCGGCAAGCCCACGGTGGACTTCACGGTCGTGGACCAGCACAACACGCCGCTCAAGGGCTTCGGCTTCAAGGGCCAGAACCCCGCCAGCGATCCCTACCCCGTGTACCTCAACATGGGTTTCAGCATCGCGAAGCTCATTCCCGAGGCCAACGGCGCCCCCAGCCGCTGGGTGAGCTACATCGTGACGTCCAACCCCACGTTGGCGGCCCCCACGACCTGGGTGCCCACCCGCCCCACCACCGACAGCATCGGTGACCTGGTCGACCACGGCGATGGTTCCTACACCTACACCTTCCGCCGCGACATCAGCCAGACCCAGGCCCAGCTCGACGCCTACACCTACACGGGCAACAACGTGAAGGCCGACCTGGACAACGTCGCCTACGATCCCACCCTCACCCACCGCCTCACCGTGTATGTGGGTGGTTCCGCCTGGGGTACCGGCAGCAACACCGCCACCCGGGCCAACACCGGCCTGCCCAGCGTGCCCGTGAAGTTCCCGGCCAACGTGACCTACGACTTCATCCCCCAGACCGGCGCGCCCATCACCGCCACCAACGCCCGCCGTGACATCACGGATGTGACCAGCTGCTTCAGCTGCCACGCCAAGTTTGAGTTCCACGGCGAAGGCCGCCAGGACACCAAGTACTGCGTCGTGTGCCACAACGACCAGCGCAAGTACGGCTATGCCAACGCCACCGAGCCCTACAGCGATGTGACCGGCCAGCGCAAGATCGCCGATCGCGCCGTGGGCGACTTCCCCGCCATGATCCACAAGGTCCACATGGGCGAGGAGCTCTCCAAGACTGGCTACCAATACGCGGGTGTGTACTTCAACCACGTGACCTATCCCCAGGATCACCGGAACTGCACCAAGTGCCACACCGCCAGCACCACCTCCCCGCAGGGTGACAACTGGTTCAACCGGCCCAACCGCATGGCCTGCGGCGCCTGCCACGACAACATCGACTTCGCCACGGGTGCCAATTCCCACCCCGGCGGAGCCGCCCACTCCGTGCAGACCTCCGATGCCGCCTGCGCCGGCTGCCACACCCCGGCCGACATCAAGACCATGCACATCCCCGTTGTGCCCCCCAACCCGGCCAACATCTGGGCCACCGGCGGCACCAACAACAACACGAACGCCTCCTACGTGGCGGCCTTCACCAACAACCTGCCCGTGGGCGCCGACGTGGTGACCTGGGACCTCAAGAGCGTCACCCTGAACGGCAGCGGCAAGCCGGTCTTCACCTTCCGCTTCCTCAAGAACGGCACCCCCGTGGTCTTCCAGACCTACGCCGCCGGCACTGTGACGGAGATGATGCCCAACTTCGTGGGCGGCCCCAGCTTCTACATCGCCTTCTCCGTGCCCCAGGATGGCATCGCCACCCCTGCGGACTGGAACGCCACCGCCAGCACTTACCTCAAGAACATCTGGCGCGGCGACAACAAGGACATGGCCGGCGCGACCCTCGGCACCTCGGCCCAGGGCACCCTCAGCGCCACGCCCGATGGCAATGGCTACTACACCCTGACCATGACCGGCGTGGTGATCCCCACCACCGCCAGCATGATCACCGGCGGCATCGGCTACACCTACGGTCTCAACCTGACCCAGCCCCTGACCCAGACCAACGTTCCCGGCTACCCCTACGTGGATCGTGTCGCGGGCGTGCCCGACACCGGCCAGGGTGGTGTGAGCGTTCCCGCCCCCAACGTCACCAAGCTCGTGAGCGGCACCCTGCCCGCCGGGTTCGCCACCCAGGCCTCCCGTCGCGTCATCGTGGCCAACAACAAGTGCAATGACTGCCACGGCGCCCTGGGCGTGTTCACCGCCAAGAGCTACCACGGTGGCCAGCGCAACGATGCCAACACCTGCGAGTTCTGCCACAACGGCCAGCGCGTCAACTCCGGTTGGGGCGTCAACGCCAAGGACTTCGTCCACGCCATCCACGGCGCCAAGAAGCGGGTCAACAAGTACAGCTGGGAATCCAATGCCGGCTTCAAGTACTGGACCATCACCTACCCCAGCGTGCTGAACAACTGTGAAGCCTGCCACCTGCCCGGCACCTACGACTTCGGTCGTGCGGCCAACGCAGCCGCCGTGCCGAACCTCCTGTGGACCACCGTCGCCACGGGCACCACCCCGAACCCCATGAACGTGGTGGTCACGGGCACTGAGCCCATCCCCGGTGTCTACTGGTCGCCCTTCGCCAAGGCCGCCGCCGCCGCCGCCAACGGTGGCGTGCCCGAGGGCTACAACTTCGGGTCCGGTTTCAGCTACAACGCCAGCACCGGCGCCACCACGGCCGCCGCCGGCACCACCCTGGTGAGCAGCCCCTACGTGGCCGCCTGCTCCAACTGCCACGACAGCAGCCTCGCCATCGACCACATGAAGACCAACGGTGGCAGCTTCTACGCCTCCCGCGCCTCCGTGCAGGTCGGCGGTGTCTACGTCAAGCAGGAGCAGTGCGTCCTCTGCCACTCCGCCGGCAAGATCGCCGACACCGAGAAGGTCCACATGAACTTCCGGTAATGTCCCCCCCGGGGCCGGCCCAGCCGACCCCCGGGACTTGATCCGAACACCCTGAAGGACCTGGACGCCCCGCGCCCAGGTCCTTCGCTTTCAGGGGATCCCCATCACAGCGTCGCCATGGTTGTGACGTGCACCGGGCCTTCCCGCCCCTGAAGCTCGTACCCTGGGACTGGAGGTATCCATGTGGTTTGATCCGTCCCGCCCCACCTTGGCGGTGCTCCTCGCGGCCAGTTCCCTCGTGGGTCAGGCGCCGGCGGCACCCGCCCCGGCCCCCCAGGCCGCCGCCCCAGCCCCGAAACCCGCCACCCCTCCCGCCAAACCGAAGGCCCCCGCCAAGGCCAAGGCCCGCAAGCCAGCCCCGCCCACCGACGCCCGGGTGAAGCCCGAGGTCGCCGCGAAATCCAAGGCCCGTTCGAAGGAGCTCAAGGCCGAGAAGGCCAAGGCCCAGCCCGTGGGCCCCCTGGTGCACCTGAACACCGCCTCCCGGGAGGAGCTCATGAAGGTCCCCGGGATCTCCACGGCCCAGGCCGACAAGATCATCGCCAACCGGCCCTACAAGACCAAGTCCATGCTCATCACCAAGGACGTGATGCCCTACGCCCTGTTCAGCAAGGTCAAGGCCCGGCTCACCGCGGGGCCCTGAGCCGCCCACCTTCCGCATCGGGGGCCCTTCGGGGCCCCGCGCCGTTCAGGCCGATCCCCGCACGGCCCTCCGCCGGCGGATCCAGGGCAGGTTCGCCCAGCGCATCCTCAGGCGGTCCATGGTCAGGTAGATCACCGGGGTGGTGTAGAGGGTCAGCACCTGGCTCACCAGCAGGCCGCCCACGATGGCCACGCCCAGGGGCCGCCGCAGCTCGGAGCCGATGCCGCTGCCCAGGGCCAGGGGCAGGCCCCCCAACAGCGCGGCCAGTGTGGTCATGGTGATGGGGCGGAAACGCAGCAGGCAGGCCCGGAAGATGGCCTCCTGGGGATCCAGCCCCTCCCGGCGCTCCACCTCCAGGGCGAAGTCGATCATGAGGATGGCGTTCTTCTTCACGATGCCGATGAGCAGGATGATCCCGATGATGGCGATGACGCTCAGGTCCAGCTTGAAGAGCATCAGGGCCAGCAGGGCCCCCAGCCCTGCCGAGGGCAGGGTGGAGAGGATCGTGATGGGGTGGATGAAGCTCTCGTAGAGCACCCCCAGCACGATGTAGACCACGGCCACCGCGGCGAAGAGCAGGAGGGGCATGTTGGCCAGGGAGGCCTGGAAGGCCTGGCTGGTGCCCATGTGCTTCCCCCGGATCGCCGAGGGCATGCCGATCTGCACCCCAGCCTGATCGATGGCTTCCACCGCCTGCCCCAGGGCCACACCCGGCGCCAGGTTGTAGGAGATGGTCACCGCGGGGCTCTGCCCCTGGTGGCTGACCGAGAGGGGGGCCGTGCGCCGGTCATAGCGGCAGAAGGCGCTGAGGGGGATGAGCGAGCCCTGGCTGCTCCGCACATAGATGGCGCTCAGGGAGTCGGGGTCCTGCCAGAAGCGGGGCTCCACCCCCAGCACCACGTGGTACTGGTTCATCTGGGTGTAGATGGTGGAGACCTGCCGCTGCCCGAATGCGCTGTAGAGGGTGTCGTCCACCTGCCGGGGGGTGACACCAAGCCGCGAGGCGGTGTCCCGGTCGATGACCAGGGCGGCCTGGAGCCCCTGATTCTGCTGATCGGTGCTGATGTCGGCGATGAGCGGCATGGTGCGCATCTTGGCCACCATCTTCGGGCCCCACTCGAAGAGGTCCTTCGAGTCGTCCGCCTGCAGCGTGTACTGGAACTGGGCCCCGGAGGGCCGGCCCCCCAGGCGCAGGTCCTGAACGGCCTGCAGGAAGAGGCTGGCGCCGGGCACCGTGGCCAGCTTGGGCCGCAGCCGCGCGATGACCATGTCGGCGGTGACGCCCTTGCGCTCCTCCCAGGGTTTGAGGGAGACGAAGCAGCGCCCCGAGTTCGTGGCGGAGCCACCCCCCAGGAACACCATCACGTTCTCGATGGCCGGGTCGCTCTGGAGGATGGTGGCGAACTTGGCCATTCGGTCCTTCATGGCCTGGAAGGAGGTGCTCTGGTCCGCCTGGATGCTGCCGGCGATGCGCCCCGTGTCCTGCTGGGGGAAGAAGCCCTTGGGGATGACCACGTAGAGGGCCACGGTGGCGATCACCGTGGCCACGGCCACGGCCAGGGTGGCGCGCGCGTGGCCCAGGACCCAGCGCAGGGTCCGCTCATAGAAGCCGAGGATGGCCTGGAAGCCCCGCTCCGTGAGCGCGAAGATCCGCCCATGGCGCTCCTCCGCGGGTGGGCGGAGGAGCCGGGCGCACATCATGGGGGTGGTGGTGAGGGAAACCAGCATGGACATGACGATGGCCACGCTGAGGGTCACGGCGAACTCCCGGAAGAGCCGCCCCACGATGCCCCCCATGAGGAGGATGGGGATGAACACGGCCACCAGGGAGATGCTGATGCTCACCACGGTGAAACCGATCTCCTGCGCCCCCTTGAAGGTGGCGGCCAGGGGGGGATCCCCCGCCTCCACGTGGCGCATGATGTTCTCCACCACCACGATGGCATCATCCACCACGAAGCCCGTCGCCACGGTGAGGGCCATGAGGCTGAGGTTGTCGATGCTGTACCCCAGGAGGTACATCACGCCGAAGGTGCCGATGAGGGAGATGGGCACGGCCGCCGCCGGGATGAGCGTGGTGCGCAGGCTCCGCAGGAAGAGGAAGACCACCAGGATCACGAGGACCACGGAGATGAGGAGGGTGGTCTCAACCTCCTTCACCGAAGCCCGGATGGTGCGCGTGGTGTTGAGGACGATGCGGAGGTCCGTGGTGGGTGGCAGGGCCGCCCGAAGCTCCGGAAGCAGGGCCTGCACCCGGTCGGCGGTATCGATGATGTTGGCACCGGGTTGCCGGAAGATGATGAGCAGGATGGCGGGTTTCCCATTCGCCAGGCCCGTGGCCCGGACATCCTCCAGGCCATCCGTCACCTTCGCCACGTCCCCCAGGCGCAGGGCGGCGCCGTTCCGGTAGGACACCACCAGGGGCAGGTAGTCCTTGGCCGAGAAGAGCTGGTCCGTGGCCTGCAGGCTCCAGGTGCGCTGGGCGTCGGCCAGGCTGCCCTTGGGTTTGTTCACATTGGCCGCGGCCAGGGTGGTGCGGAGGTCCTCCAGGGAGAGCCCCTTGGCATTGAGTTCACCGGGATTCACCTCCACCCGCACGGCAGGCAGGGCCCCGCCGCCCACCACCACCTGCCCCACCCCCGAGGCCTGGCTCAGCTTCTGCTGGAGGATGCTGGAGGCCAGATCGTAGAGCTTGCTGCGCTCCACGATCTCCGAGGAGAGGGCCATGAGCATGATGGGGGCGTCGGCCGGGTTCACCTTCCGATAATTGGGGTTGTTGGGCAGGTTGGCCGGGAGCTGACCCCGGGCCGCATTGATGGCGGCCTGCACTTCCCGACCTGCCGCATCGGGGTTGCGGCTCAGGTCGAACTGCAGGGTGATGTTCGTGGCGCCCAGGCTGCTCACGGAGGTCATCTCGGTGACCCCGGCGATGCGGGCGAACTGGCGCTCCAGGGGCGTGGCCACGGAGCTGGCCATGGTCTCCGGGCTTGCCCCCGGTAGCCCCGCGCTCACCTGGATGGTGGGGAACTCCACCTGGGGCAGCGGCGACACCGGCAGGAAGCGGTAGGCCAGCATCCCCGCCAGGGCCAGGGCCACCGACAGCAGGGTGGTGGCCACGGGCCGGCGGATGAAGGGGGCCGAGAGGCTCATGGGGCCTCGGGTGCGGGTTCCGGCTGCGCGGACGGGGCTTTCCGCCACCGCCGCGCCAGCCGGTCGAAGGCCAGGTAGATCACCGGAGTGGTGTAGAGGGTGAGGGCCTGGCTGAGGAGGAGCCCACCCACCATGGTGATGCCGAGGGGTCGCCGCAGCTCGCTGCCGATGCCCGAGCCCAGGGCCAGGGGGATCCCGCCGAAGAGGGCCGCCATGGTGGTCATCATGATGGGGCGGAAGCGCAGCAGACAGGCCTGGTAGATGGCCTCCTCCGGGGACTTGCCGTCGTGCCGCTCCGCCTCCAGGGCGAAGTCGATCATCATGATGCCGTTCTTCTTCACGATGCCGATGAGCAGGATGATGCCGATGAGGGCGATCACGCTGAAATCGGTGCGGCACACGAGGAGGGCGAGGATCGCCCCCACGCCGGCCGAAGGCAGGGTGCTGAGGATGGTCACGGGGTGGATGGTGCTCTCGTAGAGCACCCCGAGCAGGATGTAGACCGTGACCAGGGCCGCGAGGATCAGCAGGGGCGCGTTGGTGAGGGAGGCCTGGAAGGCCCGGGCCGTGCCGATGAACTCCGACCGGATGCTGGCGGGCAGCTCCATGTCCTTGCGCACGCGCTCGATGGCGGCCACCGCCTGGCCCAGGCTGGCGCCCGGGGCGAGGTTGAAGGAGACCGTGGCCGCGGGGAACTGGCCCTGATGGTTGATGACCAGGGGCGTGGGGCCCGTCTCGATGCGGGCGAAGGCGCCCAGGGGCACGGGCTTGCCCGTGGGCGACTTGAAGTAGACGGACTGGAGGTTCTCCGGGTGCTGCCGGAAGGATGGGGGCACCTCCAGCACCACGTGGTACTGGTTCAGCTGGGTGAAAATCGTGGAGATCTGGCGCTGGCCGAAGGCACTGTAGAGGGCATCGTCCACCATCTGGGGAGTGATGCCCAGGCGGGCCGCGGAGGCCCGGTCGATGACCACCTTGGCCTGCAGCCCGCCGTTCTGGAGGTCGCTGGCCACGTCCCGCACCTCCGGGCATTCCCGGAGCCGGTCCACGAACTTGGGGACCCAGATCCCCAGTTCCTTGGCATCGGCGTCCTGCAGGCTCACCTGGTACTGGGTGCGGCTCACCCGGTCCTCCACCGTGAGGTCCTGCACGGGCTGGAGGAAGAGCTGGATGCCGGGCACCTGGGCCAGCTCGGGCTTGAGGCGCTGGATCACCTCGCCCGCATCGAGCTTCCGCTCCTCGATGGGCTTGAGGTTGATCTGGATGCGGCCGCTGTTCAGCGTGCTGTTGGTGCCATCCACGCCGATGAAGGAGCTGAGGCTCTCCACGGCCGGATCCTGGAGGATCACGCGGGCCAGGGCCTGCTGGCGCTCCGCCATGGCCTGGAACGAGACCGTCTCCGGTGCCTCGGACACGCCCAGGATCACCCCCGTGTCCTGCACGGGGAAGAACCCCTTGGGCACGGCCACGTAGAGGACCACGGTTGCCACGAGGGTGCCCACCGCCACCCACAGGGTGGCCTTCTGGCGCTGCAGCACCCACTGCAGGGTGCGGTCATAGAAGGCCAAGGTCTGGTCGAACACCCGCTCCGAGGCCTGGATGAAGCGGCCGTGGTGGGCCACCTGGCCCGGGACATGGGGCTTGAGCAGGTAGGCGCACATCATGGGTGTGAGGGTCAGCGAGACCACCGCCGACACCAGGATGGTGATGCTCAGGGTGACCGCGAACTCCCGGAAGAGCCGCCCCACGATGTCGCCCATGAACAGGAGGGGGATGAGCACCGCGATGAGGGACACCGTGAGCGAGAGGATGGTGAACCCGATCTGGGCGGAACCCTTCAGGGCCGCCTCCAGGGGCGCCATGCCCTCCTCGATGTACCGCATGATGTTCTCGATCATGACGATGGCATCGTCCACCACGAAGCCGGTGGAGATGGTGAGGGCCATGAGGGTGAGGTTGTTGAGGCTGTAACCCAGCAGGTACATGGCCCCGAAGGTGCCCACCAGGGAGAGGGGCACGGCCACGCTTGGGATCACCGTGGCGGAGAGGGTGCGCAGGAAGAGGAAGATCACCATCACCACGAGGCCGATGGTGAGGATGAGCTCGAACTCCACATCCTCCACGGAAGCGCGGATGGTGGTGGTGCGGTCCGTGAGCACCTGAAGCTTCACGGAGCTGGGGAGGCTGGCCTGGAGCTGGGGCAGCAGGCCCTTCACGCGGTCCACCACGGCGATGATGTTGGCCCCGGGCTGCCGCTGGATGTTCACCACCACGGCGGGCACGACCAGGGAGGGCCCCTGCCCGGCCCCATGGCCGATCCAGGCCGCCTGCTTGGTGTTCTCAGCCCCATCGACGACCGTGGCCACGTCCTGCAAGCGGATGGGGGCCCCATTGCGATAGGCGATCACCAGGGGCTTGTATTCCTCGCCGGACTGGAGCTGGTCGTTGGCGCCGATGGCGTAGGACTGGAAGCGGCCATCGAAGTTGCCCTTGGCCCGGTTCACGTTGGCCTGGGCCACCACGGTGCGGATGTCATCCAGGGTGAGGCCGTTGGCCGCCAGGGCCGCGGGGTTGGCCTGGATGCGCACGGCGGGCTTCTGCCCACCCCCGAGGCTCACGAGGCCCACGCCCGGCAGCTGGGAGATCTTCTGGGCCAGGCGGGTATCCGCCAGGTCGTTCACCTTGCTCAGGGGCAGGGTGTCCGAGGTGAGGGCCAGGGTGAGGATGGGGGCGTCGGCGGGGTTGGTCTTGCTGTAGATGGGTGGATTGGGCAGGTCCGCCGGAAGGAACGTGCCCGCGGCGTTGATGGCGGCCTGCACCTGCTGCTCGGCCACGTCGATGTTCAGGTCCAGGTTGAACTGCAGCGTGATGAGGCTGCTGCCATCCGAGCTGGAGGAGGACATCTGGTTGAGGCCCGGCAGCTGCCCGAACTGCCGCTCCAGGGGGGCCGTCACCGCGGAGGCCATCACCTCGGGATTGGCGCCGGGATAGAAGGTCTGGATCTGGATGGTGGGGTAGTCCACCTGGGGCAGGGCCGAGACCGGCAGCTGCTGGAAGGCGATGAGGCCCATGATCAGCAGCCCCACCATCAGCAGGAAGGTGGCGATGGGCCGGAGGATGAAGGGGCGGGAGAGGTTCACGCCCCGCCCTTCTTGGCGGGCGCCCCGAGCACGGTGGGCACCACCTTGGCGCCGGGCTTCAGCTTGTCCACCCCATCGATCACCACGGTCTCACCGGCGGCCACCCCCTTGGCCAGGGCCGTCTCCTCACCCACCGTGATCTGCACGGCCACGGGGCGGAGCTCCACCGTGCCTTCGGGCTTGGCCACGTACACATAGGTGGCATCGGGGCTCCGCTGGAGGGCCGCGGTGGGGATGACCACCGCGGCCTTCAGCACGTCCACCTGGAGCCGGGCGTTCACGAACTGGTTGGGGAAGAGGGCCCCATCCGAATTGGGGAAGAGGGCCCGCAGCTTCACGGTGCCCGTGGCGGGATCGATCTGGTTGTCCAGGGCCTCGAGGGCGCCCAGGGCCAGGCGGGCGGACATGTCGCGATCGAAGGCCTCCACGGGGAGCTTCTTCCCGGCCTGCATCACCCGCTGCACATAGGCCACCTGATCCGCGGGCAGGGTGAACACCACGGAGATGGGCTGGGTCTGGGTGAGGGTGACGAGGCCATTCACATCCCCGGCCCGCACCGTGTTGCCCTGATCCACCTGCCGGAGGCCGGCCCGACCGGAGATCGGCGCGGTGACCCGGCTGTAGGTGAGGTTGAGCTTGGCGCTCTCCACGGCTGCCTGATCGCTCTTCACGGCGCCTTCCGCCTGATTCACCACGGCCTGCTGCGAGTCGAGCTGCTGCTGGGGGAGGATGCCCTGCTGCACCAGGGACTCGATGCGCCGGAGGTCCATGGTGGCGTTCTTCAGGGAGGCCTCATCCTTGGCGCGCTGGCCTTCGGCCTGCATGAGCTGGATCTGGAAGGGGCGGGGATCGATCTCCACCAGGAGCTCGCCCTGGCGCACCAGCTGGCCTTCCCGGAAGGCCACGCGCAGGATCTGGCCATCCACCCGGCTGCGGACCACGGCCGTGCTCAGGGGCGCCACGGAGCCAAGCCCCTGGAGGCTCACCGGCAGGTCCGTGCTGCGGGCCGCGACCACGGTCACGGGCACGCCACGCCCGCCCCCCTTGGCCTCCCCCGCCCCGCCGCGACCCCCGAAGGCCCGGTACCCGAGGAAGAGGATGGCGGCCGCACCCAGGGCCCAGGGCCACCAGGGCCGCCGGGGCGCGGCCTCCGGGGTGAGGGTTGTGGGCTCCGCGGATTCGGGCTGCATGGCGGTCGGCACCTTTCAGGGTCGCGGCGCGGGCCCGGGGGCTTCGCCCCCCGATCCCGCGTCCTTCCTGAGTTTAGAAGGTCCCCCGCCCGCATTTCCATGCAGGCCTTCCACTGGCCCCAGGCCCCACCCCAACGGGCGGGACCCCGCCCGGAGGTGGGGTCCCGAAGGGTGCCTTCCCGCTATTTGCGGGGCTTGGCCTGGGCCAGCTTGCCGCCCTCCTGCAGGGATTTGAGGGCCAGCTGTCCCTGGCGGCCGAAGTCGATGGCTTCGGCCAGGATGCGGGCGGCCTCCTGGGGGGCGTGGAAGCCCATGGAGTTCTCGGCATTCACGAAGTCGACCCGCCATTGCGCCTTGCGCTGGAGCTCGAAGATGGGCGCCAGCTTGCCTTCATCCAGGCCCGCCTTCTTGGCCGCTTCCAGGTCGTTGATGAGGGCGACCACGGCATCCTCCGCCCGATCCATGAGGGCCTTGGTGCGGTTCTGGATAGTGGCCACGCGGGCCCTCAGCTCCTCCTCGGGGAAGCGGTGGCAGGTCTGGCAGGAGCGGCTCACGTCGAGGAGGGGGCTCTTCACGTGGTGATCGCTGACCTTCAGGGCCCCTTCGCGGACGTAGGGCATGTGGCAGTCGGCGCAGGAGACCCCGGAACGGGCATGGATGCCCTGGCTCCACATCTCAAACTCCGGATGCTGGGCCTTCAACACCTCTGCGCCGGTCTTGCCGTGCTTCCAGTCGAAGAAGCGGTGACCGTCCGGGAATTTGTATTCGTCGTAGGTGGCCTCGATCTGCTCCACCTTCAGGCCCTTGTTCCAGGGGAAGAAGAGGGTGACCTTGGGCCCGCAGTAGTACTCCACGTGGCACTGACCGCAGACCATGGAGCGCAGCTCCTGGCGGGAGGCATCGCGGTTCGCATCGTAGGGTGTGCCCTTGTCGCCCTTGCGCCACTTCTCGATGGAGGGGAGGTGCGGAACCGGCTCGGTGCTGGCGGCCAGGGCGGCGATGCCGCGGATGAAGCCGGGCTTGGTCACGCGGAGGCCCATGTTCTTGGGGTCGTGGCAGTCGATGCAGGCCACGGGGTGCTGCACAAGCTTGGTGGCTTCGCCGTAGGGCATCTTGCACACCGCCTCGAAGCCGGCCATCAACTGGGCCTGGCCGTTGGCGGAGCCGAAGGGCTCCGTGATCTGGCCGGGGGCGCCAGCCTTCAGGCCCTGCTCCCGGAAGGCCACCGTGTTCGAGGCATGGCAGTGGAGGCAGGAGCCCGGCTGCTTGCGCTCGGTGACCCGCTTGGTGTGCCGCTGGTCGTCCAGCATGTAGGCGTGGCCCTGGCGCTGGTTGAAGTCGATGGCGAAGGCGTAGCCATCGAAGATGCTCACGAGGCGGGGATCCTCCTGGATCCGGCTCTTGGGCAGGCCTTCGCTGCCGGCGCCGCCGAAGGTGGTGCTGTACTTCTCGGCGGTGCGCATGTAGCCGTCGTATTGCCGCGGGAAGTTCTTGCCCCAGATGGCGGGATCCACGGTGGTCTCATCGAGGCCCACCACGTTCAGGTTGGTCTGGCGGGCTTCGGCCTTCCGCGTGCTGACGTTGGCGTAGAGCGCCATCACGAGCACGGTGGCCAGGGCGGCGCCCCCGGCGATGAGGCCCATCTTCACGGCGGGGCGGGCCAGGAGGGGGGTGCGGGGTTCGGTCATGGGGAACTCCTACGGCAGCGGATGGAGGGTCAGGGTTCGGTGGAAGGGGGAGGGTTCAGCGCCGGGGCCCATGGCCCACATCGCCATGGCAGCGCACGCACCCATACAGGTCGGCCTTCTGGTTCGGGTCCGTGGCCACGCCCAGGGTGCCGTGGGCCGTGATTTCGCCCGTGAGCTCCGCATGGCAGCGCACGCAGTTGGCTTCCAGGACTTCCGCGTTCCCAGGCTTGATGCGGATGGGTTCAGGGAAGTTCTGGAGCGTGAAGGCCTTGGAGTGGTGGTAGCCGTTGCTGGCCTTCACGTAGAACTTGTGGATCACGTTGTCATGGGGCAGATGGCAGTCGTTGCAGGTGGCCACCGCATGGTGCGATCCGTGCTGCCACCCGTCGTACTGCTCCCGCATGATGTGGCAGTTCACGCAGACCGCCGGATCGTTGGAGAGGTAGGAGGTGCCGTTGGCGGTCACGAACGTGAAGACACCCGACCCCACGAACAGGCCCACGAGGAGGCTCGCCAGCAGGCTCAGGGGGAGCAGGGCGTCTTTTCCTCGCACGGGATTCCTCAGGGTGAGCGGTCGGGGCCGGGGGGGCCCCTTCCGGGACTGGGCTCAGTATGGTCCCAAATGCGGACCAATTTGTCCGCATTTGATCGTCATCACAGGTATAGGCCCCGGCTCGCCCTTGGGAAGGGGTGCGGCCTCGGTGGGCATCGCCTTCGGCCCCAGCCTCTGGGGCGCCGCGGGCGTGGACCCAGGCTGGAGGCGGAACTAGGGTCGCAGCGTGCCCATCATGCGGGGATAGGGGATGGTCTCCCGGACGTGCGATCTGAGCCGTAGCGGGTCGCAGAGCAGTCTGCGGGGCAGCCTGCGGCGCGGGGTACCCGCCGGCTCAAGTCGAGCCGGGGCCCGCCCCGGCGAGGCTGCCGCCCACGGCCGCAAGCTCAGAGGGCGCCGCGGGCGTGGACCCAGGCTGGAGGCGGAACTAGGGTCGCAGCGTGCCCATCATGCGGGGATAGGGGATGGTTTCCCGCACATGGGGCAGCTTGCAGATCCACGCCACGGCGCGCTCGAGGCCCATGCCGAAGCCGGCGTGCTGCACGTTGCCGTAGCGGCGCACGTCCAGGTACCACTCGTAGTCCTTCTGATCGAGGCCGTGGTGCTTGATCTGCTCCAGGAGGTAGTCGATGGAGGAGGCGCGCTCGCCCCCGCCGATCACCTCGCCGTAGCCCTCGGGGGCCAGCAGGTCGGCGCCCATGGCCAGCTCGGGGGCCTCGGGATCAGGCTGCATGTAGAAGGCCTTGAAGCTCTTGGGGAAGCGGTGCACCCACATGGGCCGGTCCACGGCGTTCATGAGGATGGTCTCGTCGTCGTTGCCGAAGTCCTCGCCCCAGTTGATGTCGGAGCCCAGCTCCTTGAGCTTGGCCACGCTGTCGGTGTAGCTCATGCGGAGGAAGCCCTCCCGGAGCGCGACCTCCAGCGGGGCCTGATCCCGCTCCAGGACCTTCAGCTCCTCCTGCCGGTCCGTGAGCACCCGCTCCAGGATGAACTTCACCATGCGCTCGCCCAGGACCATCACGTCCTCGAGGCCGGCGAAGGCCATCTCGGGCTCCACCATCCAGAACTCGGTGAGGTGGCGGCGGGTCTTGCTCTTCTCGGCCCGGAAGGTGGGGCCGAAGCAGTAGACCTTTCCGAAGGCGGGCACGCCGGGCTCCTGGTAGAGCTGGCCGCTCTGGCTCAGGAAGGCCATGCCCTCGTGGAAATACTCCGTGCCGAAGAGGGTGGAGGTGCCCTCGCAGGCGCTGGGGGTGAGGATGGGGGCGTCCAGCAGGGTGAAGCCATCGCTGTCGAAGAAGTCGCGGATGGCCTTGGAGATGGTGTGCCGGATGCGCAGGATGGCCCACTGCCGCTTGGAGCGCAGCCAGAGGGTGCGGTTGTCCATGAGGAACTCGATGCCGTGTTCCTTGGGGGTGATGGGGAAGTCCACGCTCCCCCCCACCAGCTCCAGGGACCGCACGAGGATTTCCGGTTCCCCCGTCTTCGGGTGGGCCTTCACCTCGCCCACCAGCTTGATGGAGCACTCCTGGGTGAGCTTCCCGGCCAGCTCGTAGCTGGCCTCGTCGGCCTCCGCGGCCCCCACCACGCACTGCACGAAGCCGCTGCCATCGCGCAGCTCCACGAAGCGGGTCTTGGAGGTGCGGGCATTGCGGACCCAG
The DNA here is from genome assembly GCA_044229665.1 of Holophagaceae bacterium. Classification (GTDB taxonomy): domain Bacteria; phylum Acidobacteriota; class Holophagae; order Holophagales; family Holophagaceae; genus JAFDVN01. The sequence goes on from JBGASN010000043.1 coordinate 18,287, forward strand.
CCCCGGAGGGCGACGGTCTCGCCCAGGTGCTGCTTCAGGTGACGGATCTCAACGAGGGGGGCGCCCACAGGGTCCTCCGGAGGTAATCCTCCATTCTGCCTGGGATCCGCCTCCGGCTCCAGCCTAGGAGCGTGTCCAAGTAACCGGCGGGAGCCGCGTTGAAGCCAAAGGGGCCTCAGCCGAGGAGGCGCGCGCGGCGCGATGCAGTGCCATCGTGCAAGCGCGCCGACGATGGATCAGGCCCCTTTGGTTTCAACCCTTCGGGCTGGGGCTGCGGCCGTCGCGCTCCTGCGTTGGCTCCATCGAACGCGGCGGCGGTGCGCCGCTCCTGGTCGCCTTCGGCTCCCGGAGATGGAGCCTCCCCTCAGTGGTGCGCCCACACCACCTTCGGTCGGCCGCCTTGGGGCACTCGGCCGCCACCCCAGCGTGGCCCCACCGGTTACCTGGACACGCTCCTAGGCCGGGGGGAGGTCGTGGTGGCCCTCGTCCCGCAGGCGGGCCGTGAGCAGGCCCTGCATGCCCCGCAGGTGGTGCAGGACCCGCTCCAGCTTCTGACGGCTGATGTCCTGGAACTGCACGGTGCTGATGAGGTCGAACACGCTGTCCTGGATGGCCTGGCCGGCCTTCTCCAGCTCGGCGATCTTGCCCTCCTGGCCCTTCAGGTGGCCCAGGGCCGCCTCCTGCTTCAGGTAGGTGAGCTGCTGGAAGGTCAGGTCGGTGAAGGTGAGCATCTCCTCCACCTTCTGGAGGACCTTTTCCATCTCCTGCTCGGTGAACTTGAGGCTCTCCTCGATCTGGGGGATGATCCGGCGGCCGTAGCTCCCTTCCTCCTTGGCCGGGGCCAAGGCCAGGAGTGACTTCAGTCCCTCGTCCATGCGCTGTTCCAGATCCAGGCTGGCCATGGCCTCCGCCCCGCGCCCCTTCACGGGCCCGGTGGCCGCCACCAGCACGGGATCCAGCTCGGCGATGACCCGGTTGTTCTGGAGGATGAAGCCGCAGACCCAGGCGCCCTCCATGCCCGCCAGGAGGCGGCTGCCCGGGAGCAGCTGATCCGGCATCACCGTGGTCACGCTCTCCACGCCATCCACCAGCACGGCGGCCGGGGGACCCGCGATGTCCAGCACCAGGATGAAGGTCCCCTTGGTGCTCTCCAGGGGGGGCAGGCCCATGCGCGTACGCAGGCTCACCACGGGGATCACCCGACCCCGGAGGTCCAGGATCCCCTCCACGGCCCGGGGCATGTGGGGCATCTTGTTCAAGTCGCGCCAGGGCACGATCTCCGCCACCCGCTCCAGGGGCAGCGCATAGGGGCGGCCCGCCACGAGGAAGGAGATGTACTTCCGGGGCAGGCCTTCCCCGGTGGCCCCGGGGGCCACGCCCATCGGGGCGGTGGCGGCCAGACTCATCGGGACTCCTGCACCGCCAGCTGGAGGAGCTCCAGGGGATCCAGGATCAGCACCACGCCACCATCTCCGAGGATGGAGGCCCCGCTGATGCCGGGCAGGCTGGCCAGGTAGGGGGCCAGGGGCTTGATCACCACCTCCTGCCGGCGGACGAAGGTGTCGACGATGACGCCCATGCGCCGCCCGGCGGCGGTGATCACCACGATGCTGTGGCCCTCCTCTTCCGTGGCGGCCGCGGCCTTGGAGCTGAACCGGAGGAGATCCTTGAGCTCGCTCACGCCCAGCACTTCGCCGCGCAGGTTGATGGCCTTGCGCCGGGTGAGGTGGGAGAGGGCCGAGGGCGGGATGATGAGGGTCTCCTCCACCGCCGTGCCCGGGATGGCGAAGACCTGCTCGCCGGCCCGCACCAGCAGGGCATCGATGATGGCGAGGGTGAGGGGCAGCTTGATGGTGAAGATGCTCCCCTTCCCCACCTGGCTGCGGACGCTCACGCTGCCGTTGAGCTTGCGCACGTTGCTGCGCACCACGTCCATGCCCACCCCGCGACCGCTGATGTCGGTGATCTTGGCGGCGGTGCTGAAGCCCGGGAGGAAGATGAGGTCCACGGCCTCATCGTCGGTCATGGTGTCGTGGCGTTCCTGGCTGATGAGCCCCTTTTCCAGGGCCTTGCCCTTGATGATGGCGGGATCGATGCCCTTGCCATCGTCCTCGATCTCCACGATCACGGAGTCACCCTCGTGGCGGGCCCGCAGCACCACGGTGCCGCTCTCCGCCTTGCCGCGTCCCGAGCGGACATCGGGCATCTCGATGCCGTGGTCGGCGCTGTTCCGGATCAGGTGGATCATGGGATCCCCCAGCTCCTCGATGATGCTCTTGTCGATCTCCGTGTCCTCGCCGGTCATCTGGAGGTCGATCTTCTTCCCGCTGGCCTTGGCCAGGTCCCGGACCATGCGGGGGAACTTGGAGAAGACGGTCTTCACGGGCACCATCCGGATGCCCAGAACCGAGGCCTGGATGTCCTTGCTCACCCGATCCAGGTAGACGGAGGCGTGGGCCAGCTCCTTGGTGGTCTCCACCGCATCCGGGGGCAGTGCGGAGGCGCCCAGCCGCTCGATGAGGTGGTTGATCATGGTCTTGCTGATGATCAGCTCCGCCACGATGTTCATGAAGTGGTCCAGCTTGGACTGGCTCACCCGGATGGTGGAGTCCGAGCCACCCTTGGAAGCATCGTCCGTGGTGCGCCGGCCGGTCTTCCGCCGGTCGTCGCCCTCGGCCTCCACGGCCATCTCCCCGGCGGGGCCGGCGGCGACCGGAGGTTCCCCGTGCACCACTTCCGTGGTCTCGGAGGTCGCCCCCAGCTGGTAGTAGTGCACCTGGGCCTGGCTGGCCAGGGGCTTGAAGATCTTCTCCACCCCATCCATGGATTCCGCAAGGTCCACCAGGAGCACGAGGTCGAAGTGGAAGGCCTCGGGCTCGAAGGTGTGCAGGTCCACGGGGCCCTTCAGCAGGGCCTCGCTGTGCAGGAGCTTGCCCAACAGCTCCACCATCTGGAGCACGGAGAAGGGCTTGAAGTGGGAGCGGTAGACGGAGGGCTCCAGCTCGAAGCGGATCGCCAGCACCTGCTTGCCCTCGCCGAAGGCCTTGGCGCCCTTCCCCTTCCCCTCGTCGCTGAGGGTCACGAGGTCCGAGGGCCAGGCCACGGTGGCGGAGGTGGCCTTGGCAGCCCCCCCGGCGGCGGGGGCGGCGGCCCCTCCGGTGCGCAGGGCCTCCAGGCGGGCCATGAGGGCCGTGGGATCGGGGTTCTCGGGGGTGCCCTGCTTGCGGATCTGCACCGCCACATCGTTCACGAGGACCTTGAGCATGTCCGTGGTCTCGAAGAGCAGCTCCGTGACCTCGTCCGTCTGCTTCATGCGCCCCTTGCGGAGGTCATCGAGCACGTTCTCGCCGATGTGGGCGAGGTTCTGCACCTTGGTGAGCCCCAGGAAGCCGCTGGCCCCCTTGATGGTGTGCACGGACCGGAAGATGGCGTTCAGGAGCTCCAGGTCGCCCGGAGCCTCCTCCAGGGCCAGGAAGTTGCTCTCGATCTGCTCGAAGTGCTCCTGGGCCTCGGTGATGAAGTCTTCGTAGAAGCTGGGATCGTCGAGGGCGAAGTCGCTCATGGCCTAACCCTTCCGGCTCGCGCCCTGGAGGCCCTGGAGGGCCTGCGTCTCGGCGTCGGTGAGCAGGTCCCGGACCTGGAGGAGGAAGATCATGCCTTCGCCCACCCGGGCCACCTTCTCGATGTAGCGGTTGCCCGCGGCGGCGGAGAGGCGCGGCGGGTCCTCGAAGGAGCGCTTCTCCACGGGGCGCACTTCATCCACGGCATCCACCACGAGGCCCGTGAAGATGCCCCCGATGGAGCAGATGAGGATGCGGGAGAGGCGGTTGCGCTCGGCGCGCTCGAGCCCGAAGCGGGTCCGGAGGTCGACCACGGGCATCACCTCGCCCCGGAGGTTCAGCACGCCCTCCACGAAGGCCGGGGCCCGGGGCACGGGGGTGATCTGGCCCACCATGATGATCTCCCGGACCTCCTGGAGCTTCATGGCATAGCGTTCCTCGCCCAGCTGGAAGACCACCAGGTCCTCGTGCTCGACAACCTCGAGCGCCTTGCTGTCGCGGAGGCCCAGGCCCTGGCCCAGGGCGCTGATCTTGGCCTGGTCATCGCCCGTGATGATGCGCATGACGTTGAGGAGGCCGACCATGCGGTCGTCCCGCAGGATCACGCCCTCCAGGTGCTCGGATTCGGTCTCGCTGAGGGTCTGGGGCGCCGGCAGCAGCTTGTCCGGGGTGACCCGGAGGATCTCCTGGATCCGGTCCACCACCACGCCGATGGCCGTTTCCCCGAAGGTGACCAGCACCACCATCTCGGGCTTGCGGGACTCATCCAGGCCCTGCACGGCGAGCACCGCCGTGAGGTCCACCAGGGGCAGCACCTGCTCCCGGAGGCAGATCACGCCGAGGACGTAGTCCGGAGCATCCGGGACCTTGGTGACCGCGGGGATCTCCAGGATCTCCTCCACCTGCTCCAGGGCGATCCCGAAGCTCTCCCCCCCCAGGGCGAAGGTCACGAAGGCCCGATCCTCGCTGAGCTCCTCATCGCGGCCCTCCATGTCCACGCCGAACATGCCGGCGGCGGCCATGGCGTCGGCCCGCAGGGCATCCCGTTCCTGGAACTCGCTGCTGTCGAGGAGCTTGTGAAGGTGGATCAGGGTGATGAGCCGCTTGCCCACGGTGACCATGCCCGCCAGGTACTCGGCCTGGATGCCGGCCACGAGGGGCGGGGTCTCCCGCAGGGTGAAGTCGTCGAGCCGCACCACTTCGCTCACGGCATCCACCTGGAGGCCCGTGGGTTCGCCCGCCAGGCTCATCACGATGATGCGGGTGCGGGAGGTGGGCTCCGCCTCAGGCAGGTGGAAGCGGCGGCGGCTGTCGATGACGGGGATGATCATGCCCCGGAGGTTGATGACCCCCAGGATGAAGCTGGGGGAACCGGGCACGGGGCAGATGTCGGTGCGGGGGGTGATCTCCTGCACGCGGTCGATGTCGATGCCGAACTCCACGCCGTCCAGCACGAAGGTGACCAGCTGCCCGGAGGGCACCAGGTCGTTGGCGAGCTTGGCTTGGGATTCGGCGACGGCCATGGTCACTTACCCTTCTGCTTGAAGGCCTCGATGACGGAATCGGCGTGGGCCTTGTTCTCGTCGGGGGTGGTCCCCGTGGTGGCGATGGTGCGGCTGATGGAGAGCTGGCGGGCCTCGCCCTTCTCCCCGGTGCCGAGCAGGTCGATGATGTAGTCGTGGATCTGGCGCAGGTGGTTGACGATGCGCTCCAGCTTCTGGCGGGTGATGTCCTGGAACTGCATCAGGTCCATGGCGTCGAAGACCTTGTCCTGGATGCCCTTCCCCGCGGTCATGATCTCGTGCAGCGCCTTCTGCACCCCGTCGTCCTGCGACCCGGCGTGCTTCATGAGCTCCGTGATGAGCTGCTGCTGCTTGCCCACCAGCTGACCGATCTGGTCCAGCTGGTCCATGACCTTGTTGCTCTCCCGCTCAGTGACGGCGGTGACGGTGTCGATCTCGGCGATGACATGACCGCCCTTGTCCCGCTGGGGGGCGGTCTCGGGGATGGGCGTCACGGGGGCGGGGTGCGCCGATGCGGCCGGGGATGGCGCGGCGGCCGCGGGGGCCGCCGGAGCCTCGGCTTTCGCCTTGCCCTTCTTGGGGCCCTTCCCGCCACCGGCGAGGAGGGCGTCGATCTCGGACTGGTCCATGGGTCCCTCCCGGAGTCGCGCGCTCGACCCCCGCTCAGCCGAGCAGGGATTCGATCTTTTCCTTGAGGGTCTCCGGGGTGAAGGGCTTCACCACGTAGTTGTTCACGCCGGCCTGCAGGGCCTCGACGATGTCCTCCTTGGCGGCGTTGGTCGTCACCATGAGGATGGGGATGCCCGGATTCTGCCCGCGCACCGTCTTCACGAACTCGAGCCCATCCATCTCGGGCATGTTCCAGTCCGTGATGATCATCTCGACGCCGCCCTGGCCCAGCTTCTCCAGGCCCCCCTTGCCGTTCTCGGCCTCCACGATGTCGGAGTAGCCGATGCGGCCCAGGGTGTTGATGATGATGCGGCGCATGGTCGAGGAGTCGTCAACCACCAGGATCTTCAAGGGAACCTCCAGGGAAAGCGGGGCTTAGTGAGCTTCGGATTGGGCGGACAGGGCGTCCACGAATCGCATCAGGGATGCCAGGTCATCGGGATACACGTTGCAACCACCAGGATCTTCAAGGGAACCTCCAGGGAAAGCGGGGCTTAGTGAGCTTCGGATTGGGCGGACAGGGCGTCCACGAATCGCATCAGGGATGCCAGGTCATCGGGATACACGTTGCAGAACTTCACTCCCAGCTCGAAGGGGCCGGAATCGAGCTTCTCGACCCGCACCACCTCCCCCAGGGCCACCAGGGGCCGGAGGTCGTTCTCGGCGGGGGTGCCGAAGCGCTCCTGGTGCTTGCCCCAGCCGGGGACCTTGATCTCCAGCTTGAGCAGGGTGCCCAGGGGCACATCGTGGGCGCTCTCCAGGAGCAGGCCGCCCCCGGACACATCCTTGTAATGGGCCATTTCCGCCTCGCCCCCCTTGTGGAAGCTGAGCTCCCGGAAGCTGACGGAGGCGTCCAGCGGCACTCTCCGGTAATTTCGGCGGTTCTGGGTCATGCGATTCCTCGATCCGGGGCATCGGAGGATGGGGGGCCGGACTTGAAAAATGGTGTTTTTGCCCATTCGCGCAAGCGCCTGGGAGCCTAGGCCTTGGTAGACTGAGGGTTGTCCGAAATCCTTCCGGAGGCGCCATGACCGGCCCGTGCCAGCTCGACCCTGCCCAGATGGAGGCCGCCCTCCAGCGCCTGGCCGGGGACGTGGCCCAGCGCCTGGGGCAGGACAACCTGGTGCTGCTGGGCATCCGGAGCCGGGGGCTGCCCCTGGCCGAGCGCCTGGGCGCCCACCTGGGGAAGGCCCTGGGTCGGGAGATCCCCGTGGGGGCCCTGGACATCACCCTCTACCGGGACGACCTCACGGAGCTGGTGGGCGTGCCCATCGTGCGCCCCACGGAGATCCCCTTCACCCTGAAGGACCGCACCATCCTCCTGGTGGACGACGTGCTCTTCACGGGCCGCACCATCCGCGCCGCCCTGGACGCCCTGCTGGACCACGGCCGCCCCAAGACCGTGCGCCTGGCCGTGCTGGTGGACCGGGGCGGCCGCGAGCTGCCCATCCAGGCGGACTTCGCCGCCGTGACCCTGGCCGTCACCGCCGGGCAGCGCGTCTCCGTGAAGGTGAAGGAACTGGACGGGGAGGACGGCGTCTTCCTCGAGGCCCGCAGCTGATCCGACCCATAGGCATCCCATGAGCAGCGAACGCTACGTTTTCCCCCACAAGCACCTCCTGGGCATCGAGCCCCTGGAGCCCCGTGACATCACGGCCCTGCTGGATCAGGCTCGGGCCTTCGAAGAGGTCTGCGAGCGGCCCGACATCAAGATCGTGCCCGCCCTCCGCAAGAAGCTGGTGGTGAACCTGTTCTTCGAGAACAGCACCCGCACCCGCAACAGCTTCGAGATCGCCCAGAAGCGCCTCAGCGCCGAGATCATCAACTTCGACGCCGACACCAGCAGCCTGGCCAAGGGCGAGACCCTCATCGACACGGC
>JBGASN010000044.1:0-25057 GCA_044229665.1 Holophagaceae bacterium
TTCGAGTGCACCGCCTGTGGCGCCCGCTACCCCAAGCCCCTGGGCAAGTGCGGCGAATGCGGGGCCTTCGGCACCATCGAGGAGGTGAAGGGCGGCCTCCGGAAGGACCTCCAGCGCAGCGCCTACGCCGTGAGCCACCACCTGGGCCCCATCGCCCTGCCCGACGTGGAGCTCAGCGAGACCCAGCGCACCCCCACGGGACTGGACGAGCTGGACCGCGTGCTGGGCGGCGGCGTCGTCCCGGGCATGGTGGTGCTCCTGGGCGGCGAGCCCGGCATCGGCAAGAGCACCCTCGTGCTCCAGTGGGCGGCCCAGGTGCAGGGCAACGTGCTCTACGCCAGCGGCGAGGAGAGCGAGCGCCAGATCAAGCTCCGCGCCCAGCGCCTGGGCACCGAGAGCCCCACCATCCACCTCCTGGCGGAGACCGACGTGCGGGAGATCCTGGCCCAGGCCGAGCGCATGAAGCCCAGCCTCCTGCTGGTGGACAGCATCCAGACCCTCTTCGATCCCGAGCTGGAGAGCAGCGCCGGCAGCGTGAGCCAGGTGCGCGGCTGCGCCCAGCAGCTGGCCCGCTGGAGCAAGCTGACCGGGACACCCCTCGTGCTGGTGGGCCACGTCACCAAGGAGGGGAACCTCGCGGGCCCCAAGGTGCTGGAGCACCTGGTGGACACGGTGCTCAGCTTCGAGGGGGACCGCCACCACCACCACCGCCTCCTGCGCGCCCTGAAGAACCGCTTCGGCGCCGCCTTCGAGCTGGGCGTCTTCGCCATGACGGAGCGGGGCCTCGTGGCCGCCGAGGGCAACCCCTTCTTCCTGGACGCGGAGCCCCGCCCCGGCTGCGCCGCCACGGTGGTGCTCTCGGGCACCCGCCCCATGGTGGTGGAGATCCAGGCCCTGGTGGCCTCCGCGGGCCTGGGCATCCCCCGGCGCACGGCCCTGGGCATCGATGGCCAGCGCCTGGGCATGCTCTGCGCCGTGGCCGAGCGGCGTGGCGGGGTTCAGCTCCACGACCGCGACGTCTATGTGAACGTGGCTGGCGGCCTGGACGTGGAGGACCCGGCGGCGGACCTCGCGGTGATCGCCGCCCTGGTGAGCAGCGCCACGGGCCGGGTGCTCCAGCCCAAGTGCCTCTTCATGGGCGAGGTGGGCCTCACGGGCGAGGTGCGCCCCGTGAGCCAGCTGCCCCTGCGCCTGCAGGAGGGCTCCCGCCTCGGCTTCGCCGCCGCGGCGGCGCCCCGCATGGGCTTCGAGGGCTCCAGCCCCCTGGAGCTCCACCTGGAGCGCAGCGTGGAGCGCATCCGCATGAAGCCCTGGCTGCGCGAGGTGCTGGACCACGAGCCCGCCTAGGCGCAGGCTCGTACCTAGTGGTGGCCGAAGTCCTTCTCCCCGGCCTTCACGGCGACCTTCAGCACGTTGGCGGGGGTCGGCAGGGGGCAGGTGGCGAAGCGCGTGAAGGCGCAGGGCGGGTTGTAGGCCAGGTTGAAGTCGATGACCACCTTGCCGTCCTTCGGCGCGTCCGCGTAGAGGAAGCGGCCGGCCGGGTAGGTGCCCTTGCCGCTGGTGGCGTCGCGGAAGATGAAGTAGAGCCGGCCGTCGCCCTCGTCCACCGGCTCCAGGGTCACGGTCTTCCCCTTGAGCTTGAAGTGAACGCGGCCATAGGCCTTGTAGGTCTCCGAAATCCCGATGACCGTGGGGACCTTGACCTCCCTCGGTTCCGGGAACGGCTCCCAGGTGGCGACCACGCGGTAGGCCGGATCGTAGGGATAGAGGTCGATGCCCTTGAAGCCGGTACGCACGGGGCTTTGAGGATCCTTGACCCGCACACCGACCTTCTCTCCCCGGCGGATCACATAGAAGCTGCGCCCGGCCAGGCCCATCACGTCGGGCTTGCCGTCGACATCCATCCGCAGGGGCATGTCCCCGGCGGGCGCGCCGTTCACGGTGAGGGGGCTTCCCGCCTCGGCCTTCAGCCGCACCTTCCCGCCCTCGAGCACCAGGGTGCCGGCCTTGGCCGGGCCCAGGCCCTCCGGGAAGCGCACCTTGGCACCGGGGTCCGTGCCGATCAGGTTCTCCCCCTCCGTGAGCCAATGGAGGCCCACCAGGGTCAGCCACCCTTCTTCGGACTGGAGGCGCTTGATCCGCCCTTCGTGCCACTTGGCACGCTCGGCGGCGGGGTCCTGGGCGAGGAGGGTCAGGGTCAGCATCGGCATGAACAGGGAGTGGCGCATGGTCGTCCTGGAAGGGAGGCATTCAGGATAGCCCGCTGGCCATCGCCCGCGGAGCCCGTGAAGATGGATGCACGAGGTACCCCGTGCGTTCCATGACCGCCTATGCCGACCTGATCCGCCCCCTGGGCACCGGGAGGCTGCGCCTGGCCTTGCGAAGTGTCAACGGCAAGGGCCTGGACCTGAGCTTGCGCCTCCACCCCGCGCTGGCATCGCTGGAACCCGCCCTCCGGGCCCAGGTCCGGGGCGCCGCCCAGCGGGGCAAGCTGGACCTCACGGTGGAGCTCCAGGAGGACAGCCGCCTGGAGCCCCGCCTCAATCGCCCCCTCCTGCGCACCCTGGCCAAGGCCTGGGCCGAGGAGGCGGAGTGGCTCCACCTGCCCCCCTTCAGCGCCGAGGCCTTCCTGCGCCTGCCCGGCGCCTTCCTCGCCCCGGAGGGGGATGTGGCCGAGGACCTGGAAGCTGAGGTCACGGCGGGCCTGGCCGACCTGCTGACCCGCTGGAACGACGGTCGCACCCAGGAGGCCCGCCGTCTCGCCCCCTTCTTCGAGGAGAGCCTCGCCCGCCTCCAGGCCCTGCGGCAGACCCTGATGGCCGAAGCCGAGGCCCAGGCCGCGGAGTTGCCCGCCCTGTTCAAGGCCCGCATCGAGGCGGTGCTGCTCGAGGCCCAGCTGGCGGGCAAGGTGGCTGAGGACCGGCTCCTGGCCGAGGCCGGCGTGCTGGCCGAACGCCTGGATGTGCGCGAGGAGATGACCCGCCTGGCCGCCCACTTCGACGACTTCGCCGAGCGCCTCCGCAAGGGGAAGCTGGAGGGGCGCGCCGTGGACGTGTGGTGCCAGGAGGTGCTGCGGGAGCTCAACACCACCGGTTCCAAATGCAAGCGGCTGGCCATGACCCGGGCGGTCATGGAGGCCAAGGGCGTGCTGGATCAGGTCCGCGAGCAGGCCGCGAACCTGGAGTAGGTCAGGGCGCTTCCTTGCGCTGCAGCTCGTAGTCCGCCCGCCATACCCCGAAGAGCCGGGTGCGGGTCCAGTCGGCCTTCTCGGGGTTGAGGCGACGCATGCGACGGTTGATGAACCACACGGTGCCATCGGCCATGCGCACATCGTCGTAGGCACCGAGGCGCACCTGGGCCATGGCCTCCCCCGGCACCTTGCCGGGATACTGCGCCACCATCCAGCGCTTCGCCAGCAGGCCCTCGGCCCAGGTGGCTCCATCCATCTGAGCCGGGTCGGTCACCAGTATGAGGGCCTGGAACCCGGCCCGGCCGTGACGGAAGAAATCGGAGCGCTCCAGCCGCATCCCATCCGGGCTCAGGCGGAAGGGGCCCGTGCCCAGGCCCGTGAGGGCGTCGCGCACGGGGGCGGCGGCGAGGAGCGCCGGCACATCAGAGTGGGCATGGTTGAAGCGGAATTCCGCGAGGCCATCCACCACCTGGGCCCGCTTGAGGTCGGACTTCAGCGGCTCGGGGGCCCAGGCGGGAAAGCCCGCCACCAGGGCCGCGGCGTCGAGGGGGCGGCCATCCTGGAAGCGCAGCCCGGTGCGGAGCTGGAAGCGCCAGCGCTTGGCGTGGCGGCTGCCCCAGGCCGCCTCGGCCAGGATGCCCATCCAGGCCCCTTCGTGGGTTTCGAGCAGCGGTTCGAAGGCCTGCCGGCGCAGGAAGGCCTGGGCCCCGGGGCCACCCGCCAGGAGGATCTCCAGCTGGGCCTGATCCTGCTCCCCTTCGGGATTGGGTTTCTCCCACACCTCGATCTCCTGGGCCAGCGGCAGCGGCTGCAGCTGCTCCTGCCAGGCCCACCACCCCAGTGCCCCGAGCCCCAGGACACCGACCACCACGCCCGCGAGGACCCCCTTGTTCATCACGCCACTCCCTTGAGGATCGGTTCCGCCAGGGGCGCGAGGCGACGGAGCGCCTCGGCCACATCCGCCTCGCTGAGGTCCCGGTGCGGAATGAACCGGATCCGGTTGCCCACGGGCACCGCCAGGATCCCCACTTCCGCCATGCGGACCAGGGCGCCGGCCGCATCGGGCACGCCCACGAGCAGGATGTTCGTCTCCGGGAGATCCAAGGTGAACCCCAGCCTCCGCAGCCCTTCCGCCAGCCGGGTGGCCTTGGCGTGGTCCTCGGCCAACCGGGGCAGGTAGTCGAGGGCCACGAGGCCGGCGGCCCCCACCACGCCGCCCTGGCGGACGCCGCCCCCCAGCATCTTGCGGGTGCGGCGGGCCGCCTCGATGAAGTCCCGGGAGCCGCAGATCAGGCTGCCCATGGGGGCGCCCAGCCCCTTGGAGAGGCAGACCTGCACGGAGTCCACCCCCCGGGTGAGCTCCGCCGGCGGGCAGCCCAGGGCCGTGGCGGCGTGCCAGAGGCGGGCGCCATCCACGTGCACCTTCAAGCCAGCCGCCTTCGCGGCGGCCACCAGGGCCCCCTGCTCCGCCCCGGGGATCACGGCGCCCCCGGCGAAGTTGTGGGTGTTCTCCAGGCAGAGCAGCGTGGTGCGCAGGTTGAAGTAGGGGCCGGGCCGGCCCGCCGCAGCGGTCACCGTGGCAGGCGTGGGCCTCCCGGGTCCTCCGTCCCAGGGCAGCGCGTGGGGCATGCCCCCCGCCAGCCAGGCTGCGGTGCCCAGCTCGGACCCCAGCACATGGGCCTGCTCCGGGGCCAGGAAGCGATCGCCCCGCTGCAGGTGGAGCATCAGGGCGATGAGGTTCGCCATGCACCCGGTGGGGGTCCACAGGGCCGCCTCCAGGCCCGTGAGCTCCGCCACCCGCGCCTCCAGACGGGCCAGGGTCGGGTCGTGCTCCAGCACATCATCCGCCACCTCGGCCTCGGCCATGGCGCGGCGCATCTCCAGGGAAGGACGGGTCACCGTATCGGATCGGAAATCGAGGCCGGGAAGCATGGATAGAAGCATGGCCGAAGGCCGGCGGAAGGTGGAGGGTATGGCCGGCCTGCCCCGCGCCGTGGAGGCACGGGCGGCAGGGCCTGGGAAATTCCAGACACCCTGCCACACTGGATCTTTGCCTTCCGGAGTCTCCATGCAGTTGTGGCATGCCATCCTCCTGGGTCTGGTGCAGGGCCTCACCGAGTTCCTGCCCGTGTCCAGCACGGCGCACCTGACCCTCACCGAGCACCTGCTGCTGGGGCGGGGCATGCCCCTGGCTTTCGATGTGCTCCTGCACGTGGGCACCCTGGTCGCCCTGTTCATCTACTTCCGGCGGGAGATCGGGCGGGTGGTCATGGGCATCCTGGGACGCGATGCCGAAGGGCGCCACCTCGCCTACCTGCTCTTCCTCGCCATGATCCCCACCATCCTCTTCGGGATCGCCACGCGCCCGGCCAAGGAGTGGGCCAAGCAGAACCTCTGGGTCTATGGGTGCTTCCTCCTGCTCACCGCCTGGCTGCTCTACCGGGCGAATGAAAAGGCCCAGACGACCGCCACCGCCCGGGACCTCCCGGCCGCCACCCCGCGTGATGCCATGCTCATCGGCGGCATCCAGGGCCTGGGTGGGGGGTTCGGGCTCTCCCGCTCCGGCTCCACGATCTCCATGGGGGTGTTCGCGGGCCTGCGCCTGCCGGCCTCCGCCCGCTTCAGCTTCCTCCTGGGCATCCCCACGATCCTCGGAGCCGCCGTGTTCGAGGCGAAGCACCTGGTGGGCCCCCTGCTCCGGCATCAGCCCCTTCCGGCGGAGCTGGCCTTCCCCCAGCTCCCGGGCGGCGTGAGCCCCGCCGTGGCCTGCATCGTGGGAGTCATCGTGTCGGCCCTTTCGGGATACCTCGCCATCGGGGCCCTGGACCGCTTCACCCGGGCGCCCCGCCTCAACGCCTTCGCCTTCTACTGCCTCTGCGCGGGGGTGCTGATGATCCTCCTGGGATCCGTGGGTGTGGAAGGCCTCTACGCCTTCGGCGGCATCTCCCACCGCTGAACCCGCCGGGCGGATCCGTTCGCCGGCCCGCCCACCCCGTTCGCCGAGGGCCCCCGATCGGGGCCCTCCGCGCCCCTAGACTCATTCCTGGAGGAAGCCCCCATGATCGAATTGCGGGATGTCCACAAGGCCTTCACGGTCCGCGACAAGAAAACCCGGAAGTCCAAGCGCATTGAAGCCGTGCGCGGCATCTCCCTCACCGTGAAGCCCGGGGAGATCTACGGTCTCCTGGGCCCCAACGGCGCCGGCAAGAGCACCACCCTCCGCATGATCGCCTCCCTCATGACCCCCGATCGCGGGGAAGTGAAGGTCTGCGGCCTGGACACCCAGGCGGAGCCGGAGGCCGTGCGGGGCAAGCTGGCCTTCCTCGCCACGGACATGAGCGTCTATGAGCGTTTCACCCCCCGCGAGATCCTCCGCATCTTCGGGGAGTTCCAGGGCGTGGACCCCCTCACCGCCGAGCGCCGCGGTCTGCACCTGCTGGACCGCCTGGGCATGGGCGAGTTCGCCGATGTGAAGGTGGATGGCTTCTCCTCAGGTCAGAAGCAGAAGCTCAGCATCGCCCGGGCCCTCCTCCACGATCCCAAGGTGGTGATCTTCGACGAACCCACCACGGGCCTCGACGTGCTCACGGCCAAGACGGTGCTCGACCTCCTCCGCATCATGCGCGAGGAAGGCCGCACGGTGATCGTCTCCACCCACGTCATGCCCATGGTCGAGCAGATCTGCGATCGGGTGGGCATCATCTTCGACGGCCAGCTGCACGGCGACGCCCCGCCCCGGGAGCTATTGAAGCGCTACAACGTGAGCACCCTCGATGAAGTCTTCTTCCAGCTTGCCAACGGCACGGAGGCCTGAGATGCGCGGTACCTGGCTCGTATTCCGCAAGGAGATGCTGGAGTTCTTCAAGGACCGGAAGACCGTGTTCTTCACGTTCATCCTGCCGCTGATCCTCTACCCCACCCTGTTCACGATGATGACCAAGCTGGCGAAGGGGGACTCCGCCAAGCGCAAGGGCCGGCCCAGCCGGGTGGTGCTCATCGATCCCTCCGCGACCCTGAAGCCCATCCTGGCCCAGAGCCCCAAGGAGTTCGAGCTGGTCCAGGCGCCCGAGGGGGACCTCAAGAAGGCCCTCCTGGATCAGAAACTGGACCTGATCGTGGACGTGGATCCCGAGGCCGCCGTGAAGCTGGCGCGCCAGGAGACCTTCGCCATCACCACCCAGGTGGATGAGAGCGAGCGGGCCTCCGAGGATGCCCAGGGGCGCCTCAAGAAGGTGCTCGAAACCCAGAATGCCGCCTGGGTGAAGGCCCGCCTCACCGAAGCCAAGGCCTCCCTCTCCCTGGCGGAACCGACGAAGCTGGTGGAGAAGGTCGCCAGCGACAAGGCCCTGGAGGTCGGCAAGTCCCTGGGTGCCTTCCTCCCCTACCTCCTGATCATCGTGATGTACGCCGGCGCCATGCAGCACAGCGCCTACGTCACCGCGGGCGAGAAGGAGCGGGGGACCCTGCTCTCCCTCCTGTCGACCCGCCTGAGTCGGAAATCCATCATCTACGGGAAGCTGATCATGGTGTTCGCCGTGGGCCTCGGCAGCGCTGTCGCATCCCTGGCGGGCATGTTCCTGGGCTTCTCCGCCCTGGGACGGGAGATCGCCAACTCCCCCAAGGCGATGGCGGCGGCCGCAGCCGCGGGAACGCCCCAGGTGTCCGCCATGGCCAACCTGGCCAACCCCTCCAATCTGGTGCTCACCCTCCTGCTGGTGATCCCCATGGGGTTGCTCTTCTCCGCGGTGCTGGTCCTCCTCGGCACCCAGGCCCGCAACACCCGCGAGGCCACCATGGCCATGACCCCCGGCATCTTCATCGTGATGATGCTCGGGATGTTCTCCTCCGCCCCCGGGGTGGAGAAGATGGCGATGCTCCCCTGGATCCCCGTGCTCAATGTCTCCCTGGCCATCCGCAAGATCTTCGGGGCCCAGATGGTGCCCTGGGAATACACGGTGGCCCTCGGGATGACGGTGGTGTTGGCCGTGGCCTCCGTGGCCCTCTCCGCCCGCCTCCTGGATCGGGAAGAAGCCCTCTACAAAGTTTGATCCCCCCCGCCTAACCCCGGATGAGCCCCGCCCCGGCGGGGCTTTTCGGTGGGTCGCCGGGTTGTTGCTATAGTGACTGAACGTTCCGAAGAGGTACCCATGGTCACCAAGGCCAAAGCCAAGCAAGACGCCGCTCCCCAGGCCGCCCCCAAGGCCGCCGGCCCCCATCCGCTGGCCGAGGAGTTCGCCAAGGCCATCAAGCAGCTGGAACAGGGCAAGGCTTCCGAGGCCGCCAAGGCCCTGGAGGGTCTCGTCACCAAGGCCCATGACCAGGGCCAGTGGCACCTGAAGCGCAGCGCCCAGAGCTACCTCAACCTCGCCCTCCGCCAGACGACGACCCCCAAGGAGACCAAGCTCACGGCCGAGGCCGAAGCGCAGCTCATGCTCAACCGGAAGGACGCCAAGGGCGCCCTCGCCCTCCTGGACAAGGCCCTCAAGGCCCAGCCCCAGCAGGCCAAGCTGCACTACCTCAAGGCCGTGGCCCTGGCCCAGCTGGAGCAGGATGAACCCTGCGCCGCCAGCCTGAAGACGGCCCTCGACCTCGACGCCGACCTGACCTACCTCTTCCGCATGGAGCCCGATTTCGAGGACATGCGCGACCATCCGGCCTTCGGCTTCGCGCTCGGCCGCTAGCATCCCCTTCCCCGTGGCCCGGGAACCCCGGCTGCACCCCGACCAGCCCCTCCGGGTCGTCACCCTGGGGGGTGGTACGGGCATGGCGGCCCTCCTGCGGGCCCTGAAGCGGGAGGGCGTCCGTCCCAAGGACCCCTGGAGCCTCACGGCCATCGTCACCGTCTCGGATGATGGGGGGTCCAGTGGCCGCCTCCGCACGGAGATGGGCGGCATCCCCCCCGGGGACATCCGGAACTGCCTGAGCGCCCTGGCCCGGGAGGAGAGCCTCCTCACCGAGATGATGAACTACCGGTTCAAGGGCACCGGGACCCTCGCCGGGCACAGCCTGGGCAACCTCATGCTCTTCGCCCTGGCGGACCTCACGGGGAACTGGGTGCGGGCCATCCGGCAGCTGGGCTCCGTGATCGTCACCGCCGGCCGTCTCTACCCCTCCACCCTGCAGCCGGTGACCCTCTGCGCCGAGGACCTCCAGGGCCGCCTCTACCGGGGCGAGACCAACGTCAACGAGAGCCACCCCCCCCTGGCCCGGCTGTGGCTGGAGCCCCAGGATGCGGAGCCCCTGCCGGAGGCGCTGCTGGCGATCCTGCGGGCCGATGTGATCATCCTGAGCCCAGGCAGCCTCTACACCTCCACCATCCCCAACCTGCTCATCCCCGAGATCCGGGAGAGCATCGCGGCGGCCAAGGCTCCGGTGCTCTACGTGGCCAACCTCATGACCGAGCCCGGGGAGAGCCAGGGCATGACCCTCGTGGATCACGTGGCCAGCATCCAGGCCTTCGGGGAGGTGCCTCTGACCGCGGTCCTGGCCAACGGCACCCCCTTCCCCGGGCCCCTCCTCTCACGATACCTGGACGAAGGCGCAGAGCCCGTGATCCCGACCCTCGGTCAGGACCTCGGGGTGCCGGTTCATGCCCTGCCCCTGCTGGATCCCGACTCCCCCGTGGCCCGCCACCATCCCGACCTCCTGAACCAGGCGGTGCGGGAGGTGATCCAGATGCTTTAGCTTTCCGTTCGGCCTGCCGAGAGGACCATTCAGGGGAGGGTGTGCCGCCCCACCGTTTTTGTAAGGTTCCACGATCCACTTGGGATAAATTGGGAGTTCTCCTGGAGCAGTACCCATGGCGTTGAACGGCGATCTCGCCACGATGGGACTGGAAGACATCTTCCAGTGGCTCGCCGTGGGCAAGAAGACCGGCGTGCTGGAGCTGCGTGGGCCCCTCCACACCAAACGGGTGGGCTTCCACGATGGCAAGGTCACCTCCATCTGGTCCTCGGATCCCCGGGAATACCTGGGTCAGTACCTGCTGGCCTTCAACCGCATCACGGAAGAGCAGCTGCGGGAGGCCCTGGCCACGCAGGAGGATGAGAACCAGCTCCTGGGGCGCATCCTCATCAGCCGGCAGCTGGTCACCGAGGCGGAGATCCGCCGCATCGTGCAGCTCAAGGTGGAAGAAGGCATCTTCGACTGCTTCCTATGGCAGGCGGGCGGCTTCGAGTTCCACGATGGAGCCTCCCTGGGGCAGAAGTCGATGCTCATCAGCCTGGAAGTCACCGGCATCGTGCTGGAAGGCGCCCGCCGCCTCGATGAGTGGAAGCGGATCCGGGAAGCCATCAAGGGCGGGGATGCCGTACCCGCGGCCATTCCCGAGTCCATCGCCGAACAGCTCCCCCTCGCCCCCGAGGATGCCGATGTGCTCGCCCGGGTGGATGGCATCAAGACCCTCGACCAGCTCGTCATCGAGATGCGCGCACCCGAGTTCAAGGTGCACAAGCTCCTCTTCGACCTGAAGGAGCGGGGGATGATCCGCCTGGTCCACGCCGGCGGGAACCTCGGGGACAGCGCGAGCCTCCAGCTCCAGCGGGCCCGCGCCCTGGTGGAGAAGCAGAAGCTCGCGGAAGCCCAGGAGGAGTTGAAGCGGGTCCTCCAGGATCAGCCCCTGCACCAGGACGCCAGCAAGATGATGATGGTCGTGAAGGACATGCTCGAGGAGAAGAAGGTCGACCTCGACATGATCCCCGAGCTCGCCATGAGCCTCGAGGAGCTCATGCACGTGAACCTCGGCCCCAACGAAGCCTTCCTGGCCACCCGGGTGAACGGCCTGTGGACGGTGCGCGACATCCTCACCATCGCGCCCTTCGACCAGGATGAGTGCCTGGCCATCTTCTCGAAGCTGCTCAAGCGGGGCGTCCTGAAAGATGCCGCCGCCCCTGGCTCGGGCGCCGGACAGGGATACGGGCTGCGCTAGGCCGCTGCCACAGGTCCCCGGGGCCGGTAGACTGGAGCATCCCCCGGAGGCTCCATGCGCATTCCTTTGGTTCCGGCTTCGCTCACCCTGGTCCTCCTCGCCTTGCCTGCGATGGCCCAGGGGAAGAAGGCCAAGGCGCCGAAGCCCCCCACGGCGGCCCAACTGAAGGCGGACCTGAAGAAGGCGGAAGCCGAACGCGATGACCTCAAGGCGCGGCTTTCCGCTGCGGAGGGCCTGCAGACGGAGCTCGCCTCGGCCCAGAAGGCCCGGGACCTGGCCAAGGATGACGCCAAGACGGCCCGGGCCGAGCTGGACAGCCTGAAAGCCACCCTCAAGGAGAACCAGGCAGGGTTCGAACCCCTGCTCCGGGACCTCAAGGCGGCCAAGGCGGCCACGGCCGAGTGCGTGACCCAGCGGGACCGCCTCAAGCTGGAGCTGGAGGCCCTGCAGGCCCGTCTGGGACCGCCGGAGGAAGGCACCCTGGTGCCTGGCGGGGACAAGGTGACCCCCGCCCGCCCCATCAACCTCAATCGGGTGACCCCCCAGCTGGAGGGCTGGACCAAGCCCCGGGGCGTGGTCGTGGTGAATGTCCTCGTGGACGAGAAGGGCGAAGTGGTGGGCACCCGGCTGCTGCAAGGCCTCCCCGGTGAGGGCGAGAAGCTGCGCGCCGCGGAGATCGCCTGCGTGGAGGCGGCCAAGAAGCTGGTCTTCGACCCGGCCCGCACCACGGAGGGCACCAAGGTCAAGGTCTGGCAGGGCGTGGGTTTCTGGCTGGAATAGCGATCGGGCTCAGCCCTTCGCCTCACAGGACACATCGCCCCGCGCCCAGGCCTGGCAGGCGAGCCGGTCCTGATCGCCGGCCTTGAGGATGGTGAGGATGCGCTTCTCGGAGGCCATGGGCTCCGAGAGCAGCTCCGCACCGGAGAGCACGGTCACCACGCAGGTACCGCAGCGGGCGTGCCCCCCGCAGCGGTGGTTGAGCTCCACCCCCGCGGTGCGGGACGCGGCCAGCAGGGCCACCTCGCGCTCGCACTGGGCTTCGCCCTCGGCCTTCTTCGTCTTGAATCGCAGCGTGAACATCGTGGAACCCGAGTGGAGTGCGTCGTGGGAAAGGGGCCCAGCCTCCGATGTCGGCAAGCTGGGCCCTGATCCAGTCTAGCGGAGGCTAGGCGTCCCCGCCGCCCAGATGCGCCTTCGCCACCGCCAGGAATCGGGCCCGGCCCTCCGAAAGGTCCACCACGGGATCGGGATAGTCCAGGCGCCGCCGACCGGAGGGAGGCAGCTTCCAGGGTTCGTGGATGCGGGCCCCCGGGAGCTCCGCCAGCTCCAGCACCCAGCGCCGCACATACCCGCCTTCGGGATCGAAGCGCAGCCCCTGGGCCACGGGATTGAAGATGCGGAACCAGGGCTGGGCATCCACCCCGCAGCCTGCGCTCCACTGCCAGCCGGCACTGTTCTGGGCCCAATCTCCATCGGTGAGCCACTTCAGGTAGTGGGCCTCCCCCAACCGCCAATCCAGGAGCAGGTGCTTGGTGAGGAAGCTCGCGGCGATCATCCGGGCCCGGTTGTGCACGTACCCCGTGGCCCGCAGCTCCCGGGCGGCGGCGTCCACCACGGGATACCCCGTGCGCCCCTCCGCCCAGGCCGCGAAGAGGTCCAGGCGGTCCTGGTAGGGGAAGCCCTCCCAGTCCGGCCGGAAGGGACGGTCCAGGAGGTGGGGCCACTCCCCCAGCAGGTGGTGGCTGAACTCCCGCCACAGCAGCTCCCCCAGGAAGCGGCGGCGGCCCTCGGAAGGCGGCTCAGCCGCCACCGTGGACCACACGGACCGGATGCTGAGCAGCCCGAACTTCAGGTCGGCGCTGAGTCGGGAGGTCCCGGCGAGGTCCATGCGGTCCCGGGCCACGGGGTAGTCCGCCAGGTGCGACAGGAAGGCCTTGAGGCGGGCCCGGGCCTCCCGCTCCCCACCCGCCTGGATGCCGGGGTTGGGGACGAGCCCCAGCTCCTCGAGGGTGGGGAGCGGTTCCACCAGGCGGGCGGCTTCGGGGGGCAGCGGGGGCAGGTGCCGGGGCGCAGCCCGGGGTGGCTCGGGGTCCCGAACGCCGCAAGCCCGGGCGAAGGGGGTGTAGACCTTGAACATGCCCCCCTGCCCCGTGCGCACGGAGCCGGGGGGGAAGAGGGTCTCCCCTTCAGCCAGGTGGAAGGGGATCGGCCCCAGACCCGCCGCCACCTTCGCGTCCCGCCGCTGACCGAAGGGCTCGATCCACCGGTGCGCCAGCACCTGATCCACCTTCAGCCGCCGCGCCAGGTCGGGCACCACCTCGGTGCTGCGGCCACGCGCGACCAGCAACCGGGAGCCCAGGTGCTCCAGGTTCGCCGCCAGACTAACCAGGCTCTCCAAAAGGAACTGCATCCGATGCGGCGCCCGGGCCGCCCGCTCCGGGGCGAAGAAGAAGGGGTCCACCACGAAGCAGGGGATCACCTCCCCGGCCGCGGCTGCGGACAGGAGGGGACCGTGATCCGCCACCCGCAGGTCCTTGCCCCGGAACCACACCAACGTCCGCATGGATTTCAGGCTAACGCCGGGCCCTCCGGGTTCCGGCGGCGAAATCCTCGACTACTCCCCCGCCGCCAAGGCCACCTGCCAGAGGCCGCTGGGATCGGGGTGCATGAGCCAATCCCCGTTCACCGGGCGGCGGGTCCAGGCCCCCTGGGCGATCTCCCCGTCCAGTTGGCCTGGGCCCCAGCCCGCGTAGCCCAGGAACAGGCGGAACCGCGCCTCGGGATCCGCCAGGAGCTGCTCCAGGAGATCCTTCCGGTGGCTCACGAAATGGGTGAGATCCACCACCGTGTCCTCATCCTCGGGCAGCCCCCCCTGCACGAGGATGATGCCCCGCTGGGGATCCACCGGGCCACCCCGCCAGGCGGTGGCGGAAGCATCGCCGCTGTACTGGAAATCCCCCTCCTCGCTCACCTTTTCCAAGGTGAGGGGGAGCGGGCGGTTGAGGATCACGCCCAGGGCCCCCTCCTCGTCGTGCTCGACGATGAGCACCACGGTGTGGAGGAAGTTGGGATCCATCAGGCCCGGGTGCGCCACCAGGAGGCAAGGTGCAAGGTAATCCATGGACTGTCAGTTTACCCCCGCATTCCCGGGTCCCAGGATTCAGATTGGATGGTCCGGGAACCGACACGGGGTTCAGGTGGTTGCGTGAGGGACGGGAAGGACGGGTTCTGGGCTCGGGGTAAGCTGGTTCTGCTCTGGCGCGATTTCGCCCGGGGCCAGTTCCCGGAAGCCCAATGGGAGCCCTTTCTCGCCACCCTGCCGGAATCCTCGCCCTGGCGGTCGCTCCCGGATCCTGATGCCTGGCTGCCCTACGGCCAGCTCTGGGAGGCCCTGGAGGCCCTGGCCCGCGCCCGCGCCTGGGATACCTATGGGACCCGGGGCATCGCCGGCGCCCAGATGATGTTCCGGGAAGGGTTCCTGGATGTTCCCGTACCCCGGACCCCCGAGGAGTTCCTCGAGCGGCTGCCCGACATCTGGGACGAGATGTACCGGGGCGGCAGCCTGGTGCTTGAAGCACTGCTGCCGGGGCATGCCCGGATCCGCGTGACCTTCCCCCATCCCGATCCGGCCCTCTACCTCATCATGTTCTCCGGCTGGATCCGGGAGTGCCTGGGGCTCTTCGGAAGTCGGGATCCCGAGGTCACGGTGGTGCCGGGAGCGAATGGGGGCCAGCTCCTGGCCCGCTGGTCGCCTCAGGAATCCAGGTAGCCCGGGTCTTCGATCTCCTGAAGCTCCCCCTGCTGGAGCGCCGCCCGCACGGAGGACGGCAGGCCCGGCCAGGCCTCCTGCCACCGGGGATCGATGCGGCCGTTGAAGAAGTGATCGGAGGGCTCCCCTTCCTCGAAGGCCTGGCGGGTGGCCCAGAGGTGGACCCAGCCCACCCGGTTGATGCGGACGAAGATGGTGGTCATCAGGTGCAGGAGGCGGAAGGGTCCGGACGCTTCCGGAGGGTGGATACGGCGTGGCGCAGGAGGGGCCAGGCCAGCTGGAGCTGCTCCAGGGCCCCTTCGGGGCGCCCGGAGAGGTTCAGGATCACGGTGCGCCCGCTGGTGCCCGCCACGGCGCGGCTGGCGTAGGCCATGGGGTGGCCACCCCGGGCCCGGATGAACTCGGGCAGGCCCGGGGCCTCCCGCTCCAGGACCCGGCGCGTGGCCTCCGGGGTCAGGTCCCGGGGCCCGAAGCCGGTACCGCCGCACGTGAGGATCAGCTCCACCTCCTGGGCCACGCCGGCCCGCAGGGCGACCTCCAGCGCGTCCGGGGCGTCCGGGAGCAGCTCCGAGGTCACCGAAGCCACCCCCTGCGCCAGCAGCCAACCTTGGAGCACGGGCGTGGCCCGGTCCTCATAGATGCCCGCCGAGGCGCGATCCGAGAGGGTGATGAGGTGTACGCGATCCACGAACCCAGTCTGCCATGGGACAATGATCGTTTTGGGGGAAGCATGTCCGCAGCCGTCGTCCGACCCGGTGCCACCCTCGGCCTCCTGGGCGGAGGTCAGCTGGGGCGCATGTTCGCCCTGGAGGCCCGGCGCATGGGCTACCGGGTGCACGCCCTGGACCCCGGGCACGACTGCCCCGCCGGCCAGGTGGCCGACCTGGAGGTCCGCGCGAACTACGACGATGTCTACGCCGCCGAGGTCATGGCCCGCAACGTGGACGTGATGACCGTGGAGTTCGAGAACATCTCCGCCGCCACCCTCGAGGCCGTGGCCCGCATCTGCCCCATGCGCCCCGGTGCGAACGTCCTCCACACCGTGCAGCACCGCCTGCGGGAGAAGCGCTTCCTGGAGTCCAAGGGGTTCCCCGTGACGCCCTTCCGCGAGGTGAACACCCTGGCGGAGCTGGAAGCGGCCGTGGCCGACCTCGGCCTGCCGGCCGTGCTCAAGACTGCGGCCTTCGGCTACGACGGCAAGGGGCAGCAGAAGCTCGCCCCGGGCACCGACCTCGCGGCCGCCTTCCGCGCCCTGGCGGGCCAGCAGGGCATCCTGGAGGCCTTCGCGCCCTTCGAAATGGAAGTGAGCGTGGTGGCCGCCCGCAGTGCGAACGGGGAGACCGCCGCCTTCGACGCGGCCGAGAACGACCATGTGAATCACATCCTCGACACCACCTTGATGCCCGCCCGGATTCCCGCCGAGGTGGCGGCCGAAGCCCGGCGCATGGCGGAGGGCATCGCCGAGGCCTTGGGCATGGTCGGCGTGCTCTGCGTGGAATTCTTCCTGCTGCCCGGGGGACGGCTCCTGGTGAACGAGGTGGCCCCCCGCCCCCACAACAGCGGCCATGCCACCCTCGATGCCTGCGTCACGAGCCAGTTCGAGCAGCAGGTACGGGCGGTCTGCGCCCTTCCCCTCGGAGCCACCACCCTTCATCGCCCCGCGGCCATGGCTCAGGTCCTGGGGGACCTCTGGGAAGGGGGGGAGCCCGCCTGGGAACGCCTGCTCGCGTTCCCGGACGTGAAACTCCACCTCTACGGCAAGACGGATCCCCGCAAGGGGCGGAAAATGGGGCACCTCACCGCCCTGGGCGACACCCCCGAAGCGGCGCTGGCCAGGGTAAGGGCCGCCCGGGAAGCCCTGAAGCCCTGAAGGATCCGGTGGGACCTGGACCTACTTCCGGAAGTAGGCGCGGATCGCCGCCACCACAGCCTCGGCGTACCGTTCCCGGAACTCGGCATCCTTGAGGTTGGCCGCATCCTGCTCATTGGTGAGATTGGCCACCTCCACCAGGACCTTCGCCGAAGCGCGGTTGAAGCAGATCACGGCCGGCACGAACTTCTTCCCCGACCGATGGATGACATTGCGGATGGGCCGATTGGAGTGGACCCCGATGCGGGCCTTCTGGAGGCTCCGCATCAGGAGCTCGGCGAACTGGCGGCTGCGGGCCTCCCCTTGGAGCTTCTCCCGAGCGGAGAAGGTGACCGCGCCCCCGCGCTTCACTTCCTGAACCCGGGCCGCGCGCTTCGTCGGAAGGGCGAACCGGCTGGGGACCTGGATCGCACCGGGAACGTAGGCCATCGACCCCTTGGCACTCGGGTGCAGGCTGTCCGCATGGAAGCTGATGAACAGGGTCTTGTTGAAGTCCCCCTTCCGGCGCACGAACTCGGAGATCTGTTCGTTGGCGAGCACCCACCGCAGGTGGACCGAGACGGCCGTCGGCGAGTCGCCATCATTCGGAAACGGCGGGGTGGTGAGGATCTCGGCATCCCGATGGGGCCGGCGGATCACTTCCCGGGGTTTGAATTCCAAGGTGGGGTACCGGATGGTGCTGCTCACCGAGGCCTCGGTCTCCCCCTCCAGGAGGCGACGGACCCGCACCATGATGTCGTAGACGAAATCCGACTCCCAGATGTCGTTGGCCATGGCACCGTTGTCCACGCCGCCATGCCCGGCATCCAACACGATGCGGACGCCGCCCAAGCGCGGACCCGCTTCGGTCCGGACCGTGCGGCGGACTTCCGCCCGGACTTCCCGCTCCTCCTGGAGGGCCTGGGTGCCCTCGGGCTGGAAGGGGTCGGCCAGGGCATCCAAGGGGATCTTCACCAGGGTGCCGGGGGGGATGGACCTCACATCCGCGATTCCGCTGCGGGCCGCCAGGACCGCAGCGAACTCGTTCACGTCGCGGGGGTCCACCCGGTCCGTGTACCGCAACACGACGGAACTGTAGAGGGCTTCGCCCTTCCGCAGGTGGTAGGCGGCGTAGGGACCCTTGGCATCCCGTTCAAAGGCGAGCATGCCGCGATAGGCTGCCACCCGGGCTTCATCATCGAGTTCATCCTCGGGTTGGCTGCGGTCGGCCCCCTTGGTCTCGCCGCCGAAGCCCTCCCAGAGCAGGCCCCGGGGGATCCGCCACAGGTCCCCCTCCGCCAGCTTTTCGGGCTGCTCGGGGTTCTCGCGCATCAGGCGCCCGTAGTTCTGACCATGGCCCGTGAACAGGGAGGCGAGGAGCCACACGGATTCCAGTTCGGGATAGTGCACCCGGTGGCGCACCTCGCCTTCGGTCCAACGGTCCCGGGGGAAGAGCACCGCCAGCACCCAACGGCGGCCCTCCGCGGTGAGTTCCTCGTAGGGAATGGGACCCCGCCGCCCCCCCTTGGCATGGAAGGCCTTCGGGAGGTTCCCTTCCACGAACACCCCTTTGCGGAACTGCAGCCGGACCTTGGCGATCTCACCCGTGGGGAGGGCGGCCTCCCGCTCCTGGGCCACGGGATCCTGGGCCCAGATGAGGGCTGGGACCAGGGCCAGCGCCCCGGGGCGTAGGACCGGCATCAGGCCTCCCAGGGCTCGCTGGCGTCCGGAGCCTGGAGGCCGCTGCGGACCCACTCCCGGAGGCGATCCTGCAACGATTCAGCCGCCCGGGTGCGCTCCTGGAGGAAGGCGGTGAACCGCCGCTCCAGGTGACCGGCGCCCTCTTCGAGGAGAAACAGGCGATCCTGCAGTCGACCCGCAGGGTCCTTCGAGGCCGTGGGGGGCATCTTGACGGCGCCCAGGTCCAGCGTCGCCGCATTCAGGGTGAACACCCACTCCAGGTCCCCCGACATCATTCGGAGCTTGGCCTTGGCCGGCCGCATCCCGCGGCTCAGGGCCTCGAAGGCCTCCCGGCTCTCGCTGGGATTGCCCTTGCGGAGGGAGATCTCCTTCACATCGCCCTGCTCCCCCACCAGCTGAACGGCGTCATCCAGGAAGCACGCGGAGCCATCCCCATCCTGACCACTGGCGCCACCCTCGGTGAGGCCGCGCATCCAGAGCCAAAGGATGAATTCCTCGCCGAGGAAGCGCCCCTGTTCGATCAATTCCATGGGCTTCATCACTCACCATCCAGCGCGAGGTTCAGGGGCTCCAGACCCAGCAGGGACTCGGGCGCCATCTCCGGCGCCAGCCGACCCGCCAGGAGCAGCGGGGCCAGGGGCTGGAGCTCCAGGCCGAAGCTCTTCACGAAGAGCTGGGCGAGGACCCCCTGCACCTTGGAGGAGGTGGCCGTGGTCCAGAGCAGACCTCCCTTGAGATCCCAGGCCACCTCCACGACCTTGGGGGTGGGCAGGACCTTGCGGAGCAGCTCGACCTTCACCTCGTCCTGCAGGCTGATGCGCGCTTCCTTGCCCACGAAGGCGAGGTCCTTCTCCTTCATGAGGCCCGCCAGGCGCAGATCCACGTGGGCCTTGAGCAGCACGGGGGGGACCCGGCGCGTGTCGATGCGCAGGCCGAAGAGGGCGAAGCGATCCTGTCCCACCCACTCCGCCTCGGGTGGGGTGATGAGGGGGTTCCGCCAATCCACCCAGCCGAAGCGCTCCTCCTCCGTGCCGTCCTCGAAGGGCCGGTATCGCTGTTCGTCGAGACCTGCCAGCAGGTCCTTCTCCTCGGGCACGGGGCCCAGCACCAGGTAGCGCTTGAGGCTGAACGCCCCCTGCAACAGGCTCATTTCTTGGCTCCGAAAATCGTCTTCAGGCGGCGCATCCAACCGCGGGGCACCTCGGGAAGGAGGGGCTTCTCCACCAACAAGGCATCCGTGGGCTGGAGCATGGGCAGCAGGGGATCGTTCATCGCCAGGATCACTCCCGTGATGTTGTCCCGGCCACCATTGGCGATGGCCTCCTCGACGAGGCTCTCCAGGGTCTTCCGGGGACTGAAGCCCGGAGCCATGATCTCGCGGATGCGGAGGTCATCCACCTCCCCGTGAAGGCCATCCGAACACAGCAGGATGCGATCGCCACGCTTGAGGGCGAGCTTGTAGACCACGACCACCAGTTGCTGGGGGGACCCCAGGGCCTGGGTGATCATGTTGCGCTGGGGATGGACCTTGGCCTGTTCGGCGGTGAGGGTGCCGCTGGCCACCAGGTCGTTCACCAGGGTCTGATCCTCCGTCAGCTGATGCAGCTGCCCGTTGCGGAAGAGGTAGGCGCGGGAATCCCCGACCTGGGCCACATAGAGTTGCTGGTTCCAGACCATGGCCGCCGTGAGGGTGCTGCCCATGCCACGGGCGGTGCGATCGTCATCGGAGTAGCGCAGGATGGCGGAGCTGGCCTCCTCCACCGCGATGACCAGCGCCTTGAGGAGGTCCTCCTCGCGCCGTGGCAGGTCCGTGAACCGACCCCAGTGGCCGAAGAGGTGGAGGGTGACCGCGGCCAGGCCTTCGCGACTGGCGACTTCGCCGGCCGCGGCCCCGCCCATGCCATCCGCCACGGCCGCCAGCAGGCCCGCGGTGCCCACACCCGGCCCGGGTGGGTGATGGCGGCGTAGTCGATCTGCATGTGCCTTGAGGGCCGGGGGTGGACCCGGAGGGTAGGGTTTGGCCCGCAGCCCGGAAGCTCCGTGGGGAAGGCCTCGTGATGGGAAGCAGGCCCCCCATCATACCGGACTGGGGACCGTTGAGGCCCCGGGGCCGCGGGTTCCGGACAATCGGATCGGAGGCTCCGGGTACGACCCGGGAATCCCACGCGGGTTTCGATCGGGAATCCGGGAATTTTGCGACACACTCTACAGGATCGGAGGACGGGCATGGCCCTGGATCTGGACCTTCTCATCGTCGGCGCAGGCCCCGCCGGCATCAGCACCGCGGTGGAGGCCCGCCGGGCGGGCATCGAGCGCCTGATCCTGCTGGAGAAGGGGCCCAGCCACAGCTGGTCCATCGAGAAGCTCTACACCCCGGGCAAGCGGGTGGACAAGGTCTACCTGGGCCAGGAGGTGGATTGCGATGGCGCCGTGTGCATCATGGATGGCACCCGGGAGACGGCCCTGGCCACCCTGGATGCCTTCGTGGCCCAGTACCACCTGCCCATCCAGTACGCCACGGAGGTGGAGCGGATCGACACCCTGGATGGGGGCGGGTTCCGGGTCCGCGATACCCGCGGCGAGGAATACCTCACCCGCACCATCGTCATCGCCATCGGGGTCTTCGGGCGCCCCAACAAGCCGGACTACCCATTGCCCACCAGCCTGAAGGGGCATGTCCACTTCGACCTGAACCACGGCATCCCCCCGGGGGAATCGGTGCTCATCGTCGGGGGCGGGAACACCGCCTTGGAATATGCGGCCTACCTGTACGCGGATCACCCCACCACCCTGGCCTATCGGGGCCGGGAGTTCGGCAAAGCCAACGAGGTGAACCGGCAAATCCTCACGGATCTCCATGGCGCAGGCAAGCTGGAGGTCTGGATGGAATCCGACATCTCGGGCCTCCGGGACACCGGCAGCTCCCCGCGGGTGGAGGTGGCCTTCAAGGATGGCCGCACCGTGGGGTTCGACCACGTGCTCTACGGCATCGGCGGCAGCACTCCCGAAGGCTTCCTCCGGTCAGCCGGGGTGCTGATCGATGGCAAGAGTCCCGTGGTGGATGAGCGCTTCCACACCACCGTGCCCGGCCTCTACCTCGCCGGAGATCTGGTGGCCGGGGGGAAGGGCAGCATCGTGAAGGCCTTCAACACCGGGCACCGGGTGGTCTGGGAGGGCCTCTGCCAGGACCACTTGGAATGCCGCATACCCGAAGGTCTGCTCCCGGGCGGCCGGTCGGCCCGATGAAGGGGGTGCTGGGCATCCTGGGCCCGGGGACGCTGGGGCTATCCCTTGCCCAATGGGCGGCGGAGCGGGGCCTCGAGGTCCGGCTGCTCGGTCGCGACCTCGACCATGGGCTCAGGGGCGCGCAATCCGTGAGGGCGCGTTGGCAGAGCCTGGTGGATCGGGGGAAGCTCACCACCGAAACCGCCGGGGACCTGGGCGCCCGGATCTCGGGGCACGGCTGGGAGGGACTGCCCGGCTGCGCCAGCCTGCTGGAGGCGATCCCCGAGGATCCAGAGGTGAAGGCCAAGGTCTGGCGGGACCTCTCGGGCGCCCTGGATCCGCGCACCCTCTGCCTGACCGGCAGTTCCGCATTGCCCGTGGGCCCCCTGGCCTCAGCTGCGGGCTTGCCCGGCCGCCTGATGGGATTCCACCTCTTCGTGCCCGTGCGGAGCATGCGGGTGGTGGAACTGGTGGCCCCCGGGGGGACCGCGTCGGAATGGAAGGACGGGGCGGTGTCCCTCGCGATCGCCCTCGGGCTGCGGGTCGCCCACGTGAAGGACGGGGTGGGGTACGCGGCGGCCCGGATGTCCCTCGCCCTGGGCCTCGAGGCCATGCGGCTCCTGGAGGAGGGGGTGGCCTCCGCCGAGGACCTGGACGCCCTGATGCGCATGGGGTATGGGCACCCGGTGGGCCCCCTGGACCTGAGTGATCGCGTGGGCCTGGATCTCCGGCTCGCCATCGCCGACCGGCTCCGGGAGGTCCATGGGGAACGGTTCAAGGCCCCCGATAGCCTGAGGGATCGCGTGGAGCGGGGCCACCTGGGCCGGAAGTCCGGGGAGGGTTTCTTCCGGGAGCCGGGGGAATCATGAGCCAACGCCTGATCTTGCTCCTGGGCGGTGTGGGGATCGTGCTCCTGCTCTGGATCGCCTACACCCTGGGGAAAGTACTCCTGCGCATCCTCGTGGGTTGTGTGGCGCTGGGTCTGATAAGCTGGGGGATCTGGCATCTCCTGAAGTGATGCCAGGCACACATTCACGGAGCGAGCATGGCCGCCATCTCCTGCACCCATTGCGGGTTTGACCTCACCGCCCCCCAGAGCGTGCGGATCGCCGAGTACCATTTCGGCCGCCTCGAGAAGGTGGATCAGGATCCCATGGAAGGGCCGGGCTTCAAGTACCACGGGGAAGTGCCCGACACCTACACGATCCTCTGCACCAACTGCAAGCGCCTCGTCCGCACCCTGCCGATCCGCAAGTAGCACGATCCATCCCATCGCACCCCGCAGCGGCCCCTTCGGGGGCCATTGCTTTGCCCGGACGCGAAAAAAGCGGGGCCCGAAGGCCCCGCTTTCCGGAAGGAGGTCGGTTACTGGCGGACGATGCGGGGGGTGATGAAGATCAGGAGCTCCGCGTTGTCTTCCTTGGTGATCTTGTTCTTGAAGAGCCAGCCGAGCACGGGGATGTCCTTCAGGAAGGGCACACCGGTGGAGCCGATCTGGTTGTTGGTGACGTAGACACCGCCGAGGACCGCCGTGCCGCCATCCCGCACGAGGACCTGGGTCTCGATGGCCTTGCGCTGGATGGTGGGGGTACCGAGCACGGTGCGGCTGAAGTCGGCCTGCGCCTTCTCGATGTTGAGATCCATGATGATCGTGCCCTCGGAGGTGATCTGAGGGGTGACCTCCAGCTTGAGGTTGGCATCCGCGAACTGCACGGTGATGGCGCCACCGGCCGCACCGCCCTGCTGGGCCGGGAAGGGGATCTTCTCGCCGCTGAGGATGGAGGCCTTCTTGTTGTTCTGGGTGACCACCTTGGGGCTGGAGACCACCTTCAGGAGGTTGTCCTTCTCCAGCGCCTGGAGGACGGCGTTGATGCTGAGCCGGTTGCTCAGGAAGCTGAACCAGAACTCACCCGCGGGGTTCTGGATGGTGGTGACGCCATCCTTCCCGGGGGACCAGGCCACGGCGCCGGTGCGGTTGTTCTGGTTGTAGGGCACGGCGCTGTTCCAGGAGCCACCGGAGTTGGACCACCAGGGGGCGTCCACCAGCTTGCCCGTGGGATCAGTCACCTGGAGGGAGGTGGACCCCTGGTTACCGGTGGGCCACTTCACGCCGAACTCACGATCCCAACCCTTCGAAGCCTCCACAACGCGGGCCTCGATCTGGACCTGCTGGATCTGGACATCCAGGGTCTGGATCAGCTCGTCCAGGGTGGACATGCGGGACGGCAGGTCCGTGATGATCAGGGTGTTGGTCCGATCGTCGATGATCACGGAGCCGCGCTTGGTGAGCATCTCCTTGGCGATCTTGGCGACTTCACCGACCTTGGCGTAGGAGAGGGGACGGGTGATGGTCTGGAGGTCACCCGCGATGGCCTTGGCCTCGTCGAGCTTCTTCCGGTCCTCCTCCTCCTTCTGGAGCTTCTCGATCTTGGCGACGCGGAGCACGCCGTTGTCGATCTCCTTGCCGAGGCCCGCGTTCTTCAGGATCACGTCCAGGATCTGGTCCCAGGGGGTGTCGGTGAACTTGAAGTTGTAGGTGCCCTGCACATCGTTGTCGACCACCAGGTTGAGCTTCCCGGTCTCCGCGATGATGCGGAGGAAGTTCACCAGGTCGGTGTTCTGCAGGTCGATGGTCATCTTGGCGCCCGTGTAGCGGGTGCCGCGGTCACCGAGGGTCCGGCTGGAGTTCGCGGCCTTCTGGGCCGGTGCGGGGGCGGGCGCCGGGCTGGGCTTGGCGTCCTGGAGCGCCTCGGGGCTGGCCGCGGGCACCAGGGTGGTGGCGGCAAGTCGGGGCAGCACGGAGAAGCCCGTACCGATGGCGGGCAGGCCCGGCAGGGCCTGGACGGGGGCGGCCTTGGCCGTCACCACTTCCGTTTCAACCTTGGGGGCGGGGGCGGCCACGGGGGTCACCGCCTGGGGGGCGGTGCCCTCCATGCGGGCCTGCACGGTGCCCTTCCCCGCGGAAAGATCCAGGGTCAGGCCGGTCCCGGCGGCGTGCACGGCCACCTGGGTGCCCGGAACCACTTCCAGCACGAGGCGGGTGATGGCGTTGGGGGCTTCGGCGAACTGGGCCAGTCGGGCCTTCACGACCAGGGGGTGCGAGAGGGACTGGAGGTCCTTGCGACCCACGAGGGTGCCTCGGAGGACGCCCGGCAGGTCGACGACCACCCGGTGCGGGTTGGTCAAGACTTCGACACGGGGCTGGCCCGCGAGTCCGGGAACCGCCAGTTGGATCTGGGCGGCCTGGGCGTCCGCACCCATGAGGGCGATGGACTTGACCACCGGGGCATCGGAGTTGGACGCATGAAGGGTGAGGGACGCGGGCGCCACGAGGGCCACGCCCCCAGCCACCAGCAGGGAACTCAGGCGAGCATTCATCGTTTGGCCTCCTCGCGC
>JBGASN010000005.1:0-118357 GCA_044229665.1 Holophagaceae bacterium
GTGGGGCCGAGCACCATGGAGATCTTGGCCACGTAGCGGCGGGTGAGGGTCTCCAGCTCGCGCTTGGTCATGGTGGCGGGATCGCAGTTGATGCCGCCCTTCGCGCCGCCGAAGGGGATGTTCACCACGGCGGTCTTCCAGGTCATGAGGCTGGCCAGGGCCCGCACCTCGTCCAGCTCCACCTCGGGGTGGAAGCGGATGCCCCCCTTCTGGGGGCCGCGCACGCCGTTGTGCTGCACGCGGAAGCCGTGGAACACCTTCAGGCTGCCGTCCTCCATCTGGATGGGGAGGGCCACGCTCACCTCGCGGTAGGGCGTCTTGAGGACTTCCCGCACGTCCGCGGAGATGTTGAGGATGTCGGCCGCTTCGTCGAACTGGCGGTTGACGCTTTCAAAGAGGTTGATGTGGTCCGTCATGGGCACCTCGCGCGTTGACCCGGGACAAAGGTGGGTCAGGCAAACCCCGAAGCATAACAAGGGCCGGGAAGAATCCCAGCCCTTGCCGCCCGACTGTGGTCGGGATCACGAACCTGCTTACTTCTTCTTGAGGCCGACCTTGTACTCGATGTTGGTCACGCCCCAGGTGCCATCGGTCTTCTTGATGCAGGCGACCTTCATGAGCGCAGTGCCTTCCTTGCCGAGCGTGACATCCATGATGTTGAGGTTCGCGGGATTCTGGCGCACTTCCTGGACCCGGATCGCGCTCCATTCCTCGGGGCTGAACCCCTTGATCAGGCGGTAGAGGCCGGCGTAGAAGGCGTTGCGGGCCTCGGGCGTGTCATACCCGGCCATGGGGGCGCCCGGCAGGTTGTCGAGCTTGTCCATGAGGCCTTCCACCTTCAGGCCCTTGATCTCATCGTCGCTGAGGGTGATGCCCAGCTGGGCCGCCTGGCTGTTGAACCAGCGCGCGGAGGGGAAGAGCACGGCGGGGGAGGCGGGGGCCAGCAGCACCAGGTGCTGGTAGTCCTTCTTGGCCGCCAGGTACTGGAGGTGGGGCAGGATGTCACGGGGCTCCTTGGCCGCCAGGGGCGCCGTCTGGGGGATGCCACCGCCACTGTCGCAGGCCAGGGTGAGCACCAGCGCGCCGAGGGGAAGAAGCCGATTCCAGTGAGAAGCCATGACGCCTCCGTGACATAGGTTAAAGGTATGGAAGGATCGTGCCCGGTTCCAGGCCCAATGCCAACGGGATTCTTGCTGATCCCGGCCCTATCCTTGTAGACCATGCACCCTGTGTCTCTGGTCACCCTTGGCAAGCTGCGCCTGGCACCGTTGCGGGACTTGGAGAAACACTACGTGGACATGCTC
The DNA here is from genome assembly GCA_044229665.1 of Holophagaceae bacterium. Taxonomy (GTDB): domain Bacteria; phylum Acidobacteriota; class Holophagae; order Holophagales; family Holophagaceae; genus JAFDVN01. Next base: position 1,305 of record JBGASN010000005.1, read on the forward strand.
AGGCCCTTCGTGCGCCTGGAGGTCACCGAGCTGCCCGAGGGGAAGGGTGACCCCGCCCGGGCCCTCCGGGATGAGGCGGAGCGGCTCCGGCCCCGGCTCAAGGCCGCCCGCTGCGCTGTGCTGCTGGACCCCGCGGGCCCCGTGCGCACCAGCGAGGCCTTCGCGGCCTGGCTGGGGGAGCGGGTGGACCGGGGCGAGAGCTTCTGCTTCGCCCTGGGCAGCAGCCACGGCTTCGATCCGGCCCTCAAGGCCGAGGTGAAGGAGAAGCTCTCCCTCAGCCCCATGACCTTCCCCCACGAGCTGAGCCGGGTGATGTTCCTGGAGCAGCTCTACCGGGCCTTCGCCATCCTGCGCGGAAGCCCGTACCACAAGTGATTCAGCCGAACATCCGGAGGGTCTCCTCCAGGGCCTTCATCACCTTGAGCACGTTGAAGGGATCCACCACGAGGTAATCCACGGCGCCGGCGGCGATGGCGCGGTTGCGCTTCACCTCCGCATCCTCCTCGCTGCCCACGATGAGGGCGGGCAAGGGGCATCCCTCGGGGCCCGAGAGCTGCTTGACGACCTCCAGGGGGCTCGCAACCCGCAGCTTGGTGTGCACGAGGATGAGCTTCACCCGGCCCCAGCCCTCGGACCCCGCCCCCAGGGTCGCCAGGGTCGGTTTCACGGGCCCCTTCACATAGTCCAGGAAGGCCACGCCCAGCTTGCGGCCCAGGGCCTCGGCCAGGCGCTTGGGGAAGGCCTCCCCCTCGGCCAGGACCAGCACCACCGGATCCTTGTCCGCCAGGAGGGTGGCCTGGGTGCCCAGCTTCGGGGCCTCCGGCGCGGCCTTGGGGGCGGAGCGTCCCTTCGGGTCGAAGCGCTCCCGGTCCCGGCGCATCTGCGCGCGGCGCGCGTCCATGAGCCAGGTGCGGTACCGCCCCAGCACGTGGGGGTCCGTGTCCTCCGTGAAGCGCAGGCCCCAGACCTTCTCCCGGTAGTAGGCCACCTTGGCCGCCAACACGAGCGTGGCGTCCTTTTCGTGGTGCAGTTCCAGGTGGGTCTTCGCGTTGAGCCGGAGGCGCTCGGGCAGGGTCTGCTTGTCGTCCGGTGGTTCCAGTTCGAGGCCATCCTCCCCGAAGGCCGTGGCGCTGCCCCGGAGGATGTCCTGGGCCTGGGTGCTGAAGGTGCAGGTGAGTCCGCGGTCCGGCACGTACTCGGCCAGGCGGTGCTCCTCCAGGGCGCGCAGCAGGCGAGGTAGGCCGATGTGGCAGGCCTCCTCGCCCTCCAGGCGGCCATGCCCCTGGAACTCCACCGTGGCCTCGAAGGGGATGCCCCGATCCTGCAGGTGCATGGTCATCCGGGCCCCGGGCTTGAGGCCCCACTGCCCCCGGGTGACATCGGAGATGCCCAGCACGATCCGCCCCGGACCCTCCGCCAGCACGGGGAAGGTGCCCCGCAGATGGTTCAGCACCAGCTCCACGGAACCCTGGGCCTCGCAGAGCCGTTGGAAGGCCATGCGGACCTCATCGGGATCCTCGAGGTGGGGGGATTTGCGGCTCACCCCCCCCCTATCGGCCGTCCGCCTCCGGGCTTTCATCCAGGAACGCCGCCACGGCCCGGTAGGGATCCTGGGCATGGCTCGCGATGGCTGCGATGCAGGCCTCCAGCCGGGCCGCCCCGCCCCGGACCTTGGCCCGGCGCACCGTCTCCTCGGCCAGGAGCGCCTCGAACCGCAGGCGGGCCCGCTCCCGGGCCTTCCGGGCCAGGCCATCGCCCTGCCGGAGCCAGGTCCCATGGGATCGGATCCCCGCGATGACCTCGGCCACCCCCTGGCCCACCTGGGCTACGGTCCGGAGCACCGGCGGGTCCCAGTCCTTGGGGTGGGACAAGGCCTTCATGCCCTCGATCTCCGCCTCCAGCTGCTCAACCCCATCCCGGTCGGCCTTGTTGAGCACGAAGAGGTCGGCCACCTCCATGATCCCGGCCTTGAGGGCCTGGATCTCATCGCCCAGGCCGGGCACGAGCACCACGCAGCAGGTGTGCACGCAGCTCACCACGTCCACCTCGTCCTGCCCCACCCCCACGGTCTCCACGAGGATCCAGTCGAAGCCGGCCGCATCCATGAGGTCGATGGCATCCTGGGTGGCCCGGGAGAGCCCCCCCAGGGCGCCGCGCGTGGCCAGGGAGCGGATGAAGACCCCGGGATCCGGCGCGATGCGGCCCATGCGGATCCGATCCCCCAGGATGGCCCCGCCGCTGAAGGGGCTGGTGGGATCCACGGCCAGGATGCCCACCTTGAGCCCCTCCTTCCGCAGGGCCTGGGCCAAGCGGTCGGTGAGGGTGCTCTTGCCGGCCCCCGGGGCGCCCGTGAGCCCGACGACGGTGGCCCGACCCAGCCGGGGCCAGAGGGCCGCCATCAGGGCGGGCGCCCCGGGGTGGCCATCCTCCATCCAGCTCATGGCCCGGCCCAGGGCACGGAAATCTCCGCGCAGCAGCGAGGTCAGCAGGGCATCGGGGGCGTCCATGGGCCTCCAGCATGGCGGCTAACGGGGAGCCCCGCTAGACTGGACCCTGGCCCCGTGAGGGCCACCACGGACATAACGATGAGCGAAGGGAAACCTCCCAAACCCGACGGGGAAGCCGTCCCGGCCCCTGCGGCCCGGCTCGTGAAGCGCGCCCCGGCCACCCCCCCCAAGCCCACGGACCCCCGGGACAAGGCCTGCGCCAAGTGCGGCGGCACCTTCACGGTGCTGCCCGGGGAGAAGTTCTTCCTCTGCCCCAGCTGCTACCGCCGGTCCTTCCAGTCCAAGCGGGGCAAGCTGGAGACCAAGGTCCTCACCCAGATCACCTGCGTGGCCTGTGGCGCCCGGGAATACCTGCCCTTCCTGCCGGAGGATCCGGCCAAGGCCCTCTGCCAGGCCTGCTTCCGGGTACGCAAGGCGGAACCTCAGGCGGATTGAGCCACACTAGAGAGCGTTGGAGTCCATCGATGTCGAAGGTCCTGCCCCTGTTCCTGACCCTGCCCCTGGCCCTCGGGGCCACCCCCCGGGAGGCCGCCGTCCAGGCACCCGCTGCCAAGGCGGCGCCCAAAGCCGCCCCCAAGGCGGCCGATCCCGGGGCCGAGGCCGCCCGCCGCAGCCTGGTGGAAGTGCTCGATGCCGTGAACGCCGGCTGGTTCGGCGCCCCCTATCAGGGCGTCACCGCCGTGCGAATGCAGGGCAGCCTCAACATCAGCCTCACGGGCGCTGCGGTGAACGCCAAGGTGGATCAGCTCAGCCAGGGCCAGGTGAAGGGGAACAGCAAGGGTGGCAATGTCAGCCTGAAGGTCTCAAGCACCTATTTCGCCAATGGCGACTACAAGACCGAGCTCGGCGGCGACTTCGGCGACCTGCTCAGCCAGCGCCGCGGCGACAAGGGCTTCATCTACAGCAAGCAGAGCAACATCTACACGACCCGCATCGATCCCGCCGACGCGAACCCGCCCAAGACCTACCTGGCCTGGTTCCGCTCCACCCTGAACGACATCAAGGCCGTGTACGTGGACAGCCCCCTCTTCACCCCCAGCCTCGCGGGCGAGGAGCAGGCCAGCGGCCGCACCCTGCAGCGCCTGGTCTTCAACGCGCCCACCAAGGCCTGGGACCCCAAGAAGCGCGAGCAGAACATGGCCGAGACCCTGGGCTTCTGGAAGCGGGGCCGGCTGGAGATCGCGGTGGACAAGGCCACAAAGCTCCCCTACCGCCTCGACTTCAAGAACGATGAGCAGGGCGTGCAGACCCGCATGGACTTCACCTACGACGCCAAGGGCCATGTGGCTTCCGTAAACATCGCCAACCAGAGCCGGGGCATGGAAGGCCCGGGCTACCTGCGCCTCAGCTACGGCCCCGATGGCCTCATCACGACCCTCAGCGGCGAGCTCACCAGCGGCTCCAAGAAGGTGGGCTTCGACCTGCTCATGACCTGGTCCAAGGACCTCCAGGCCTCGGCCCTGGCCGCCTTCCCCCCCACCGGCGCCACCAAGGTGGGCCGCGAGGACCTGGAGACCCGCCTCCTCGTGGGCCTGGCCGGCCAGATCATGGACCTCCAGCGCAACGGCCTCAACCTCCGCAGCGTCACCCTCGCCGGCAAGTAACCCACCCGGAATCCCCAGGCCCCGGCCCCGCCGGGGCCTTTTCCTGCCCGGACCCGCCCCCGAACCCACTAGACTGGAACCATCGGGGCGTGGCGCAGCCTGGTAGCGCATCTGCTTTGGGAGCAGAGGGTCGTAGGTTCGAATCCTATCGCCCCGACCAATCTCGAATCCGGGTCCACCGCCTCCAGGCGATAGGATTCGGACCTACGAGTGGGACCGCGGAGACAGCCCAGTGGGCTGTCGGGAGTGGGACCGGCGGCTGGCGTTGCCAGCCGCAGTTCGAAACCGGCTGAAGCCACCGCACCCACCCGGGGAGCCCCCCAGGGGATGGGATGCGGCAGGGTCACCCCCCTCCCCCTAAAGCCTCCCCAGCAGCGCCTCCAAATGGGGGCGGTGCCGCCGACTGAGGACGAGGTGCTCCCCCGTGGAGAGGTTCACCCGGTACTCCCCATGCAGGAGGGGCTCCAGGGTGGTGATCCGGGCTAGGTTCACCAGCGTCGATCGGTGGATGCGCACAAAGCGGCGTGGATCCAGCCGGCCCTCCAGGCTGGTGAGGCTCTCCCGGAGCAGGTAGCTCTCGCTCCGGACATGGATGCGCACGTAGTTGTCCTCCGCCCCCACCCAATCCACCTCCTCCACGGGCACCACGAGGATGCGGTCCCGGTACTTGACGGTGATCCGCTCGGCGGGGCCGACCGGGCGCAGCGAAACCAGGGCCTCGCCCATCCGGGCCTTCATCGCAGTGGCCCCCGCCCCTTCCCAGTGCCCCCGGATCCGGGCGAGGCACCGGTCGAAGCGCTCGTCATCGAAGGGCTTGAGGAGGTAATCCAAAGCCTTCGCTTCGAAGGCCTTCAGGGCATGGGCGTCATAGGCTGTGACGAAGACGACCACCGGGGGGAGGTCAGCAGGGTCCAGCAGGCGGAGCACCTCGAACCCATCCAGTTCGGGCATCTGGATGTCCAGGAAGAGCACATCCGGGCGAAGGGTTTCCAGGCAGGCCAAGGCCTCCCTCCCCTGACTGGCCTCTCCCGAGAGTTCGAAGTCCGGGTGCCGGGCGAGCAGGCGCACCAGGTAGCCCCGGGCGGAGGCCTCGTCGTCCACCACCACCACCCGGAGGCGGCTCATGGCGCCGCCTCGATCCGCAGGGGCAGGATGACGGTGGCGCAGGTGCCTCCTCCGGGTGCGGGCTCCAAGGTCAGCCGCCCCCGATCCCCGTAGAGCTGGGCCAGCCGACGGGCCACGTTGGAGAGTCCGATGCCGAAGCCCGGCTGGGAGGGAAGGCCCTTCCCGGTGTCCACCACCTGGAGGCGCAAGTCCTCCCCCACCTGCTCCGCGCGCAGGGTGAGGGTGCCGCCCCCCTCCCGGGGCGCGAGCCCGTGCCGCACCGCATTCTCGACCAGGGGTTGGAGGATCAGGTTGGGGACCTTGGCCTCGACCAGGGCGGGATCCATGGCTTCGACCACGCTCAGCCGCGGCCCGAACCGGATCTGTTCGATATCCAGGTAATGCCGGAGGAAGGTCAGCTCCTGATGCAGGGGGATCTCCGCGGCGGAGCTCCCCTCCAGGGTCATCCGCAGGAAATCGCCCAGGCGGGTGGTCATGCGGCGGGCCTTGACCGGATCCTCATCCACCAGGGCGCCGATGGTGTGGAGGGTGTTGAAGAGGAAGTGGGGCTGGAGCTGCATCCGGAGCGCCCTCAGCTCCGCCTGAGCCAGCTGGGTCTCCAGCGCCGCGGCGCGGGTGGCGGCCAGGGCCTGCTGCCGGCGATGGTGAAGCACCAGGGCCACGGTCACGGTCACGGCGTAGGCCAGGATGCTCATGGAGAGCTGGTCGCTGCCCAGCAGCTTGAACCCCAGGGGGAAGTCCGCCCAGCGCAGGGCGCGTCCCTGGTTGTAGGGCACATAGGTCGCGATCAGGAGTGCCAAGTGCACCACCCCGAGGACCAGTGCGGCCAGGGCGTGCAGGCCCAGATCAAGGACCCTGCGCCCAGGCTCGAACCGCACCCGGGTGGCCATCACGAACACCGCGGGCGTGAGCAGCATCCGCAGGCCGTAGTCGAAGGTGGTGAAGGACACGACCATGCCCTCGGTCAGCGGGCAGGTCTGGGCCCGGATCCCACCGACCACACTCAGGATCCGCACCAGCCCCACCAGGGCCCAGACCCCCAGGGCGGCACCCCAGACTTCGTACCGCCTCCAATCCACCGCACCCGGCAAGGCATCGGGAAGGGGGTGGGCGGGGGGGATCGGGGCAGGCATGGAGAGGTCCAAGGGGGGCCAGCCTCCACCATCCCACACCTGGGCGCACCCTTCACCCACCCCTGGCGCCGCTGGCCCCATGCCCCCAGCCACTCCCGACATCGAGTGGGGACTTACCGGGGGGCCTCCGTATCTTCCGGTGATCGCTCCCGCCCCTGGCGATCGCCAGTCAGGGGCTTCCCCCGCCAACTTCCGCCACCTTCCCATTCCGATCAGGAGACATCCCGTGTTCAGCCTCCGTGCTGTCTGCCTCCCCCTGGCCCTCCTTCAAGGCACCGGCTGGGGCATTTCGGGGGTCCAGACCCCCCCGCCCGCCGCCCTGAAGAAGAGCCTGCCCCTGCTCACCCTGGCCCAGGCCAACCACATCGTGCAGGAGGCCCTCAAAGAAGCCCGCACCCGGAACCTGGCCCCCCTGGCGGTGGTCGTGCTGGATGCCGGGGGCCACCTGGTGGCATTCCAGAGGGAGGATGGGGCGGGCTTCGCACGCCACCCCCTCGCCCATGCCAAGGCCTGGGGCGCCCTGGGGATGGGCTTCGGTTCCCGGGAGCTGATGGACCGGGCGGAGAAGCACCCCACCTTCATCACCAGCGCGGCGGTGGCCACGGAGGGACGTCTCATCCCCTCGCCGGGAGGCGTACTCATTCGCACCGCCGACGGGGTCATCGTGGGGGCCGTCGGCGTCTCCGGGGATGTGGGGCCCCTCGACGAGGCCTGCGCCGTGAAGGGCATCGAAGCGGCGCGGTTCGCCGCACTCCCGGGGACGGTCGGAGCGCCCTGAGCCCTCCGGGGAAGCCGGATTCCACCCATGCCCAGCCGCGGGCCGGGCCTTTCCATCCCCTCCCACGCTTCCACCCCCGCCAACCCCCATCCGACCAGGCCCAGCCCATGACACCCCTCCCCCTCACGCTTGCCCTCGCCGCCTGCCTGACCCCTGGCGCCCCGGCACCCTGGCTCCCCCCGCAGGCCCCACCCCTCGGCGGTGTGACCGCCCCCGTAGAAGCTCCCGTGCTGAAGAACCTCGTCTACGGCATGGCTTCCGGGGCCGCGCTGACCATGGATGTCTATAGACCGGAAAAGCCCAATAAATTGGGAATCATCATCATTCCCGGCACGGCCTATGGCTATGCATTCTCGAGCGATTACAACCAGCCATCTGCGGCAGATATCTTCGCCCAGGATACTGAATACTTTGGTAAATACGCCAAAGAATTACTCCACAAAGGATTCACCCTTTTTGTCATCAATCATCGCCTTAGCCCCCGGTTCCATGCCGAGGATGTGATGGGTGACTGCCAACGCGCGGTCCGATACATCCGGTTCAACGCCTCCAGGTTTGGAATCGACGCCCAGCACCTGGGCGCCTTCGGATATTCCTCGGGGGCGACCCTGTGCGCCATGCTCGGGGTCACCGACCCCTCCGGCGCCGCCTCCCGTACCGGCATGGATGCCGTCAGCTCCAAAGTCCAGGCGGTCGTGACCCTGGCCGGCAGGTTCGATCTGGCTGATTTCAACAGGCCGGAGGATTCAACCCTGCAGAACCCGATCGTCTCCCGGGTGCTCTCGAACTACCTCGGCGAACTGCCGCCCGTGGAGAACGAAACCTTCGCCATGAAGGGGAAGTACGCGGAAGCTTCCCCCCTGCACCATGTGGACCGGGACGATGCCCCCTTCCTGATCTACGCCTCTCAGGATGACCCCCTGGTGTCCCCCCGGCAGGCGATCCGCATGCGTGATCGCCTCCTTAAAGCAGGCATCCGGGTGCAATTGCGCATTTCAAATCATGAAGGTCATGCCCCCATTCCGGACGTTCATGAAATTGATCAATGGTTTTTGAATAACTTGAAAAATTGAAGCCCAATCCACCCAAACAATCACCACCCCGTTCCCCTTCTCTCCTGCCGAGGCGGGGCACCCCGGGGACTTCCAGCGATGGCACCTGCCGCCACGCCAACCCTCCCGTTTCTGATCCGGGTCGGGGCCCCCTCGAAGGGCCTCCCCACGCACCGGCCCACCCCCGCACCCCCCTGGGTGGCCGCCCCTTGTCTGGTGATCCATGCCCCACCTTCTGGTCCCAACCCGCCCCTCCGTGGATGCCCCGGTGGAAACCAAGCTGAAGCTAGCCGCCCTCTGGACCTCCACCACCCTCTGCTACCTCTACTGCGATTACTTCGCCCTGTACGCCCCCGGCAAGCTCCAGGGCATGCTGCAAGGAAAGATGGGCCCCCTGGGGGAAGCCACCCCGGGCGTCCTCCTGGGCGCCTCCGCTTTCCTCTCGATCCCTTGTCTGATGGTGGCCCTCACCCTGCTGACCCCCCCGCGGATCAGCCGTGCCCTGAACATCCTGGCCGGGCTGCTGTTCACGGCGATCATGGCCCTGATCGTGCCGGGGCGCCGGGGGTACTACCAGTACTGGGGGGTCCTGGAGATCCTGCTCACGCTGACCATCGTGGGGCGCTCGGTCCGGTGGACCCCCGCCGCCCCAGGGGCCGGCCGTGACTGAGCGGAACCTGCTGCGCGTCCCCACCCGCGGACGGGATGGGTTGGACCTTGCCGCGTCCGCATGGTTCCTCGTCGCGGCCCTCGGCCAGTGGGCCTTCGTGACCTACCTCCTGGCTGTCTATGGCCTGCCGGCCTTTCAGGGCCAGTGGCAATCCTGGAACGCCGTCTTCCCCCGGGGCCATGTGCCAGGGGACACCCTCAACAACGGCGTGGTGGCCCTCCACCTGCTCCCGGCCCTCCTGATCATGGGTGGCGGCCCCCTGCTGCTGGTGCCGGCCCTGCGGACCCGGTATCCCGCCCACCACCGTTGGCTGGGGCGGATCTACGGGGGCGGTGCGGCCGCCGCGAGCCTGGCCGGGCTCTACCTGGTGTGGGTCCGGGGGGGCACCTTCGGGGACCGCACCCAGCACCTCGGGATCACCCTGGACGCCCTGCTCATCCTGATCTCCACCGTCCAGACCGTGCGGCATGCGCGGGCCCGGCGCTGGGATCTCCACCGCCGGTGGGCCCTGCGGCTCTTCCTGGCCACCAGTGCGGTGTGGTTCTTCCGCATCGGCTTGGCCGGATGGATCGCCCTGCATGGTCGGCCCGTGGGATTCGACCCGCGCACCTTCTCGGGCCCCTTCCTGAGCGTGCTGACCTTCGCCCAGACCCTGGTCCCATGGGCCCTGCTGGAGGCCTATCTGAACGCTCCCCGCCTGAACCACACCCTGGCCCGGGGGGCGCTGATCGGCACCCTCGCCCTCGCCACCTTGGCCACCGCCTATGGCTCCTGGGCCGCCACCCGACAGCTGTGGGCGCCTTTCATCGTGCGCGCGTTCCAGGCGTCATGATCACCGCCCATCACCCGCCGCTTGAGGCCCCCATGCCGCACCCTGCGTCACCCACCCCCTCCCACCCCTACCGGCAAGCCGGCCTCCTCTACCTGGCGGTGATCGTCACCGGCACCTTCAGCCTTGGGTACGTGCCCACCCACACCCTCGTGCCGGGCGACCCCGTGGCCACCGCCCAGCACGTGGTGGGGGCGGAGGGGCTCTATCGGCTTGGGCTCCTCGCCGATCTGACCCTGGCCTTCGCGTTCCTCCTGTTGCCGTTCGCCCTGTACCGCGCCCTGAAGCCCTGGGGGTCCTCGGCAGCGCACCTGATGGTGGCGCTGGCTGCCCTCAGCTTCCCCCTGGCCCTGCTCAACCTCGGGCCCCGCTTGGACCTCCTCGCGGCCCTCCAGGGCCAGGATGGGCTCCCTCCGCTCGGCGGCGAGGCCCTCGCGGGAGCCGTCTCCCGGGCGCTCCAGGCCCATCGGCAGGGGCTGCTGTTGCAGCAGGTGTGCTGGGGGGCCTGGCTGATCCCCCTGGGCCTCCTTGTGAGCCGTGGGGGGCTGCGACCCCGGGCCCTCGGCTACCTCCTGATGGCCGGGGGCCTCGGCTACCTCCTCCACGTGGCCGGAACCCTCGGCTGGCCCGCCTACCCCACCAGCCCCCTCCGGGCCTGGATCCGCCGCCCCGCCACCCTGGCCGAGCTGGGGACTTGCCTGGCCCTGCTGGTCGCCGGGTGGAATCGCAGCTCCGGCCTTCCCTCCCCACCCACCGGATCCTCCCGGTCCCCCCGTTCCGGTCCCACCCAGGAGCCCACCCATGCCTAGAGGCCTGTTCGTGCTGACGCTGCTCGCGGTCCATGCCGCCGCCCTGGCGGGGAAGTGCACCTTCCAGACCAGTGGAGACCCCCGCAATGGCTTGACCTTCAAGGCCCAGACCCAGGTCCCCGACTTGTCGATCTCAAGCGCCCTCGGTCAATTGCAGCACCTCGCGCTGGAGGGTGGGTACACCTTGGGCAACGAACGGATCACCGCCACCTCGGGCCAGCTCTCCTTCCTGCAGACCCGCAACCAGCCCGCCCTCGTGGTGTGGGCCCAGGCCGACGCCACGGGACGGGTGACCCTCAGCCTGACCCTGGCCCCCGGCCAAAAGGTGGAACCCGCCGCCGTGGAGTCCGAGTTCTGTGGCCTGCTCGGCAAGCTCAACGCCGGCAAGGAAGGGGAGGCCCTCGCTACGGCCGCCCGGGCCAAGTCCGGCCTGGGGCGGACGCTTCCGGTCGAGGCCGTGGCCCTCTCCAAGACCCTGGACAAGGAGGTCAAGCAGGCGCTGGCCCCCGCCAACCGGGACGGCGTGCTCCGGCTGTTCAGCGGGAAGGACAAGGAGGCTTCGCCGCGGGAGGTGGAGGCGCTGTTCGCGCCCATCCGGGCCCGCTACCTGGGGCAGAAATACCGTATCGAGGGCCAGGTCTGGGCCTCCACGCGGAACGTGATGCCCCACCACGTGGATCAGCTGGTGAATCCCAATCTGGAGCTCGTCTTCGATGTGCGGAAGCGGAAGGGGCTCCTCGGGGTCCGGGAAGACAGCACCGAACAGGATCTCCACTTCCAGATCGTGTGCCGACTGACCAAGGATCAATTCCACTACTTCCAGTCCCTCGCCGAGGGGGACTTCGCCACCCTCACCGGCACCGTGGTGGAGATCGAACCCGGGCGCATGGTGATCGGCGACGCCCGGAAGGCGCCATGACGCCCGCCCATGCTCCCTCGGGTGCCTCCGGGGAAGCCCACGGCCTCGGGCTCGTCCCCCGCCTCCTCGTGTCCTTCGGCATCCTCAGCTACGGGGTCGTCGTCCCCCTGCTGGAGGCGAACACCTCCCACCTCCTCAACCCGGCCTGGCCTCCCCACGCCCGAACGCACGAGGCCTGGCAGCTGATCACCCACAGCGCCCTGGGCGCCTTCGCCGCCTGGCGGCTTTGGCGCCATCAGGACCTGCGGACGGCCAGCCTCCTCAATGGCCTGGTCATGGGGTCCTTCTTGCTCGCCCATGGCCTTCAGGGGACCTTCGGGGGCTCCATGGTGGTGGAGGGCCGGGGGGAGCTCAAGGTGATGGGACTGAATGTCGGGGTGGGTGGCTTCTTCTTGGGGCTGAGCCTCAACGGAATCGCCCTTCTGATGAAGGCGCCCAAGGGGCGATAGCCTCGACCTGGCCCCGAGACCGAAAGACCCAGGTCGGATGCACGCCTGATGCCGCGCGGGAGAGCCGCTTGATCCCTTATCCTGGATCTGGGCACCCATAGCTCAGGCGGATAGAGCACGAGCCTTCTAAGCTCGCGGTCGCTGGTTCGAGTCCAGCTGGGTGCACCAATCGCAAGGGCGACCCCATGAGCCTGGCTATGGGCCTCGCCCCTCAAACTTGACCCGCCACCGTCCAGGGCCGAAAGAAGGGTGCGACCCCACCGGGGCCCTCCAGGAGCCGATCATGCGCCTTTCCGCCTTTGTCATTCCCGTGCTTGCAGTCAGCCTGGCCTCCGCCCAGGAGGCCAAGGACGCCGAAGCCTTCGTGAAAGAAGCCGTGGCCTTCCTCAAGACCAACGGCCGCGAAGCCTTCTTCAAGGAGGTCAACTTCGGAACGGGGCGGTTCAACATCAACACCAAGAAGACCCTGTATGTCTCGGTCTACGACCTGACTGGCAAGGTGATGGCCCACGGCGCGAAGTCAGCCGCCATCGGGTCGAACCACATGGGCGCCAAGGACACCAATGGCAAGTTCCACGTGAAGGCCCGCATCGACCTCGCCGTGGCCCAAGGCAAGGGCTGGGTGGACTACACCGAGGTCAATCCCAACGACAAGCAGATCGAACCCAAGACCAGTTATGTGGAGAAATTCGAGGACTTGGTGATTTCCTGCGGGATCTACAAGAAGTAGGCTCGGCCCTCGAGCGCTCGCGGAACCGAAGGCCCCCGCATGGGGGCTTTCGCTTGGGTGGGGCCGAGGGGCGCTCCATGGATGGCCAGGGGGGCGAGCCGGTGGCATCCCAGGGAGGAAACCAACAGCCGCATCGGGGGCCAAGCCCCCTCGCTGGCGGTGCAAGGGCGCGTGGTGGAAGTTAGGTCCTGGGTCCGGGTCCCCGGACTCTCACCGGCCCGCGTCCGGCTCCGCCGTCCGCCGGCTTTGCTCCCGGGCCTCCCCGGAGGCCCTCCGCAAATCCACTGTCGCCGGTTCGAGGCCGGTCAGCCGCCCCCCAACACAAAGCCCCCTGGACGGGGGCCTTGTTGGGGCGGCTGACCGGACTCGAACCGGCGACACCTGGAATCACAATCCAGTGCTCTAACCAACTGAACTACAGCCGCCGTTGGATCGAACAGTCTACCCTGGAGACCGGCTTCGGGCCAAGGTGAAACCTTTGGCATGATGGCTCCACGAAACCCTTAGTAGCCGGTTCCGGCTTTGCGTGAGGCATCCATGGCAGTTCCGAACAAGACCTTGAAGCAGATCGTGGGGCTCTCCGTGTTCGCGGGGGCCTGTCTGGCCCTGGGGATGGGGCTGTCCCGGTCCTGGGTGGTCCAGGCCCAGGAGGAGAAGCCCGTGACGGTGGAGGCCAAGGGCGGGTTCGCCCTGCCGCCCATCGCGGACGTGGCGGAGAAGCTGAACCCCACCGTGGTGTTCATCGTGAACAAGAGCTTCGTGAAGAACCCCCACGGCGGCATGGGGGGCCAGGACGGGGACCCCTTCTTCGACTTCTTCTTCGGCCCCGGCGGGCGGCAGCGCCGGCCCAGGGGTGGGGAGGAGGATGAGGGCCAGATGGTGGGAAGCTCCGGCTCCGGGGTCGTCATCAGTGGCGATGGCGAGATCCTCACCAACGCCCACGTGATCGAGGGTTGGCGGGGCGCCAAGGATCCCAAGCTCACGGTGAAGATGGCCGACGGGAAGGAATATGAGGCCAAGGTCCTGGGCAAGGACAAGGACCTGGACATCGCCCTGCTGAAGATCGAGGCCACGCACCTGCCCTACGCCAAGCTGGGTGAGAGCGGGAGCCTCCGGGTGGGCGAGTGGGTGGTGGCCATCGGCAACCCCCTGGGCCTCTCCCACACGGTGACCCAGGGCATCATCAGCGCCAAGGGCCGCTCCAATGCCGAGCTGGGTGGCGGCAGCCCCGTGCAGTCCTTCCTCCAGACCGACGCCGCCATCAACCGCGGCAACTCCGGCGGCCCCCTCCTGAACCTGAAGGGCGAGGTCATCGGCATCAACACGGCCATCCGGGCCGACGGGCAGAACATCGGCTTCGCCGTGCCCGTGGACAGCGTGAAGCGCATCCTGGGTGACCTGAAGACGGGCCGCCCGGTGAGCCGCGGGGCCCTGGGTGTGGCTCCCCAGGAGCTGAACAAGGAGTTCCAGGAGGCCCTGGGCGCCAAGGAAGGCGTGGTCGTGGGCGACGTGACGAAGGGCCTCCCCGCGGAGAAGGCGGGGATCCAGCGTTTCGACGTGATCACGGCCGTGGACGGCAACCCCGTGAAGAGCCCCGAGGACCTCATCGCCCAGATCAGCGCCCGCCGGGCGGGGGATGCGGTGAAGCTCGCGGTGCTCCGCAACGGCAAGGCCCTCAACCTGTCGGTCACCCTGGCGGACCGCAAGAACCTCACCCCCAAGGGCCAGGGCGGCGAGGAGGAGGATGAGGGAGGTTCCGAGGCCAAGCCCGAGGCCGGGGAGTCCCTGGACCTCCTGAAGTCCCACGGCTTCAAGGTGGAGCCCGTCACCCCCGCCAACCGGGCCCTCTACCAGCTGGGCGAGGACCGCAAGGGCGTGGTGATCACGAAGGTGGATCCCCGCTCCCTGGCCGCCGAGCGGGGCCTCCAGCCCGGCCTGGTGATCCAGAACGTGGGCACCACCCCCGTGGGCTCCCTGGCGGAGTTCAACGCGGCCGTGAAGAAGGCCGGCACCAAGCCCCTCCTGCTCGTGCTGGCCCCGCCCCGGGGTGAGCAGCGCCTCACGGTGGCGATCCCGCCCCGGTAGGCAAGCCCCACCCGTTATCCGTGGTAAGCCCCGCCCATGCGGGGCTTTTCACGTCCCGCGTGGTCATTTCCGATAAACTGATCGACCTGTACCAAGGACACTCTCATGGGCCAGCGCCTCCTCATTGTGGATTCCGACCGGGCCTTCCTCCAGGAACAGCGGGTGACCCTGGAATCGGCCTACGACGTGGAGGTCATTTCCACCGTGGATGGGGTGGTGGAACGCCTGGAATCCGGGCAGTTCGCCGCCACGCTCATCGCCGTGGAGGTGGGGGAGAACCGGGGCTATGGGCTCTGCTCCACCATCCGCAAGAACACCGCCCTCAAGGATGTGAAGATCGCCCTCATCAGCTCCAAGGCCACCGAGGATGAGTACAAGCGGCACCAGAGCCTGAAGGGCCGGGCCGACCTCTACCTCCACAAGCCCATCGCACCCAGCGCGCTCGCGGCATCCCTCGGGGGCCTGGTGCCCCCCCGCCCTGTGGACCCCAACAACCCCCTGGGCGATCTGGCGGATGGGGCCGACTTCCTCGATGAGCTCAAGGACCTGGAGGTGGATGCGCTCTTCTCGGATTCCGGGCTCACGCCGCCCAAGGAACCCGTGGCGCCCGCCCCGGAGCCGATTCCGAGCCCCCTGGCCACCCACCACATCGGGTCGCTGAGCCCCGTCTCCACCGCGCCGCCCCGCACCGCCACCTCCGACCTGCTCCAGCTCCAGATGGATGGGCTCCACGAGAAGATGCGCGGCCTTGAGGCGGAGCTGAAGGGGAAGGACGACACCATCGCCCGCCTCCAGGCGGAGGTCCAGCACCTCCAGCGGGACAAGGAGAGCGTGACCGTGAACCTCGAGGCCCTGGAGCGCCAGCAGGCCGAGGCCGCTCAGCTCAAGGCCAAGCTCGCGGAGGCCGAAGCCCAGGCCCGCAGCCTGGAGAGCCGCAGCGGGGACGAGGACGCCCTGCGCACCCAGCTCAAGGCGGCCCTGGAGGAGAAGCAGGATCACCTCCACCAGATCGAGGACCTGAGCAAGCAGGTGGCCGACAAGGCCCAGCGCACCATCGAAGCCCTCAAGGATCGCGACCGCTGGCAGGGTCAGGTGCTGGAGCTGGAACCCTTCAAGGCCCAGGCCGAGAGCGCCCTGCGGGAGCTGCGGGAGTGGCGCGACCGGGCCCAGGCGGCTGAGGCCCGCCTGGGGGCCATGGAGGAGATGCTCCAGCGGCTCCCCTCCGTGGAGCGGGAATTGGCCGCGCGAAGCGGGGAGCTGGAGAAGGCCACCGTGGAGGTGCAGGCCATGGCCGCGGCCATGGGCGATCTCACCGCCCGCAATCAGGAGCTGGAAGCCGCCCAGAAGACCCTCGCGGCCGACCTGGGCACCGCCCGCCAGGAGGCCGCCGGCCTCGAGGCCACCATGAAGGGCCAGGGCATGCAGATGGCCCAGCTCCAGGCCCGCATCCAGGAAGCGGAGGCCGCCCTGGCCCGTGCGGAGGCGGAGGCCTCCGAGGCCAAGGCCCTGGTCGCAAGTGCCCAGGCCGAGCTGGCCGTGAAGGCCGAGAACCTGGAGAAGATGGGCAACGAGATCTTCTCCATCAGCGCGCAGCGCAACGACCTCCAGCAGCGGCTGGAGGACAGTGAGCACGCCCGGGAACAGGAGCGCATGGAACTGCTCCAGGGCCTGGATGCGAAGGAATCCGAGCTCCAGCGGGTGATGGGCGATCTGGCCCTGGCCCAGCGGGAAGGCCAGGAGCTCCAGGGCCAGCTGGCCGACCGCGGCGACCGCCTGGGCAACCTGGCGGCCCTCCTCGAGGAAGCCTCGGAGAAGCTCCGCAAGGGTGCCGATCTGGCCCGGGGCTGAGCCCCCGCGGCCCACCCAGCCCCATGCTGCCCCTCACGATCTCCCTCCTCCTGCTCGCCCTCTCCGCCTTCTTCGTGCTGGCGGAGTTCGCCGTGGTGCGGGTGCGTCCCACCCAGCTGGAGGCCCTGCTGGGCGAGGATTCCCGGGCCCGCCTGGCCCTCGGCATCCAGAAGGAACTGAGCCGGCACCTGTCGGGCCTCCTCATGGGCATCACCGTGTGCGCCATCGCCTTCGGGGCCGTGGCCGAGGAGCCCGCCGCCCACTTCCTGAAGCAGCACCTCACCTTCGTGCCGGCCCGCTTCGCGGGCCCCCTGGCCACGGGCGCCGTGCTGCTCGTGATGACCACCTTCCACGTGGTGCTCACGGAACTGGTGCCCCGGGGCGTGGCCATCCGCAGCGCCACCGAGTGGGCCCTGCGCACGGCGGCCCCCCTGCTGTTCTGGTCCCGCATCTCCTACCCCTTCACCTGGGCCCTCACCCGCCTGGGCCGCGGGGTCGAGCGCCTCATGGGGCTGCCGCCGGAGGAGCCCCACGGCGCCGAGACCCTGCCCAGCGAGGCGGAGTTCCAGAAGCTCCTGGAGCAGAGCCAGGCCCAGGGCAAGCTGAGCCTCGACCGCAAGGAGCTCATCGAGAACCTCTTCGACTTCAGCAAGCGCACGGTGAAGGAGATCGCCGTGCCCCGGAACCTGGTGGTCACCTTCGAGGTGTCGGAGCCCCTGGAGGCCAACCTGGAGCGGGTGCGCCAGACCCCTCACACCCGCATCCCCCTGGTGGCGGGCGACCTGGACCATGTGCTCGGGGTGGTGCACCTCAAGGAACTGCTCTGGGCCCTGCGGGGCGGCCAGCAGGTGGATCTGCGCGACTTCGCCCGGCCCGCCTTCTACGTGCCGGAGATGAAGCCCATCCAGGGGCTCATGCTCGAGTTCCAGCAGCAGAAGCAGCACGTGGCCCTGGTGGTGAACGAGCACGGCGGGGTGGATGGCCTCGTCACCCTGGAGGATGTCCTCGAGGAGCTGGTGGGTGAGATCCAGGACGAGTTCGACCGCGAGGCCATCCAGCTCCGGCGCACCCGGGGCGGTGGCTGGGTGGCCCAGGGCACCGTCACCCTGGAGCAGCTGGAGGACCACCTGAAGCTGAACCTCGAGGTGGCCGAGGGCAGCGTCTCCCTGGGGGGCTACTTCCAGGAGCAGCTCGGTCGCATCCTGCGGGTGGGCGACGAGCTGCGCATCGATGGGTGGCGCATCCGGGTGCTGGCCATGCGGGGCTTCGCGCCGGCCCAGTTCCTCCTGAAGCCCATCCCCCATGGCGACTGAGCTGGAGGGCTTCATCCTGGCCGCGGGGCTCGGCACCCGCATGGGGCAGCTGAGCGACCTCCTCCCCAAGCCCGCCTGGCCCCTGGCCGGCCGCAGCCTCCTGCAGTGGAGCGCCGAGGGGCTCCGGAAGGCCGGGTTCACCCGCCTCGCCTGCAACGCCCACCTCCATCCGGAGCGGCTCCGGGCCGCGGCCGAGGGCTTGGAGGTCTGCGAGGAGCCCCGGCTCCTGGGGTCCGCCGGGGGGCTCCTCCATGCCCGGGGCCGGGTGCGGGAGACCCTCCTCGTGTGGAACGCCGACGCCTTGGGGGAGGTCCCCTGGGCCGAGCTTCGCGCCGCGCACCGGTCCGGCGGCGCCCCCCTCACCTGGCTGCTGGTGCCCCACCCGGGCGGAGCCTGGAACCCGGTCTTCACCGATGAAGCCGGCCGCATCCTGCCCCTGGGCACACCTTCCGGCCCCCGGGGGCCCTTCCACTTCACCGGGGCCGCCGCCTGGAGCCCCGAGGCCCTGGATCTCCTGCCCGAGGGCCCCAGCGAGGTGCGGGACCTCCTGCCCCGCCTCCGGGAGCACCGGGCCCTGGTGGTGGAACCCTTCCCCTGGCGCGAGGTGGGTACCCCCGATCAGCTCATCGCCGCCGCTGCGGCCCTGGCCCCCCTGGATGAGGGCCGGATCCCCGGTTGCTACGTGCACCCCACCGCCCAACCGGGGGGGCGCCTTCACCGCTGCATCCTGGGGCCCGGGGCCGCACCCCCGGGTGCCGTTCAGGATGCGAACGCCCTGTGGTTCGGCGAGCAGGGTCGCCAGGTCCGGCTGGCGCTGGCCTGATTCCGGCCCAGGATGGATGGGATGGATGCCCTCTCTGCCCTGAGCCCCGCCCCCCTGGCCCCCACGCCGGGGAAGCGGCCGGGCGCCCTCACGGCGGAACAGCAGGCCCAGGTGGACAAGCTCCGGGCCCGGGACCGCGAGGTCCGGGCCCATGAGCAGGCCCACCTGGCCGCCGCCGGGGGGCTGGCCCGGGGGGGCGCCACCTTCACCACCACCCGGGGGCCCGACGGGAAGCTCTATGCCACCGGGGGCGAGGTGAGCATCGACACCAGCCCGGTGCCGAACAACCCCGCCGCCACCCTGGCCAAGGCCCGCCAGATCCAGGCCGCCGCGGCCGCGCCGGCGGACCCCAGCGGCCAGGACCGGTCCGTGGCCGCGGCTGCGGCCCGCATGGCCGCCCAGGCCAGCCAGGACCTCGCCCGGAAGCGGCAGGGGGGGCCGATCGGAGCCTCCCTGGACCTGGCGGGGTGAATCCTCCCCTCGGACAACCCGCCGCAGGTCCCGCCCCTGTGGCACGATGGGCATTCATGGCCACACCCCGCCCCCGGACGGTCCGGGTCCCCGAT
Organism: Holophagaceae bacterium; assembly: GCA_044229665.1. Classification (GTDB taxonomy): domain Bacteria; phylum Acidobacteriota; class Holophagae; order Holophagales; family Holophagaceae; genus JAFDVN01. The sequence continues at coordinate 20,545 of JBGASN010000005.1, forward strand.
GCGATGGCGCCCCTCTTCCTGAAGGCGGAGGAGGTGGTCTCGGGCTATTTCGCTTCCATGACCGCCCGCCCGGAGGAAGGGCATCTGGAGATCGGCGGCCAGCGCTACCTCCTGGTGCGGGCGGCCTCCCTCTCGGTGGAGTTCTTCAACCTCGTGGGCGAGCTCTACGGCCCCGGGCGGGAGGCGGAGGCGGATGCCTTCGCCCGCAACCTCCTCTTCGACCTCGCCCACGCCATGGGCCGCTCCGATGCCCGGGCCTTCCACGCGAAGCTCGGCCTGCAGGACCCCATCGCCAAGCTGAGCGCGGGCCCCGTGCACTTCGCCCACGCGGGCTGGGCCCTGGTGGAGGTGCACCCCGACAGCCATCCCTCCCCGGACTCGGACTTCTTCCTCCACTACGATCACCCCGCCAGCTTCGAAGCCCAGGCCTGGCTGGACGCCGGCCGCCACCGCCACGGCCCCGCCTGCATCATGAACTCCGGCTACAGCAGCGGGTGGTGCCAGGAGAGCTTCGGCGTGCCCCTGGTCTCCGTGGAGCTCTTCTGCCGGGCCAAAGGCGACGCCAGCTGCCGCTTCGTCATGGCACCCCCCGATCGCATGGAGGCCCGCCTGCGGGACTACGCCGGATTGGCGGGCGTCAGCCTCCCGGGCGATGTGGAGATCCCCGACTTCCTGGTGCGCAAGCGCCTGGAGGAGGAGCTGCGCCAGAGCAAGGTGGAGCTCGAAGCCCGCGTGGAGGCCCGCACGGCGGAACTGGCCGAGGCCCATGAGCGCATGCGCAAGACGCAGAAGCTGGAGGCCCTGGGCCGGCTGGCGGGCGGCGTGGCCCACGACTTCAACAACCTCCTCACCGCCATCCTGGGCTACTCCGAGCTGGCCCAGGCCCAGGCCGCGGAAGGGGGCAGCCCCGAGGGCAGCCTCACCCAGCTCAAGGCCACGGCCCTGCGCGCCGCGGGCCTCACCCGCCAGCTGCTGGCCTTCAGCCGCCGCCAGGTGCTCCAGACGGAGGTGCTCGACCTCACCGCCGTGGTGCATGGCATGGCGGAAATGTTGGGCCCCGTGCTGGGGGAGCAGGTGCACCTGGAGCTGAGCCTCGAACCCGGCGCCGGCTTCGTGGAGGCGGATCCCGCGCAGCTGGAGCAGGTGATCCTCAACCTGGCCCTCAATGCGCGGGACGCCATGGCCCGGGATGGCATCCTGCGCCTGGCCACCCGCAAGGTGAAGCTCGAGGGCAAGTCGTACGTCGAGCTGGAAGTCCGCGACAACGGGCAGGGCATGGATGAGAACGTGCTCTCCCACCTCTTCGAGCCCTTCTTCACCACCAAGCCCCTGGGCGAGGGCACCGGTCTCGGCCTCGCCACGGTCTATGGCATTGTCCAGCAGAGCGGCGGCACCATCGCCGTGGAGAGCGCGCCCGGCCAGGGCAGCCGCTTCACCGTGCGCTTCCCCGCCGCCCTGGTGACCCAGCCCCTGCCGGAGTTCCCCGCCCCACCCACCACCGCGCCCAAGGCCTGCACCATCCTCGTGGTGGAGGATGAGGCCGCCGTGCGGGAGGCCGTGGTGCGCATCCTCCAGCGGGCGGGCCACACGGTGCTCCAGGCCTCCCATCCCCTGGAGGCCCTGGATCTCCTGGATTCCCATCCGGAGACCATCCACCTGCTGCTCACGGACATGGTGATGCCCCACCTGAGCGGCAAGGAGCTGGGCGCGCGCTTCAGGGCCCTGCGACCCGAATCCGTGGTGCTGTACATGAGCGGCTACACGGAGCAGGAGCTGGGCCCCACGGAGAGCCGCCGCTTCCTGCAGAAGCCCTTCACCCGGGATGCCCTGCTGGCCAAGGTGGCGGAGCTGCTGGGCTAGACCTCAGCAGGGGATGCGCACCGTGAAGCTGGAGCCGAAGCCCGGCTGGCTCTGGGCGCGGATCTGGCCGTGGTGCGCGGCCACCAGGCGCTGCACGATGGCGAGGCCCAGGCCGAAGCCCTGGTGGGAATCCGTGCGCTCCGCCTGGCGGAAGGGATCGAAGACGAACGGCAGGTGCTCGGCGGAGATGCCCCGCCCCGTATCGATCACAGCGACCCGCAGGAAGCGGAGCCCCGCCTCCACGCCGGCGCCGAACTCGACGCCCGCTTCCAGCTTCACGGCCCCGCCCCGGGGCGTGAACTTGAAGGCGTTGTCCAGGAGGTTCTGCAGCACCCGGTCGAGCTGGTGGCGATCGCCGGTCACCTGCGGCAGGTTCCCCGGGATGTCCGATTGGAAGGTGAGGCCATCGCGGGCCCCCCGGGCGGCCCACAGCTCCGCCAGCTGCACCAGCCAGGGCGTGGGTTCGAAGGGGTGGGCGTCCAGGGGCAGCACGCCCTGCTCCGAGCGGTGCAGCTCCAGCATCTCGTCCAGGAGGTGGCGGACCCGGTCGAAGCTGTGGCCCGCCTGGCTCACCATGTTGGGGGCCGGGGGCAACCCCTCCGTGAGGGTGTCCACCAGGAGGCCCACCACGGTGAGGGGGCTGCGGAGGTCGTGCAGCAGCATGGCGGTGAAGTTCGCCTTGAGGGTCTGCACCTCCTTGAGCTTGAGGTTCGCGTCCTGCAGGTCCTGGTTCTGCCGCTCCAGCTCCTTCTGCAGGCGGCCCAGGTTCACGTGGTGCTCCACGCGGGCCAGCACCTCCTCGTCGTTGAAGGGCTTGGTCACGTAGTCGCGGCCGCCCACCTGGAAGGCCCGCACCTTGTCGAGGGGATCGTCCAGCGCGCTCACGAACAGGATGGGGATGCGGGCCAGGAAGGGATCCGCACGGAAGGCCTCGGCGGTCTGGTAGCCATCCATCTCCGGCATGGCGATGTCGAGCAGCACCAGCTCCGGCGGCTGCAGGCGGGCCGCTTCCAGGGCCAGGCGGCCGCTGGGCACCGTGCGCACCCGGTGCTTCTCCCGCCGCAGCACCCGGGCCAGGAGGTCCAGGTTGGTGGGGTTGTCATCCACGAGGAGGAGGTCGGCGGGGGGTACGAGCATGGGGGGATCCTAATCGAGCACGGCGAGGAGTTCCTGCACTTGGTAGGCCTTGAGGCGCTCCAGGAGGGCCGCGGCGAGGGGGCGGTCCGCCAGGGTCTCCAGCAGGGCGGCGGCGGACTCCAGATCCCCCACCACCACCTGGGCGCGGAAGGCCTGACGCCACTCGCGGGGCACCTCGGGCAGCCGCGCCAGCTCCTGGGGGTCCAACGCCGGCGAGGAGGTGCTGGCCCGGCGGGTGAAGCGGATGCCCAGGAAGGCCTCCAGCGCGGCGAAGAGCTTGGGCTCCTCGATGGGCTTCACCAGGAATTCGTCGAAGCCATGGATCTTCAGTTCCTCCAGGCTCACGTCGTACACGCTGGCGCTGATGGCGAGCACGGGGGTGCGGGGGAGGCCCTTGGCCGCCTCCTGCCCCCGGATGGCCTGGGTGGCCCCGAAGCCATCCATGTTGGGCATGCGCAGGTCCATGAGCACCAGGTCCGGTCGGTCGATGGCCCAGCGGGCCAGCGCCTGGGCGCCATCCTCAGCCAACCGCACCCGCAGGCCCACCCGGGTGAGCAGGCGGTTCAGGATGTCCCGGTTCTCCAGGCGGTCATCCACCACCAGCACCAGCGGCGCCAGGGCAGGATCCACCAGCCCCGTGACGAGACCCGGCTCGGGCCGCGCCTCGCCCATGGCTTCCACCTCCGGCAAGGGCAGCTCGAAGGTGAAGCGGCTGCCCTCCCCCACGGTGCTCAGCATCTGGATCTCGCCGCCCATGAGGCGCACCAGGGCCTGGCTCAGGTGCAGGCCCAGGCCCGTACCCCCCGCCGCGGCGCCCCGTTCCGTCTGGCTGAAGGCCTGGAAGATCTGGGCCTGATCCTCGGGGGCGATGCCGGGGCCCGTGTCGCGCACCGTGAACCAGGCCCGCCCCACGCTCCACCGGGCGACGAGGCTGACCTCCCCCACCTCCGTGAACTTCAGGGCGTTGCCCAGCAGGTTGACCAGCACCTGCCGGAGCTTGGGCTCGTCGGCCAGCACCTGGGCGGGGAAGCCCGAGGCCTCCACCCGGAAGCGCAGCCCCTTGGCCTGCATGGAGAGGTTGAAGAGGCCCTCCAGCAGGGTGAACAGGTTCCCGGGCGCGCAGGCGGCCGCCTTCAGCTCCAGGCGGCCCGCCTCGATCTTGGAGAGGCTCAGCACATCGTTGATGAGGGCCAGGAGGTGCTCGCCCGCTTCGAGGATGTGGTGCAGCTGGGCCCGTTCCTCGGTGGAGTGATGTTCCTCCCGCGCCAGGAGGCGGGCGTAGCCGAGGATGGCACTGAGGGGGGTGCGCAGCTCGTGGCTCATGTTGGCCAGGAAGCTGCTCTTCGCCCGGGAGGCCGCCTGGGCCCGGGCTTCGCTCTCCCGGAGGGTCTGCTCCACCTGGCGCTGCTCCGTGATGTCGGCGTGCGAGCCCACGGCGCGGATGACCTGGCCCTTCGCATCCCGCACGGCGGAGCCCCGGCTGAGGATCCAGCGCCAGGTGCCCTCCCGGTGCCGCATGCGGAAGGTGGCCGTGTAGGTTCCGGTGCCCCCCTGGAGGAAGGTGCGGAGGCGCTCCCGCACCTCCCCCACGTCCTCCGGATGGATGCGCTCCTCGAAGGAGGCGGGGAGGTTGGGCAGCTCCTCGTCCGCGAAGCCCAGGATCTCCTTCCACCGCGGGCTGTACCAGACCTGGCCCGCCACGGGATCCAGGTCCCAGATGCCATCCCGGTTGGCCTCCAGGGCCAGCTGCCAGCGCTCCTCGCTGTGGGCCAGGGCCCGCTCCGCCTGCAGCAGCTCCGTCTGATCCTCCAGGAGCGCATCCCAGAGGGTGTCCCCTTCGGGCAGCACTTCGGCGGTGGCCCGGCACCGCACCCAGCGGACGCCCCCGGACTCCAGGCCCAGGCGGCCATCCCACTGGAAGGGGCTGGCGGTCCGGCGGGCCTCGGAGGCCAGATGCAGGAAGAGGGCCCGATCCTCCTCGGGCATTCGGCCGAGGAGGACCTCGGGATCCTCCACCAGAGCCTCCGGCGTGCAGCCCAGCAGGTGCTGGAACCCAGTGCCGGCGAAGGGGATGCCCACGGCGCCCTCCGGGGAGACCCGGAGTTGCACCACCACGCCCGGGATGCGGGCCACCAGTTGCCGGTACTTGACCTCGCTGGCCCGGAGCTCGGACTCCAGGCTCTTCAACGGACGCAAGTCCATGGCCACGCCCATGGTGCCGAGCACCCGACCATCCGGGGTCTGCACGCGGCTGCGGCCGAGGGCCACGGGGATGAGGGTGCCATCCCGGTGCCGGTAGGTGCACTCCGAGACGGTGCCTTCGCCCTCGGTGAAGGTCTGCAGGGCCTCCAGGCCCGTGAGCTCGGGGCGCTGCAGCAGATCACGCAGGGGAGCGGCCAGGGCCTCAAGCTCCTCCGCCACTCGCCACAGGAGGGGTGTGGCCTTCCCCACCACCTCCTCGGCCCGATAGCCCAGCAGCACCTCCGCCTGCCGGTTGAAGCGGTTCACGATCCCCTGGGCATCCAGGCTGATGACCGCGGCCTGGGCGCCGTCGAGCAGCGCATTCTGGAGGGCCTGCTCCGCCTCTTGGGCCGCCAGCAGCGCCTTCATGCGGGCCGCGAGGGACTCCAGGCTCCGGGCCGCCAGGGCCCACTCATCCGAGCCCAGGGGGAGGGGGCGGGGTTCCAGGTCGCCCCCGGCCATGCCCTCCAGGCGGTTCATGAGGCCTTCGGCCCCCTCCGTGAGGCGGCGCGCCAGCACGTGGGCGGAACTCCAGGCGGACACGAGCGCCAGGACCAGGAGCCCCGCGCCCACCCAGGTGAACCGCCGGCTCTGGGCCTCGAGATCCAGGATGGCGGCATCCGCCGCCGCCCGCTGCAACACCCGAAGGGGCTCCAGGGCCTCCATGAAGCTCGCCACTTCCGGCAGCCATTGGGAATCGCCATAGGTCCCGAGCTCCCCGGACACGCCCAAGGCGAGCATCCGTTCCAGTTCGAACGAGCGGGCCCGCAAGCCGGCCAACCTTCGGGCCACCTCCGCGGTGGCCGCATCCCCCCCGGGGGGTTCCATCCAGGCCCGGTCCCCCAGCTCCCGCGCGCGGCGCAGGCGGGCCTGACCCTCCGCCGGGGTGGCCCGCCCCGAGCGGACCTCCCGGAGCACCACGGTCATGCGCACGGCGAAGGCCTCCGCCACCTGCTCCATCCGGATGAGGGGCAGCACCCGCTCCGTGTAGAGCGCCCGGGCCTCCTCCGCCCCACGGTGGGCCATGAACAGGAGGCCGAGGCTCGCCAGCGACATGAACACGGCCATCAGGCCCAGGGCCCGACGCAGGCGCGCGGCCAGGCTGCGGGAGGCGGAGGCACGGGCGGGAGTCATCTGGAGCCCTCATCGGAGCGGGGCCCCACCCGATGAAGTCCCGACCGGCACCTGTGACCCCCGCCCGGCGAGGCTCAGGTGGCGGGAGCAACCGACGTCCGGTCATGCTGGAGGAGATGACGAACCCCGTGGAAGCCCTCAGCCCCCTGCGCCCAACCGGCCAGACCGCGGCCCGGGCGGAGGCGCGCCCCGCGTCAGGGCAGGATCGCGCCCGCCCCGAACGGGCCCGCGCCGCCCAGGATCGGCAGGCCCTCGCGGAAGGCCTCGGGCAGAACCTGGACGTGCTGGCCTAGGCCGCTGAACGACCCCGGCTCCCCACCGCGGCCGCCCCGCTCCCCACCAGCACCCCGGGCAGGAATCCCAAGGCCATGGCGGTCGCCGCCGTGAGCAGGAGCAAGCCCGGCTGGTCCGCCTTCCGGCCGCTCTCCGCCAGGGCCAGCCCCGAGAAGAGCAGCATCACCCCCAGCAGGGCGGCGGGGAAGGCCTGGGCCAATCCCATGAGGGAGGCCCCGAAGGCCAGGGCGAGCAGGAATTTCCCCGCACCCAGAATGAGGATCGCGCCCTGGGTCCGGGCTCCGAAGCGGGCCTGACCGGCCAGGCCCCCGGCGCCGTGGCACATGGGCATCCCGCCGAACCATCCGGTGAGCAGGTTCATGAGTCCCACCGAAACGGCCACCTTCCGTTCCGAGGGGGCATGGTCCGGAAAGAGATCGCGGGACAGGGCGCAGACGGCCACCACCGAGTTGAGCAGGGTCACGGGCACCTGGGGCACCGCAGCCTTCCAGAAGGCCACTCCCCAGTCTCCGGCACTGATGGGGATGAGCCGCGGGAGGTGGAGCCCGAAGTGCAGTCCTGACCAGGCCTGGGGGCTCCGCCACAGCGTGATGGCCAGGCCGGCTCCGAAATAGATCAGGGCCACCGGGGTCCGCTCCCGCCGCAGCATCCACCACCCCAGGAGCAGGGCCGGAAGCCCGAGCCACCAGCGATCCGCCCCGGAGTTCCATCCGAGCTCCATCCCCTTGATGGCCAACTGGAAGCCCAGGGCCAACTGGAGCCCGCGCACCACATCCCCAGGCACCAGCTTCGCGAGCCGGCCCACGAGGCCCGTCACCCCCGCGACCAGCACCACGGCACTCACCGCCATTCCGGCCGCCAGGATCTGGGGCACGGTCAGTCCCTGGGTGAGGGCCACCGCGGCGATGGCCTTCATGGGCTGGACGGCCATGGGGATGCGGAACAGGACCCCCGTGGCCAGGTTCAACAGGCCCGCGAACAGCAGGGCCACCCCGAAATCGAGGCCGTTCTGGCGGGACATGCCCAGCAGCAAGGGGAGGAAGGTCCCCAGGTCGCCCAGTGAACCCGCCCACTCCCCGGCATCGAAGCGGGCGGATCGCAGCGCGGCTCGGAGGTTCGGGACCATGCCCCAAGCCTAGCGCGCGGTTCGGGGACCCACCTCAGGCTTTCCCGCTGGGCAAAGGCAATTCCACATCCATGGCCAGCGCCCAGCCTTTCGGGGAGCGCCGCCAGACCTGCACGGTGCTGGCCCGGGCCTGTCCCCGCACCCGCTCCCCCCAGCGCACAGCCAGGTCCTGGGAGGCGGCGATGTGCCGGCCGCCCTCCTCCCAGGCCGCGGCTCCCGGGGCCAGGAGTGGACGCAGGCCCGGGGTCGGCACATGACCTCGGCGGTACCAGCGGAGATCCGGGGCCGCATGGGCCTCGAAGGCCCCGGGGAGATCCTTCGCGGCAACACCATCGAAGGCCGACCAGGCGGCGAGCAGGGATGCGCCCCCATGAGGATCCACCTGGGCCCCCACCACCTTCCCGGAAAACGGTTCCTCCCCCTGGAGGGCATGGGGGGCTCCCACATCCAACAGCACCTGCCAACGTCCTTCCCGGAGCACCCAGAGGCTCAGAAAGTGGCCGTGCACCACCGGCGAGGCCGCGCCCTCCGCGGTCCAGGACCAGGGCCCCGTGCTGAGGGCGAAGTCCCCGGAACCCGCCAGCTCCACGTAGCTGGGATACCAGGCCAATCGACTCCGGTCCCGGGCGAGCTCGCCCTGGTAGTGGGCCCGGGCGAGGGTGGCCTTGGGGGTGAAGACGCGGGCATCCTCCGCCAGGAAGGCCAGGAATGCCGCAGGTGTTCCCTCGGTCGCGGCCCGGGCGGCGAAGGCCCGCTCCGCCGCAGCCACCTGGGCCACGCCGGGACTCGGAGCCGCAGGGCCGGAGGCCTGGAGATGGGCGGTTGGGAGGCAGATCAGGGGGACCATGTCCGCGAGCATGGGCCGGTGCGCCCGCGAATCAAGGCGCGTGGGGTGGCACGGCCGGCCCTGGGGTGGATCCACCCTGCCAACCCCTCGCCCCGCCCCGGTTCCGGTTGCGCCCCGGGGGAGACCCGCCAACCTGGGCCCATGTCCCTCCGCTCGGCCCTCCTCCTCCCGCTCCTCCTGGGGGTGACCCCGGTGCTCGCCCAGGACCTCTGGGTGGAGGGGCGGGTGCTCCTGCCCCTGCGGGTTCGGTTGCCCGAGGGGTACGATCCCCGCCGAAGCTACCCCTTGGTCCTCGCCCTGCACGGTCGGGGCGGAGGGCCCGATGCCCTCCTGCCCCTGCACGAGGTTTTCGGGAAAGGGCAGGTCATCCTCGCGGTACCCCAGGCGCCCTACCCTCAGGGCGGGGGAACGCGCTGGTTCCACAGCTCCCCCGACCCGAAGATCCTGGCTGCCACCGATGCCTGGGTGGTGGAGTTCATCCTCACCACCCTCCGATCCCTCCGCCAGCGATATGCCCTCGGCCCGGTCTACCTGTTCGGGCATTCCGAGGGTGGCGCACTCGCCTACCTCCTGGGAGCCCGGGCCCGTTCGGAGTTCGCGGGGCTGATCTGCTTCGGGGCCGGCGATCCGGCCGGCGTGCTTCAAGCTGCGGATTTCCCGAAACTCCAGGGCCTCCCCATCTTAGTGGCCCAGGGGAAGGACGATCCCGTGATGCCCTTCGGGCGGGGCAAAGCCGCGGTGGAACTGCTCCGTAGCCACGGGGCCATGGTGACCTTCGAACCCTACGCCGGCGGGCATGGACTGGAGCCGGCCCCGCTCCAGGCGGCCAGCGCCTGGCTGCGGGACCGGCTGCCCCGCGACCCGGCTCCTCAGCGGCGGGAATAGACGGGGGTCTCCCCCTCCCCGCGCTCAGCCTTCGCCAGGGCCGCTTCCAGCCGCTTCCGGGTGAAGGGCTCCGTCTCCTTCTGGAGGAGGGCCTTGAGCGCGCTCACGTAGGCGGTCTTCAGCGCCTCCGCGGCGGGGACGGCCACCTCGGGCTTCACCCCCACATGCTCCCAGTTCGTGCCCGTCACCGGATTCACCGCCCGCCCCGTGGGGATGAAGGCGTTGTAGCCGTGCCCCAGGAGCACCGCCCCGCCGGGGTTGGCCCCACCGCCGGTGGTCTCGCCCACCAGGGTGCCCCGCTTCTGGGTCTGGAAGTCGTAGGCGCACTCCTCGCCGCCGGAGAAGGTGCGGGAGGAGGTCAGCACGTAGACCGGCTTGGTGTAGCGCGGGGAGGCCGTGGCCACGGTCCAGAATTGCCGCGTGGTGTTCCGGGGCCGGTTGTAGATCGAATTGACATGGCGGGTGTCCCCCTCGGGGAAGAAGTGGCTCATCAGGTAGGCCACGCTCTCCGGGTCGCCACCGCCATTCTGGCGGAGGTCGAGGATCAGGGTCTCGGTACCCGACAGCAGCTTCATCGCCGCCGAATAGGCCTCGCCCACGAACGCGGTGGGACCGAAGGCGCGCACATCGACATACCCCACGTTGCCGGGGAGGATCTCCACCTTGGCCAGGCCGAACCCCCGCTGCAGCACCGACTTCCGCAGACGCTCCACCTCCTCCGGGGTGGGTGCCTGGTCCTCATCCTCGCTCATGGGCTTGAACGCAGGATCGTAGCGGACGCCGAAATGACCGTCCTTCCCCAGGTCGCGAAGGTCCCGGGACAGGGCCTCCGCGAAGGCCTGAGGGGAATCGGCCTGGGCGTACGCGCCCTGGGCCTCCCGGGCCATGAGGGCGAGCCCCGTCTTCTCGGCCACTTCGGGGAACACATACCGGGCCTTGAGCTCCCGGGCCAGGGAGGCCACCACCGCCTGGCGTTGGGCCGGCGTGGGGGCTTGAGCCGACAGGGAGAGGGTGAGAGCGGGCACCAGGGCCAGGACGCGGATCGACATGGGATCTCCTTCCTGGGATCTTCGCGCCGGGATCGGCCGGGGTTGATCCGGCAGGATGCCGGATCCCCGGCACACTGCCAGAATCAGGCATGGCCAAGGCGGAACTGGACGATCTCGATCATCGGCTGCTGGAGGAGCTGGGCGCGGATGCCCGCCTCACCCAGGTGGCCCTCGCTGCCCGGGTGGGCCTGTCCCGCAGCGCGGTCCAGGAACGCCTGAAACGCCTCGAGCGGGAGGGGGTCATCCTCGGCTACACCCTCCGCCTGGGGCAGCCCCAGCGGCCGGGCGTGCGCGCCTATCTCCTGGTGAAGGGCACCGGCGCCAGCCACGAACGGGCGGTGCGCGCCCTGGAAGGATTCCCCGAGGTCCGGGTGGCCGACAGCGTGAGCGGAGACATCGACCTCGTGCTCCAGTTGGAGGCCCCGACCCTGGAGGAGATCAACCGCCTGCGGGACGAGGTGGCGCGACTTCCGGGAGTGGCCTCGACCCAGACGCTCCTCGTCATGGCCGCCCGCTTCAACCGGACCTGATCCCCCGTCCGGACTCCCGGGGTCCCCCGCATCCCCGATACCCTGGGGCATGTCTGCCCCCACCGCCCTGGAGCGCGCGCTTCCCCCCATCCTCGGGGTCACGGGTGGCCTCCTCTTCCTCGCCCCGCTTCCCAGCGGGGCCCGGGCCCTGGGCATCCAGATCCTGGGCATGGTCCTGGCGGTGGCCACCACCTGGGCCGGGGTCCGGCGGGCCCGCGAATCGGGGACCCGCGCCCTCGGCCTCCTCTTCGCCGCCTTCGGTGCCCTCTCCTTGGTGTACCGGCTGGGCCTGCTCCAGCGCCTCTGGGCCCACGGGGCCAATCTGGCGGTGCACCCCCTGCGGGATGCCCTCCTCTGGAACCTCGCCCTGGGCCTCCTGCTGGGGGTGATCATGGACCTGGGCCACCGGTCGGGCCCCCGGGATCAGACCCTCCCCCGGATCCTGGATGGGCTCATCTTCGCCACGGCCTTCTACCTCCTGCTCTGGGTGGGCCTGCTCCGCCCGTTCCTGGAGGCCTCCGCAGTCCCGCTCGCCTTCGCCTACTCCAGCCAGGTGCTCTTCGCCTTGACCGCCGGCGCCCTCGGCATGGCGCTGCACCTCCTCCTCCGCCAAGGGCATCTCCAGGGCCCCCTGCCCGCCCTGGCCGGCGCCCTCGCCTGCCTGGCCATCGTCTTCCCCTGGAGCCTCTCCGCCAGCTTCCACCGGAGCTACCCCCTGGATCATCCCGCCCGCTTTGTGGGGCTCCTCGCCTTCCTCGGAGTGCTCGTGGCGGCGGAGCGACCTCTGGCCTCCGGGACGGAGCACCCCCCCCGCCGGTGGCTGGATCTCCTGCCCTACGCGCCGGCCGCGTTGGCCATCGTGGGGTTCCTGGCCCATGTCCTCTCCGGGGACCCCCAGATCGAGCCCTTCGCCCTGGGTCTGCTCGGGGTCCTCGCCCTCCTGGTGCTCCTCCGCCAGGGGCTCACCGTGCTGGAGGTGGAGCACCTCAACCAGACCCTGGAACAGAAAGTGGAGGCCCGAACCCGGGAGGTGGCCGAGCGGAACGCGCTCCTCCTGCGCACCCAGGGCATGAACCTCGTGGCCACCCTGGGCGCCGGCATTGCCCATGACCTGAACAACCTCCTGGGCAGCGCCATGCTGGAAGCCGACCTCCTGGCCGAACGGAAGCACCCCCAGGCTCCGGGGCCGCTCCCGGAAGTGAAGGTCCTCCAGTCCACCCTGGCGCGGGCGGGGGAGCTCACCCAGCGCCTCATGCGCATGGGCCGGGTGGCGGATCCCCCGACGCTGCTCGACGCGGCGGCCCATGTGCGCGGCCTGGCCCCCATGCTCCGCGCCCTGGTGCCCCGGTCCCACACCCTCGCCCTGGAGGTGAGCGAGGCGCCCCTCCCCCTGGCCTGCACGCCGTCCCAACTGGATCAGATCATCGTGAACCTGGTGGTGAATGCCCGGGATGCGTTGCCTCCGATGGGATCCATCCGGGTGCGCCTCGGGCCCGCCCCTGGGAATGGCCTGCAGATCCAGGTGGAGGACACCGGGAGCGGGATCCCTGACGAGGTGCTGTACCGCATCTTCGAGCCCTTCTTCACCACCAAGGCCCCCGGGCAAGGCACCGGCCTTGGCCTGGGCTCGGTGAAGGCGGTGGTCGAGGGGCTCGGCGGCGAGCTCACCCTCCGCACCCAGGTGGGTCAGGGCACCTGCTTCACCATCTGGCTGCCCTCCCCCCCGAACTGACAGGGGCCCCATCCGGGGCCCCTGTGGGGTGCTTCCTCCGGCTCAGGCCTGCTTCGTCCAGCGGAGCACGGGCTTGCGGGCGGCGGTGGTCTCGTCGAGGCGGCGCAGGGGCGCCGTGACGGGGGCCTGGTGCAGGAGGTCGGGGTTCTCCTGGGCCTCGCGGGCGATTGCCTTCATGGCGTGCACGAAGGCGTCGAGCTCATCCTTGCCCTCGCTCTCGGTGGGCTCGATCATGAGCGCGCCGCTGACGACCATGGGGAAGTAGATCGTCGGGGGGTGGAAGCCGTAGTCGATGAGCCGCTTGGCGATGTCCAGGGTGTGCACGTCGTTCTTGGCCTGGATGGCATCGTTGAACACCACCTCGTGCATGGTGGGGCTGGCGATGGGCAGGTTGTAGACGCCCATGAGCTCATGGCGGATGTAGTTGGCGTTCACGATGGCGCGCAGGGTGGCGTTGCGCAGGCCGTCACCGCCGTGGGAGTAGCAGTAGGTCAGGGCCCGCACGAGCATCCCGAAGTTGCCGAAGAAGGTGTGCACCTTGCCGATGCTCTGGGGGCGGTTCCACTCCCAGCGGTAGGTGTGCTGGGGCACCTCGCCCTCGCCGACCTTGGTCGTCTCGCGCACCACCACGGGCTTGGGGAGGAAGGGCTCCAGCTTGGCCACGCAGCCCACGGGGCCCGCGCCGGGACCGCCGCCGCCGTGGGGGGTGGACATGGTCTTGTGCAGGTTCATGTGCATCACATCGATGCCGAAGTCGCCGGGGCGGGCCACGCCCACGAGGGCGTTCATGTTGGCGCCGTCCATGTAGACCAGGCCGTCCGCTTCATGGATGAGCTTGCAGATCTGGTCGATCTTGGGCTCGAAGATGCCCAGGGTGTTGGGGTTGGTGATCATGAGCCCGGCGATCTCGCCCTTGTGTTCGGCGAGCAGGGTGAGGAGGCCCTTCTTCACCTTGCCCGTCACGGCGTCGGTCACGTCCTCGAAGCTCACGCAGCCATCGGCCCCGGAGGCGACGTCCACCACCTCGTAGCCCGCCATGGCGGCGGTGGCGGGGTTGGTGCCATGGGCGCTGTCGGGGATGAGGAACATCTTCTTGTTCTGGCCGCGGCTCAGGTGGTAGGCCCGGATGAGCAGCACGCCCGTGAGCTCGCCGGCGGCGCCGGCGCTGGGCTGCAGGGTCACCGCATCGAGGCCGGTGACTTCCTTCAGCCACTCCTGGAGGGTGTAGAGCAGGGCCAGGTTGCCCTGCACCTGATCGTCGGCGGCCATGGGGTGGCTCTCGGCGAAGCCCGGCATCCCGGCCACCTTCTCGTTGAGGCGGGGGTTGTGCTTCATGGTGCAGGAGCCCAGGGGGTACATGCCCTGGTCCATGCCGTAGTTCCAGAGGGAGAGGCGGGTGAAGTGCCGGATCACCTCGGGCTCGCTGCAGCTGGGCAGGGCGTCGAAGCCGCTGCGCTTCAGGTGCGCGGGCCGGGTGTCCTTGGGGGCGGGCACATCGAGCTTGGGCAGGTCCATCCCCTTCTTGCCGGGGACGCTGCGGTCGAAGATCAGGGATTCACGTTCGCGGAGGTTCATGGTTGATCCCGATTAGGCGACGACGGAAGGGACGCGGGCGAGCACTTCCACGAGGTGCTCGATCTGCATGCGGGTGTTGATCTCGGTGGCGCACCAGAGGATGCAGTTCGCATACCCGTAGGGCGTGAGGTCCAGGCCGGGCTGGATGCCCTCGGCCACCAGGGCCTTGGCCACGGCCTTCCAGTCGCCGCTGAACTTCAGCACGAACTCGTTGAAGGTGGGCGCCGAGAAGACGGGCGTCCAATCCGGCAGCTCCAGCAGGCGGGCCTGGAGGTACTGGGCCTTGGCCACGTTCTGCTCGGCGAGGCCCTTCAGGCCCTCGGGGCCGGCCAGCTGCAGGAAGATGTTGGCGCGCAGGGCGATGAGGCCCTGGTTGGAGCAGATGTTGGAAGTCGCACGGTCGCGCTTGATGTGCTGCTCGCGGGCCGTGAGCGTCAGCACGTAGCCCGTGCGGCCCTCCAGGTCCTTGGTCTGGCCCACCACGCGGCCGGGGATCTCCCGCTTGTGGGCCTCCTTCACGGCCAGGAAGCCCAGGAAGGGACCACCGAAGGAGGTCTTGTTGCCGAAGCTCATGGCCTCGCCGCAGGCCATGTCGGCGCCCAGCTTACCGGGGGCCTCGAACCAGCCGAAGGCCATGGCCTCCATGGTCACGGACACCAGCAGGGCGCCGGCGGCGTGGATGGGGCCCTCCAGGGCCTTCAGGTCCTCCACGTTCCCCAGGAAGTTGGGGTAGCCCACCAGCACGGCGGCGGTGGTGGCATCGAGCTTGGCGGCCAGGTCGGCGGCATCGGTCACCCCATCCTTCAGGGCCACTTCCACCAGCTGGAGCTCCTCGTGGCTGGCAAAGCCCGTGCGCAGCACTTCAAGGTAGTGGGGGTGCAGGCCGGCGCTCACGAGCACCTTGTTCCGCTTCTTCAGGGAGCGCACGGCCATGAGGGCGGCCTCGAGGCAGGCGGTGCCGCCGTCGTAGAGGCTGGCGTTGGTCATCTCGAGCCCGGTGAGGTCGCAGATGAGGGTCTGGTACTCGAAGATGTGCTGCAGGGTGCCCTGGCTGATCTCGGGCTGGTAGGGCGTGTAGGCCGTGAACCACTCCTGGCGGCTGATCTGGTGGTCGATGGCCGTGGGGAGGAAGTGGGCGTAGGCGCCGGCGCCCAGGAAGCGCGTGCGGAAGCGGGTGTTGAGGTCGGCCAGGGCCTCCAGGTCCCGCAGCACCTCCAGCTCGCTGCTGGTGGGCGGCAGGTTCAGGGGGCGGGCGAGCCGCAGGTGCTCGGGCACCCCGATGAGGAGATCCTCCGCCTTCTGCACGCCGATGGCGTCCAGGAGGGCTCGATCTTCGCTTGAAGCCAAGGGTAGGTAGCGCATGGGCATCCTTCGCAGGCGACGGCCAAAGCTCCAGTTTACCGGGGGGAAGGCCGGCTTTGGAGCACGGCTTTCCGGACGCCGGTCACGGGTCCATGACGCTCCGGGACCTAGGGTCCGGCAGCCCAGCGCACGATCTCGGGGGCGATTTCATCCAAGGCGCACTGCTGCTGCACGGCCCCCAGCTCCCAGGCCACCCGGGGCATGCCATAGACCACGGAGGAGGCCTCATCCTGCCCCAGGGTGGCCGCCCCCCCCTTCCGGAGGGCCAGGAGCCCCCGGGCGCCATCGTCCCCCATGCCCGTGAGGATCACCCCCAGGGCCTTGGCCCCGGGCCGGGCCTGGGCCGCCGAATCGAAGAGCACGTCCACGGAGGGGAGGTGGTTGCGGTGGCGCTCCCCCTCCTCCACGGCCGCCTTCCAGCCCCCTCCCGGGACCGGAACGACCTTCAGGTGCTTGAGGCTCGGGGCCAGGTAGGCGTGCCCGTTGAGGAGGTGCTCCCCCTGGATGGCTTCCTTCACCCGCACGGGGCTCACCGAATCCAGGCGCTGGGCGTAGGCCGCGGTGAAGCCCGGGAGGATGTGCTGCACCACGGCGATGGGCGGCAGGCCCGCGGGCAGGGCCTCGAAGAGGTGGCGGAGGGCCTCGGTGCCTCCCGTGGAGGCCCCGATGAGGATGAGCCGGTCGGCCCGGTTCAGGTTGATGGCGGCCTTGGTGCGGGGGAGCGCCACCTCCGGCGCCTGGGCCGGCCGGCGGGCCACCCGGGCGAAGGAGGCCGCATGCACCGCCTCGGCGATCTCCGAGCCGATGCGCTCCAGACCCAGGCCGCTGGAGCCGCCGGGCTTGCCGATCACCTCCGTGGCCCCCAGGCGCAGGGCCTCCATGGCCACTTCGGTGCCCTTGGCGGTGAGGCTGCTCACCACCACCACGGGCATGGGGTGCGCCTTCATCAGCTTGCCCAGGAAGGTGAGCCCGTCCATGCGGGGCATCTCCACGTCGACCGTGAGTACATCCGGCTGCAGGGCGATGATCTTCTCCCGGGCCTCGAAGGGGTCGGCCGCGGTGCCCACCACCTCCAGCTCCGGATGGTCCGCCAGGATGCGTGTGAGGAGCTGCCGCACCAGGGCCGAGTCGTCGACGATGAGGACCTTCCGGGGGGCGCTCATGAGAACAGCTCCACGTCCCCGCCGCCGCTGTCCTGCTTGATCCGGCGGGCGAAGTCCTTCTCGCGGTTGATCAGCGTGTCGTTGTTCAGCTGCTCGATGCGGCGCATGAGCACCTGCCCGGTATGGGGGAAGAAGTACACCTTGCGGGCGTAGTTGTCGCCGAGGTCCTCACTCCAGATGGGAATGCCCTCCTGGGACAGGAAGGTGCGCACGAACTCCGTGTTGCGGGCCCCCACGTCGCTCATGCCCTTCATGACGCGGCCCCCGCCGAAGACCTTGGCCACGAGCCTGTCCTTGCGCGCGCCGAGGCGGAGCAGCTCGTTGATGAGGAGCTCCATGGCCGCCACCCCGTAGCGGGCCGAGAAGAAGGCATCCTTCACCTCCCGGCTCCGATCCTCCGGCAGCATGAAGTGGTTCATGCCCCCTACGAGGCCCACGGGATCCAGCAGGCAGGCCGAGACGCAGCTGCCCAGCACGGTGACGATCACCTCGTCCTCCACCGTGGCGTAGAACTCCCCGGGCTGGATCTTCATGGCCGGCCGGTTGAAGTGCTTGTCGAAGTACTTCGTGGCCTGACCCCGGTTGAGCGATCCTTCCCGGCTCATGGGTCCTCCGCCTTCCGGTAGATGGTCCCGCCCAGGCTCTGGAAGCCCAGCGCCGCATCCAGGAGGGCCTCACTGTGGCCCACCAATAGGAAGCCCCCCGGTGCCAGCACCTCCCGGAAGTGGCGGAGCAGCTCCTTCTGGGTGGGCTTGTCGAAATAGATCATCACGTTCCGGCAGAAGATCAGATCCCGGCTGCCGGGTTCCGGCCAGCCACTGCCCCCGAGCAGGTTGAAGACGCCGAACTCCACCATGGCCTGGAGGTTCGGGCGCACCCGCACCTTCCCGGCGTGCGGCCCCGTGCCCTTGAGGAAGGCGAAGCGCTTCCACTCCCGCTCCATCTTCTCCACGCGTTCCTCGGGATAGACCCCCCGCCGGGCCGTTTCCAGCACGTTGGTGTCCACGTCGGTGGCCAGGATGCGGATGTCCCAATCCGGGAAGGAGGAGGCCAGGACCATGGCCAACGTGTAGGGCTCCTCCCCGGTGGAACACCCTGCGCTCCAGGCCCGGAGCTTGCGCCCGGGCGCGGGATTTGCGGCGTAGTGGGCGGCGAGGAACTCGAAGTGGTGCCGTTCGCGGAAGAAGCTCGTGAGGTTGGTGGTGAGGGCGTTCACGAAGGGCCCCCACTCCGGGGCGTCGGGACCGGTCACCAGGCGCAGGTAGGATTCGAAATCCCCCAGGCCATGGGCGCGGAGCCGCTTGATGAGGCGGGCCCTCACCATGGCCTGCTTGTTGGGACCCAGGTTGATGCCCGTGTGCTGGTGCAGGATCCGGCGCACGGCCTCGAACCCTGCGGCGCTGAGGGGGAAGTCCTCCACGTCAGACTCCGGTCGCGACGGGCGGGGCCGAGCCGGCCAGCCGGAGGAGGCCCGCCACATCCAGGATGAGGGCCACGTGCCCATCGCCCAGGATCGTGGCCCCTGAGAGACCCTCCACCCGCCGGTAATGCGTCTCCAGGCTCTTGATCACCACCTGGCTCTGGCCCAGCAGCTCCTCCACCGCCATGGCCGCCCTCCGGTTCTCCGCCTCCACCACCACCAGCAGGGGCACGGTGGTGGGATCGGCGACACCGGTCTGCAGCAGGTGGGGCAGGCGCAGCACGGGCACGAACTCGCCCCGGAGGTTGATGACCTCCCGGTCGCCCTTCAGGGTCTGGATCTCGCCGGGCTTCGGGCGGAAGCTCTCCAGCACCGAGGCCAACGGGAAGACGTAGGTCTCCTCCCCCAGCCGCACGATGAGCCCATCCAGGATCGCGAGGGTGAGGGGCAGGATCAGACGGAAGACGGAGCCCTCGCCCACCTTGCTCTCCACCTCCACCCGGCCCCCGAGGTTGCGGATGTTCTGCCGGACCACGTCCATGCCCACCCCGCGGCCGGAGAGGTCCGAGACCACGGCGGCGGTGCTGAAGCCCGGCTCGAAGATCAGCTGGTGGATCTCGTCCTCGGAGAGGGTGATCCCCGGCGCCACGAGGCCGCGCTCGATGGCCTTCGCCAGGATCCGCTCCTTGTCGAGGCCCTTGCCATCGTCCTTCACCTCGATGTGGATGTGGCCACCCTTGGAGTAGGCCTTGAGGAGAATGTGACCCGTGGGGTTCTTGCCCACGGCGGCGCGGTCCACCTTCGGTTCGATGCCATGGTCCAGGCTGTTGCGCACCAGGTGCGTGAGGGGGTCCACCAGCAGCTCGATGAAGGTCTTGTCGAGCTCCGTGGCCTGGCCTTCGAGCACGAGGTCCACCTCCTTGCCCAGCTGCTTGGAGAGATCCCGCACCAACCGGGGGAAGCGGGAGAACACCATGTCCACGGGCACCATGCGGATGCCCATGACCCGCTCCTGCAGGTCCCGGGTCTGGCGGTCCAGGAGCTGCATGGCCTCCTGGAAGCGCCCCTGGCCGGCCTGGGTGTCCAGCAGCTGGCTGCTCTGGGCCAGCATGGCCTGGGTGATCACCAGCTCCCCCACGAGGTCCAGCAGCCGGTCGATCTTCTCGGTGCTCACCCGCAGGGTCGAATCGCTGCGGGCGGAGGTGGCGCGGGACGCGTCGGGAGCCTGGGGGCCCGCCGCCGGCTTGGGGGCGGCGAGCGCCCCAGGCGGCTCGGGCACCGCGGCCGCCTCCGCCGGAGCGGCAGGGGCGAGGATGGGGTCCAGGTGGAGGTTGTCCCCCTCGTCCACGAACTCGAAGACCTCCTCCACCTGTTCCCGGGTCACCGGCCCCTCCACCTGGAGGTGCCACCCCAGCAGGCAGGCCTCCGGGTCCAGGGCCTCGAGGGTGGGCAGGGCGCTCCGATCCAGGGTCAGGGTCACGGGCCCCAGTCGGCGGAGGTCGCGGAAGAGGCGCTCCAGGTTGAGGCCCCGGCGGAAGGCATCCCGGGGGGCCTGGAAGCGGATGCGGACCCCCTGCCAGCCCACCACCGGCGCGGCCAGGGGCGCAGCCTGGGTGGCGGTGCCTCCGCCCACCGTGAGGGCCCGGAAGCGGGCGGCCAGGGCTTCCTGGCGCGCCTTGTCCTCGGCGGGCAGGGGCTGGTCGGCCTGCGCCAGGCTCAGGTGGCGGCGCACCATGTCCACCGCCTGCAGGAGGAGATCCACGCCCTCCTGGGTCAGGGGCGTGTCGCCCTGGCGCACGGGTTCCAACCCGCTCTCCAGTTCGTGGGTGAAGCTGGCGACCTCGGGGAACCCGAACGTGGCCGCATTGCCCTTGAGGCTGTGGGCCACGCGGAAGAGCAGGTTGAGATCCTCCCGTTCCAGGGAGGTCAGGTCCAGACGCAGGAGGGTGGCCTCCATGGCATCCAGCAACTCGGAGGCCTCCTCGAAGAAGACCTTCCGGTATTGGCCCAGGATGTCGACCATGGGGACCTCAGAGGACCTTGTTGACCGTCTCGAGCAGCTTTTCGGGGCTGAACGGTTTCACGATCCAGCCCGTGGCGCCCGCTTCCTTGCCCTTGGCCTTCATCTCGGGGGTGGATTCCGTGGTGAGGACGAGGATGGGGGTGAACTTGTAGGTGCCCAGCTGGCGGAGCTCCCGCACGAGGGTGATGCCATCCATGCGGGGCATGTTCACGTCGGTGATCACGAGATCGGCGGCTTGGCTGCGCGCCACCTCCAGGGCATCCACCCCGTCGGCGGCCTCCAGGACCTTGAACCCCGCCTGGGACAGGGTGAAGGCGATCATCTGCCGCATGGTGGTGGAATCGTCCACGGTGAGGATGGTCTTGCTCATCGGAGCCTCAGAAGAGTTCCACGTCGCCGGCGTCGAGGTTGTCGTGATGCACGGCCCGTTTGGGGTTGAAGGCCGCATCGGCGGAGTTCAGGCTTTCCTCCAGTTCGGGCAGGACCGTCTCCGGATCGTCGCCCGACCGGAGGCGCGCCGCGGCCGCCTCCCAGCACTCGGCGCGCTGGACGAGGTGCTGCATGTGGGCCGTGGCCGTGGCCAGGGCCTGCCGCACCAGATCCTCGAACTGAAGGCTCTTCACCACCTCATGGATGCGGGACTGCACCTCCTTGGCGTTCACCTCGGCTTGGGTCACGAGCTCGGCCACCGCGAGGTTGCTCTTCTCCATGGCGCCCATGAGGTTGGTGCTCTGCCCCTTGGAGCTGAGGAACAGGCTCAGATCCTTGGTGGCGATCCGGTGGATCTGGGTCTCCGTGTTCTCCAGGGCCTGGCGGGTCCCGCCGAGGTGTTCCTGGATGGCATCGTTGAGGCGCGCGCTGCGGTCGGCCAGGCTGCTCACCTCCCCGGCCACGATGGCGAAACCGGCGCCGTACTTGCGGGCATGCGCGGCTTCGATGCTCGCGTTCAGCGCCAGGAGGTGGGTCTTGGAGGCGATCTCCGAGAGCTCCTGCAGCACCTGCTCCATCTTCCGGGAACGGGCCTGGATGTCCTCGATCTCCTCCACCAGCTGCATGGAGGCGGTGGAGGTCTCGAGGATGTTCTCCACGAGGTGGTCCAGGGTCTGGATGATGCTCTTGGAGAAGTTCTCCATGCTTACTTCGCCGTGCTCCCCCTCGATGCGGAGGGTCATGGCGTCCTGGATGTCCACCGTGAGCTGCCGCTGCTGGGCCACCAGGGAGTTGAGCTCATTGAGGGAGCGCCCCAGGCCCGTGGCGGCCTTGGAGCTGAGACTACCGACCTGATCCAGGTTCTGGACCGCTTCGCGCACCTGGAGGATGATCTGCCGGGCCTCCCCTTCGGCGATGCGCCCCAGCAGGTGGCCCAGGTTCCCGCCCGAGGGCAGTCCCCCACCCACCGCGAGGTCCTGGCCTCCGGAGCCCTTCAAACCCAACCAGCTCATGACACCACCTCGCCCAGGAAGCCCTGGAGTCCCAGTTCCTTGAATCGTTCCAGCAGAGGCTCGGAGAGGCCCTGGACCTTGATCGATCCGGGGGCCCGCCCCTGGGTGGCGGCCACCAGCACCTGCACCCCGGAGAGATCCAGGTCACCCAGCCCGCTCAGGTCCAGCACGTGGGGACCGGCCCCCGCCAGTGCGGCCTTCAGCGTGGCCGCCTGGGCCTGGATGGAGAAGATGTCCAGGTCCCCCGTGAGGGCGATTAACGTGGGTTTGGCGGACTTCGCAGCCATCCTAGAACTCCTCCCACCCTTCGTTGTCGGAATCGGAAGGCGGCAGCACCGGCTTCTTCAGGGCCAGGGTCTCCGGACGGGCGGCGGGGCGGGGCAGCTCGGGTGTGGGCGCCGTGCGCACGGTGGTGCGGGGAGCCGCGGGCCGGGACGG
Organism: Holophagaceae bacterium; assembly: GCA_044229665.1. GTDB lineage: Bacteria > Acidobacteriota > Holophagae > Holophagales > Holophagaceae > JAFDVN01. Next base: position 42,803 of record JBGASN010000005.1, read on the forward strand.
AGCGGGTTTGGGCGCCATCGGCTTCGAGGGCCGCGAGCTTCCCCGCGCGGGACCGGTGCCCGTGCGGAACTGGGCCACGAGGTCCGTGAGCGCATGGGTCTGTTCATCGAGGCTCATGGCCGCCGCGGCGGCCTCTTCCACCAGGGCCGCGTTCTGCTGGGTCATGCTGTCCATCTGGGTGACGGCCTTGTTGATCTCCTGGATGCCGCGGCTCTGTTCCTGGGCGGCGGAGCTGATCTCCTGGATCAGATCCGTGACCCGCTCGACGCTGTCGACCACTTCCCGCATCGTGCGGCCGGCGCCTTCCGCCACCTGGGCGCCATCGGCGGCCTTGCGGACCGATTCCCGGATGAGCCCCTTGATCTCCTTCGCGGCATCGGCGCTGCGCTTGGCCAGGTTGCGGACCTCCGCGGCCACCACGGCGAAGCCGCGGCCCTGCTCGCCGGCCCGGGCGGCTTCCACGGCCGCATTGAGGGCCAGGAGGTTGGTCTGGAAGGCGATCTCATCCACCACGCCGATGATCTCGGCGATGCGCTCAGCGCTCTGGTTGATGTCGGCCATGGAGGCCACCAGCTGGTTCACGTTCTCGGAGCCCTCCAGGGCCACGGCCCGGGTCCGGCCAGCATCGGTGTTGGCGGCCTGGGCGTTCTGGGCCGTCTGGTTCACGGTGGCCGTGAATTCCTCCATGCTGCTGGCGGTCTCTTCCAGGCTGGCCGCCTGCTGCTCGGTACGCCGGCTCAGGTCGGCGTTGCCGGAGGCGATCTCGCCGGCAGCGCCCAGGATGTTGGAGCTGCCTTCCTGGATCTGGATCACGAGGTCCCGCAGGCGGTCGGTCATGGCGTTGAACGCTTCGAAGCCTTCGCGGAGCTCATCCTCCCGGTTGTCCTCCACCCGGGCCGTGAGGTCACCATCACTCACCTGGCGCATGCGCTGGGTGGCGGCTTCCAAACGCCCGAAGATGCGGCTGCGCAGCAGCCAGTAGATGACGCCCAGGGCGGCGAGGGCGCCGGTCAGGGCACAGCCCACCACCCAGGCGGTGAGGGTGCCCAGGGCCTTGTCCATGTCCTCGAGTCCCATGACCACTTCATAGGCCCCGTGGATCTCGCCCACCTTCCACCCTTCCATCTTCACCCCGGTGGGATCCAGGCCCTGGTCGTTGCCCCAGAGGGCCTTGGACGTTGCGGGATCCCCATGACAGGCGAGGCATTCGGAGGTGAGGCGGATGGCGCGGAAGTACCGGGTGGCGTTCAGCTTCTTGTCTTCGAACCACGTGCTGGGGTTGCCGGCCTCCGAGCCCCGGGCCTGGAGTTCCCGGAGCACCTTGAGCTCCACCTCGTCGGGCGTGTTCTTGGGGTTCCGCGGGAACTCCTTGGGCACCTTGAACGTGTAACCGGACTCCTTCGCCTTGGCTTCCGCCGTCTGCATGGAGGCGACGATGGGGACGGTGGACACCAGGAGCTTCACGTCCTCTTTGAGGCGCTTCTGATCGTAGAGGCCCCCGTTCCGCAGCCCCGCCATGTAGTCCCGGACACTCTCCGCCTGATTGCAGATGGTCTCGGACTCCATGACCTCCTTTTCCATCAGGTGCTGCCGCATCTGGCTCCGGGTCACCAGGCCGATGGTGACGAAGGCCGCGATGACGACCAGGGCCACCAAACCCATGACCGTGGCCTGAAGGCTGAGGGCGCCGCGCTGAGAGGGGGTTCGCATGGCTGGGCTCCGGACGGCTAGTTGGCTTCGGGCGTGGTGAGGGAGCGGAGCTCATCCTGGCTGAGCAGCCGGTCCAGGTTGAGGAGGATCAGCATCGATTCATCCCCCTCGGCATGGGCCGGCAGGCTGGTGAGACCCGAGATGAACTCCCGGTCCAGGGCCATGTCGCCACCCCACTCCGGGGGAGGCTGGATCTTGGCGGGGTCGAGGTCCACCACCTCGGACACGGCGTCCACCCGCATGCCCAGGGTACGGCCCTCCACCTCCACGATGACCATCACAGGCCGGCCGCCCTCCGGCGGGGCCCCGAGGGCGAAGCGCACCCGCAGATCGATGATGGGGACGATGGCCCCCCGGAGGTTGATGACCCCCGGCATGTAGGACGGGGCCTTGGGGATGCGGGTGATGGAAGCCGAGGCCTGGATCTCCCGCACCTTCAGGATGGGGATCCCGTAGGCTTCCCCGGCCAGGGCGAAGCACAGGAACTGGGTCTGCTCGGTGCGCTGGGCGGTCTGCAGGGCATCCATGGCGGGACTCCGGGGAGGCCTATCCCATCGTCCAGCCCGCAGCCCGGAGTTAATTTACGGCCCCGGGGTCCTTTGACTCCGCTCACAACCCGGGGTGATCCCCCCACGGGACCCGCGACCCCCATCATCCATTTCTGGACACGCCCTAGCGGCGCCGCCAGAGGTCCAGGGGGAGGAATCCGATCTGGAACGTGAAGGAGCCCACCGTCCGGGGGACCCACCCGGGGCCCTCCGTCCGGGCCCACCCATAGGCCGCCTCCAGGGTGAGTCCCAGCACCACCGTGCGGAGTTGCAATCCGGCCCCGGCCACCCGGACCGCATCACGCCCGCCCAGGTTCCGGAGTTCGGGTGCGATCCGGGCGGCGTCCAGCCGGGGGGCCAGTTGGAGGGTGGTGCCAAAGGGGCCCTCGAGGCGGATGGGCAGGCCCAGCCGCAATCCGGCGAATTGGGGCGCCAGGAGGCCCTGGGCGGGCGTCCCGATCACGAACCCCGGGCCCCCGAGCGACCAGGCCTGCCAGGGCTGCAACCCCCGGCTGCCCCCGGCCTCAGCATCGATGTCCAGGCTCACCCGGCGCCCCAGGCTCCAGAGGCTCCGGGCCCGCGCATATCCGAGGCGGTAGGTCCCATCGCCCCCCCCCATCCGCTCGCGGCCGGTCTCCACCTGGGCCCGAAGGAGGCGACCTTCCGTGGGCAGGGTGTGGCGATCCAGGTCGTCCCATTCCACCGAGAGCACGCCCAGGAGCGTGGTGGCCACCCCTTCAGCCGGACCGAGGCCCGCCTCCACCACCGTGCGGCGCCAGGCCCCCTCCAGGCTCACCTTGCCGCTGCCCGAGGCCCCGAATCGCGCGTAGGTGCGCAGCCCCCCCTGGTCCGAGCGCCAGGCTCCGGAGATGGCCTCGCCCGCCACCGCCCAGGGGCCCGGGGTCCGGGAAGCCTCCAGGCGCCGGTGGGCGGTACCCACCTCCACTTCCAGCCCCGCCCCCAGGAGGGCCTGGAAGGGGCCCCGGACCGTCGCCGTGGCGTTGGTATCCAATCGGTTCCGGGCCGCCACGATCTCCAGCTCCGAGGCGAAGGAGCCCAGCCCGAAGGCCCGGTAGGCCAGGGCCCCCTGGCCGCGGAGCGTGCTCTCCCAGCCCAGGGAGAAGTCGAGGCGGTGCCGTTCCTGGGGCAGCGGAGCCACCAGGAGGTCCACCTGCCCGGGGTGCCCTTCCACGGGCAGGACGTAATGCCGGAGCTCGGCGAGGTGCAGGCGCTGCTCCAACAGGCCCACGGTCCGCTGGAGGTCCCCGATCTCCAGGGGACGCCCCTGGAGATCGAGCAGGCGGGCGGCCAGGTAGCGCTCGTTGATCCGGCGCCCCTCCGGAGGCTGCACCGCCACGCTCCGGACCTTCGGCTCCGTGACCCGCACCGTGAGCACCCCGGTCTCAGGATCGAAGGCGGTGCCCCGCACATCCACCAGGGGGTGCCCTTCCGCGACCCAGGCATGCACCAGCGCACTGAGGATCTCCCCGAGGGTGCGCGGGTTGTAGGGCGTCCCCAGGGGCAGGGCGGCGAGGGCCGTGCGCACCCGGGCCATCCGCTCCGGAGGCACTTCAAGGTTCAGGGCCCGGAGGATCGGCCAGGGGGCCACCTGCAGGTTCAGGATGCGGCGACCCTCCTCCAAACGCAGCTCCGCCGAGGCCTCCCGGGCCAGGCCCCGCACCAGCAATTGCTGGAGGCCCACGAGCAGTTCCTGGACCTTCAATTCCCCCGGAGGCCGCTGCAACCAGGTGAAGAGCACCTCCTGGGCCTCCGGATTCCAGGCCACATCCGGGGCCACCACCTGGTCGACCTCCATGCGATCCGCCTGCCCCAGGCGCGCCAACAGGGCCTGGTCCAGGGCGGGCTTCACCTCGTCGAAGGCCGCCCGGCCCTCCGCCACCAGCCGGGGCAGGCGGTCGCGGTAGGAGGTGAAGGGGACTTCGCCCAGCGTGGGGCGGATGAGGAAATCGGCGCTGCGGCGACTCTCCCATTGCTTCCGCTCGATGGTGAGATCCAGGCTGCGCGCGGCGATGGAGAGCGCATTGCCCGCCTGGCGCTGGCCCAGGGGGTTGCTGATGTCCAGGGCCAGGATGAACTCCCCGGGGAAGGCCTCCCGGGCCAGGCCCACGGGCAGGTTCTCCACCAGGGCCCCATCCACCCAGGGCTCCCCCTGGATGCTCACGGGCTTGAAGCCCCCCGGCACCGCCATGGAAGCCCGCACCGCCTCCACCAGCTCCCCACTTGCGAAGGCGCGCCCCTCCCCCGTCTGCAGGTTGGTGGCCACCACCCGGAGCGGGACCCGGAAGGCATCGAACCGCCCCTGGCTGAAGTGGGTGGCTCGCATGAATAGGCCTTCCAGCGTGCGCTGGACATGGACGCCCGGAACCCCCTGGGTGAGGCGCCAGCCCCCCGCATCCCAGTCCAGGGTCAGGGGGCTCGCGCTGCGTTGCTCCTGCTCGTCCAGCGTCTCCCCGGGCAGGCGGCGGAGCGTGTCCAGGAACGCGCGTTCCAGGTCCACCCGCGCGAAGAGGGCTTCGATCTCCCGGGGACTGTAGCCCACGGCGTAGAGGGCGCCCACCAGGGCCCCGATGCTCGTGCCGGTGAGGGAGGTCACCGGGTACCCCTCCTCCTCGATGCGCTGGAGGAGTCCCACGTGCGCGATGCCGCGCGCCCCGCCCCCGCTGAGGGCCAGCCCGATGCGCGGCGCCCCCGGGATGAGCACGCGCGGCGCAAAGCGGAAGAGCATGTCCGGAGGCTCCACCTGCACTTCGAAGCGGCGCAGGACCACGGGCGGAGCCTGCCCCCAGAGGCCCGCGACCAGGGCCATCGGCAGGAACGCGCGGCGGAGGGACATGGGAGAAGGATAGCCCGGGGGCTGGGGTCCGGAGACTGCCGCCTGCGGCCCTACTGGAAGAACTCCCAGCGCTGCGCCTGGATCTCCATCAGCCGCTCACAACCCCGCAGCCCCATCTCCAGAAGCTGATTGCACTCGGAGCGGGGGAAGGGGCGGCCATCGCCCATGGCCTGGAACTCCACCACCTCCACCTCGCCCCCCTCCATGGCCCGGGAGGCCACGAGGTAGCAGTGGATGGCCACGGCCTGCTCCTCGGCGTAATCCAGATCCACCAGCATGCCTTTGCGACCGTGGCCATGCTCCACCACGCCCATGGAGAGGGCGGCGACCTGGCGCTTCACCGCGGCCTCGAGGCCGTGCTTGCGCAGGGCCAGGGCCAGGGCCACCCAGGCGCCGTTGAGGGCCGTGGCCCGGCTGCCGCCATCGGCGTTGATGACGTCGCAGTCGATCTGCAGGGTCTTCTGGCCGATGAGGCTCAGGTCCACCGCCTGTTTCAGGCTGTGGGTGAGGAGGCGCTGCACCTCCACCGTGCGGGCCTGCTGGCGGCCGGCGAAGGCCTCACGATCCGTGCGCCGGTGGGTCGCGGAGGGCAGCACCCCGAACTCCGCCGTGACCCACCCGGTGACCGCGCCACCCTTGGCCTCGTCCGGCACGCCGGGCATGAGGTTGGCGGCGCAGAGCACGTGGGTGTTGCCCTGCTTGATCGTGCAGGAGCCATCGGCATGGAGCTGGGTGCCCACTTCCAGGCTCAGGGGACGAAGGGCATGGGGTACGCGCATGGGCCGACCTGGATCCAATCTCAGTGGGGAATTGGTAGGGATCTTGTCAGATCCGTGCGGAAGGTCAACAGACTTCGATCTTTTCCACCCGCCCCTGGTGCCTTCCGCCCTCAAAGGGTGTTTCCAGGAAGCATTTCAGGTAGTATTCCGCCTGGAGCGGATCCGTGAGCCGCTGTCCGAAGGCGATGGCGTTCGCGTCATTGTGCTGGCGGGACAGCACCGCGTGCTCGGGGGAGGTCACCAGCGCGCAACGGATGCCGTGATGCCGGTTGGCGGCAATGCTGATCCCGATCCCGGACCCGCACACCAGCACCAGTCTTTCCCACTCACCCTTCGCCTGCGCGGCCCGATGCGCGAAATCCGGGTAGTCCACGCTTGCCGGCCCCTCGGTGCCGTAATCCTTCACCTCATGGCCCTCCGAAACCGCCCACGCCTTGAGCCGTTCCTTCAGGTCGAATCCCGCATGATCGCTGGCAAATCCGAGTTTCATCGCGTACTCCCCACCCCCCAGGGTAAGGCCCCCCGGTCATGAAGCCCATCCTCCAATACCGGCCCCAGGACCGCGGCTTCCTCATCGCCCTGCCGGGGGAGGCCGGCCCGGAGACCTGGACCAAGGTCCTGCGCACCCTCCCCGGCGACCTCCAGGGCCGCGAGCGCCTCACCCCCGCCCGCACCCAGCTGTTTCTGCCCGATGGCCGCCTCCTGGAGCTGCATGGTGTGCCGCTCCGCTGGCAGCGGGCCTACCCCTGGCTCTGCAGCCTGGCCCTCCGCCCGGGCGATGCCGGTCCCTCCCTGCGGTTCTGGGCGACGGCCCTGCGCCTCCTCCAGAGCCTGGTCGTGCGTGGCGCGGTGCTCCCCCAGCTGGACACCCTGGGCAACCCCTGGCGGGCCAAGTGGGGGGTCAGCCTCACCAGCCCCGCCGACCGCGAAGCCCTCAAGGACCTGGCCGCCGCCATGCCGCCGGCCACCTGGGCCTTCCCTGAAGACGACAACTGGGTCTTCACCAAGGGGCTGAGCCTCGGCGAGATGGAAGCCTATGAGGTGGACGACGACCTCGCCCACCCCATGGAGAAGTCCGCCATCCTCTCCGCCTTCCTGGAGGATGGGGCCGACTTCCTCGTGCGCTTCGTGGCCACCAACATCAAGGCCGGCGATGATCCGCGCCTCTCCCTCATCCACCGGCTGCGGGGCCACAAGCGGGACCGCCTGCCCTGGGATGAACGCCTCATGGTGGCCCTCAGCCATCCCATGAACGAGTTCCCCACCACGGGCGTCACCGAGCGCACCCTGGGCGAGAACCTGGAGCAGTGGAGCGAAGGCGCGCGTCCCCAGTGGGTGCGTCCCATGCTGAAGCTGGATGCCCCGCCTGTGCCCAAGAAGAAGGGCGGGCTGGACATCGATGAGGCCGACCGCCACAGCGAGGAGGGCTGGATCCTCAAGCTGGGGCTGGAGACCGAGGCCGGTGGGCAGATCAACGTGGCCCAGCTCTGGGAGCCCAGCGTGGAGCCGGAAGTGCTCCAGGGCCGCCAGGCCCTGCTCCGCGGCCTCGCCCGCGCCGTGCCCTTCTTCGCGCCCCTGCAGCGGGCCTTGGCCGGACAGAAGCCCGAGGACCTCACCCTGCTGCCCCGCGAGGCCTGGGACTTCCTCACCAAGGGCGCCGAGCGCCTCAAGGAGGCCGGCTTCCTCGTGCACCTGCCGGAGGGCATGGCCGAGTTCGGCGGCGCCCGCCGCCTCCGCGCCAAGGTGCGCCTGGGTGGCCAAACCATGCAGGGCGCCGGCGACGAGGGCCTGGAGGGCAAGGTCAGCGCGGAGTGGAGCCTCATGCTGGGCGACGATGCCCTCAGCGTGGATGACTTCGCCCAGATGGCCAGCCTCAAGCATCCCCTCGTGGCCTGGAAGGGCAAGTGGGTGGCCCTGGATCCCGAGACCCTCAAGCAGATCACGGCCGTGGTGCAGGCGAGCCGCGGTGCCGGCTTCGAGGCCATGTCCAAGGGCGAGGCCATCGCCGCCGCCCTCACGGGCAACGCCCGCATCCCCGGGGTGGCCGAGAGCATCGAGGTGGAACTGGCCGGCGACTTCGCCTCCGCGCTGGCAGACCTCAAGGTGCTGCCCGACAAGCCCATCACCCAGCCCGCCGCATTCAAGGGCCAGCTGCGCCCCTACCAGCTGCGCGGCCTCGCCTGGCTGGCGGGCCTGCACCGCCTGGGCCTGGGCGGCATCCTGGCCGATGACATGGGCCTGGGCAAGACCATCCAGGTGCTGGCCCTCCTGCTGCACCGCCAGCACGAGGCCCCCAAGGAGGGCGGACCCACCCTGCTCGTGTGCCCCACCTCCCTCCTGGGCAACTGGGAGCGCGAGGTCGCCAAGTTCGCGCCCAAGCTGCCCCTCTTCGTGCACCACGGCAACAACCGCGACAAGCTCCCGGAGAAGTTCGCGCCCCACACCCTGGTGCTCACCACCTACGGGGTGGTGCGCCGGGAGGAGGACACCTTCGCCAAGCGCACCTGGAGCGTGCTGGTGGTGGATGAGGCCCAGGCCATCAAGAACGCCAGCAGCGCCCAGAGCAAGGCCGTGCGGCGCCTGCGGGCGGGCTTCCGCCTGGCCCTCACGGGCACCCCCATCGAGAACCGCCTCACGGAGCTGTGGGCCATCATGGCGGCCTCCCTGCCCGGGTACCTGGGGATGGAGAGCTCCTTCAAGGAGCGCTTCGCCACCCCCATCGAGAAGTGGCGGGATCCCGAGGTGGCCCAGGACCTCCGCAAGCGCATCGGGCCCTTCGTGCTGCGCCGCCTCAAGAGCGACCGCAGCATCATCCAGGACCTGCCCGAGAAGAACGAGATGAAGGTCTACACGACCCTCACCAAGGAGCAGGCGGCCCTCTACCAGGTGCGCGTGGACCAGATGGAGAAGGACCTGGAGGCCAGCACCGGCATCGAGCGCCGCGGCAAGATCCTCGCCCTCCTCACCCACCTCAAGCAGATCTGCAACCACCCCGCCCAGTTCCTGCGCCAGCCCGCGCCCCTCAAGGGCCGCAGCGGCAAGCTGGAGCGGCTCACGGACATGCTCTCCGAGGTGCTGGACAGCGGCGAGCGCGCCCTGGTCTTCACCCAGTTCAAGGAGATGGGCGACCGGCTCCAGGCGCACCTGGCCGAGAGCCTGGGCGTGCGCGCCCCCTTCCTCCACGGGGGCAGCACCCGCGACCAGCGCGATGCCATGGTCAAGGCCTTCCAGGAGGATCCCGCCAGTCCGCCCGTCCTCCTGCTCAGCCTCAAGGCCGGCGGCGTGGGCCTCAACCTCACGGCCGCCACGCACGTGTTCCACTTCGACCGCTGGTGGAACCCCGCCGTGGAGGACCAGGCCACGGACCGCACCTACCGCATCGGCCAGACCAAGAACGTGCAGGTGCACAAGCTCGTCACCATCGGCACCCTGGAGGAGAAGATCGACGCCCTCCTGGAGAGCAAGCGCGACCTCGCGGATCGTGTCGTGGGCACCGGCGAAGGCTGGCTCACGGAGCTCGACGACGACGCCCTGCGCCGCCTCGTGGCCCTGGATGTGGATGCCGAAGTGCTGGATGAAGAGGAGGGCGCCAAGGTGGATCTCGCCGCCGCCCGCAAGATGGCCGTCGTGAAGCCGGAAGTGGAAGAGGTGCTGGAATGAGGCGTCAGACGTCAGACGTCGGGCGTCAGGCCCCCCGTTCCCAGCGTCCGGGCTCATCCGGGTCAGGCCCCGACGCCCGACGCCCGATGCCGGATGCCCGCACCGGAGGTGCGAAGTGATCGCCTCCAACCGCTTCGGCACCACCTGGTGGGGCCGCCTCTGGATCAAGGGCCTTGAGCAGCTCGGGGATGACTATGAGAACCGCCTGCCCCGCGGCCTCAAGTACGCCGAGGAAGGCCATGTGAGCCACTTCTCGGTGCAGCCCGGCGAGATCCAGGCCCGGGTGCACGGCCGGAAGACCTACAACGTGACCCTGGGCCTGCCCGCCCTCACCTCCACCCAGTGGGAGAAGGCCCTCTCGCGCATCACCCAGGAGAGCCGCTTCGTGGCCTCCCTGCTCGCGGGCGAAATGCCCCAGGGGCTCGACGAGACCTTCCGGGAGGCGGGCGCCAGCCTCTATCCACGCGTGCCCAAGGAGCTGCAGACCCACTGCGACTGCCCCGACTGGGCCAACCCGTGCAAGCACGTGGCCGCCGTCTGCTTCGTGATGGCCGAGGCCCTGGACCGCGATCCCTGGCTGCTCTTCGACCTGCGCGGCAAGAGCCGCGACGAGGTCATGGCCGCCCTCCAGTCCGCCCTCAGCGAAGCCGCGGAAGCCGCCCCCAAGAAGCGCGGCCGGCCCCCCAAGAAGAAGGTCACGGTGCTCGACCTGCTCCGCCGGGAACAGGGCCTCCAGGAGCCCTGGGCCCCCTGCGGAGAGGCGGCCTTCGACGCGCATCCGGAGCCCCTGCCGGAGGTGGTGGTGCCCCGGGTGATCCCCTCGGATCCCGCCGTGTTCACCATGCTCGGACCCCTGCCCCATGCCCGCATCGAGGCGAGCCTCTGCCTCGCCGCCCTGCTCCATCGCAGTGGCCAGTGGGTGCAACAGCAGTTCGAGGAGGGGCCGAGCACGCTGGAGGAGGCCCCCGTGGAAGGGGTGGAGGCCCCCGCCAGCCCCTTCGATGCCACCGCCCCCCTCCAGGCCCGCCCCAACCGCGCCTGGCGTCATAAAAAGCGGAAGTGGAAGAACTGATCCCCCCGGAGGTCCCATGAAGACCGTGCACACCCCCCACGCCCCCGCCGCCATCGGCCCCTACAGCCAGGCGGTCATCGCCAACGGGCTCCTCTTCACGGCCGGCCAGATCCCCCTCGTGCCCGCCACCATGGAGATGGTGACCGGCCCCATCGAGGGCCAGACCGAGCAGGTGCTCAAGAACCTCGACGCGGTGCTGCGCGAGGCCGGCACCGGCTGGGACCGCGTGGTCAAGACGACCGTGTTCCTCACGGACCTGGCGGACTTCGGGGCCTTCAACGCCCTCTACGAGCAGCACCTGGCCGGCGCCAAGCCCGCGCGGAGCACGGTGCAGGTGGCCGCACTGCCGCGCGGTGCGAAGGTCGAGATCGAGCTCGTCGCCCTCGTCTAGCTTCACGGCCGACCTTGCCGCTGGGCGTTCGGCCTCCGGCCTCCACGCACGCGGCCTGGCAGCCCACGATCGCAGCCTCCCCCGGAGGCTGCTCCCAGACCCGCATCACGGGTCTGGAGTGGGGCCCCCGGTCGAGATCGAGCTCGTCGCCCTCGTCTAGCTTCACGGCCGACCTTGCCGCTGGGCGTTCGGCCTCCGGCCTCCACGCACGCGGCCTGGCAGCCCACGATTGCAGCCTCCCCCGGAGGCTGCTCCCAGACCCGCATCACGGGTCTGGAGTGGGGCCCCCGGTCGAGATCGAGCTCGTCGCCCTCGTCTAGCTTCACGGCCGACCTTGCCGCTGGGCGTTCGGCCTCCGGCCTCCACGCACGCGGCCTGGCAGCCCACGATTGCAGCCTCCGGTCGAGATCGGGATTGAGCTGGTCGCGCTCGCCCAGCCCGTCCCAGGGGCGTCGGCTCCGACCTCCTACCAGCGCACTTCCGCACCCAGGCTCCAGCGGCGGGGGAGCTGGGGTGTGCCGCGGAATTCGATGGGATTGATGTCGGACTGGGGAGGCACCCCCTGATGGCGCGCATCCAGTGCGTTCTCGAGCCGGGCATGGAAGAGCAGCCCGGCCCGAACCTGCCAGGACAGCGTGGCATCCATCCGGTGGAAGCCCGGCAGGGTCTGGCGACGGGTGGGATCTGAGGGCTCCACGGGCAGGATCCGCTGCCGGCCGAAGGCGAGCCAGCGGGCCCCCAGGGAGAGGCTCCCCCAGTCCACATCCACCAGGAGACGACCCGACCAGGGGCTGAGGTAGGGGGCCTCCGCCCAGTCGCCCCGTCCTGAGCTGTCGAGGCGCCCGGCCATCCAGGAGGCGTAGAGCCCGGCGCGGATCCGGTGCCCCACCCCCACCTCCCGCACCCGCTCCCCCTGGAGGGTCAGGCCCCGGAGCCGCAGGGTTCCCTGGTTCACGGGCACCTCGATGAAGTCCACGGGCCAGCCCTTGAACCGGCCCCCGTAGAGGTTGGTGGTGGCGCTGTCCGGGGCCACCCCGAAGAGCCTGCGGGCCTCCGTCATGAAGCCCGTGCCCCCCACCCGCCAGGCGCCCAGGATGCGGTAGTGGCCCAGCTCCGCCGTCAGCAGGCGCATGGGCTGGAGGTTGGGATTGGGCAGGTGCCAGAAGGCGGATCGGTAGCCCCCCGCACCATCGGACTGGAAGGTGCCGTAGTGGTTGTAGGCATCGAAGGGGGAGGGGGCAAGGTAGGCACTTCCCAGGAGGATCTTCCAGGTGGCCTCGGCCCGCGGCTTCCACACCAGGCCCACCCGGGGATGCAGGGTGTTCCGGTAGCGGGCATGGCGCTCCCACCTCAGGCCGAGGGTCAGCTCCACCTGGTTTCCAACCTTCCGCTGGCCCAGGAGGTAGGCCCCATAGAGGCCCTCCCGGAGGATGTAGACATCCGCGTCCAGGCCCGTGCCGAGGAGCTTGCCGCGGATGGGCCCCTGGCCTTCCGCGGGCGCCTGAAGGTCCGGGGTCTTGGCCACGGCATCCTGGCCTTCGAACACCAGGCCTCCGTGGATCACCGTCTCCCCGCCCCGCCAGGTGACCTGCTGCTCCCAGCGCAAGGTGCTGCTGGCCATGAATTCATAGCCTGGTTCATAGAGGGTGAGCGCGTTCCGGTAGTTGGATCGGGGATCCAGCTCCAAGCGCTGCCCCGTGAGCAACGCCAGGTGCGACCAGGGACCGGCCCCCCAGCGGTAGCTGGCGTTGAGGGTGGTCTGGCGCGTCCGGAGGAACGCGTTGTCGTTGTAGACGGAGTACTCGGGCCGGTTGGCCACGGCGGTGGGCACCGTGCCCTCCCGGTGGAAGAGGAAGGCTTCAAATCCAGCCAGCCGCAAGCCCACCAGCGCGCCCCGCGCCTCCAGGTCCTGGGTCAGCTCGGGAGACACGGGACTGAGGGGAGTGACGGGCGCGCCCTGGAGGTCCAGGAAGGTTCCGCTCCGGTGCGCGGCCACCCCTGCGGACCACAGGTCCGGCCAGGACTCCCGGCCATCGGCCTGGGGATCCAGGCTCCGGAAACCCAGGATGCGGAAGGTCCCATCGTCCCCCAGGGGTTGGTGGTGGAAGAAGCTGGACCGACGCGCCCTCCCCCCACCCCCCTCAACGTCCCATTCCCCGCTCCGTCCCTCCTCGGGGCCCCGGGTCAGGATGTTGATGACACCCGCGAAGGCATCAGCTCCGAACAGGGCGCTCCCGGGCCCCACCATCACCTCCACCCGGAAGGCCTGGTGCAGGGGGAAGTTCTCCAGGAGCGGCACCGGCTCATTGGTGGGACCCGATACCCGAACCCCATCGAGGAGGATCACGAAGCGGGTCTGGCCCCGGATCCCCCGGGCGGAGATCGCATGGTAGCTGTCATAGTCGCTCGCCCGATCCACCTTGAATTCCGGGAGGTCCTCCAGCAGCTCGTGGAGGGACCGGTAGCGCCTCCGACGGATCTCCTCCTTGTCGATGACGTGAACCGTGGCGGGGGCCCAGTCCCAGGCCTGCAGCACCCGGGTGGCGCTGATCACAGGGGTATCCATGAGCCGACGGATCGCCTCGGTCCCCTCCTGGCCACGGGCTGCCCCCGTGAGGCTCACCGCCAGAACCCATGCCTTCCCGCGCACCTTGGTTCTCCGAGATCCCTTTCGGTGCGGCGGGCCCCCGGGTTGAGAAGTACCGTGCGAAATCCCCCGGGGAAGCTTCGATAAGGGGACTCCCCCCTAGAACCGGTGGGTGACGCTGAGGCTCACCTCCCGCCCCTTCCAGGGGGTGGTGTCGTAGCCGCCGTCGTAGAAGGGGGTGACCAGCTTCAGCCGCTGGTTGCCCAGATCGTGGATCGAGAGATCCACATCGAGCCCGGGCCGCACCCCGGACCAGAGCAGGCCCGCATTGAGGATGAGCTGGGCCGGCTCCGTCTTGGTGCGCTCCAGGCCATCGCTGCCGTTCTTGGCCGAGAGCCACAGGGCCGAAGCCTGCACGGAGAGCCCCGGGCGCACGCGCACGAGGTGCTGGGTGTAGAGCTTCCACGGAGCCGCCCCCATGAGCTCCCCCGGGCGATGGATGGCCAGGTAGGTGTCGCCGCCCATGGGTTCCCGGGAGCTCCCGAACAGCCCTGCCACATAGGGGTTGTCCGGATTCGCGGTGCGGAGGGGGCGGGCGTAGCTCAGGCCCAGCTGCCCCTTGTAGGCACCCCGCACGAGGCGGACCTCCGTCTCGAAGCCCGTGCTGCCCAGCCTGCCGCCGTTGTCGCTGAAAAGGTCATCGTGCACGGCGTCGTAGCGGAACTCGATGATCTCGCGGATGACCTGCCGGAAGAGGTTCAGGCTGAGGGTGAGCCCGGGAACCGGCAGCCACCCCGCCTCCACCTCCAGCACCCGGGTGCGTTCGGGCCGGACCTCCTTGCGCCAGGGCTTGGCGGGATCCAGGCCAAAGCGGTTCCAGGCGGTGTTGGCGATGAGGGGAGCCCGGAAGGCATCCGCATAGAGCAGCTTGAGGTGCCAGCGTTCCTCGGCCCAGGTGAGCCCCAGGCGCGGGCTGGTCTGCCCCCCGTACAGCTCGCTGCGATCCCGGCGCAGCCCCGCCACGGCCTTGAGGCGTCCCAGCGGCAGGGTCGCATCCAGGAATCCGGCCGAATGGTGGATGGTCACCTGGTCCGAGAGGGGATCCTCCAGGCGCACCCGGTATCCCACGGGCACGGGGTTGGCCGGATCCACGAGCAGGCTGCCCCGATCCTCCCCGGACTCCAGGCCGCCCCGCAGCTCCCCCCACCCAAAGGTCCCCTGCAGCAGGAGGGATACCTTGATGCGGTCGATGCGGGGATCCGTGCGCCGGAGCTTCTCGAAGGGACTGCTGGACTGGTAGGAGAGCCGGGGCTCCAAGCTCCATCCCTCGGTGGGCTCGAAGTGGTGGGAGAGCTCGGCACCCACGGTGGTGAAGTTGCTCACCTCCCGATGACCCTGGATGAGCCCTTCAAGGACATCCGGGGGGGTGTTCCCCGGCGCGGCGAAGCCCGTGACGAAGCGATGGGTGTAGCGATGGAAGAGCCCCTGGAGTTCGGTGGCTCCGCTTCGGATCCGGAGCAGACCCGCAGAGGTGGAAAGGCCCCCGTTGCGTTCATCGAAGGCGAATCCCGGTCGGGTGCCGAAGCGGGTGCTGATGCCATCGGACACCCGGGCCTGGGCGCCCCAGGCGAGGAGGCTCAGCTCCAGGTCCCCCGAAGCCCGACCCCAGGCGAGCCCGGCATCCTGGTGGCCCAGGCTGCTGGAAAGGCGGCCGGTGCGCACGCTGGCCTTTCCCCCATCCAATTCCTCGCCCCGGAAGGTGGTCATGCGGATCACCGCCAACTCCGCCGTGCCCCCGTAGACCACGGAACCGGGACCCCGGATCACCTCGATGCGTTCGATGAGGTGAACGGGAAACTCGTTGCCCAGGGGGAAGCCCCCGAAGTAGAGCTCCGTGAGGGGCATGCCATCCACGAGGAAGAGGGTGCGCCCCTCGAAGCCGTAGAGGCCCCGCACCGTCACGGAACCATCCGGCACATCCTGGGTGGCCTGCAGGCCCGGAATCAGGGCCAGCACATCCATCAGGTCCCGGCACTGGTGGGACCTGATGTCCTCGGCGGTCACGAGGCTCACGATGGCGGGCGCTTCCCGGGGGCTGAGGGGGGCCCCGGTGGCCACCACCACCTGGGTGGCCCGCAGCGCCTTCAGGTCCGGCAGATCCTGGGCGGCCAGGGACAGGGCCCCGGCCACCCCGAGGGAACTTCGGATCTCCGGGAAGCGCATGCCCCCCTTTCGGAGGCCCCTGGCGAGGCCCCAAGTTCCAATCGATCCCTCAGGCCCGGAGGCGCTTGAGGTCGGCCTGGGCGGACTTCAGGTTGGGGTTCAGCTTCAGGGCGGTCTCCAGGGCGGCGATGGCTTCGGGTTTCCGCCCTTGCTTCTCGAGGCTCAGGCCGATCTGGCGCCAAGCCTGGGCGTGGGTGGGGCGCTGGCCCTCTGGTTCCACGCTGAGGTAGCGGCGCAGCAGGGCCTCGGCCCGCGGCAGTTCCTTGCCCTCCTTGAGGAAGGCCAGGGCCGCGTAGTAGTGGGGGCCGAGGTTGCCGGGCGCCAGGCGCTCCCACTCGGTCAGTCCAGCCTCCAAGGCCGCCAGGTTGCCCTGCTTGGCCTGGAGGTAGGCCTGGATGCCGCGGGCCCCGCCCCGCTCCGGGTGCAGGGCGATGGCGCGCTTGAGGAGGGCCGGCACCTCCGCCTCCCCCGCTTCACCCACCAGGTAGTTGGCGAGCCCCGCCAAGGGGGCGTAGGGATCCGGGGCCTTCTGGATGCCCTCGCGGTAATAGGCCGTGGCCTTGGCGCCGTCCTTGTCCATGAGGGCCAGCTCCGCGAGCAGCGGGTAGCCCTGGGCGGGGTCCCGGTCGGCCAGCGCCTGGGCCACCTTCCAGGCCTTGGCGTTGTCACCGCCCACGATCCCCGGGGCCATGCGGTAGAACCGGGCCATGAGCTGGGAGGCGTCCGGGTGGGCCGGCTGGAGCTCCAGGGCCTGCTCCCCCAGCTTCTTCATCTCGCGCGCCAGGCTGAACTGGGTGAACTTGCTGGTCTCCTGGTTGGCCTTCTGGCCGAGCACCAGGGCCACCTGGGCGATCACATCCACATTCTGGGGGGCCAGGGTCAGCGCCTCGCGCCCCTGGGCCAGGGCGCCCTCCAAGTCCCCGAAGGCCGCCTTCACCCGGGAGGACCACAGGAGCAGCTGGGGATCCCTGGGGTTGGTCGCGAGCTGGGCCTGCACCCGGCCGCGGATCTCCTTCCAGCGGCCGGCCTTCTCAAGGCTGTCGAGGCTCGGGTCACCTGCCCAGAGCACCAGGGACACGAGGGGCAGGAGGTGGGCGATTCGGGGCATGGGTTCTCCAAGGTGGAACGGGGTAGCTACGGGATGCGCGGGCGCGGAGCTTAGGCTTTCAGCCTTCCTCGGTCTCGCCCACATCCTCGGGAATCGAGGCCCAGCGGGCCCGGGCCTGGAAGGTGGGATCTTCGAGCCTCCCCAGGAAGGCCACCATGCGGGGACCCCAGGCGGAGGCCGCCACGCAGCCCGGCGGGGCGAAGGGCAGCAGCTCCGCCGGGGCCTCCTCCAGGCAGAGCTGGGTCACGATGAGGCTCTGGCGGTAGGGCTCCCCCAGGGGGGTGAGGTTGGCGGAGAGCCCCTCCAGCTCCTCCCGCAGCTCGTCGCCCTCCGGGAGACCCTCCTGCAGGGCATCCAGGACTTCCACCACCGCGAGCCGGGCCCGCTGGAGCTTGGCATGCAGCTTCTCCAGGTCCCCGCGGGAGGCCTTCCGGCCGAGGGCATGGGCCGCATCCTCCAGGTGGGGGTGCAGCTTCTTGAACAGGAGCTGGAGGGCCGATTCGGCCGGGTGGAGTTCGCCGGAGTCCATACCCCACTATGCCACCGGGGCGGGATTCAGACCCGGGACCCCCGGGGCCGAAGACGAGGGCAGACCCCGGGAGCTCCCATGGACGTGAGGACCTTCGCCTTCCACCCCCGCCAGGGCTGGTCCGAGCCCTTCCCCGCCCTGGATGGACCCCACACGATGGTGCTGGTGTTCGGCGCCACCTCCTTCCTCGACGATCCGACCCCCCTCGCCCAGGTGGCGGCGGCCTACCCCCGGGCCCACCTGCTGGGCTGCTCCACCTCCGGCGAGATCTGGGGCACCAAGGTGGAGGACGACAGCCTCGCCGTGGCCGTGGTCCGCTTCGCCGCCACCCCGCTCCGTCAGGCTCGCGCGGAAGTGGGCTCTGCCGCCGACAGCCACCGGGCCGGCCAGTCGCTGGCTGAGGCGCTGGACGCTCCGGACCTCAAAGGCATCCTCGTGCTCTCGGATGGCCTGAACGTGAATGGCAGCGAGCTGGTGCGGGGCTTCAACGACCGGTTCGCCGGCCGCATCCCCATCACGGGGGGATTGGCCGGCGATGGGGCCCGCTTCCAGCGCACCTGGGTGCTCGAGGGCGGTGCGCCCCGGAGCGGCGCGGTCTCCGCCGTGGGGTTCTACGGGGATGCGGTGCGCCTGGGGCACGGCAGCAAGGGCGGGTGGGACAGCTTCGGGCCCGAGCGCCGGGTGACCCGCGCCGAGGGCAACGTGCTCTATGAATTGGATGGCCGCCCCGCCCTGCAGCTCTACAAGGAGTATCTGGGGGATCGCGCCGCCGGACTGCCGGCCACGGCCCTCCTCTTCCCCCTGGCCCTCCGCATGGCCGAAGGGGAGCAGCGGCAGCTGGTCCGCACCGTGCTCGCCGTGGATGAAGGGGCCCAGAGCATGACCTTCGCCGGGGACATCCCCCAGGGCAGCCTGGCCCAGCTCATGCGCGCCAACTTCGACCGCCTCATCGATGGCGCCGAAGAGGCCGCGGAGCGGATCGGCAATCGGCTGGAGGGCCCCGCCCTCTCCATCGCCATCTCCTGCGTGGGGCGGCGCCTCGTGCTGGGCGAGCGCACCGAGGAGGAGGTGGAGGCCACCCTCCAGGCCCTGCCGGAGCAGACCCAGCAGGTGGGCTTCTACAGCTACGGGGAGATCAGCCCCTTCGCCAACGGCACCTGCGACCTCCACAACCAGACCATGACCCTCACCGTGCTCCAGGAGGCCTGAGCCGTTGGAACTCCACTCCGTCCTCCTGCGCCAGCTGAAGCGCCTGGGCCTGGGGCCTGACACCCCGCCCACGGGGGAGGCCTGGGCGGAGCTGCTCACCCGCATGAGCCGGTTCTACACCGACGCGGATCAGGAGCGGTACACCCTGGAGCGGAGCCTGGCCATCTCCAGCAAGGAGATGCGGGAGCTCTACGACGAGCTCAAGCGCACCACCGAGGGGGCCCTGGCCGAGGAACGCGACAAGCTGCGGGCCAGCGAGGCCCGCTACGCCCTGGCCGTGCAGGGCGCCAACGATGGCATCTGGGACTGGGACCTCCTCACCGATGAGGTCTACTTCTCCCCCAAGTGGCTGGCCCAGTTGGGCTACCAGGAGGGGGAGATCGAAAGCTCCTTCGAGACCTTCCTCCAACTGCTGCACACCAAGGACCACGCCAAGGTGCACGAGGCGCTGCGGCTGCATCTTGAGGAGCACATGCCCTACGACCTCGAGCTGCGCATGCGCCACAAGACGGGCGTGTGGCGGTGGATCCGGGTGCGGGGGCAGGCCATCTGGGATGAATCAGGCAAGCCCATGCGGATGGCGGGCTCCCACACCGACATCACCTTCCAGAAGGAGGCGGAGAGCGCCGTGCGCGCCAGCGAGGAGCGCTTCCGCACCCTGGTGGAGAACGTGCCCGGCGCCGTGTACCGGGCCCGCAACGATGCCGCCTTCAGCGTGCTGTTCATGAGCGAGGGGATCCATCCGGTGACGGGCTTTCCCGCCCAGGACTTCATCGACGGCCGCATCCGCCTCCAGGACCTCATCCATCCCGCGGACCTGGGGCGGGTCATCGAGACCATCTCCCAGGCCCTCATCCTCCGGGAGCCCTACCAGCTGGAGTACCGGATCGTCGATCGGGCCGGTCACCAGCGCTGGGTGTTCTCCCAGGGGCAGGGGGTGACGGCGGATGACGGCACCATGCCCTTCCTCGATGGCATCATGCTCGATGTCACCAGCCACCGGGCCGATCAGGAGGCGGTGCGCCAGGTGCAGGAACTGCTGGACCGGGTGGTGGAGAACATCCCCTTCCGCATCTTCATCAAGGATGCCGAGCAGCTGAACTACATGCGCGTGAACCGGGCCCTGTGCGACGCCCTGGGCCTGGGTCCGGAGAAGCTCATCGGCCGCTCCACCGAGGACATCTTCCCGAGCCAGCGGGCCGCGACCTACCGGCAGGAGGATCTGAAGGTCCTGGAGACCCAGACCCAGCTGGACATCCCGGAAGAGGTCGTGCAGACCCCGGATGGGGAGCGCATCTGGCACACGGTGAAGGTCCCCATCGTGGACCCCGATGGCCGCAGCGCCTACCTGCTGGGCATCAGCGAGGACATCACCGAGCGGAAGCGCGCGGCCCTCGCCCTGGAGCAGGCCCAGCGGCGGCTGGTGGACGCCATCGAGAGCCTGGATGCCGGCTTCGCCATGTTCGACGATGGCGACCGCCTCCTGAACTGCAATGCCGCCTACCGGGAGTTCTACGCCTCCGTGGCCCACCTCCTCACCTATGGCACGCCCTACGAGACCATCGTGCGGGGCTTCGCGGCGCGCACCCCGCCCGAGGACTTCCCCGAGGGTCCCGAGGCCTGGGTGCAGTCGCGCCTCCACTCCCACCAGAATCCGGGAACCGCCACCGAGCAGTTGCTTCACGGCCGCTGGATCCGCACCAGCGATCGCCGCACGGCCGATGGGGGCCTGGTGAGCCTCCGCACCGACATCACCGTGCTCAAGGAACAGCAGGAGGAGCTGCGCCGGGCCATGGAAGCCGCCGAGGCCGCCACCCGCGCCAAGAGCGAGTTCCTGGCCAACATGAGCCATGAGATCCGCACCCCCATGAACGGGGTGCTGGGCATGACGGGGTTCCTGCTGGAGACCCCCCTCTCGGCGGACCAGCGGGAATACGCCCAGACCGTGCGCAGCTGCGCGGAGGGATTGCTGGAGATCCTCAACGACATCCTCGACTTCTCCAAGATCGAGGCCGGCAAGCTGGATCTGGAACCGCTGGATGTGGACCTGGGCGATCTTCTGGAGGAGACCCTCGCCATGTTCGCCCAGAAGGCCCAGGACAAGGGCATCGACCTCCTGGGTGCCCTGGATCCCCGGCTACCCCGGATGGTGCGGGCCGACCCGGGCCGCGTGCGCCAGATCCTCGTGAACCTCGTGGGCAACGCCCTCAAGTTCACGGAGGTGGGGGCTGTGTTCGTGAGGTTCTCCCTGGAGGCCCGCCAGGACCAGGCGATCGATGTGCATGTGGAAGTGCAGGATTCCGGCATCGGGATCCCACCCGAGGCCCAGGCCCGCCTCTTCCAAAGTTTCTCCCAGGCCGATGGCAGCATGACCCGGCGCTTCGGGGGCACGGGCCTGGGTCTGGCCATCTGCCGCCAGCTGGTGCACCTCATGGGCGGGGACATCGGCGTCTCCAGCGAACCGGGCCAGGGCAGCACCTTCTGGTTCACCCTCCACCTCCCGCTCAGCGGGCAACCCCCCGCGCCCCTGGAACCGGACCTCTCCGGCGCCCGGGTGCTCCTGGTGGCCGGGGCCGGCTCCGGCCGGGAGATGCTCCAGCGCAACCTGGAGTGCCTGGGGCTCACGGTGGAAACCGCCTCGGCGGCGGATGCCCCCGCCCTCATCGCCGCCACCCCGCTCCCCTACCGCGCCCTGGTCGTGGATGGCCCCTCCCTGGATGGCCAGGTGCAGGACTGGGCCCATGCGGAGGCCCTCCAACGGCCCACGGTGCTGCTCGTGGCCCAGAAGGGGGAGCCCGGCCGCGCCACCCCCTGCTTGGGTCGGCCGCTCCGCCGGCAGTCGCTCCATGGCGCGCTGGCCATGGCCCTGGGCCTCAAATCCCCCGAGGCCCCGGAAGCCCAGGCGCCTGCCACCCCGGCCCAGCCGCCGCCCCCACCCGCTCCCAAGCAAGGTCGTCTCCTGGTGGCGGAGGACAACCCCGTGAACCAGAAGGTCATCCTCCGCACGCTCGAACGCCTGGGCTACCGGGCCGAGGTGGTGGGCAACGGCCTCGAGGCGCTGGATGCGCTGAAGCGGGAGGCCTTCGACCTGGTCTTCATGGACTGCCAGATGCCGGAGATGGATGGCTTCGAAGCCACCGCTGCGGTGCGGCGTCTGGAAGCGGGCACGACCCGGCGCATCCCCATCGTGGCCCTCACGGCCCACGCCATGTCCGGCGAGCGGGAGCGCTGCCTTGCGGCGGGCATGGATGACTACGCCACCAAGCCCCTCCAGCTGGACGAGCTCAAGCGCATCCTTCGGGAGTGGGTGGATGAGACCCCCGCCGCCGCCCCCGCGACTCCCCTCGCCACCCCCACCCCCACCGGCGCCGGGGTGCTGGATCCCTCCACCCTCGCCCAGCTGCGGGAGCTGGATGATGGGGGCACCGGGCTCATCGCCGAGATGTACGCCCTCTTCCTGCAGGACGTGCCCGAGCGGCTGGCCTCCATGCAGCGGAACCTCGCCGCCGGCGATGCCACGGCCCTGGGCCAGGATGCCCACGCCCTCAAGGGCGGGAGCGGCTCCCTGGGCGCCACCCGGCTGCGCCACCTCTGCGCGGACCTGGAGAAGGCCGGCCGGGAGCAGCGCCTGGGCGATGCCACCCGGATCCTTCCCGAGGTCCTCGCAGCTTACGAAGAAGCCCGCGCGGCCCTCGAGGCCTATCTCACGTAGGCCTCAGCCCCCGGAGACCTTCACGGGGCCGCTGCCCTTCGGGGGCGGCTGGTCGCTGATCTGGAGGCGACCCTGGGCATCCGTCCACTGGTAGATGCGGGTGTTGGCCCGGGCCACCTGCACCGGGGCGGCCTTCTCCTCCACCTCGAAGCCGCCCCGGCCCTTGGTGGCCAGGAGCTGCATGGCGCCGGCGGCCTTGGGATCCGGCTGCACGGCCTTCGCGTGGAAGAGGCCCAGCACCTTGGGCACGTAGGCCTTCGTCTCCCGGTAGGGGGGGATGCCCTTGTACTTGTTCACGGCCCCTTCGCCGGCGTTGTAGGCGGCGACGACCCGCTCCAGGTCACCCTTGTAGTAATCGTGGAGCCAGCGCAGGTACTTCACGCCCCCCATGATGTTCTGCTTGGGGTCGAAGGGATCGGTCACGCCGAAGCGCTCCGCCGTGGCGGGCATGAGCTGCATCAGCCCCAGGGCCCCCGCGTGGCTCCGGGCCTTGTAGTTGAAGGCGCTCTCCGCCTGGATGATGGCCCGGGCCAGGTAGGTGTCCACCCCCTCGGCCGCGGCGATCTCGTCCACCAGCTTGATGAGCTCCGGGCTCTTGATGACCCGCGCCATCTCCACGCGGCTCATGGCCAGGCGCACCTGGCCCACGCCCACGGACTTGAGGGTGAGCCCCATCCCCTTCACATGGGTGGGCGGGAGGTTGTTCACCACCAGCCGGCCCTGGGCGTCGTAGTAGGTGTAGAGGTAGGTCTTGGCCTGGATGCGGCCACCGCTGCGGGGGAGTTCATTGGCCCCGGCCGGCCCGAGGGCCAGCAGCAGGCAGAGGATGGGCAGGGGTCGGAACATCGGCACTCCAGTATACGTTCGGCAATCCCCGTGCCCGCCTTGATCTGCTACCCCGGCAATGCATCCAAGGTATTGATATAGCTTGAGATGAGATGGTCGCCGATCCCGACGGCCAGGAGCTTCCCGGGCTGCTGGAGCCAGAGGCGCACCCGATCGGCCGTCCGGGCCGTCCAAGCGGGCGCTTCCACCAGCCGACCCTTCCGGTCCAGGTACCGCAGGGTGGGCACGTGCGAGAAGCCGAGGGCGGGGTTCAGCAGCCGGGGCACGGGGTCCGCCGCCTGCACCACCCGGTCGCTGCGATCCCCCAGCAGGCCCGTGAAGAAGGCCACGAAGGCCCCATCCCCCACCGCTGGGCTGCCGAAGGTGGCCACCCCGGCCACGGTGGCGCCCTCCCCGTGGGCCTGGAGGGCCCCCAGGGTGGCGATGGCCCCACCCAGGCTGTGCCCGGTCACCCAGAGGGGCCGGTCCAGGGGCACTTCGGGACGGATCTTCGCCCACAGTGCCACCATCCCATCCTTGAAGCCCTGGTGCACCCGCCCCTCGAAGGCCGCGGCATAGTTGCTGCGCAGGTCCGCCCCCCAGTCGCGGGATTGGGTGGCGTCGGTGCCCCGGAAGGCCAGGATCGCCTCGGCAGGGCTCTGGAGCACGATGGCCTGCATGGCCCCCTCGCTCACCCGCACCAGGGTGAAGCCCGCCGGTACCTCCCCGTCGCCGTAGGCGAGGGCCGAGGCACGGGCCAGGAAGCGCAGGCGGGGGAGGTCCATGGGGGAAGTTTAGGGCGGGTCGGGGAAGCCGCACCCTTCAGGCCTTGGCCACGACCTCGCGCCAGCGGGAACGGGCGGCCGCCACCCCGGAGGGATCGGCCACCGGTTGGAAGCGGCGGTCCAGGGGGTAGGTCCGGGCCAGGGCCGCGACATCGGGGAACAGCCCCACGCCCAGGCCCGCCAGCATCGCGGCCCCCAGGGCCGTGCTCTCCAGGAGGGTGGGCCGCAGCAGGGGGATGCCCAGCAGGTCGGCCTGGGTCTGGAGGAGCAGGTCATTGGCGGCGGCCCCGCCATCCACCCGCAGCTCCGTGAGGGGAGCGCCCAGGTCCGCGGCCATGGCCTCGAGGATGTCCGCCTGGGCGTGGGCGATGCCCTCCAGGGCGGCCCGGGCCAGGTGCGCCGAGGTGGTGCCCCGGGTGAGCCCGTGGATGAGGCCCCGGGCCTCGGGCCGCCAGTGGGGTGCGCCCAGCCCCGCCAGGGCCGGCACCACGGTGACGCCGCCGTTGTCCGGCACGCTCCGGGCCAGGGCCTCCACCTCGGCCGCCGAGCCGATGAGGCCCAGCCCATCCCGCAGCCACTGCACGAGGGCCCCCGCCACGAAGCTGCCGCCCTCCAGGGCGAAGGTCGTCTCGGTGCCCAGGCGCCAGGCCGCGGTGGTGAGGAGGCCCCGCGCGCTGGTGACGGGCTGGGCCCCGGTGGTGAAGAGCACGAAGCTCCCCGTGCCGTAGGTGAGCTTGGCCTGCCCCGCCTGGAAGCAGCCCTGGCCGAACAGCGCCGCCTGCTGATCGCCGGCGATGCCCCGCACGGGCAGTCCGTCGGGAAGGCCGGGGACGCCCCGCACGGAGCCGAAGTCCCCGGCGCTGGCCAGCACCTCCGGCAGCACGGTGCCTTCCACCCCGAAGCGCGCTTGGAGTTCATCGGACCAGGCCCCCGTGCGCAGGTCGAAGAGCTGGGTGCGGCTGGCGTTCCCGGGCTCCGTGGCGTGCACGCCGGTGACGCGGCGCAGCAGCCAGGCATCGGCGGTGCCGAAGGCGATGCGTCGCCCCGGGTGCCGGTCCCGCAGCCAGCGGAGCTTGGTGGCGCTGAAGTAGGGATCCAGGGGCAGGCCCGTGGCGGCGCGGATCTCCGGTTCGTGGGGCTTCAGGGCCCGGCACATCTCCGTGGTGCGCCGGTCCTGCCACACGAGGGCGCGACCCAGGGCCTCCCCGGTGTCCGCGTCCCAGGCGAAGGTGGTCTCCCGCTGGTTCGTGATGCCCAGCGCCGCGAAGCGGGAGGGATCCAGGCCCGCCGTGGCCTCCTGGAGGGCCTGCATCACCGAGGCCCAGATCTCCTCCGGGTCGTGCTCCACCCAGCCCGGTTCCGGGAAGTGCTGGGGGAAGGGCGCCGTGGCGCGCCCCAGCACCTGCAGATCCCGGTCCACCACCAGCACCGTGGTGCCGGTGGTGCCCTGGTCCAGACCGATGAGCCATTCCTGCATGGAGCCCCCCGTCCGGCGGGAGGCCCCATGCCGGATGGGATCGATGCTACTCCACGCCCTCCAGGGCGTCCTCCGGGGCGGGCCGGTGGTGCCGCGCCAGGGTGGCCAGCGCCGCCTCGTAGTCCGGCTCCCGGGCGAGGTCGGGCACCAGCTCCGTGTGCATCACGGTGCCGTCTTCGCTGAGCACCACGACCGCGCGGGCCAGCAGGCCGCGGAAGGGGCCGTCCACCAAGGTGAGCCCCAGGGCCAGGCCGAAGCCCGGATGGCGGAAGGCCGAGGCGGGCGTCACCCGGAGGAGCCCCTCGTGCCCGCAGAACCGGGCCAGGGCGAAGGGCAGGTCCTCGGAGACGCAGAGCACCACCGTATTGGGCAGGTCGGTGGCCCGCTGATTGAAGGCCCGCACGCTGGCCGCGCAGGTGGGCGTATCCAGGCTGGGGAAGACGTTGAGGATGACCCGCTGTCCCTCCAGGTCCACGCTGGAGAGCTCCGAGAGGTCGGTGCGGGTGAGGAGGAAGGGTGGGCACAGGTCCCCCACCAGCGGCAGCTCGCCGCAGGTGTGGACGGGCGCGCCCCTCAGCGAGACGGTGGCCATGGGCACCTCCGAGACCGGGCAAGGTCCAACCTAGGCCCGAACCCCGGGTAGGCCCGTGAAAATGGGCTTCAGCCTTCAGGCTTTAGGCGTCGGGATGAGTCGGGGCGGGCGCTCCGCGCCCGCAGCCTGAGGATTCCCCGCGGGGCGCAGCCCCGCCTCGATGTCCAGCCCGACACCTGACGCCCGATGCCTGACGTCCGTCAGAGGCCGTGCAGGAACCCTTCCACCTCCGCCCACTCCCGGGCCACGGGGAAGGGGGGCAGGGCGGCGCGCACCTGGGCCGCGTAGCGCTTGCCGTTGCGGTCCTCGCTGGGGAGGAGGATGCGGGGATCCAGCAGGGCCACCACGCCGCGATCGGTGCGGGTGCGGATGAGGCGACCGAATCCCTGTTTCAGCTTGAGGGTCATCTGGGGCAGCTGGATGCCCCGGAAGCCCAGGCCCTCCTGCTGGGCGTCCGCCTGCTTGATGCGCGCGGCCAGCACCGGATCATCCGGCGGCGCGAAGGGCAGGGCCGTGACGATGACGAGGCTGAGGGCGTCCCCGGGCAGGTCCACCCCCTGCCAGAAGGAGGCGAGCCCCAGGAGCACCGCCTGGGGCGTGGTGCGGAAGCGCTCCAGCATGGCCTGGCGGTGCAGGCCCTCCCCCTGCACGAAGACCGTGAGCTGCGGGCAGGCGCCCTCGATGCGGGGGCGGAAGGCGGCCATGGCCTTGCGGCTGGTGAAGAGCACCAGGGCCCGGCCGCGGCTCGCGGTGAGGAGGCGCACGATGGCCGCCACGCTGGCCTCCACCCAGGCGGGATCGCCGATGCCCCCCATGCCCGCGCGCCGCTCCGGCATGCCGGGCGGCACGAAGAGGAGGCCCTGGCTGGGGAAGTCGAAGGGGCTCTCCACCACCTCGCCCACCTCGACTTCGGCCTTGGAGAGGCCCAGGCGCAGGCCGAGGCCGTTGAAGCCGCGGCCGTCCCGCAGGGTGGCGGAGGTGAGGATCACGCTCTCGAAGCCCCGGCGCAGGTGCTGGTGGAAAAAGGGTCGCACGTCCACGGGGTTGCTCTTGAACACCACCATGTGGGCGCTCTCGCGGGTCAGGGTGCTCACCCAGCCCTCGGGCTGCGCGAAGATCTGCTCCATGCGGCCGAAGGCGGTCTGCACCCGCTCCGCGAGGCGACCCCACTGGGGCTCCTCCCGGTCCTTGGCGGCCAGGCTGCGCAGCTCCTTCAAGAGGTCCTGGCCCGAGGCGATCCAGGCCTCCAGAGCGTCCGCCAGGGCGGGCAGGTCCACCTTCTCCAAGGGGTAGGTGCCGGCCTCATGCGGCACGTGGGTCATGAGGGAGATCCAGGCGGCCTCGAAGGGGTCCCGCAGCAGGTCCACCGTGCCGCCATCCGCGTGGCCACCCGCGTCCTGGAGGTCCGCGAGGAGCAGGCTCATGGCGCGGCTGGTCCAGGTCTCCGCGCAGCTCTCCGTGAGCTGCTCCTCCAGTTCGTGGGCCTCGTCGATGACCAGCACCGGCGCGTCGGGAAGCACCTGGCCGAAGGCCGATTCCCGCAGCACCCGGTCCGCCAGCAGCAGGGCGTGGTTGGCGATCACCAGGTCCGCCTCCAGGATCTCGGCGCGCAATTTGGTGAGCCAGCAGCTCTCAAAGTACATGCACTGGCGCCCCGTGCAGCGCTCGGCCCGGGCGTTCACCTTGTCCCACAGGGGGCTCTCGCCCTCGCCGTGGCGGCCCAGGCCCTCGCGGTCGCCATCCTCCGTGCGATCCGCCCAGTCCGGCAGGGCGCTCCACAGGCCGAAGTCGGCGCGCGTGAGCTCCGCCGGCGGATGGGCCTTCAGCTCCTCCCAGGCCAGCTTGCAGAGGTAGTTGCTGCGGCCCTTGGCGAGCACCGCCTTCACCTTGCGGCCCAGGATGCCCTCGGCCCGGGGCAGGTCCTCCTCCAGCAGCTGCCGCTGCAGCTGCTTGGTGCGGGTGGCCACGATGACCGGGTGGCGCCCCGAGGCCAGGGCGGGGATGAGGTAGCCGAGGCTCTTGCCGGTGCCCGTGCCCGCCTCGATGGCCTGGATCACCGCATCGGGCTTGTCGCCGGGCTCCCCGCCCTCGCGCTTCCAGGTGGCCTGGGCGGCCTGGCCATCGGCCACCGCATTCCACACCAGCTCCGCCATGCGCGCCTGCCCGGACCGCGCCTCCGCCCCCGGGAAGCAGGCGAAGATGCGGCCCTCGGGGGGGGCGAAGAAGCGGTCCATGGGGTGGGCCATCCCCCCAGTGTGGCGTAAAAAAGGCGGAAATGATCAGTCCGCGTTCGGCCGCTCCTGCCGGAAGGGGGTGACATCGGGATCCACCACCGTGTCGAAGCTGCGGGCGGCCTGGTGGCCCGCGAACACGGCGGAGGCGATGAGGCCCGGGGCCTCGCAGTCGCCGATGCGCAGGAGGGTGTCCAGTTCCCCGGACTCCCGGAGGGGCTGGAGGGATAGATAGAGGTCCTCGTGGGGCAGGCGGTCCGTCACCAGCACCACCGCGTCCACCGGGAGCGCCTCCTCCCGGCCCGTGGTGGTGCAGGCGAGGTGGGCCTCACCCGGGGCCAGGGCCTTCAGGTTGCGCTGGGTCTTCAGGGTGACGCCCAGCTCCAGGAGCCGCTGCTCGATGCGCCCCTGCTCCAGGGTGTACTGGGACCAGATGCTCACCAGGGGCGCCGGAGTCACCAGGGTGACGCTCCGGCCCTCCTTCGCCAGCCGTTCCGCCAGGAGGCCGCCCATCACGTAGTGGTCGTCATCGAAGACCAGCACGCGGCCCTCGGGCAGGCGACCCGCCAGCAGATCATCGGGCGTGAAGACGGGCAGATGGTCGAGGCCCGGGATGGGCCGCCAGTGGGCGCGACCGATGCCATCCCGCCGCCAGCTGCTTCCCGTGGCCACGATGACGTGGCGGAAGCCGAACTCTTTCACCTGCTCCGCATCGATGCGGCTCTCCAGGTGCACGGCCACGTTCGACATCTTCTTCAGCTGGAGCACCCGCCACTCCGCGACGCGGCGCCACTCGCTGAGGCCCGGCAGCTTGGACTCCAGCTCCACGCGCCCGCCCAGGGTGCGGGTGGCCTCCGCCAAGGTCACCTCGTAGCCCCGCTGGCCCAGGGCGCGGGCCGCCTCCAGGCCCGCGGGTCCCGCGCCCACCACGAGGATGGCCGCCTCGCTGGCCTTGGGGGGGATGGTCTCCGGATGCCAGTCGCGCCGCCACTCCTCGCCCATGGTGGGGTTCTGGGTGCAGCGGATGGGCACGATCTTGTTGTCGGCCATCACGCAGATGTTGCAGCCGATGCACTCGCGGATCTCATCGAAGCGGCCCTCCCGGATCTTCTGCGGCAGGAAGGGGTCGGCGATGGAGGGGCGGGCGGAGCCCACCATGTCCATGACGCCGTTCTTGATGGCCGCCACCATGCTGTCGGGCGAGGTGTAGCGGCCGACTCCCACCACCGGCTTGGTGGTGAGCGACTTCACGAAGGCGATGTGGGGCTCCTGGTAGCCCTCCTTCGCGAAGCGGCTGGTGGCGGAGTCATTGGTCCAGCCGGCCACGTTCACGTCCCACAGATCCGGCAGCTCCGCCAGCAGGGCAACGATCTCCCGGCCCTCCTCGTGGCTCTGGATGCCCTCGGAGCCCAGCAGCTCCTCCACGGCCAGGCGGATCACGATGCCGCAGCTGTCGCCCACCGCTTCCTTGGTGTCCTCGATCATCTCCCGGAAGAAGCGCACCCGGTTCTCCAGGGGCCCGCCGTACTCATCGGTGCGGTCGTTCATGCGCTTGTTGAGGAAGTGCATGAAGAGGGTGAGATTGTGGCCCGCATAGCAATAGATGAGATCGAAGCCCGCCCGCTTGGCCCGCAGGGCGGCATTGCGGTGCCAGCGGCGCACGGCCCGGAGGTCGGCCTTGTCCATGCGGCGGGTCTGCCCCGGCTCCCAGCCCGTGCCCCCGATGACGCTCATGGAGCGGGGCCCCAGGGGCACCGCACGGGAGAAGTGGTTGGGGGCGTCCACCCCGTTGTGAACCAGCTCGATGCCCGCCAGCGAACCATGCTTGTGCACCGAGTCCGCCATCAGCGCCAATGCGGGGATGTCGGCGTCATCCCAGAGGTGCCCCTCGAAGCAGGGGGCGATGTCACCCGTGTGGTGCACCTCGATCTCCTCGGTGCACACCACCCCCCAGCCACCCTCCGCCTTGATCTCCCGCATGCGGGCGAGGCTCTTCGGCAGCCGGTAGCCCATGCCGTTGCAGTGGGGGACCTGGTAGAAGCGGTTGGGCGCCGTCACGGGGCCGATGCGGAGGGGCTCGAAGAGCACGTCGAAGCGCGGGTCGCGGGCCATGGCTGTCCTCGGAGGGGTGATTGCCATGGTGGCAGTGCCCCCGCACCGTTACCATCGGGCGGAACGTTCAAGGAGCGAACATGACCGGATCCCTCTCCCGTCGGGATTTCCTGGCCGCTTCGGCCGCGGCCGGCACAGCCGCCGCCCTTCCCGCGACCGGCCAGGCCCCCGCCGTGAAGACCTCCGGCCCGGCACCCGTGGTCGTCGCCTCCGCCAACGGCCACCTCTTCCGCAACGGGGGGAAGGAGACCTGCGTGGAGCGGGCCTTCCGGATGATCACGGAAGGGGCCGACGTCCTGGAGGCCCTCATCGCCGG
Organism: Holophagaceae bacterium; assembly: GCA_044229665.1. Lineage (GTDB taxonomy): Bacteria > Acidobacteriota > Holophagae > Holophagales > Holophagaceae > JAFDVN01. The sequence continues at coordinate 73,523 of JBGASN010000005.1, forward strand.
GGTGAACATCGTGGAGCTGGATCCGCTGGACACCTCCGTGGGGTATGGCGGACTGCCCAATGCCGAGGGCGTGGTGCAGCTCGACGCCAGCTGCATGCACGGGCCCAAGCGCCGGGCCGGGGCCGTGGCCTGCCTCGAGGGCATCCGCACCCCCTCCCTGCTGGCCCGGGCGGTGATGGAGCAGACGGACCATCACCTGTTGGTGGGGCGGGATGCCCAGCGCTTCGCCCGCGCCCTGGGCATGGGCATCGAGGAGGACCTGAACACGGAGACCTCCCGGCGGCTCTGGTTGGAGTGGAAGCGCCGGGTGGACCCCGACCATTTCCTCGACCCGGCCAAGCGGGTCCAGGTGGGCTACGCTGCGGGGCTCCAGATGGTGCGGGAGGGGCTCATTGATCCCGATCACTACTGGGGCACCATCAACTGCGACGGTATCAACGCCAAGGGCGAGGTCTGCGGGGTGACCACCACCAGCGGCCTGGCCTGGAAGATCCCCGGGCGCGTGGGGGACTCCCCCATCCTCGGTGCGGGGCTGTGGGTGGACAACGCCGCGGGCGCGGCGGGCTCCACCGGCCGGGGCGAGGCCAACCTCTACAATCTGTCCAGCCACCTCATCGTGGAGAACCTCCGCCGCGGCATGCACCCGAAGGATGCGGGCCTTGATGCGCTGCGCCGCGTGAAGGCGAACACCGTGGAAAAGCGACTGCTGAACACCCTGGGGAACCCGAATTTCCAGCTGAACTTCTACGTCCTCGACGCCCAGGGGCGCACCGCGGGGGTCTCCATGTACCCCTCCCGCTACGCCCGGTGCACCGGAAATGGGGCGGAGATCCTGCCCACGGAAGCCCTGCTGGCGGGCAAACCCACGGATTGAGACCCCGGAACACAGGTGCGCCAAATTTTTTTTTGGCCTTCCCCTCCATGTTCCACGCAACCGGATAATCGGCGGGATCCCTTTAAAACAAAGGATCTCCGCCGATCGGCCAGGAACGTTCCACTCCCCGGAAACGGGCCCGAGGCCCTCGGCGGTGCAGAAAATCACGAAAACCCTTGTGCGGGAGGCTTGCGTATCCCCGCGCCAGTGCTACGCTTCAACCACCCTCTCAAGGAGACAATCCATGGCGAACAACCTCACGAAGGCTGAACTCGTCGATGCCATCGCCGACAAGGCTGGCATCACCAAGGCCGCCGCGGCCGAAGCGATCAACACCCTCACCGGCACCATCGCGGGCCACGTCGCCAAGGGCGGCAAGGTGACCCTCGTCGGCTTCGGCACCTTCAGCCTCCGCAAGCGCGCCGCTCGCACCGGCCGCAACCCCCAGACTGGCGCGACCATCAAGATCGCCGCTTCCCAGTCCATGGCGTTCAAGGCCTCCAAGGCCGCTGGCGCCAAGAAGGCCGCCCCCAAGAAGGCCGGCAAGAAGAAGTAAGACCTCACAAGGGCCCGAAGGTGCGCGCAGCGTTTCCTTCGGGCCCTTGGTCTATCGACTCGACACCCCGCCCCGACCCCGAACCTCAGGCCGGGTTCACGGGCGGTAGCTCTGCCGGAGAGGATTCATCCAGCAGGGCGAGGTCCACCACCGGATGTCCCACGGCCGGAAGGGTGAGCATCGGCGCAAAGCGGGCCCCCCAGGTGATCTCTTCGGCCTTGTAGGAGCTTCGGGCATAGACCGTCTGGGCAAAGGTGTCGTCGAAGGCCTTGATCAGCACGATGAACTCCACATCCGCCGCATGCCACGCCGCCTCATCCAGGCCGACCAGCGGGCTCTCCTCATTGAGGGGATGAACGATGGTCCAGTTCGAGGGGAATAGGTTGATGCGGTGGCGCTCCAGCTCCAGGGTGTGGAAGGTCCGCTCACCCGATACGGGATCGATCATGGAGAGGCTCACGCTGGCCTCCACCTCGATGAGCTGATTGCTCCGCTCGTTCACGATGCGGAACATGAAGGCCCGACCGCCGCGGTAGGGCGCCACGAGGCCTTTCTGGCTGAATCGGATGCGCGCGTGGGGCCGCGAGAACCGCCCGTAGAGCAGGCCGCAGGCCAGGGCGAAGGTGAGCAGGCCCACCATGGATTCGATGGCGGCCACCGTGTTCGCCAGGGGGCTCACGGGGTGGATGTGCCCGTAGCCCACAGTCGTGAGGGTCTGGGCGCTGAAGAAGAAGGCGTCGAGCGCCTCCGCCTTCATGCCGGGGCCCCCGACCCGGGCGAAGTGCTCCATGCCGATCAGCAGGTACAGGCTCGCGAAGCAGGCGTTGGCCAGGGCGAACCCCGCCAGGAGCAGCAGCACGAAGCGGGGCAGGGGCATGGCGATGAGCTGGTGGTAGAGCTCGTAGGGCCGGAAGCGGGGGATCCCGGTGCGCCGCACGTTGAAGGAGCCGTCCTTGTTGACGCCCCGCCGGCCGCCCTGGCGCAGGCCGAGGCCCAGATCGTTGGCCACGGGGGAGGGGGCCCGGCGGAGGCGGAGGCGTTGGACCATGGGCGGAAGGATACCGGAACCGGGGGGTCCCGATCCTCGTCACGCGCTGCTAACCTCTCCGGAGCCATGGCCCGATCCCCGCTCTCCTTCCCCGCCCCCCATCCGGGTCTCCACCGCGACCACGGCCGCTTCTGGCGGTGGGTGGGCCGGACCTACTTCCGGTGGTCCGGGTGGCGCATCGCCGGCGCCTTCCCCGCCGAACCCAAGTGCGTGGCCATCGTGGCCCCGCACACCTCCAACTGGGACTTCCCCCTGGGCGTGGCCTTCCTCCTGGCCGGCGACTGGCGGGCCTCCTGGCTGGGGAAGCACACCCTCTTCAAGGGCTACATGGGCAAGGTGTTCCGCCGCATCGGCGGGATCCCGGTGGACCGCAGCGCCCCCCAGGGCCTCGTGGGCGAGTGCGTGCGGGCCTTCGAGGCGGCGGAAGCCCTGCTGCTCGCCATCGCCCCCGAAGGCACCCGGAAGGGCGTGAGCAAGTGGCGCACCGGGTTCTACCAGATCGCCCTGGGCGCGAAGGTGCCCATCCTCCCCGTGGCCTTCGACTACAAGGACCACCTCATCCACCTGCACCCGGTCTTCCACCCCACCGGGGATGCCGAGGCCGATCTCGCCTTCCTGCAGACCCTCCTGGGCGCTGCGCAGGGACTCAAGGCGCGACCCGCCGGCTGAGGCGCCCCGCCCCGCTCAGGGCTCCCAGGGCTGGGGAGCCTCCCCTCCCCGGGACTCCGGGGTGAGGGCCTGGGCGGCCTCATGGAAGGTGTGGCCGGCCTGCGCCAGGTCGCCCACCAGGCCTTCCCAGCGGGCCAGCATCGCCCGGCGGAAGGGCTCCGGAAAGACGGGCACTCCCGAGCGGAAGGGGGTTCGAGGGGGTAGGGGCATGGCACCTCCGGCGATGACCCCTTCAGCGTCGGACGGACCCGGATGCACCGGTGCGACACGGTGTGAATTCCTGTTGCAGCCCCTCACCCCCGCAGGCGGTAGCCCACCCCGGGCTCCGTGAGCAGCAGCTGGGGTCGCGCCGCATCGGCCTCCAGCTTGTGGCGCAGCTGGGCCATGTAGACGCGGAGGTAGAGGGGCTGGGCGCCCTTGGCGCGGCCCCAGACCTCCTTGAGCAGCTGGTCGTGGGTGAGCACCTTCCCCGCATGCTTCACCAGGGCGATCAGGAGCTTGTACTCCGTGGGGGTGAGGTGGACCTCCTCCCCGCCGCGGAAGACCTGCCGCTTGGCCTGGTCCACCCGCAGGTCCCCGGCCTCGAAGATGGGCGCCTCCTGGGTGGAGCCCGGGCGGTGGCGGAGGGCCACCCGGATGCGGGCCATGAGCTCGCCCGTGCCGAAGGGCTTGGTGAGGTAGTCGTCGGCGCCCGCATCCAGGGCGTGGATCTTGTCGTCCTCCCGACCCCGGGCGCTGAGCACGATGATGGGGGTGGTGCACCATTCCCGCAGCCGCTGGGTGAGCACGAGGCCATCCAGGTCGGGGAGACCGAGGTCCAGGAGGATCAGGTCCGGCTGGTGGCTGGCGGCCAGGTCCGTGCCCTCCTGGGCCGTACCCGCCTCCAGGAAGCGGTAGCCGTGGGCCTGGAGCGCGGCCCGGAGGAAGCGCCGCATGGGCAGCTCATCCTCCACGAGGAGCACGAGGGGGGCCGTGGCTTCCGCGCCGGGGGCAGGGGTCATTCCGAGGATTCCTCCTGGGGCAAGGGTGGCAGCTCATCGGGCAGGGGGAGCACCACCCGGAACTGGGCCCCGCCCTGGTTGCGGTTGGCGGCGGTGATCCGCCCGCCATGGGCCTCCACGATGGCCTTGCAGATGGCGAGCCCCAGGCCGGCCCCGGACTCGGAGCCCGGGCGGCGGCCCCGCACCAGCTTCTCGAAGATGCGCTCCTCCTCGCCTTCCGCCAAGCCTGGCCCCTGGTCCGAGACCACCAGGGTGGCGGTGCGGCCCACGGACCAGGCCTTCACCTCGATGGGCGTGCCGGGGGGGGCGTGCTTCAGGGCGTTGTCCAGGAGGTTCACGAGCACCTGCTCCATGAGGAGGCTGTCCACGGGCACGGGCGGCAGGTCCCGGGGCAGGTCCACGGTCACGGGGCTGCTCTTCAGCTGCTCCTCCAGGCGGGTGAGGGCCGAGCCCACCAGCTCCTCCAGGAGCGTCCACTCCTTGTGCACCTCCACGGTGCCGGACTCCAGCCGGGTGATGTCCAGGAGGTTGCTCACGAGGCGGTGCATGCGCCGGGCCTCGGTGTGGATGGACTCCAGCAGCTCCCGGCGGGCCGGCTCCGCCACGGGGGCCTCCTGGTCCAGCAGGGCGCTGCTGGCCCCCGTGATGGCTCCCAGCGGGGTGCGGAGGTCGTGGGACACGGAGCTCAGCAGGGCGCTGCGCATGGCCTCCTGGTCCCGGCGCCGCTGGGCCTCCTCCCGCTCCCGGGCCAGGTTCAGGCGCTCGATGGCGAGCGCCGTCTGCGCGGCGAAGGCCTCCAGCAGGCGCCGCTGGTCCAGCTCGAACCACTGGGCCTCGCCCTCCGGCAGGACCCCCAGCACGCCCACCGTGCCGGTGGTGGCCTTGAGGGGCAGGTAGAGGGCTTTTGACCCCGGAAGGGTGGCCGTGCCGCGACCGGCGGCCTCCTGGTGCTCGAAGACCCACTGGGCCACGCCCGCCTCCTGCTCGTTGAGCACGAGCGCCGCCTGGGGCCGCAGGGGCTGCAGGCGTCGCTGGGCATCCGGCAGGAGGATCACGGCCTCGGTGCCGAACTGGGCGGTGATGTTGCGGATGGCGGATTCCACCAGGTCGATGGACTCGGCCCCGGCCCCCAGGTCCTTGGTGAGCTTCAGCAGGGCCGCCGTGCGGTGCTCCCGGATGCGGGCCAGGCGCGCCTGCTGGCGGATGCGCTCCGTGAGGGTGCTGATGGCCCAGCCGGAGAAGAGCAGGATCCCGAAGGTGCCCACGTGGCGGAAGTCCGTCACCGCAAAGGTGAAGTAGGGCGGAATGAAGAGGAAGTCGAAGGCGGCCACGCTGGCCACGGAGGCCAGCAGGCTGGGCCCCCGCCCGTAGCGGGAGGCCACCAGCACGATGGCCAGGACGAAGAGCATGAGGATGTCGGCCAGCTCCGTGCGCCGGAAGGTCAGGGCGGAGACCCCCGCCGCCACGCCCACCGCCACCAGGGCCAGGAGGTAGTGACCCAGGGGGCTGTGCACCTTGGGGCGCAGGCGGGGCTTGGCGGCCTCCACCTCCGGGTCGCCCGTGATCACGAAGATGTCGATGTCCCCGCTCTCACGGATGAGCTCGTCCACCAGGGAGGGCTGGAACCAGGCCAGGGCCTTGAGCCCCGTCGGCTTGCCCACCACGATCTTGGTGATGTTGTGGTCCCGGGCGTAGCGGAGGATGTCGGGCCCGATGGCGGGGCCCCCTTCGATGACTTCCGTCTCCCCGCCCAGCTGCTCCGCCAAGCGCAGGTGCGACTCGATGCGGGCCTGATCCGCTTCCCCGTAGCGGAGGTGGCGGGGCGTCTCCACGTAGAGGGCCACCCAGGAGGCGCCGAGGGTGGCCGCCAGACGTCGGGTGGCGCGCACCAGCCGCACGGACAGGGGCTGGGGCCCCACGCAGACCAGCAGCCGCTCCCCCGCCGCCCAGGTCTTCTGGATCCCCTCGGTGGCCATGTAGCGGCGCATCTGGGCGTCCACGCTCTGGGCGGTCTGCCGCAGGGCCAGCTCCCGGAGGGCCAGGAGGTTGCCCTTGCGGAAGAAGCGGTCGATGGCGTGGCGGGCCTGGTCCGGCACGTAGACCTTGCCCTCCCGCAGGCGCTGGAGCAGGTCCTCCGGGGGGAGGTCCACCAGCTCCACCTCATCGGCCCGCTCCAGCACGGTGTCGGGCACGTTTTCGCGCACCACGATGCCCGTGATCTGGGCCACCACGTCGCGCAGGCTCTCCATGTGCTGCACATTGACGGTGGTGTACACGTCGATGCCGGCGTCGAGCAGCTCCAGCACGTCCTGCCACCGCTTGGCGTGGCGGGCCCCCTTCAGGTTCGAGTGGGCCAGCTCGTCCATGACGATGAGCTGGGGCTTCCGCTTGAGCGCCGCCTCCAGGTCGAACTCGGGATAGAACTTCCCGTGGTAGGGCAGCTCCTTGGGCGGGAGCTGCTCCAGGCCCTCCGCCTGGGCGGCGGTCTCGGGGCGCCCATGGGTCTCCACCACCCCCACCACCACGTCGATGCCGATGGCCCGGCGTTCCTGGGCCTCCCGGAGCATGGCGTAGGTCTTCCCCACCCCGGGCGCCGCGCCGAAGAACACCTTCAGCTTCGCCCGCACGGCGAAGGCCTCCTCCTCCTGCACTTTGCGCAAGAGGGCATCGGGGTCGGGGCGCTCCAGAGGCATGGCCCTAGCCTATCCGCGGCTCAGCATCAAAAGGTCCTCGAGAATCCAGCCGTCACCGCGCCACGCCCTGCAGCTTCCGTGGCACTGGCGCCGGTGATGAAGTAGTCCTTCCGACTCGTTCCGATCCAGGAAAGGCTCACCACCCACCCCTTCTGATCCTTGGTCACCCCCACTTTGTAGTCGTCCACGGAGGTCGCCTTCAGGCCGATGATCGGATCCGTGGCGTGGCGGATGGTCTGGTGGCCGAAATGGGCGTGGAGACCCCACCCGTGGCCCAGGTCATGGGCCGCACCGAGGTCCAGGTAGGAGCTGCCCTTGGTATCCACGGCGTTGCCATCCCCCAGGCCGAAGTAGTTGCTCAGCTGGTAGGAGAATTTGACCGTGGCGATCCCATAGGTGAGGCTCGCGTAGATCTCCTCGTGGTGCACCGCTCCCACCTTCCCCGTATCCGCGTGGGTGGGATAGCGGTAGGTGATGGCGCCCAGGTCAAACCCCAGGGGGCCCGCCGGGAACTTGTAGCCCCCGTAGATATCCACTTCCAGGGTGGCTCCCCGGTAGAGGGATGGCTCCACGTTGGCGTTCCAGATTCCGAAGTAGAAACCCGACCTGTGGGCCACGTCGAAGCCGCCCTGGAATGAGGGTTGGTAGGCCGTCTGAGTGAAGCCACGGTAGCGGTAGTCGGAGAAGAGACCCGCGTTGCCCGTGAGGGTCCATTGGGGCTTGGGAGGTTCGGCCTGGGCCCGCAGGGAAAGGGCCGAGAGGGCGGCAAAGGTGAGGAGCGATTGGGTCATGAATGGAACTTTCGGAAGGGGGCGGCAGCTGGAAGGGATGGGGCGGCGTCCCCGGACCCGGGCCCAGGTCGCAGGGGGCGCTTCGAGGGCCTACTTGGCCTGGTCCAGGGCCAGATTCAACTTCAGGACGTGGACGCAGGCCTCGCCGAGCACCCCCAACTGGGGGCCCTCCGTGTGCAGACGAACCAGTTCGCGCACCTTGGCTTCCGGCAGGTTCCGGGCCTTGGCCACGCGGTGGATCTGGAATTCCGCAGCGGCGGGACTGATGTGGGGATCCAGGCCACTGGCCGAGGCGGTGACGAGGTCCACTGGCACGGGGCCGGTGGCATCCGGGTCGGCGGCCCGGAGGGCGGCGATGCGATCCTCCACGGCCTTCTTCAGGTCGGGATGGCTGGGGGCCAGATTGCTGCCCCCGCTGTTGGCACCGTTGTAGGGGAGGGGCTTGCCATTCCCATCCACGGTGGCGGAGGGACGGCCCCAGAAGTGGCCGGGATCGGTGAAGGATTGTCCGATCCATTCAGAACCGATCACCTTGCCCTCCCGGACGAGGAGGCTTCCCGAGGCCTTGTGGGAGAAGAGGGCCTTTGAAAGCCCCGTGACGACGAGCGGATAGGCCAGGCCGGTGAGGAGGGAAAGGCCGATGAATCCGATGAGGGCAGGGCGGAGTTGGAGGTTCATGGGCACTCCCTAGGCGATGAAGCGGAAGGCGACGAGGAGCATGTCGATGAGTTTGATGCCCGCGAACGGCACGAGGAGCCCCCCCAGGCCATAGACCAGAAGGTTTCGCTGGAGGAGATTGGCCGCGCCCATGGGCCGGTACTTCACGCCCCGCAGCGAAAGGGGGATCAGCACGACGATGATCAGCGCATTGAAGATCACCGCCGAGAGGATGGCGCTCTCCGGGCTGTGGAGGCCCATGATGTTGAGGGCGCCCAGGGCCGGGTAGGTGGCCACGAAGGCGGCGGGCAGGATCGCGAAGTACTTGGCCACGTCGTTGGCGATGCTGAAGGTGGTGAGGGAGCCGCGGGTCATGAGGAGCTGCTTGCCGATCTCCACGATCTCGATGAGCTTCGTGGGATTGGAGTCCAGGTCCACCATGTTGCCGGCCTCCTTGGCCGCCTGGGTGCCGCTGTTCATGGCCACCGCCACGTCCGCCTGGGCGAGGGCGGGGGCGTCGTTGGTGCCATCTCCCGTCATGGCCACGAGGCGGCCGCCCGTCTGGTACTCGCGGATGAGCTTGAGCTTGGCTTCGGGCGTGGCCTGGGCCAGGAAGTCGTCCACCCCGGCCTCGGCGGCGATGGCGGCGGCGGTGAGCGGGTTGTCGCCCGTGATCATCACCGTCTTGATGCCCATGGCGCGGAGCTCGCCGAAGCGCTCCTTGATGCCGCCCTTCACGATGTCCTTGAGCTGGATGACGCCCAGGGCCTGGGCGCCTTCGGCCACGACGAGGGGCGTTCCGCCCGCCATCGAAATCTCATCCACCCGGCGGCGGAGTGCATCAGGGAAGCGGCCACCCTTGGCGTGCACGAAATCCTCGATGGCGGCCGCCGCGCCCTTCCGGATCTCGCGGGTGCCCAGGTTGACCCCGCTCATGCGGGTCTGGGCCGTGAAGGGCACGAAGTGGGCGTCGAGGGCGCGGATGTCGCGCTCGCGCAGGCCGTACTGCTCCTTGGCGAGGACCACGATGCTGCGCCCCTCGGGGGTCTCGTCCGCCAGGGAGGAGAGCTGGGCGGCATCCGCCAGATCGTTGACGCTCACCCCTTCGGAGGGGATGAAGGCCACGGCCTCGCGGTTGCCCAAGGTGATGGTGCCCGTCTTGTCGAGGAGCAGCACGTCCACGTCACCCGCGGCCTCCACGGCCCGCCCCGACGTGGCGATGACGTTGGCCTGGATCATGCGGTCCATGCCGGCGATGCCGATGGCGCTCAGCAGGCCGCCGATGGTGGTGGGGATGAGACAGACCAGCAGGGACACGAGCACGGTGAGGGTCACCGGTGAACCCTGGCCCGCCGCCTTCACACTGAAGATGGAGAAGGGGAGCAGGGTGGCCACGGCCAGCAGGAAGACGATGGTGAGCCCCGCCAGCAGGATGTCCAGGGCGATCTCGTTCGGGGTTTTCTGGCGCTTGGCGCCCTCCACCATGGCGATCATGCGGTCCAGGAAGCTCTCCCCGGGATTCGTGGTGATCCGGATGACGAGCCAATCCGAGAGCACCAGGGTTCCGCCGGTCACAGCGGAGCGGTCGCCGCCGCTTTCGCGAATGACGGGGGCGCTCTCGCCCGTGATGGCGCTCTCGTTGACGGAAGCCACGCCCTCGATGACCTCTCCATCCCCGGGGATGGTCTCGCCCGCCTTCACGAGGACGAGGTCCCCGATGCGGAGGGCGGGTGCATCCACCGGGGTGGAGGCCCCGTTGCGGTCCGGGCCGGCCAGCTTGGTCGCCTTCACGTTCCGCTTGGCGGCGCGGAGGGAATCGGCCTGGGCCTTGCCACGACCCTCAGCCATGGCTTCGGCAAAATTGGCGAAGAGCACCGTGAACCACAGCCAGAACGCGATGGCGAGAATGAAGCCCGGACGGGCCTCCCCCTTGCCCAGCAGGGCCTGAATCCAGAGGCCCGTGGTGAAGGCGCTGCAGATCCAGACGGTGAACATCACCGGGTTGCGGAGCTGATGGAGGGGGTTCAACTTCTTGAACGCGTCCATCACAGCCCGCTTCACGAGGGCGGGTTCGAAGAGGGGACGGGCCTCAGCGGTCTGTCGGGAATGGGGGACCATGATCGGCTCCAAGGGCATCAATGGGTGGCGGGCAGGAAGAGGATCCCCACCACCAGCCAAAGAACGGGAAGGGTCATCGAAACAAGGAGGCGCAGCCAGGGCCGCGAGTCAGGCTCCGGGGCGGGTTGGGTCGGATGGGTCATGGCGCTCACCGGAGGGCCAGGTGCTCGGCGATGGGGCCGAGGGCGAGGGAGGGCAGGAAGGTCAGGGCACCCACGAGGAGGACAACTCCGACGAGCACACCTACGAAGAGGGGCGTGTGGGTGGGGAGGGTGCCCACGCTCTCAGGTGTGTACTTCTTCTGGACCAGGGATCCGGCAATGGCCATGACGGGCCAGATCACCCCGAAGCGGCCGAGGAGCATTCCGATGGACAACGTTGTGTTGTAGAACGGCGTGTTCACGCCCAGGCCGCCGAAGGCGCTGCCGTTGTTGTTGGAAGCGCTGCTCCAGGCGTAGAGCACCTGGCTGAGACCGTGGGGGCCGGGATTGGAGATGGCGGCCACGCCTGAGGTGGAGAGCAGGGAGACGGCGGTGCCGATGAGGACGGCCGCGCAGGGCAGGAGGATGGCGATGGAGGCCATCTTCATTTCGTACGCTTCCACCTTCTTGCCCAGGTACTCCGGCGTGCGGCCCACCATGAGGCCCCCGATGAAGACGCCCACGAGCACGAACATGAGCATGCCGTAGAGCCCCGAGCCCACGCCGCCGAAGACCACTTCGCCCAGTTGCATCATCCACATGGGGATGAGGCCTCCCAAGGGGGTGAAGGAATCGTGCATGGCGTTCACGGAGCCGTTGGAGGCCGCCGTGGTGGCCGTGGCCCAGAGGGCGGAGGGGCCCGGGCCGAAGCGCACTTCCTTGCCTTCCATGTTGCCCCCGGGGTTGGTCGCGGTCGCCACTTGGTCGGCTCCCGCGCGGGTGAGGGCGGGGTTGCCCTTCACCTCGTAGTTCGTGCACACGGCCAGGGCCCCCACGAAGATCAGGGTCATGGCGGCGAGGATGGCCCAGCCCTGCCGGCGGTCCTTCACCATGCGGCCGAAGCTCAGGACGAGGCCCGCGGGGATGAGGAGGATGGAGAGGGTCTGGATGAAATTGGAGAGCGGGGTGCTGTTCTCGAAGGGGTGGGCTCCGTTGACGCCGAAGAATCCGCCCCCGTTGGTGCCCAGCATCTTGATGGCGATCTGCGACGCTGCGGGGCCCATGGCGATCACCTGGCCGGAGGCCGTGTGGACGTAGGCGGAAAGGTTTTGGATCACACCCTGGGACACGAGGAAGAGGGCGAAGATTAAGGACAGGGGCAGGAGGATGTAGAGGGTGCTGCGGACGAGGTCCACCCAGGCGTTGCCCAAGGTGCCCGTGCTCCGGCGCATCAGCCCCCGTACGAAGGCCACCAGCACCGCGATGCCCGTGGCGGCGGAGAGGAAGTTCTGCACCGTGAGACCCAGCATCTGGGTGAGGTAGGAGAGGGTGCTCTCGCCGCCGTAGGCCTGCCAATTGGTGTTGGTCATGAAGCTCACGGCGGTGTTCACCGCCAGGGGCGTCGAGGTGTTGGCCTGGCCTTCGGGGTTGAAGGGCAGGCCCGCCTGCGTCTTCATCAAGAGGAAGACCGCGAAAAAGCCCAGGACTTTGACGAGGGTGATGGACCAGGCATAGGCCTTCCAGCCCATCTCCTGATCCTCCCGCACGCCCATGAGGCGATAGAGGCCCCGCTCCAGCGGTCCCAGGATCCGATGCAGGAGGGTGTTCTCTCCTTCGAGGACCTTGCCCATGTAGGTCCCGAGGGGAATGGCCAGGGCGATGAGGACGGCGAGGTAGAGGAGGTTCTGGATCCAGGCGTGGGTCATTGGAACTTCTCCGGCTTCAGGAGGGCGAAGACGAGGTACGCGAGCAGGCCCAGGGCCAGCAGCGTCGCGATGAGGAGGGTGGGGGTCATGGTCACCTCGAAAGTTCGGGGAAGTACTGGAGGAAGAGCCACAGGGCGAGGGGGCACCACCCCAGGCCCAGCATCAGGAGGACCTCTCCGACCCTGCGGCCCTCCCCCGTCCGGAGGCGGAGGGCCGCCCGGGTGCACGCCCAGGCCACGCCCGCCGCCAGGGGGGCGAACCAGGGCATCTGAAGGCGCAGGATCATGGGCTCCCCTCAAGTTCGGGGCCAGTATCCAGGCGGGTGCCGTTAGGGCGCCGTTGGGAAGGGGAGGGCGGTTGTAAGGGAAGTATTAAGATCTACGAAAAATTTCGTTGAAACCTACGATAAACATCGTACACATTGTTTCGTACCCGCCCTGGAGACCTTCCATGAGTCCAGCCCTACCCAAGCCCACCGACGGCGAGCTCGCCATCCTCCGGGTCCTCTGGGACAAGGGGCCCAGCACCGTGCGCGAGGTGCTGGAGGTGATGACCGAGGCGCGCGACCTCGGCTACACCACCGTGCTCAAGATGCTCCAGATCATGACGGACAAGGGCCTCGTGGCCCGGGAGGAGCAGGGCCGCAGCCATGTGTACTCGGCGGTGGCCAGCAAGGAGCAGACCCAGGGCCACCTGGTCTCGGATCTGCTCGACAAGGCCTTCGGGGGCTCGGCCCTCCAGCTGGTGATGCGGGCCCTGCAGGACCGCAGCACCAGCGAGGATGAGCGGGCCGCCATCCGGCGGATGCTTGAGGAAGCCGGTCAGGGGAGGCTGCAATGACCCTCTTCCAGAACCCCACGGCCCTGGCCCTGGCCTGGACCCTCCTGCACTTCCTCTGGCAGGGCGCCCTCCTGGGCCTCGTGGCCTGGATGGGGCTCACCCTCCTGGCCCGCCGGAGCCCCCAGGCGCGCTACGCCTGGGCCACGGTCCTCCTGGGCCTCATGGCCCTGGCCCCCGTGGTGACCTTCCTCCTGGTCCGCCAGGCGGAGGGTCCCGCGCCTTCGGGGGCGCCCGAGGTGCTCGCCACCCTGCCGGCCCTCCCCGGCTCCCTGGGGGAGCGCCTTCGGGCGGCCCTCCAGCCCTGGCTCCCGGCCCTCACCCTGGGCTGGCTGGCCGGCGTCGGGCTCTTCGCCCTCCGCCTGGCCGGTGGGCTGGCCATGATCCAGCGCCTGAAGGTGACCGGCACCTCCGCGGTGCCCGCCCAGTGGCACCTGGTGCTCAACCGCCTCTGCCGGGACCTCAAGCTCCACCGCTCTGTGCGCCTCCTGGGCTCCGCCCGGGTGGACGTGCCCACGGTGGTGGGGTGGCTGCGCCCCGTGATCCTGCTCCCGGCTTCGGCCCTCACCCAGCTCACGCCCCACCAGCTCGAGGCGATCCTCGCCCACGAGCTGGCCCACGTCCGGCGCCATGACTTTGCCGTGAACCTGCTGCAGGCCTGCGTGGAGGCCCTGCTGTTCTACCACCCCGCCGTGTGGTGGCTGTCCGCGAAGGTGCGGGAGGAGCGCGAGCTCGCCTGCGATGACGTGGCGGTCAGCCTCTGCGGGGACGCCCTCGCCTATGCCCAGGCCCTCGCCGTGCTCGACGACCTGCGTGCCCCGATCCCGACCCTCGCCCTGGCATCCCATGGAGGATCCCTCATGAAGCGCATCGCCCGCCTCATCCAGCCCCAGCTCCTGCCCAACCCCACCCTCCGCTCCGCCCTGCTCACCGCCCTGGCCGCCACGGCCCTGGGGGCGGCCGGTATCGCCTACCAGGACGGGAAGAAGGTGGAGAAGAAGCGCACCGTCACCGTGCAGTCCCTCGGGGAAGGCCACACCGTCTCCATCAAGGGGGAGGGCGACTTCCAGGTGAAGCCCGACGAGAAGGACCCGCTGGTCCTCTCCCCCGGGGCCCGCATGCGCATCGCCGAGAAGAAGGACGGCAAGTCCCGGAAGCTCGACGTCACCCCCGAGAAGAAGGTCTACACCGTGGATGGCCAGGAGAAGCCCTTCGACGCCGATGCCGAGGCCTGGCTGCGGGAGACCCTGAAGGCCTCCGAGAAGGCCAAGGCGGAGGCCAAGGCCCGGGGTGAGGAGGCCAAGCACCGCCGGATCGAAGTGGAGGTCAAGGAGGATGGTAGCCAGCGCCACGTCATCCGCAAGGAGAACGGGGAAGTCATCGAGGACGTGCTCGTGGAGGTCCCCGAGGTGAAGGTCACCGAGGAGGGCCCCGGGAAGCAGCGCATCGTCATCAAGAAGGGCGGCAAGGTGGTGGAGGACAAGCTCATCGAGCACCCGGATGTGCAGGTCCTCGAAGGCAAGGACGGGGCGCGCAAGATCGTCGTCAAGAAGGCGGGGAAGGTGGTCTCCGAGGAGGAGCTTCCCGATGTGAAGGTCACCCACGAGAAGGGTCAGCAGCACATCATCGTGAAGAAGGGCGGCAAGGTGGTCGAGGACCGGATCATCGAGGTCCCCGAGGTGAAGATCACCGACGAGAAGGACGGCACCCAGAAGCTCATCGTGAAGAAGGGCGGCAAGGTGGTCGAGGAACATTCCCTGCCCGGCGCCCATGCCCGGATGATGCGGTTCAAAGGCAAGGCAGGGGATCCCGTGATCATCGACTCCGAGGGCGGCCCCGACTTCTTCTGGGAGACGGATGACCTCGGCGGAGAGCACGCCTTCGCGTGGAAGATGGAGCACCCCGGTGCCGGATTCCCCCGGATGAACCCGGACGAGGTGCGCAAGCTCCGCAGCCAGGTTGATCAGCTCCGCAAACAGGTGGAGGAGCTTCAGCGCCAGCTGGGCCAGGGAACCAGCACCCCCAAGCCGGCCAAGGCCCCCAAGGGTGCACCCGCACCCAACACGCCCCCACCCACCAAGGGGAACTGAACGGGAGATCCTGTCCAGGCGGGCCTCCGGCCCGCCTGGACAATGGGGCCCTAGAAGGCGGCGGTGAGGGCCTCCACCGCCGCGTCGGTGCAGGGACCCCCATGGTGGTAGAGCACTTCGCCATCCCCATCCACCAGCAGGACCTTGGCGAAGGCGTCGGGCACCCAGCCCGTGGCCATGAGCAGGGCCGTACCCCCTTCGTGCACCAGCACCGTGTGGGCCCAATCCCGCTCCGGCGCGTGGTGCTTCATGGCCGTGGCGATGCCCTGCAGGGCTTCGACCCGCGTGCCCTCCTGCGCGACGGGGAGGCTCATCCAGGGAATCCCCGCCGCGTCGAGGGCCCGCTTCCAGAGCCCCACATCCTGGCGGGCTTCATGCTGGAAGCCGAACAGGAGCACGGTGGCCATGGGTGGGAGGTCCCGGGGCAGGACCAGCACCGTGCCATCGAGGGCCGTGCCATGGAGGTCGGGAAGCAGGGAAGTCATGGTTCTAGCCTCCACGAAAAACCCCGGGCCGCAAGCCCGGGGTTCTCCCCGCCCTGAAGGCGGCCTACATGTTGCGCCGGTACTGCCCGCCCACCTCGTAGAGGGCGGCGCTGATCTGGCCCAGGCTGCAGACCTTCACGGCCTCCAGCAGCTCCTCGAAGAGGTTGCCGCCGCTGCGGGCCACGTCCTTCAGCTTGGCCAGCGCGGCGGGGGCATGGGCGGCATTGCGGGCGTGGAAGGCGGCGAGGTTGTCGATCTGCTGCTGCTTCTCCGCCTCGGTGCTGCGGATGAGCTCGGGGGCGCCCAGCTCGGCGGGGTTGGGGTTCAGGAAGGTGTTCACCCCGATGATGGGCAGGCGCCCATCGTGCTTGAGGTGCTCGTAGTGCATGGACTCTTCCTGGATCTTGCCGCGCTGGTACATGGTCTCCATGGCGCCCAGCACCCCGCCACGGTCGGTCAGGCGGCGGAACTCCAGGAGCACGGCCTCCTCCACCAGCTCCGTGAGCTGCTCGATGACGAAGGCGCCCTGGAGGGGGTTCTCGTTCTTCGCCAGGCCCAGCTCACGGTTGATGATGAGCTGGATGGCGATGGCCCGGCGCACGCTCTCCTCGGTGGGCGTGGTGATGGCCTCGTCGTACGCGTTGGTGTGGAGGCTGTTGCAGTTGTCGTAGATGGCGTAGAGCGCCTGCAGCGTGGTGCGGATGTCGTTGAAGTCGATCTCCTGGGCGTGCAGGGAGCGGCCCGAGGTCTGGATGTGGTACTTGAGCTTCTGGCTCCGGTCGTTGGCCCCGTACTTTTCCTGCATGGCCACGGCCCAGATGCGGCGGGCCACCCGGCCGATGACCGAGTACTCGGGGTCCACGCCGTTGCTGAAGAAGAAGCTGAGGTTCGGGGCGAACTCGTCGATGTCCATGCCCCGGCTGAGGTAGTACTCCACGTAGGTGAAGCCGTTGGCCAGGGTGAAGGCCAGCTGGGTGATGGGGTTCGCCCCGGCCTCGGCGATGTGGTAGCCGCTGATGGAGACGGAGTAGAAGTTCCGCACCTTCTTGTCGATGAAGGCCTGCTGGATGTCGCCCATGACCTTCAGGGAGAACTCGGCGCTGAAGATGCAGGTGTTCTGGGCCTGGTCCTCCTTGAGGATGTCGGCCTGCACCGTGCCGCGCACGGAGGCCAGGGCCTCCGCCTTGAGCTTGGCGTAGACGTCGGCAGGCAGGACCTCGTCGGCGGTGGCGCCCAGCAGGGCGAGGCCGAGGCCCGTGTTCCCCTCGGGGAGGCCCCCCGCGTAGGTGGGCAGGGGCTGGCCCAGGGCCTGGAACTTGGCCTTCACCTTGGCCTGGGCCGCCTCCAGCTGCCCCTGCTCCAGGAGCCACTTCTCGGCCCGCTGGTCGATGGCGGCATTGAGGAAGAAGGCGAGCATGGTGGGCGCGGGGCCGTTGATGGTCATGCTCACGGAGGTGGAGGGCGCCAGCAGGTCGAAGCCGCTGTAGAGCTTCTTGGCGTCGTCCACGGTGCAGATGCTCACCCCGCTGTTGCCGATCTTGCCGTAGATGTCGGGGCGGACGTGGGGGTCCTCCCCGTAGAGCGTGACGCTGTCGAAGGCGGTGCTGAGCCGGGAGGCGGGCTGGCCCTTGCTCACGTAGTGGAAGCGCTTGTTGGTGCGCTCCGGCGTGCCCTCGCCGGCGAACATGCGGGTGGGATCCTCGCCCACGCGCTTGTACTCGAAGACGCCGGCCGTGAAGGGGAAGCGGCCGGGCACGTTCTCCAGCAGCTGCCAGCGGAGCAGGTCACCCCAGGAGCTGCCCTGGGGCAGGCTCACCTTGGGCAGCGCCGTGCCGCTGAGGCTGGTGGTGTAGTTCTGGGTGCGGATCTCCTTGCCGCGGACGACGTACACGTTCTCCGGCACCTCGTAGCCCCGCTTCACCTCGGGCCACTCGGCGATGCGCTTGCGGGCCTCGTGGTGCAGCTCGCCCAGGTGCTCCTGGTAGCGCTGGCGCAGCACGAGGATGGCCGGTTCGGCGCCCTCGGTGAGGTGGGCCTGGTCGTAGAAGGCGCCCTGGGGGGGCACCTTGTCGCCCAGGGTCTTCAGGGAGGTCCACAGGGCGTAGGCGATCTCGGCGCTCTCGGCCTGGCGGCGCGCCCAGGCCTTGTAGCCCTGCACGCTGTCGGCGATCTCGGCCAGGTAGCGCGTGCGGTCGCTGGGGATGATGGCGGCGCGCTTGGGCTCGCTGGGCTCGGCCTCCAGCTGGGGCACCCAGTCCATCCCCGTCTTGGCGGCCAGGGCCTTCACGAGGTTCACGTAGAGCCAGTTGGTGGCGGGGTCGTTGAACTGGGAGGCGCAGGTGGCGAAGACCGGCATGTCCTCGGGGGTCTGGCTGAAGGCCTTGCGGGCCCGCTGCACCTGCTTGCGGACGTCCCGCAGGGCGTCCTCGGCGCCGCGCTTGTCGGCCTTGTTGATGACCACCAGGTCGGCGAAGTCGAGCATGTCGATCTTCTCGAGCTGGCTCTGGGCGCCGAACTCCGGGGTCATCACGTAGACGCTGAGGTCCACGAGGTCCACGATCTCGCTGTCGCTCTGGCCGATGCCCGCCGTCTCCACCACCACCAGGTCGAAGCCCTCACACTTCGCCGCCGCGATGGCGGCCTTGAGGGACTCCGAGGTGGCCCGGTGGGCCGCGGTTCGGGTGGCCAGGCTGCGCATGAAGGCGCGGCGGCCCAGCTCCGGGTGGTAGAGGGCGTTCATGCGGATGCGGTCGCCCAGGAGGGCGCCGCCGGTCTTCCGCTTGGTGGGGTCCACGCTGAGCACCGCCACCCGCTTCTCCGGGAAGTCCACGAGGAAGCGGCGCAGCAGCTCGTCCGTGAGGGAGGACTTGCCGGCGCCGCCGGTGCCGGTGAGGCCGAGGACGGGGATCTTATGGGCGGGCACCTTCGCGGAGCCCTCGGCGCCCAGCTCGATCTCGGTGATGCGGCGGGCCAGGGGCATCGCGGCGTTCTGGGTACGGGGGTCATAGTCGCAGCGGCCCACGATGTCGTTGATCATGCCCTGGAGACCCAGGGTGCGGCCGTCCTCGGGGCTGTAGATGCGGGCCACGCCGTGGGCCTCCAGCTCCCGGATCTCCTCGGGGACGATCACGCCGCCGCCGCCGCCGAAGACCTGGATGTGGCCGGCGCCCCGCTCCCGGAGCAGGTCGACCATGTACTTGAAGAACTCCACGTGGCCGCCCTGGTAGCTGCTCACGGCGATGCCCTGGGCATCCTCCTGGATGGCGGTTGCCACGATGTCCTGCACGGCCCGGTTGTGGCCCAGGTGGATCACCTCGCAGCCGGTGGCCTGCAGGATGCGCCGCATGATGTTGATGCTGGCGTCGTGGCCATCGAAGAGGCTCGCGGCCGTGACAAAGCGGATCTTGTGCACCGGTTGGTACACGCCCTCCGCGTCGAGGGTCCCGGGGAAAGCGGTGGTATCCGAAACGGCCATGGCTTCACTCCAACGCACCAGTTTAACGGTCGTTAAAGGTGCCTTCTTTCCTTATTTTCCGAACCGGTCTGCGGGAAAGCGGGCCTCCATGCGCTCCTGGCGCTCCCGCATGGTGGCCAGGAGCCCCTTCCAGGCGGGCTTGCCCTGGAGGGCGGCCAGGAAGGGGGCCCGGCGGTACCACTCGGTGCAGGCGAAGCCCTGGCCGAAGGCCCGCTGGGCCAGGTCGAAGGCCTCCGATTCCCGGCCCAGGTACCCGTAGGCCTCGGCCAGCTTGAAGGTGAGCTCCCCATCGGGCACCAGGGTGCGCACCCGGTCCTCATCAATGGCCCGGAGCTTGGCGAGTGCCTCCTCCCGTCGCCCCTGCAAGGCAAGCAGGTACACCTCCGAGAGCCGCCGGAAGACCACGAGCCCCGCTTCGGTATGCATCGCCGTGGTGAAGGCTGCTTCGGCATCCGCCCGGCCCCTCAGGAGGCGGATGTAGCCCAGGTAGAAGGCCTGCACCGGCTCGCGGGCCGGGGTGGCCTCCAGGCCGCGCTGGAACTCCTCCCAGTGCCCCCGGTACAGCAGGGTGTTCTCCACCAGGAAGTAGTCCTGCCCGACGGTTCCACCCAGTTCGTCGCGCCGCCGCACCGCCCGGACCGCCCCCTCCAGCAGCCCCGAGGTGCGGGCCGCATAGGCGGCGGAGTCATGCAGGGAGGCCACCTTGGGCAGGGCCTTCAGGGCTCGGAACGTCAGCTCCAGGGCCCCCTTCTGATCCCCCACGTCGGTGCGGAACCGGGCGTAGAGGTTCACCAGCCGGGGATAGGTGGGGAGGGGCACCAGGGCCTCGGCGAAGGCCCGGTCGCAGGCGGCGTGCGCCTCCATGTCGGCGTCCGCGGAGGCGACCAGGAGCCGGAACTTGAGGTGGGCCCGGGCCAGGCCCGCGCTGGCGGAGGGATCCCGCGCCAGCAGGGCCTCGGCCGCCTTCACGGTGCCCGCCATGTCCCCCTCCAGGGTGAGGTAGGGACCGGCCAGCACGCCCATGAGCGGCCAAAAGGAGTCGTCGTGGTGGACATCCAGGGGATCGGGGCCCCGGATGCCCAGGAGGCCCCCCAGGGCCTGGTGCACTGCGTCGGCCGGATGGGGGCCTGGGGCCTCCAAGGGGGTTTCGACCCCCTCCCGCCGCAGCTTCCCTCGCAGGGCCAGGCCATTCCCCAGGCGGGTGGCCGTCAGGACGAGCGCCGGGAAGGCATCCCGGGGGTCGGTGGCCCGCGTGATCACCGTGAGCCCGCCGAATGCCTCGAGGTGATCCACCAGATGCAGTTGGAGGCCCTTCAATTCTCCCGGGGCCAGCCCAGGCCCCTCCAGAACCATGGTCAGCCGCGCGGGGCGCGCCCATGCCCTCCGGTGCTGCAGCGCAGGGATCACCAGGGCCCCGAGGAGGGCCGCGGCGAGGAGGATCCAACCCCAGGCCTTCATGAGGGGAAGTCTGACAGGGGAAAGAGCTCGGCGAGACGGCCTTGCCGCTCCCGAAGGGTCTGGAGGAGGGAGGCCCATCGGGGCGAAGCCCGGAGGGGGGCCACGAGGGGGCTCTGCTCATACCAGCGGAGGCAGGTGAACCCCTGGGCCACGGCCCGCTCCGCCTGATCCAGGGCCTCCTCCCGGCGCCCCAGGAAGGCATAGGCTTCGGCGAGGTTGAAGGTGAACTCCCCATCCGTGCCCCGGAGGCGGTAAAGCTCACGGTCCAGGATCTCCAACGCGGCCAGGGCCTCGGAACTCCGGCCCTCCAGGCCCAGCCGGAACACCTCCGCCAACTGGCGGTACCGGAGGGCATCCTGGCCCGCCTCCTTCACCCGGGCGAAATGGATCCGCGCCTGATCCCGGCGGCCCCGCAGCAGTTCCAGGTACCCGAGGTGGAAGGGGATGGACCCCATGGCCCCCTCGCCCGAGCGCGGCCAGAGGGTGGCTTCGAAGGCATCCCATCGCCCCACGTAGAGCAGGCCGATCTGCATGCGGGGCGGATGGCGGCGATCCAGGAGGATGTTTTCATAACCAGCGGCGCCAGCCTCGAAGAGGTCCATCAACCCCGAGGTGCGGCCGACGTAGGAGAGGGTCTGGTAGTTCGCATAGCTGTGGGGGTGGGCCCGCGCCAGTCGCCGGGTGCGCTCCAGGGCCTCCCGCATGCGCCCCGTGTCCGCCAGCAGCCGGGCCAGGAGGTGGCTGGCCCGGGGGTGCTCCGGAGCGCTGCGAAGGGCATCCTCCAGGGACTCCCGCGCCTGATCCAGCACCTCCGACCCCACCAGGTCCGTGGCCTGGGCCCGGGAGGCCAGCACCTGGCCCCGGAGGATCCGGGGGCTTACGCACTCGGGGCTGACCTTCGCACAGGCTTCCGCAAGGGCGAGGGTGCCCTCCCCGTTGCAACCCTGGTCGAGCAGGGCCTGGGCCTGGAGCAGGTTCCAAAAGGCCTCGGGGTTGCGGGGCACCACCAGGGCGGCGAGCTCCTCCTGAAGGGAGAACCCCGGCAGCCCGGCGGTTGCGCCTGCCAGCGCGGCCAGGGGGGGTCTGGGGCCGGGCCCCGCCAGAGCCGGTTCCTCCGCCACCTCGGCGAGGGACCCCGCCCAGGTGCGCAGCTCCAGGTCCTGGCCCCTTCGGAAGGCCGTGAAGGCCAGCACCCATCCCTCCCGGCCGGTCGGCCGGTCCCCGGCCCCCGGGATTCCCGGAGATTGGGTGACGGAGGCCCGGCCATTGGCCTCCAGGTGGTCCTTCAGGAGCATGGCCAAGGCCTGCTGGAGCCCCGGATCCAGGGCGCCCGGTGCCTTCGAGGGCAGGGCCACGAGCAGGACCCGGCGGGGCGGCAGGTGCCGGGGGTCGGCCCGCCGCACCGCCCACCCCACCAGCAACAAGACCCCCAGCGCCGGCAGGGCCAGGAACCAGCCGGGGCTGCGGTATACGGGGACCGAACGGGAGGTGGGCATCTCCCTTCATCATCCGCGGGACTGGAGTCCCGGGCCAGGGGGGAGGAGACTGGGGCCATGCGCCGCCCGGTCCTCCTCTCCCTGTGCCTCGCCAGCCGCCTCCTCGCCCAGGGGAAGCCCACCGAAGATGAGGTGATCGCCCAGAGCCGCAAGTCGGCCAAACCCCGGGCCATCGCCCCCCGGGGACCCCTGTTCGCGGCGGAGCTCAACCTGGTGAAGCTCTTCCGCACCGCCAAGGCCTCCGTGGTGCACGTCAATGCCCTCGTGGAGGGCTACGACCGCTTCACGGGCCAGATGGAACTGGTCCCCGCCGGCCTGGGCACCGGATTCGTGTGGGATGACCTGGGGCATGTGGTCACCAACAACCACGTGATCACCGTGATGCTGCAGCAGGACGTCGCCACCACTGCGGATGAGGTCCGGGTGAGCTTGGCGGATGGCAAAACCTACAAGGCGCGCATCATCGGCCGGAGCCTCGCCTTCGACATCGCCGTGCTCCAGGTCTTCGCCCCCCTGGAGCAGCTCCGCCCCCTGCCCCTGGGGCGATCCACCGACCTGCAGGTGGGCCAGAGCGTGTTCGCCATCGGCAACCCCTTCGGCCTGGACCACAGCCTCACCACGGGCATCGTGTCCGCGCTGGACCGAACCATCGGGACCGACTTCGGGAACCCCATCAAGGGCGCCATCCAGACCGACGCCGCCATCAACCCCGGCAACAGCGGCGGACCGCTCCTGGACAGCGCCGGCCGGGTGGTCGGCATGAACACCGCCATCACCAGCACCAGCGGCAGCTCCGCCGGCATCGGGTTCGCCATCCCGGTGGACACCCTGAACCGGGTGGTGCCCCTGCTCATCAGGAAGGGCACGGAGGCCATCCCGGTGCTGGGCTTTCAGACCTTCACCTCCGACTGGGCCCGCCGGCTCGGCGTGCCGAAGGGGATCCTCGTGGATGCGGTGGAACGGGGCGGCCCCGCCGACAAGGCGGGCCTCCGGGGGACCCAACGCCGGGCCGGCGGCGCCATGGATGATCCCCGGGACATCACTGAACTCGGGGATGTGATCGTCGCCTACAACGGGAACCCCGTGGACACCCAGGTGGAGCTGGCCGACCTCCTGGCCTTCCACCCCCAGGGTCAACCCGTGGTCTTCGACATCCTCCGGAAGGGTCAACCCCTGAAGATCACCCTCGTACCCGGGAACCGCTCCACCTCCAAGACGGTGATCTAGAGCCTCACTTCACCGCCACCAGCTCCACCTCGAAGCAAAGGGGCGTGTGGGGCGGGATGGTGCCATCGGGCGTTCCCTGGGGACCATAGGCCAGCTCCGGGGGAACGAGGAGGCGACGGCGACCCCCGACCCGGAGGCCGCGCAGGCCCTCCTCCCATCCCAGGATCACCTTGCCCTTGCCGAGCTTGAAGGTGAGGGGATCCCCGGACTCCCGGTTCGTGTCGAACACGAGCCCCTTGCGCCCCCGCTCCCAGAGCCAGCCCGTGTAGAGCACGGACAGGGTGCGCCCCGGCGCGGCCTCCAGTCCGGTGCCCACCTGCAGCTCCGTGACCTGCACGCCCCCCGGCGTGGTGAAGGCCGCCGCCGGGGGTGCCTGGAGCAGGAGCACGGGCACCATCAGTGGGCCTTCGCCGGGATCTGGATCATGGGCGACGCCTTGCCATCCGTGATGATCAGGTTGCCCTTGGCGCCGATCTCCTTGAGGGCCTGGATCCGCTGCCACTCCAGGATCTGGGGGGTGAGGCTGGCGCTCACGATGCCCTGGGCCCGGGCCTGGCCCTCGGCCTCGATGCGCTTGCGCTCGGCCTCCTGCTTCTCCCGCTGGAGCACGAAGGTCATCTTCTGGGCCTCCTGGTCCGCCGCGATCTTCTCGTTGATGGCCTTGGTGATCTGGTCGGGCAGCTTCACATCGCGCAGGAGCACCTGCTCCAGGGTGATGCCCCGGGCGCCCAGGTTCTGGGAGAGGTTCTTGGAGATGGTCTCCACGAAGAGCTGCCGCTTGGCGGCGAAGAGATCGGTGGCGATCTGGTTGGCGGCGGCATCCCGGATGGCGCTGCGGATGGCGCCGCGGATGAGGCGCTCCTCCACGTCCTCGCCGAGGGTGCGGTAGATCTCGGGCAGCTTGGCCTGCTGGAGGCTGTAGAGCACGGAGACATCCAGCCGCACCGTCAGGCCGTCGGAGGTGATGACGGCGATGCTGTCGTCCCCCCGCCGCTGGCCCTCATCCTGCACCGTGCTCATGGTGTAGTTGCGGGTGCGGACCTCCATCTCCACCACCCGGCTCAGGGGATTGATCAGGTGGAGGCCGGAGGGTAGGGCTTCATCCCGCACGCTGCCGAAGAACACCACCACGCCGGCCTGACCGGGCGGCACCACCACGGCCATGGAGAAGAGGAGGAGCAGGGAGCCCAAGGCCCAGGCCCCCCACTGCACGAGGAGCAGCTGGCGGGTGAAGGGGAACTCCGCCTTCTGGCGGATCCGCCAGACGATGAAACCCGCGAAGATGAGGAGGATCGCCAGCAGGGCCATGGTGCACTCCGGAGAGGCCCCAGCCTAGCAGGGGACGGTGATCCTTTAATGACGGTGGGGGGCTTCCGGCTGCGCCGGCGCCGGGGTGGTGACCACCTTGCCCTTGGGCCCCTTCACCCGGGGATCCTTGAAGAGGATGGGAACCACCAGGGGCTCCGCCACTCCGCTGAGGCGGAGGGTGAGGGGGCTCTCGGCCTGGGGGATGCCCTTGCGGAAGAGGGTGATCCGATGCTCCTTCAGGTCGCCATGGGTCTGGCCCGCCAGCTCGTAGGCCTTGCGATCGAACTCGAGACTCTCGATGCGGAAGGGCTTGTCGGACTTCAGGGTCAGGGAGGCGTGCCGCTCCTTCAAGGAGTCGAAGGCCAGGCGCGCGGGCTCCAGCTCCACGGGGAGCTTCAGCTTCCACGCCAGGTAGAGGGTGAACTCCTTCTGCAGGGGGGCGTTGGTGGCCACCTTGAAGATCTCCAGACCGGAGGCCTGACCCCCCTTCAGCCGGGATGGCCGCAGCGTGAGCCGGAGCTCCCCCTTGGCGTCCTTCGTGGTCAGCTCCCCATCGAGGTAGGGGGGCACGGGGGAGAGGAGCTTGAGCTCCAGGGGGTCCCCGGTCTCCCGCGCAAAGGTGAACACCGACTCCACGCTCTCATGGGCCGCCACGGCGCCCAGCTCCTTGCGGGTGGCATCCACGGTGAGGTCCGGGCGCACGGTCATGTCCACCCGGGCCACGAATCGGGGCTCGGCGGGGTCGTCATTCTCCAGGCGGGCCGCCCGACGCTGGTACCCCACGAAGCCTTCCGTGGAGAACGTGAGGGTGAAGGTGCGGCGGTCCCCCGGCGCGAGGGGGGTGGCCAGCTCCTTCACCTCCGCCGTGGTGCCGATGGCCAGGTCGCCCAGCTTGAACGCCATGGGCTTGTCGCTCTGGTTGACCACGACATAGGTGAGCGTGCGGGACTCCCGGGGGCCCATGTCCCCCAGGTGCTGGATGGTGTCGGGCTCCACCCGGAACCGGAACTTGCGCGGCGGGGCCGGGGCCGCCTGCGGGACCGGGGCGGGCGCAGCCGCGGGAGGCGCCTGGGGCGCGGGGGCTTGGAGCAGGGCCAGGAGGAGGAGGCTCACGGACATGGTCGGACTCGGGGGTTGGGCCCTCCAGTGTGCCGCGAACCGCGCCGGCCCTCCCGTTAAATGGCGTTAAGACGCCTCAGAAGGCCACACCCACCCCGAAGGTCCACATGCGCTGGAATTCCTGCCCGCTGCCCTGGGCCGTGTAGTAGTCCTGCAGGTCCTGGCTGGAGCTGAGCCGGACCGGACGGTCCTTGGTGAGGGGCTGCTGATAGGAGGCCGCCAGGTAGGGGTGGATCACGGGGATGGGGAGGCGCCACCGGGTGCCCACCCGGAGCCAGGGCCGGGCCAGGTTCGAGGTCTTCTCGACGCCCGGGCCTGTGGATTTGTAGTGGTGGAACCGCTCGATCACCCCGAACTCCCCGGCCAGCCCCGTGAAGGGCACCCAGAACTGGAGGTTCAGGCCCAGGCCCACGCCCTCCTGGGTGAGGCGGGTGGCCCCCTCCTGGAGGGCGCCCGGCACCTGGGACTTGAGGGCCCCTTCCGCGGTGAAGCGGCTGTATTCCACATTCCCCTCCAGGCGCAGGATGGGACCGAAGGCCACCAGCCGCTTGCTGGCGGTGGCGATGTAGCCCTTGCCCGTGTCGAAGTCCCCGGAGACCACGGAGGAGATGCCGTTCACATAGGTCTCGGGGAAGCTCTGCCCACTGGGCCGGGGCAGCTCCAGACGCAGGTCCCACTGGGCGGCCAGGGGCAGGGTGAGGCAGAGGGGCAGCAGGGATCGCAGGTGGCGCATGCCTTCCAGACTAGCGGAGCCGCTTCAGGGTTGAGCCCCGGGTTTCCACTTGATGCTGCAGCCCTGGCTGGGCTTTCCGGGCTCCGGGGCGCGTCCCGCCAGCACGGCGTCGAGGGCCTCCTTCAGCTCCGGGCGGGTGACCGCCTCCTCGCGGCCCCCGCCATCGTCCAGGCGGCCGTGGTAGGCGAGCTTCCCCTGGGCATCGAAGAGGAAGAAGTCCGGCGTGCACAGGGCGCCGAAGGCCCGCACCACCGCCTGCGATTCGTCCTTGAGGTAGGGGAAGGGGTAGCCCGCCTCGGCGGCCCGGGCCTTCATGCCCACCAGGGTCTCCACGCGGAGCTTCGGGCTCTCGCTCTCATTGCTGTTGAGGCCCACGAAGGCCACCCGCCCCTGGTAGGCCTTGGCCAGCGCCACGAAGCGGCGCTCCGTGGCCTTCACGTAGGGGCACTGCACGCTGAGGAACATCACCAGCACGGGGCCCTTCAGGGTCTTGGAGTCCAGCACCTTGCCATCCACCCCCGGGAGGGCGAAGGGGGGCATCGGGGCACCGGGTTTCAGGGTGGGCTCCCCCGCCAGCAGCGCGGGTGCGAGGAGGAAGGGCAGGAGGCGGCGCATGGGAACTCCTGGGAGGGACCCCAGCATGGGCGCCTTCGGGGCCGCCCACCAGCCCGGCTCACCCCTTCCACTTCAGGCTGCACCCCATGCTGGGCTTGGCGGGAGCGGGCTCCCGCCCCGCCAACAGGGCCGCCATCGCCTCCGCCAGCTCATGCCGGGTCACGGCGGAGGCGTCCTTCCAGTTGTCATCCAGGCGCCCCCGGTACCGCAGGCGGCGCTCGGCGTCGTAGAGGAAGAAGTCCGGCGTGCACACGGCCCCGAAGGCACGGGCCACGGCCTGGGACGCGTCGTAGAGGTAGGGGAAGACGAAACCCTTGGCCTGGCCCCGGGCCTGCATGGCGGGGAAGCTGTCGGCCGGGTAGGCCTCGGCGTCATTGGCGCTGATGCCCACCACCGCGCAGCGACCGGCGAAGTCCCTCGCCAGCTGGTTCAGGCGGTCATCCACGGCCTGCACGTAGGGGCAGTGGTTGCAGATGAAGGCGACCAGCAGGAGGGGCTCCGGGAAGTCCGCCCGGGCCCAGGTGCGGCCATCCGTTCCGGGGAGGGCGAAGTCCGGGCAGGGCGTACCCAGGGGGGTCACCTCGGATTCGAGCAGCGCCATGGGGCCTCCAAGTAAAAATCAAAGCGATGTCGGTATTTTGACTTGATCCAGGCGAGGGATCCCCTAGGCTTTTCCCAAGAACCCATGACATCCCTCCCCCGCCTCCACTGGTCCACCCTGGGTACGAACTCCCAGGGTCTCGAGCATCGGTGGTCCCACGTGTGGGATGTGAGTGTCGACCGCGGACCCGCGCCGGCGCTGCCCCCGCGCGACACGGACCTCTGGATCATCTCGGTGCAGGGCGATTGGCCGCCCCCGGAGCTCATCCGCATGATGGGCGAGGTGGGCGCCCTGCCCATCCTCCTGGGCCTGGAGGCCGAGGCCGGGTCCCTGAGCCCCAAGGTGCTCGCCGAGTGGGGCACCTTGGGCAGCGTGCGCTGGGGCGTGCTGGGGCCCGAGCCCCCGCTGCCCGGCCTGCGCCCCCGCAGCGGGGTGACCACCCAGCTCAGCGCCGGCCAGGCCCTGCAGTACGGCATGGTGGGCGTCTCCCTGCGCATGCAGGAGGTCCTCGCCCGGGCCAAGGCCGCCGCGGCCGTGCGCGCCACGGTGCTGCTGCTGGGGGAGAGCGGCACGGGCAAGGAGGTGGTGGCCCGCGCCATCCACACCATGAGCCCCGAGAAGGGCGAGGCCTTCGTGCCCGTCCACTGCGGCGCCATCCCCGAGAACCTCATCGAGAGCGAGCTCTTCGGCTACACCAAGGGCGCCTTCACCGACGCCCGGAAGGACACCCCCGGCAAGTTCCGCGAGGCCCACGGCGGCACCATCTTCCTGGATGAGGTGGGCACCATGCCCCTCAGCGCCCAGGTGCGCCTGCTGCGCGTGCTCCAGGAGAAGGAAGTCCAGCCGCTCGGGGGCGGCAACCCCGTGAAGGTGGATGTGCGCGTCATCGCCGCCACCAACCAGGACCTCTGGAAGATGGTGCAGGAGGGCAAGTTCCGGGAGGACCTCTTCTACCGCCTGGAGGTGGTGCCCATCCAACTGCCGCCCCTGCGCGAGCGGCGCGAAGAAGTGCCCTTCCTCGCCCAGCACTTCCTCACGCGCAAGGCCCGGGAGCACGGGCTCTACCCCAAGGCCATCCACCCCAGCGTGGACGCCCTGCTCATGAGCCTCCCCTGGCCCGGCAACGTTCGCCAGCTGGAGAACGCCATCGAGCGGGCCATCATCCTCACGGCCACGCGCCCCGTGCTCACGCGCGAGGACTTCGCCTTCCTCATGGAGCGCACCACCACGGACCAGCTGCTGCCCGCGCCCACGCCGGCGCCGAGCAACGTGGTGCCCCTGGCCACCAGCCAGTCCGAGCTGCCGCCGATGCCTTCCATGCCCTCGGAGCTGCCGCCCGATGGGCTGGACCTGAACCAGGTGGTGAGCGACCTGGAGAAGAAGCTCATGCTCCAGAGCCTCGCGGTGACCCGCGGCAACAAGAAGCGGGCCGCCGAGCTCCTGGGCCTCAAGCGCACCACC
Source organism: Holophagaceae bacterium (assembly GCA_044229665.1). Taxonomy (GTDB): domain Bacteria; phylum Acidobacteriota; class Holophagae; order Holophagales; family Holophagaceae; genus JAFDVN01. The sequence goes on from JBGASN010000005.1 coordinate 102,681, forward strand.
TTCCTGGAGAAGATGAAGCGCCTGGACCTGGAGGAGGAGGAAGCGGCCGGCGACGAAGCCTAGGCCGCGGAGGCGGGGGCTTCGGCTTCGGGGGTCTTCCACCGGCTCAGGTAGAGGATGAAGGCGATCAGCACCAGCAGGGCCGGCAGGCTGGCCTCCAGGCCGAAGGCCCCGCCCGTGAGCCACTCGGGCCGACCATGGAAGACCGGGCGCAGGAGGCCCACCTCCTCATTCCCGCTCACCCCGAAGCCGAGCAGGGTGCCCTGGGCCCAGTTCCAGCCCAGGTGCATGCCCATGGGCAGGGCCAGGCTGCGGGTCTTCAGGTAGGCGAGGCCGAGCATGATGGCCGCGAGGCCGATGTTGAGCGAGGCCCACAGCTTGGTGGCGCCCTGCATGCCGGGATTGCCCCAGTGCCCCAGGGCGAAGAACACCGCCAGCACCAGCTGGGCCACCCAGGGGCCCGCACCGCCGACCAGGCGCTGGAAGAGGTAGCCCCGGAAGGCCAGCTCCTCGAAGAACGCGACGCCCACGAACATCCAGAAGGCCACGCCCACGGCGGCCCCGGTGGCGGCGCCTCGCTCGAAGTGGAAGCCGCCGAGGCCACGGACCAGGAGTGCCACCACGCCGATGAGGGCGATGCCCCAGGCCGTGCCTACGAGGGCCTCCCGGAGCCAGCGGCCATCGAGGCCCAGCCCGACCCCGCGGAGGGAGCCGCCCTCCATGCGGAGGCAGATCCAGGTGGGGATGAGCACCAGCAGCCCTGCGACCAGCGGCTGGGGAATCCATGCCCGGTGGGCCTTCAGGAAGGGGAGGGCCGGCTGCGCGGCCAAATTGCCCAGTTTCAGGATCACAGCGGTCAACGCCAGGAAGCCGAGGGCCTTCCATCCTTCGCGTACCGTACCCGCTTCCGTGCGGAAAATCGTCTTCATCGTGGCCATTCCCGCTCCAGGTCGGTGTGAGTAGGGTTTACCGCAGCCCCGCCCGACCGTTTAGCCTCGCTGGAGCCCGGGCCCCGGAGCCGATAGCCTGAAGGCATGGCCGGAACCCCGCACACCCGTTGGAAGCTGAATGTCCCCGAGAGCGCAGAGGAGGCCCTCTGTGCCTGGCTGGACGACCGGGGGGCCTCCGCCTACTACCGGGAGGCGGATCCGCCCAAGGCCTTCTGGGCCTACTTCCCGCCCGATCAGACCCTCCCGGATCCCGCGGGCCTCGCGACCCTGCCCGGCGTGAGCCTCGAGGTGGCCGAGACCTTCGCGGATGAGGACTGGCTCGCCAAGAGCCGGGAGGGCTTCGGCAGCTTCCCCGTGGGCGCGCGCTTCTGGGTGAAGCCCGTGTGGGAGGAAACCCCCACCCCCGTGGGCCGCACCCCCGTGGTGGTGAACCCCGGCCTCGCCTTCGGCACGGGGGGCCACGAGACCACCCGCCTCTGCATGACCCTCCTGGAAGAGCTGAAGGACGCCGGCCGTCTGCGGGGGCCCCTCCTCGACATCGGCGCCGGCACGGGCATCCTCGCCCTCACGGCCCACCTGCTGGGCTGCCCCGGGCGCATCCAGGCCTTCGACATCGACCCCGACTGCGGTCCGGCCATGGACGAGCTCAAGGAGATGAACGCCGCCGTGCTCCACGGCGCCGATCCCTTCCAGGGCTTCGTGGGCACCCTCGACAGCGCCGAGGTGCAGGGCCCCTACCAGGGCCTCCTCGCCAACATCCTCCTCATCACCATCCAGGAGCTGCTGCCCCGCATGGCCGAGCTCACGGTCCCCGGGGCCTTCCTGGTGGCCAGCGGCATCCTCGCGGACCAGGAGGACGAGGCCCTCGTGAGCCTCACCGCCGCCGGCTTCCGGCCCGAGAAGGTGCTGCACGAGGGCGATTGGATCGCCATCCTTGCGGAGCGCGTGTGAACGCCACCCTTCCGCGGGCCGACCGGCCCATCGGCGTCTTCGACTCCGGCATCGGCGGGCTCACCGTGGTGCATGCCCTGCGGCAGCTCCTGCCCCAGGAGACGATCATCTACCTCGGGGACACGGCCCGGGTGCCCTACGGCACCAAGAGCCACCACACCATCGAGCGCTACACCCTGCAGGCCGGGGAGGCCCTCCAGCGCTTCGACCCCAAGCTCCTGGTCATCGCCTGCAACACGGCCAGCGCCCATGGCCTGCCCGCCCTCCAGGCCGTGAGCCCCTGTCCCGTGGTGGGCGTGATCGAACCCGGCGCCGAGGCCGCCGCCAAGGAACCAGGTCCTGTCGGGGTCATCGGCACCCTCGCCACGGTGCAGAGCGGCGCCTATGAGCGGGCCATCCAGCGCCATCGGCCCGGCGCCCAGGTGCACAGCCTCGCCTGCCCCCTCCTGGTGGCCCTGGCCGAGGAGGGCTGGCTCGATGATCCCCTCACCGAGAGCGTCTGCCGCCGCTACCTCAACGCCCTTCCCTTCGACGTGAAGTCCGTGGTGCTCGGCTGCACGCACTACCCCGCCCTCAAACCCAGCCTGGAGCGGGCCCGGCCCGGCACCCGCTGGATCGACAGCAGTGAGGTGACCGCCCAGGCCGTGGAACGGCTCCTGCGCGGATCCCTGGGCTTCCGCACCGCCTCGCCCAAGGGCGATCTCAAAGTGCTCCTCACCGACGCCAGCTCCCGCCTGCAGGAGGTCGGCAGCCGCTTCCTCAGCGAACCGCTGGCGCAGGTGGAGGTTGTGGACCTCTAGGCCCCCGGCAGGCTGAAGACCATGGTGGTGCCCCGGCCCACCTGGCTCTCGGCACGGATCTCCCCCCCATGGGCCCGCACCACATCGCGGCAGATGGGGAGGCCCAGACCGGTGCCCTTGCCTTCGGGTTTGGTGGTGAGCATGGGCCGGAAGATATGGGGGAGCACCTCGGCCGGGATCCCGGAGCCCGTGTCCTCGAACCGGAACCGCCAGCGCCCCTCCCCCTCCGCCTCGGCGTGGATGCGGATGGCACCACCCTCGGGCATCGCATCGAGGGCGTTGTTCATGAGGTTGAGGAAGAGCTGTTCCATCTGCTTGCGGTCCGCCTGGATCACACAGGCCGTTGGCACCGCCACTTCAAGCCGAACGTGATGCTTGGCCAGGGTGGGGCTCCAGAGCTGCTGCATCTCCTGGAGGAAGGCTGGCACCGAGAGCTCGGCCTGGGCGAGCTGGGGACGGCGGGTCATGTCGAGGAGACGGCGCACGATGTCGCCCACCCGCTGAATCTGGGCCTGGATGATGCCGATGCGCTCCTGGGCCTTCTCCGGCAGGTCTTCCTGGCCCTGGAGCAGCTGGAGGTGCCCCGTGACCAGATTGAGGGGCGTGCCCACCTCATGGGCGAAGGCGGCGGTCAGTTGACCCGCGATGGCCAGGCGCTCCTGCTGGGCCAGTTCCTCGTTCTTCTCCTGGATCTCGCGGAGGGCCTCATCGATCCGATCCTGCAACCCCGAATTGAGGGACTGGATCTCCTGGATCAGCTGTTCCCGCTCCTTGCTTGCCCGTTGCAGGCGCTGGGCCATGGCGTTGAAGCGGGCCGCGATGACGCCCAGCTCATCCCGCCGCTGCACCTCGGCCCGCACCCCCGCTTCGCCCCGCTCGAGCCGGCCCATGGCATCCACCATGGCGTCCAGGGGATCGCTGATGAGCCAGCGCAGGATCAACCAGAGGAGGATGAACTCCCCGGCCAGGACCCCGGGCAGCATGTTCAGGGTCCGGTTGCGGTTGGCCGTCCACACCGCATCCCACCGTTCCAGGTCGATGTAGGCCCGGATGAGCCCGATGCTCGGCCGCCCCTGTTTGGGATTGGGGATGGCGAGGTACACCTTCCACCCCCGGCCCGCGGGCTTGCCATCTTCCTCCAATTCCACCAGTTGGGTCTGGGCTTCCCGCAGATCCAGGAAACTTGCCAAATCCCGGCCCGTGGTGACACCGGATTCCTCCCCGGAGGATTTCACCAGTTCCACATTGGTGCCATCCACCCGCCTGAACACGTCGATCTGGAAGATGGACCGCCCCTTGCCGGCGATGCTCTCCAGGAGCTCCTCCAGCTTGCGCGGGTTCTCGAAGTGGGGATCCCGTTCCACCACCTCCGTCTGCACCGTTTCCGAGGCTTCGATGAGCAGGCGCCGGCTGTAGTCCTCCAGTTCCCGCCGGGAGTTCTTGGTGATGGAGAAGGCCACCGCCACCGTGAGGAAGCTCGTCACGGCCGCAGTCAGGAGGAAGAGCTTGGCGTGGAGGCTGCGAAGCCAGGCCAGGATCCGCAGGTTCACCGGGACACCCCCAGGGGGTGGGTGCAGGGGCGGGCGATGCGGGGGTCCATGTCGAGATTGTATGCCAGGGCCCGAAAGGCGAACTTTTGGCGTAAACTGGCCCTCCTCCTGGGAAGCTCCCGCTCCGTGGCACCGGCCACGGGAGGGACCTCCCGTGGATGAACCCAACGATGGAGCGGGCCCATGGACCACATCCACATCAAAGGTGCTCGCGAGCACAACCTGAAGAACCTGGATCTCGTCCTGCCCCGGAACCAGTTCATCGTGATCACCGGCCTCAGCGGCAGCGGGAAGTCCAGCCTGGCCTTCGACACGCTCTACGCCGAGGGGCAGCGCCGCTATGTGGAGAGCCTCAGCGCCTACGCTCGCCAGTTCCTGGACCAGATGGAGAAGCCCGATGTGGATTCCATCGAGGGCCTGAGCCCCGCCATCTCCATCGAGCAGAAGACCACCAGCCGGAACCCCCGCTCCACCGTGGCCACGGTCACCGAGATCTACGACTACCTGCGCCTCCTCTACGCCCGCACCGGCAAGCCCCACTGCATGGCCTGCCGGAAGCCCATCGCCAGCCAGACCATCCAGGAGATGGCCGACCACATCCTGGCCCTGCCCGAGGGCACCAAGCTGCAGATCCTCGCCCCCGTGGTGCGGGGCCGCAAGGGCGAGTACAAGAAGCTCCTGCTGGACCTGATGAAGCGCGGCTACATCCGGGCGCGGGTCAACGGCCAGATGCTGGACCTCACCGAGGGCGTGCCCGACCTGGACAAGCAGAAGAAGCACAGCATCGAGGTGGTCATCGACCGCCTGAAGGTGGCGGCCTCCCTCAGCACGCGGCTCGCCGACAGCCTGGAGATCGCCTGCAACCTGGCCGAAGGCACCGCCCTGCTGGACGTGGATGGCCAGGAGCGCCTCTTCTCCAGCAAGCTGGCCTGCAGCAACGACAAGTGCGAGCGCTTCGGCCTCGGCCTTCCGGAGCTGGAGCCCCGCAGCTTCTCCTTCAACAGCCCCTACGGCGCCTGCGGCACCTGCGACGGCCTGGGCTTCAAGCGCCAGTTCGCGGAGGAGCTGGTGATCCCCAACCCCACCCTCTCCATCAACGAGGGGGCCATCCAGGCCTCAGGCTGGAAGAGCGTGAGCGAGGATGGGTGGCGCGCCCAGATGCTGGACCAGCTGGCCCGGAAGCTGAAGTTCAGCCTCGATACGCCCTGGAAGAAGCTGGGCGCCGACATCCGCAAGGTGCTCCTCCACGGCCTCACCAAGGAGATGCGCTTCACCTACGAGAGCAAGCGCAACCGCTACGACTTCTTCCACAGCTTCGAGGGCATCATCGGCAACCTCGAGCGCCGCTACGCCGAGACCACCAACGAGGACACCCGGGAAGAGCTGGAGCAGGCCATGCGGGTGATCCCCTGCGAGAGCTGCAAGGGGCAGCGCCTCAAACCCGAAGTGCTGGCCGTGACCGTGGACCGACGCAACGTGGCCGAGGTGGTGGGCCAGAGCGTGCGCGAGGCCCGGGTGTGGTTCGACCGCCTGGCCCTGGAGGGGAAGGATGCGGTCGTGGCCGAGAAGGTGCTCAAGGAGATCCGCGAGCGCCTGGGCTTCCTCGATGACGTGGGCCTGGGCTACCTCACCCTGGACCGCTCCGCGGCCACCCTCTCGGGCGGGGAGGGCCAGCGCATCCGCCTGGCCACCCAGATCGGCTCCAAGCTGCAGGGCGTGCTCTACGTGCTCGACGAGCCCAGCATCGGCCTGCACCAGCGGGACAACCACAAGCTCCTGAACACCCTGAAAGAGATGCGGGACCTGGGCAACACCGTGCTGGTGGTGGAGCACGACCTGGAGACCATCCAGGAGGCCGACCACGTCATCGACATGGGCCCCGGCGCCGGCGAGCACGGCGGACAGGTGGTGGCCGAGGGCACCCCGGAGCAGGTGGGGAAGAACCCCGCCTCCGTGACGGGGGCCTTCCTCTCGGGCCGGGATGGCATCGCCGTGCCCCGCACCCGCCGCAAGGCGCAGCGCGGGGAGATCCGCGTCCTCGAGGCCCAGGAGAACAACCTCAAGAACGTGGACGCCGCCTTCCCCATCGGCCTCTTCACCTGCGTGACCGGCGTGTCCGGCAGCGGCAAGAGCACCCTGGTGAATGAGATCCTCTACAAGTCCCTGGCCAACCAGCTCCACCAGGGCACCCACCTCGTGGGCAGGCACAAGAAGGTGGAGGGCCTGGAGCTCATCGACAAGGTCATCGACATCGACCAGGCCCCCATCGGCCGGACCCCCCGCTCCAACCCCGCCACCTACACGGGCCTCTTCACGCCGCTCCGCGAGCTCTTCGCCCAGCTGCCCGAGAGCAAGGCCCGGGGCTACACGCCCGGCCGGTTCAGCTTCAACGTGAAGGGGGGCCGCTGCGAGAAGTGCGAGGGCGATGGCGTGCTCAAGATCGAGATGCACTTCCTCCCGGATGTGTACGTCACCTGCGAGCAGTGCAAGGGCAAGCGCTACAACCGCGAGACCCTCGAAGTTCACTACAAGGGCAAGAGCATCTCCGAGGTGCTGGCCATGACCGTGGAGGAGGCCCTGGAGCTCTTCGGGCCCATCCCCGTGCTCGCGAACAAGCTGCAGACGCTCATGGACGTGGGCCTGGGCTACATCCGCCTGGGCCAGGCCGCCACCACCCTCTCCGGCGGCGAGGCCCAGCGCGTGAAGCTGGGCAAGGAGCTGAGCAAGCGGGCCACGGGCCGCACCCTCTACATCCTCGACGAGCCCACCACGGGCCTGCACCTCAAGGACATCCAGAAGCTCCTGGAGGTGGTCACGCGGCTGGTGGACCAGGGCAACACGGTGGTGGTGATCGAGCACAACCTGGATGTCATCAAGACCGCCGACTGGGTGCTCGACATGGGCCCCGAGGGCGGCAACGAGGGCGGCACCGTGATCGCCGTGGGCACCCCCGAGAAGGTGGCCAAGGCGAAGGGCAGCATCACCGGGAAGTACCTGGCGCCCTATCTGAAGTAGCCCCACCGCGGAGGTGACCCATGCACAAGAACCGCCTCGAGGCCTTCAGCGACGGCGTGCTCGCCATCGTGCTCACCATCATGGTGCTGGAGCTGAAGGTGCCCCACCACGACGCCAGCCTCGGCGCCCTGGGGAACCTCCTGCCCGTGTTCCTGAGCTACGTGCTCTCCTTCGTCTATGTGGGCATCTACTGGAACAACCACCACCACCTCATGCAGGCGGCCCACAAGGTGAACGGCGCCGTGCTCTGGGCGAACCTGCACCTGCTCTTCTGGCTCTCCCTGCTGCCCTTCACCACGGGATGGCTGGGGGAGAACGGGATCAAGCCCTGGCCCGTCTTCCTCTACAACCTGGACCTGCTCATGGCCGGGGTGGCCTATTTCATCCTGGCCCGCACCCTGGTCGCCCACCACGGGCCGGACTCGGCCCTGGCCCAGGCCATGGGCGCCCGGGCCTCCGGGGATGTGAAGGGCCTCGTGAGCGTGGTGATCTACGCCCTCGCCCTGCCCCTGGCCTTCCTGGCACCCAAGGCCGGTGTGGCCCTGCCCGTGGCGGTGGCCCTGATGTGGGTCATCCCGGATCGACGCATCGAGCGGCACGTCGCCTGACCTCACCGCCATCGGAGACGGTGTGGAGCGGGGCGGGGAAACCCTCGTGAAATGAGGCGTTTGCCAAGCTGACGCCCAGCTGGCGCTTGGGTTAATTGATGTGAATTTTTCGTTCAAAACCTCGCGCCATTCCCAAAACGGGTCATCCTTGGGAAGTTGTCCGCATCCCGAACAGGTTCTTTCCCGTGATCTCCCCCGCGCTGCCCCATTACGGGGCGGCGTTTTCTTGGCACGGAGGGTGGCCCATGGCTTCCCACACTCCATATCCCGGTGGCTTCGTCCTCGTCCGTCTCGAGGGCGCACCCGATCGTTTCACGGTGTTCCCCTGGCGCTTCAACCAGCCCGAGGAGGCCGAGGGCAAGCTGGCCGAGCTGCGCCGGGTGGACCCCGCCGGGAATTACTGCCTGCAGGTCCTGGGCGCCTGAAGCAGGCCCCCGAAGCAAAGGACCCCGCCGAGGCGGGGTCCTTTGCTTCGGAAGGAAGCCGTTCAGGCCTGGGTATCCACGTTCTGGCCCACGCCCCCCGCCTGGGCCACCATCTGGGCCAGCTGGGCGGCCTGGGTCTGACCCTGGTCGAGGACCTTCTTGAGCACGGCAGTCGCGAACTCGCCCTGAAGCTGGGTCTGGCGGTTGGCGATGACCGAAGCGGGTGAGATGTCCATGGCGCCCTCCCAGATGAGCCTTATCGGCCCTCGGGGTCCCCGCCTTGAGGAAGCTTTTGTCGCAGCAGTGCAGCGGCATCCTGAAGGGGGACCTTGGCCTTGGCCGCCGCGCGGTTCTCCGCGGCGATGGCTTCGAAGACTTCCAAACGGTGGACTTGGACCGCCTTTGGGGCCTTGATGCCCAGCCGCACCCCATCCTTGGTGATCCCGAGGACCACCACCTCCACGTCCGAGCCGATCATGATCGACTGGTCCGCCTTCCGGGTGATGACGAGCATGACTCAGGCTACCCGGCTCAGCGCTCGCCCAGTACCGGGAACTGCAGCGGGTACTGGTCGGCGTTGAGGACCACCTGGAGCCCTTGGCGGCTCTTCACGTTCACCACCAGCGGCCCCGCCAGGTTGGTGGTCATCTTGCGGGGGTCCTCCGGGATCACCACCAGGGTGAGCACCATGGCCTCTTCGGGGCTGGCGATGGCCAGGAGGGCCGCATCTTCCTCCCCCAGCTGGACGTTGTAATCCGGGCGGACGCCCGCGGGATCCATGCACACGAAGCTGATCTCCGGACGGGCCTCGGACTGGAGGAACTTGAGCGGGTAGCCGTCGCTGGGTTCGAACAAACGGAAACGCTTCAGCTCCGGGAAGCCCAGCAGCCCCTTGGGAAATGAAAGGAGGATGCCCTCGTCGCTCATGAATTGCTCCAGAGGACCCCATCGGAGCCCTCCGGCGATTCCTGAGTTTCCGTCCGGTGTTCAGCCTCACCCCGGAAGACCTCCCACAGGGCCGCAGCCCGCTTGCGGCGGAACCGGGGGTTGGGGATGGTGCGCTCCAGGGCCTCCAGGCTCACGGGGGGATGCTCCACCCGGGCCAGCATCCAGCGGTTGCCCAGCTCCATCACGGCGCCCACGTCCCCCTCGTTGCCCCAGGCCCGGCGCAGCTCGCAGATCTGGCGGGCCTGCTCGGCGGCGGTCTCCCCGAGCTGCTTCTTGATCTTGTGGACGATGGGGTCATCCCCCGGGGGGGTGTAGGCCCGGATGCGGCGGCGGAGGCCCCGCAGCTCCTTGGGCAGGTTCGCCAGGCGGGGACCCACCTCGGGATCATCCTTCAGGGCCCCGGCCTCGTCCGCCAGCCGGCGCAGGAGGGGCAGCAGGAGCGCCGCATCCCGGGCCGCGTAGCTGAGCTGGGTGTCCCGGAGGGGGCGCAGCATCCAGTTGCTGTCCTGCTCCTCCTTGGGGATGTCGATGCCGAGCTTGAGCTTGGCCATGGTCTTGAGCCCCGGCTGGGGGTACCCCAGGGTGCGGGCCAGGAGCATGGTGTCCATCACGGAGACCGGCTCCACGTCGTAGAGCCGCTTGAACACGATCCCGTCGCCGCTCCAGTCGTGGGCGATCCAGGGCAGGGTGGCCATCTTCTCCAGCCACGGCTTCAGCTCGGGCCCGAAGGGCAGGGGGTCGATGATCCAGGCCTGGTCGTGGGTGGCCACCTGGATGAGGGCCATCACGCAGTGGTGGATGCCCGTGAGGCTGCACTCGATGTCCACGGCCAGCAGGCCCGCCGCCTCCCACTGGGGCCAGGCGGCCTCCAGCTGATCGGGGGTGGTCACATAGGTGACGGGGAGATCAAAGGATTCGGTCGACATCCCCTTCAGTTTGAAGGCTGTAGGCTGGAAGTCCTAGCACAAGGAGTGTGTCGAGGTATCCGGGGGGAGCCGCGTTGAGCCCAAAGGGGCTTCAGCCAAGGAGGGCTGGGCAGGGCGATGTGGGTTCATCGGCCAAGCAGCCCGACACCGGATCAAGCCCCTTTGGACTCAACCCCTCGGGCTGGTGTGCCGGCCGTCGCGCCCCTGCGTTAACCTCACTCCGTGGTGTACCCGCACCACCTCCGTTCGGTTGCCTTGGGGCACATGGCCGGCGCACCAGCGCGGCCCCCCCGGCTAGCTCGACACACTCCTCAGGTGCTGAGATGACCCGATCCCTCTTCTGGACCACCTTCCTGACCGTCTTCCTGGCAGAGGTGGGTGACAAGACCCAGCTGGCCGCCATGACGGCCACGGCCCGCAGCGGGGCCATCTGGACGGTCTTCTTCGCCGCCAGCCTGGCCCTGGTCTGCGCCACGGCCATCGGGGTGGCCCTGGGTGGGGTGCTCTTCCGGGTGATCCCGGAGCACCTCATCAAGTACGCGGCCGGCAGCGCCTTCATCCTCGTGGGACTCTGGGTGCTCATCAAGGGGTAGCGGTGGACCTCCTCTTCTACGACGGGGCCTGCGGCCTCTGCCACGGGAGCGTGGCCTTCCTGGCCCGCCGGGACCGGGACGGGTCCCGGTTCCGCTTCGCCCCCCTGCGCGGGGTCACCTTCCGCCAGCGGGTGCCCGACGGGCTGGCGGCGGCCCTGCCCGACAGCCTCGCCCTGCAGACCCCCGAGGGGGCCATCCTGGTCAAATCCGCCGCCGTGGCCCGGGCCCTCCGGGCCCTGGGCGGGCCCTGGGGGTTCCTGGGCCGGATCCTTCAAGCCCTGCCCCTGCCCCTCCTGGACTGGGGCTACGACCGGGTGGCGGCGATCCGGCACCGCCTCTTCCGGAAGCCGGACAGCGCCTGCCCGATGCTTCCCCGTGACCTGCGGGACCGCTTTCTCGCCTAGCCTGATCCCATGGCCAAGACCCGCGAAGCCTCCCGTTCCATCCTCAGCGTCACCGTCCTGCCGGAGGACCTGAACCAGTACGGCTCCCTCTTCGGGGGTCGCCTCCTGGCCTGGATCGACCGGGTGGCCTCCATCTGCGCCACGCGCCACTGCCGGGGCAACGCCGTGACGGTGGCCCTGGAGGCCATGAGCTTCGAGGTGGCCGTGAAGCAGGGCGACATCCTCATCCTCACGGCCGAGCTGGAGAAGGTGGGGCGCAGCTCCATGCAGATCCGCGTCACGGCCCTGCGGGAGGACCCCAACTCTGGGACTTCCAAGCGCGTGTGCGCCCCCCTGCTCACCTTCGTGGCCCTGGACCGCGATGGGCACAGCACCCCGGTGCCGCCCCTGATCGATTAGGGACGCCGCCCCAGGTCCATCTGCACGGCCCCCAGCAGGGCCACCGGGGTGGTGACCGCCCGCAGGATGCTGCGGCCCAGGCTCACGGAACGCCAGCCCGCGGCCCGGAGCGCTTCAAACTCCCCATCGGTGATCCCCCCCTCGGGGCCGCTGGTGAACGCCAGGGGCCCTTCGCCCAGGGTCGGGTTGGCCTCTCCGGTCTGGAGCTCGTAGGCCACCCAGCGCTGGGGCGTGGTCACCTGGAGGAGGTCCGCGAAGGGAACGGGATCCGTCAGGGCCGGCAAGGCGCTGCGATGGCTCTGCTCGCAGGCGGCCAGGATGAGGCGCTCCCAACGCTCCCGCTTCGCGGCGGTCTTGCGGGCATCGAATTCGCTGCGGGCGTAGACCACCGGGAGGATCCGGGTGATCCCCAGTTCCACCAGGGGCGGCAGCCAGTCATCCCAGAGGCTGAGCTGGGCGGTGAGGGGCAACCAACCCTCCAAGGCGACCGGGGGTTCCCGGTCCTCCTGCAGGGGGGCGATGAGCCGCACCTCGGCCCAATCCCGCTCCTGGGCGGCGAGGTCCGCCTGCCACACCCCGGTGGACAACACCACCTCCAGGGCCGCGCCCGGCTTCAGCCGGAGGGCCTTCAGGTGACGGGCCCCCTCCGCGGGCAGGCGCAGCACGGTGCCCTCCACCGCGGGGGCCGGGGCATCCAGGAGGAAGAAGCGGGGCAGGCTCACGGAGCCATCCTACCCCGGGCGTCCAAACCTGCCGGGCCCCGCGCGGCTTGCCCGGACCCGTACACTGGGATTTGGAGGCCAGATGATCCCTGCGCTGTTGAACGCCGCTCCCTGGTGGGCCTGGGTTGGATTCCACCTGCTGGTGTTCGTGATGCTGGCCCTCGACCTGGGGGTGTTCAACAAGAAGGCCCATGCCCCTTCCGTGCGGGAGGCCGCGGGCTGGAGCGTGGTCTGGATCACCCTCGCCCTCATTTTCAATGGGGTGATCTGGCAGACCATGGGGAGCCAGAAGGGCCTGGAGTTCCTCACCGGATACCTGCTGGAGAAGAGCCTCAGCGTCGACAACCTCTTCGTGTTCGTGCTCCTCTTCACCTCCTTCCAGGTGGACCTGCGGCACCAGCACCGGGTGCTGTTCTGGGGCGTCTTCGGCGCCCTGATCATGCGGGCCGTGATGATCCTGGCGGGCACGGCGCTGCTGAACCGCTTCGAGTGGATGATGTACGTCTTCGGCGGCTTCCTGATCCTCACCGGGGGCAAGATGCTCCTCTCCGAGGACAGCGCCCCCGACCCCACCAAGAACCCCATCGTGACGCTCTTCAAGAAGGTGGTGCCCTACGATCCCCACGGGGGGCACGAGCACTTCTGGACCGTCTCCAACGGCAAGCGCTTCGCCACGCCCATGCTCCTCGTCCTCGTCTGCGTGGAGGTCACCGACCTCGTGTTCGCCGTGGACAGCATCCCGGCGGTGCTGGCCATCACCCGGGACCCCTTCGTCGTCTACACCAGCAACGTGTTCGCCATCCTGGGCCTCCGGAGCCTCTACTTCCTGCTGGCCAAGATGATCGACCGCTTCCACCACCTGAAGACCGGCCTGGCCCTGGTGCTGGCCTTCGTGGGGCTCAAGATGTGCACGGCCCACTGGCTCAAGGCCAGCTTCGGGCTCACGGATCGCACCCTCATCGTCACCAGCCTCACCTTCATCGCCGTGGTGCTGGGGGGCAGCGTGATCGCCAGCCTCGCCTGGCCCCAGGAACACCCGGAGGAATGATGGAGGTCTGGCATCACCCGCTGGCCGAGGCGCCGAAGGATGGGCCCTGTGTGGTGACCCTGGGGAACTTCGATGGGGTGCACGCCGGCCACAAGGGCGTGCTCCAGGAGGCCTCCCGCCGGGCCCGGGCCCGCGGGGTGAAGGCGGCCGTGGTGACCTTCGATCCGCACCCCCTCGTGGTGGTGGGGCCGGAGCGCAAGCCCCGCCTCCTCATGACCCTGGCCCAGCGTCTGGCGGCCTTCGAGGCCTGCGGCATGGACCTGGCCTGGGTGATCCCCTTCAGCCGCACATTCTCGGAGCTGGAGCCCCCGGAGTTCCTGGCCCCCTTCGGCCGGGCCCTGCGCCCCCTGGAGCTGCACGTGGGCACCGCCTTCTGCTTCGGCCGGGACCGCCACGGCGACCTGGCCGCCCTCCAGGCCTGGGGCCAGGCCCTGGGCTGCGAAGTCTTCGGCCATGCCCTGCGCGCCCCCGATGGCGGGCACCTGAGCAGCACCCGCATCCGCATGGCCCTGAGCGAAGGGCGGGTCGATGAGGCGGCCCAGCTGCTGGGCCATCCCTTCGAGCTCACGGGCCTGGTGGTGGAGGGGGATCGCCGCGGTCGGCACCTCGGCTTCCCCACCGCCAACCTCCAGTGGGAGCAGGAGCAGCTGCCAGCCTCGGGGGTCTATGTCACCGAGGCCCGCAGTGGCCATTGGGAAGGATCCCGGCTGGGGCTCACCAACGTGGGGGAGAAGCCCACCTTCGCGGGTCGCCAGCTCACGGTGGAGACCCACCTGCCGGACTTCCAGGGCGACCTCTACGGATCCCGGCTCTCCGTGGCCTTCCGCCACCGCCTGCGCGGAGAGGCCCGGTTTCCCGATGTGGAGGCCCTGCGCCGGCAGATCACCGAAGATGTGGCCGCCGGCCGGGCCTGGTGGCAGGGGGAAGGAGGAATCCGCTGATGCACCTGCTGGAGATCCGCATGGGACGGGTGCAGACCCTCCCCGATGCCCATGGCCAACCCCACCGCACCGCCATCCGCAAGGAAGCCGTCCCGGGACCCGTGCTCCTGGGCCCCGAGGGGCTCCTGGGGGATGAAGTCGGGGATCGCAAGAACCACGGGGGCCCTGATCAGGCCCTCCTGGCCTACGCCAAGGATGCCTATGACCTCTGGGTGGCCGAAGGCCGCACCGTGGCCGTGGGGGCCTTCGGGGAGAACCTCCTGATCCATGGGCTCGACGACCGCACCGCCTGCATCGGCGATCGGCTGCGGGTGGGCGAGGCCCTCCTCCAGGTGAGCCAACCCCGGGTGCCCTGCGGCACCCTGCAGCGGCACCTGGGATGGTCCGATGCGGTGGCCCGGGTCTACGCCACCACCCGCGGCGGCTTCTACCTCCGGGTCCTGGAGGCGGCACCCCTCCTCCCCGGCACCCCCATCACCCTGGTGGATCGCCCCAATCCCGCCTGGACCGTGGCCCGGGCCCTCTACGCCCGCTGGAAGGCCGCCGAGCATCCCGATGAGTGCCGAGCCATGGGCGCCATCCCCGAGCTCAGCGCCGACTGGCGGGCACGGTTCGGACCGGGGGCCTGAGCGCATCCATCCGGGGCCAACGCCCTGGGGCTCCATGCGAACCCGGCGGTAGCATGGCCCATCCTCCGGAGGTCCCATGCGCCGTCTGACGCTGCTGCTGGCTGCCACGCCCCTGCTCCTGGCCCAGGGCCTCGAGGTGGTGAAGGCGAAGTACGACAAACGCGAGGTGCTGGTACCCATGCGGGATGGCACGCGGCTCTTCACGGCCATCTACGTGCCCAAGGACGCTTCGCCGGAGAAGCCCTACCCGGTGGTCATGCAGCGCACACCCTACAGCGTGGCGCCCTATGGACCCGACAAGTACAAGGCGGACCTGGGCCCCTCGCCCCTCTTCGGCACCGAGGGGTTCATCTTCGTGTACCAGGATGTGCGGGGCCGGCTGCTCAGCGAGGGCACCTTCGTGAACATGACCCCCCACAAGGCGGTCAAGCAGGGCCCGAAGGACGTCGACGAGAGCAGCGACACCTTCGACACCGTGGACTGGGTGCTCAAGAACCTCCCCACCAACGGGCGGGTGGGGCAATGGGGCATCAGCTACCCCGGCTTCTACACGGCCGCCGGGATGATCGACGCCCACCCCGCCCTGAAGGCCGTGAGCCCCCAGGCCCCCATCGTGGACTGGTTCACCGGCGACGACTTCCACCGCAACGGCGCCCTGTGGCTGCCCCACGCCTTCAACTTCATGGTGAACTTCGGCCGCCCCCGCCCCCAGCCCACCACGGACTGGGGCAAGCCCTTCGAGCACGGCACCGCCGACGGCTACGCCTA
>JBGASN010000006.1:0-117430 GCA_044229665.1 Holophagaceae bacterium
TCCGTGGCGGCCCTGGTGCGAACGGTGAAGGGGGGTGAGGTGAGCCATCGCCTCATGGCCCTTCCGGACACCCCGGGCCCCATGGCCGAGGACGATCTGCTGCGCCGCTTCCTCACGGCCCTGGGGGACAAGAAACCTCAGCTCGTAGGCTTCAACAGCCGCGAGGCGGACCTGCCCATCCTCGTGCAGCGGGCCATGACCCACGGCCTCTCCATCCCCGGCCTGGGGCGGGGCGCGGATCGCTGGGACAAGGCGGACTTCTTCGACCGGTATGGGGCCCAGCACATCGACCTGCGCGAGGCCACGGGCGGCTTCGGCAAGGCGGGCTCCACGCTCCACGAGCTCGCCACGGCCTGCGGCATTCCGGGGAAGCTGGGCACCGATGGCGCCAGCGTCATCGACCTCTGGCAGGCGGGGGATGTGGCCGGCATCGTGCGCTACAACCAGTTCGACGCGCTCACCACCTTCCTGGTCTGGCTGCGGGCCCAGACCCTCTCGGGCCACCTCACGCCGGAGCAGATGGCGGCGGAGGAGGCCTCCCTCCGCACCCTGGTGGCGGGGAAGGCTGCGGAGGACCCGGGCTTCCAGGTCTATCTGGAGGGGTGGGATCGCCTCTCGAAGTAGGTTTGGGCCTGCTGAATATCAAGAAATAGGGTAGTATTGGCAGGAATTTTCATATGGATCGCCTGCCGCGGATGACCCCGGTCAGGGCCATGGAGTGGGTCATGAAGCGGATCGTCACCATCTGCAAGGGCGGCTTCGGCGGGGAGATGCAGATCTACCTCCGCGAGGCCTACCCCGAGGGCTCGGGCTACGTGGTGGACCGGGTGATGGATCTCTTTCCGGACGATGACTTCCGCCCGGCCCCGGATGAGGTGTTCGTGGTGGCCAATGGCGAACCCCGCATCAAGGCCGCCCTGGTGAAGAAGATCGAGGCGGCCGGAGGGGAGATCATCAGCATGGTGCACCCCACCGCCTATGTGGCCCCCAACGCCATCGTGGGCAAGGGCGCCATCCTCTGCCCCTTCGCCTTCGTGGCGCCCTTCGCGGAGCTGGAACCCCACGTCACCATCAACGTGCATGGGGGCACGGGCCACAACTCCAAGCTGGCCTCCTTCGTGGTGCTCTCCCCCTATGCCTCCGTCTCCGGCGCGGCGGAGCTGGCCCCGGAGGTCTTCATGGGCACCCACAGCTACGTGGCGCCCCTGGTGAAGATCGGGGCCCGCACCAAGATCTCCACGGGAGCCTTCGCCATCACGGACATCGGGCCGAACTGCCTGGCGGTCGGCAATCCGGCCCGGATCTTCGAGAACTACTTCGGCTGACCCCTACTCCCGGGGCGCCTTGGGCTGGGCGATCCAGACCACCCCGACGCTCACGATGTACAGACCCAGGAGGATCACGCTGAAGAACACGGTGGTGGCCAGCACGTCCCCGGGCGTGAAGAAGGCGCTGAAGACCACGATGCCCACGGTGGCGTGGCGCCAGAACTTCAGCATGCCCTGGGCGGTCACGAGCTTCAGCTTGCCCAGGAAGAAGAAGAGCACCGGCAGCTCGAACATGGCCCCGGTCATGAGCGTGGTGCCCAGGAAGAGGTCCAGGTAGTCCTCGATGTGCAGGTTTGCCCGGAGACCGGCGTCGCGGGCCTCCTGGAAGAGGATGTCGCCCAGGAACTGGAAGGCGTACTTGTAGGCGAAGGCGCAGCCGCCGATGAAGCAGGCGCTCGTCACCACGACGAAGGGGATGGCGAAGCGGCGCTCGCGATCATGGAGCCCCGGGCGGATGAACATCCAGAGCTGGTAGAACACCCAGGGGGCTGCCAGGAAGGCGGCGGCCCAGAGGCTCAGGCGCATGAGGCTGAAGAAGGGCTCCGTGAGGCTCGTGAAGGCCCAGGGCTGGAGCTGCTCCGCCGGCGTCTTCAGCTGGCGGGCCATGGCATCCATGAAGGGCAGCTGGGCCCAGTGCCAGATCTTGAACCGGTAGGCGTAGGTGACCGCGAAGGCCACGACCACCCCGAGGAGCACCCGCATGATCCGCAGGCGAAGCTCGTTGAGGTGCTCCCAGAAGGTCATCTGGTGGGGCGTGGTTTCCGGCTGGTCCATGGCGGCCTGACAGAGAAAGGACGGCCCCGGAGGAAGGCCGTCCTGGATCCGGGGAGCTTACTTCTTCTCGGAGGTCACGTCGTCCTTCACGGAGTCGGTGAGCTCGCGGCTGGCCTTCTTGAACTCCTGGATGCCCTTGCCCAGGCTCTTGCCCAGCTCGGGCAGGCGGGAGGGGCCGAAGAAGAGGAGCAGCACGAGGCCGATGAGGAGCAGTTCGGTGAGGCCGAGGTTACCCATGGGAATCTCCGGGAGCGGAAGGGAAGGGGAGCCCGAGGGCCCAAGCCCATTCTAGGCGGGATGGTGGGGCGGACGCGAGGAACTGGCTCAGACGGACGCGCGGCCCAGGGAGTGGTAGGACCACCCCTTCGAGTGCATGGCCTCGGGGCGGAAGAGGTTCCGGCCATCGAACATCACCTTGGCCTTCACCGCGAGGGCCTCGAGGTCCACCGCCCTGTACTGGGGCCACTCGGTGGCGATGAGCACGGCGTCGGCTCCCTGGGCGGCGGCCTCGGGGCTCTCGGCGAAGGCGCAGGCATCGCCCACCTTGGCCTTCACGGCCTCCATGGCGGCATAGTCGTGGGCCACCACCTCGGCGCCCAGCTGGCGGAGCCCCTGGATGAGTTCCAGGGCCATGGACTCGCGGATGTCATCGGTGTTGGCCTTGAAGGCCAAGCCCCAGAGTGCGAAGCGCCGACCCTTCAGGGGGGCGGGCACCCCGGCCTGAACGCCGAAGTGGGCCTTCAGCTTGCGCAGGAGCACCTGCTTCTGGTGGCGGTTCACCTCCACCGTGGCGGCCAGGGTCATCATGGGCTGATTGTGCTCCCGGCCGGTCTTCAGGAGGGCCTGGAGGTCCTTGGGGAAGCAGGAGCCACCGAAACCGGGGCCCGGATTCAGGAAGGCGGGGCCGATGCGGTGGTCGGCGCCGATGGCCACCTTCACATGGTCCACATCGGCGCCCACGGCTTCGGCCAGGTTCGCGATCTCGTTGATGAAGCTGATCCGCAGGGCCAGCATGGCGTTGGCGGCGTACTTGGTGAGCTCGGCGGACGGTGGGTCCATGCGGAACCACTTGCCCTTGGAGGCTTCCAGGAAGGGGCCGTAGAGGGCCCTCATCACGGCCTCGGCGTGGTCGGTGCGGCAGCCCACCACCACCCGGTCGGGCTTCAGGAAGTCTTCGATGGCGCTGCCCTCCCGCAGGAACTCGGGATTGCTCACCACTTCGAAGGCCTTGGCCGTGCGGGCGGCCACTTCGGCGTGCACCCGCGCGGCGGTGCCCACGGGAACGGTGCTCTTGTCCACGATGACGAGTGGCTTGGCAGTGTCGGGGCGGAGGGCCATGGCCTCCCCGATCTGGGCGCCCACGGCCAGCACGAAGCGGAGGTCCGCGCTGCCATCCTCGCTCTGGGGGGTGCCCACGCAGATGAAGGCGGCATCCGCCTCGGCGATGCCCTCCTTCAGATCCGTGGTGAATTTCAGGCGGCCCGAGGCCAGGTGCTTGTGGAAGAGCTCATCGAGGCCGGGCTCATAGATGGGGCTCTCGCCCTTCCGGAGCCGGGCGACCTTAGCCGCATCGACGTCCACGCCGAGGACCTCGTTGCCCCCCTCGGCGAAGCAGGCGGCCGCCACGAGGCCCACGTAGCCGGAACCGATGACCAGGACCTTCATGCCGCACCTCCTGTGCGGCACCCCTTCGGGGCCGCGCTCTGCGCGGTGGCCCTTCGCTCCTGCTTCGGCCTCATGTCGCACTCCCAAGTCAAACCACCAGTCTACCCGGTCCGGCCTGGGAGGCCGAACGCCCGCCCCGGTCCGGCGCCTTGGTATCATCCCCTGGACCACTCGGAGGCCGCATGGCTTGGACCCTCGCCCTGGCGGGAACGGAACTGAACCTTTGGGATGCGGTGCTGCACGCCAGCCCAGTCTCCAAGGCCGTGATGCTCCTCCTGGTGGCCTTTTCCGTCACCAGCTGGGTGGTCATCGTGCGCAAGGCCCTGCTCCTGACCCGCTGCCGCAGCATGAGCGATCAATTCCGCGTGGCCTTCAAGAAGGCCACCGATTGGCGGGATCTCCGCCACCAGGCCGAGACCTGGGCCGCCAGCCCCCTCCTGGGCCTCTTCGTGGCGGGCTACTCCGAAGTCACCTACCAGCTGCGCAATCCCGGAGACGGCAAGGCCCACCTCCGCAGCATGGAGGCCGTGGAACGCAGCCTCCAGCGGGCCTCCGTGGTGGAGATGGGCCGCATGGAACGCTCCCTGGGCATCCTCGCCACCATCGCCAGCGTGAGCCCCTTCGTGGGCCTCCTGGGCACCGTGTGGGGCATCATCGTGGCCTTCAAGGGCATTGGCGCCACGGGCAACGCCAACCTGGCCACCGTAGCCCCGGGCATCGCCGAGAGCCTCATCGCCACCGCCGTGGGCCTCATCGCCGCCATCCCCGCCCTCATGGCCTACAACTTCTTCCAGGGGCAGCTCAAGAACTGGCAGGTGGAGCTGGACGACTTCGCTCTGGAGTTCATCACCCTCTCGGAGCGCAACTTCACGTGAGGCGGGAGGGACAGCTCCCCCTCTCCATCGACTGGGAAGACTGGTTCCAGCTCTGTTGCCCGCCCTATGACCTTCCGGGGGCCCTGGCGACCTTCGAGGATCGGCTGGTGCGGGCCACGGAAGCCACCTTGGAGCTGTGCGCCGGGACCGAGGCCACGGCCACCTGGTTCTGCCTCGGGGAGCAGGCCCAGCGGCACCCGGACCTGGTGAAGCGCATTGCGGAGGCCGGGCACCGCATCGGCGTGCATGGCGACCGCCATGTCCGGGCCTTCGAACTGGGGCGGAACCCCTGGCGGGAGGCGCTCCGGGGGACCCGGGCCCTCCTGCAGGACCTCTCGGGTCAGCCCGTGGAGGGCTACCGGGCCGTGGAATGGAGCCTCCGCGGACCCGCCGAGGGCTGGTGGGAGGATCTGCCGGACCTGGGGTTCCGCTTTGATTCCAGCCGGGCCCCCCTCAAGGTCATTGGCGATCCGACCCGTCCCCGCCGGGCCCATCGGTTGCCCAATGGCCTGTGGGAGCTGCCCCCGCCGGTGTTCGGCATGATCCCCCTGTGGGGCTGGGGTCAGCGGTGCTTTCCCCCGGCCCTGCTGCGGGCGGCCCTCGGGCCCGCGGCCCGGGCGGATGGGGGCACCCCCCTGGTGCTCCATCCCTGGGAGCTGGATCCCGCCCAGCCGAAGCTGCCGGTGGCCACCTTCGGGCACGCCTTCGCCCACGGGGCCGGCACCCTGGGGCTGGCGGACCGCCTGCGGCAGACCTGGGCCGGGTTCCGTCTGGAACCGCTGGAGGCCTGGGTGGCCCGGGCGGAGGCTAGGCCCTGAGGTCGACTCCGGTCACCGGCACCGGGACGGTGGCGGCCCGCTCGGCGGCCTGCTCCTCGGCGGCCCGCTGATCCTGGGCGGCGGTCTGGGTACCGGAGGCCACGGGGTCCTTCCCCCCCTCCTGGATCCGGCGGGTCTCCGCCAGGCCCTCCGGGGAGAACTCCACCCGATCCCCGGGGCCTTCCTCCCGCCCCACCACGGTCTGGCGGTTGGTGCGGGCCTGGGCCTCGGCAGGGACCTCCTGCCGGGGCTCGACCCCTACGGGGGCGGTGCGGGCAAGGCCGTTCACATCCATGGATCCCCCGATCCCCCCTCATCGGCCGGGGGCGTCAAAGCCTTGATCCGGCAGGATCCGCCGTGGCCCCGCTATGCTGGCCTGCTGGACCCGAGATGCCCGTACCCCTGATCCTCCTAGCCCCCTCCGAAGACAAGGCCCCCGGCGGCAAGCCCGGGCTGCTCCCCGAGACCCCGGCCCAGCGCTGGGTGCGGGAGAAGCTCCATGAACTGGTCGTGCACGCCCCCGAGGAGGCCCAGCGCAAGGCCTTCGATGTGAAGGCAGCGGCCCTGGAGAAGGCCCGGGCCGAGGCCCTGGCCCTGCATGGCCCCGTGCCTCTGCGGCCGGCCCTCCAGCGCTACACCGGCGTGGCCTTCGGGGCCCTGGGTGCCGACAGCCTGCCCAAGGCCGCCTGGAAGCGGGTGTGGGTGCTCTCGAACCTGCGGGGGCTGGTGCGGGGGGATGAGCCCCTGCCGCCCTACAAGCTGAAGCTGGGCGGCCTGCCCGGCCTCAAGGCCCACTGGCAGAAGTCACTGGTGCCCGCCTTGGCGGCGCTGCCCGCAGGTCCGGTGTGGTCCCTGCTTCCCCAGGAGCATGCGGACCTCCTGAAGGGCTGGGACCGGGCCCGCCACACCGCGGAGATCGTGGATGCCCGCGGCAAGGCCATCAGCCACTGGTCGAAGCTCTACCGGGGCGCCCTGGCGCGGTGGATCGTCGAGCAGGGCGAAGGGGATCCCAAGAAGGTGGCCAAGGCCAAGCTCGAAGGGATCCGCCTGGAGGGGCTGACCCCCAACGCCCTCGGGGGCATGGAACTGCGCATGGTGGTGCTGGGATGAGCGGCTGCGGCAACGGACACATCGAGACCCCCTTCTGGCAGCGCCAACCCGTGCTCCCGCTGGAGGTGCAGCGCTTCCTCCGCACCGGCCTGGAGGCGGCCCTGGAGGACCCCACGCACCGGTCCGGCCTCGCCTGGCCCACGGTGCTGGGGGCGCCCCGCCTGCGGCAGCTGTTCCCTGAGGGGCTGCCCGAGGGGGAGCTCTTCAACCATGCGGCCCGCATGCTCCGCGCCGTCGGGGTGGCGGACCCCGCCGCGGCCTGGGCGGCCCACCTCGCGGCCCATCCGGACACCGCCGAGGCGGGTCCCACGGGTTGGCGTCCTGGCCCCACCTGGGGCGCCCTGGGCCCCCTGATCTCCCTGCGCTGCGGCTGGCAGCTGGCCGCCTTGAGCCCCCTGCCCACGGATGAACGCTACCTCTGCGCGGCCGGCGTGAGCCTGTTCAACCACGCGCTCTATCACGAGTGCCACGATGCCCTGGAACCCCTGTGGGTCGACGCCACCGGCGGCCTCAAGCAGGGGCTCCAGGGCCTGATCCTCCTGACCGCGGGGTACCACCACCTCCAACTCCACAATGCGCAGGGCCTCAAGGCCGTGTGGGAGGAGGCCCTGGCCCGTTTGCCCGAAGGGGGCGTGGTGGACACCCCGTGGGGCCCCATCGATGCCCGCCCCGCCCTCGCGGTGACCCGTACCCGCCTCGCCCTGGTGCAGGATGGAGGGGAGGTCGAGGCCCTCTGGGCCCTGGACCGCCCCTTCTGGACCCTGGAGCTCTGATGCAACGCGACACCGACATCCTCGTCCTGGGCGGCGGCATCGCGGGCTGCACGGCGGCCCTCCGCGCGGCGGACCTGGGTGCGGCCGTGACCCTGGTGAGCAAGGACCCCCTGGGTGAGAGCAACACCGCCTGGGCCCAGGGCGGCATCATCGGCCTGCCCGGGGAGGATGAGGGCGACAGCCCGAAGCTCCTCGGGGATGACATCCTCGCCGCGGGGGCCGGCCTCTGCCGCCCCGAGGCCGTGCAGCTCCTGGCGGAGCAGGGGCCCAACCTCTGCCGCAGCTTCCTCTGGGAGCGGCTGGGCGTGCCCTTCGACCTCAACGCCGCCGGGGAGCCCGCCCCCACCGCCGAAGCGGCCCACAGCGCCCGTCGCATCTACCACGCGAAGGATGCCACCGGGGCCGCCATCCAGACCTCCCTCTCGGAGGCGGTGAAGGCGCACCCGCGCATCCGCGTGCGGGAGGGGCTCTGCCTGGTGGACCTCCTCACGAGCCCCCACCACGCCGCGGATCCCATCCGCATCTACGATCCCATCACCGTTCACGGGGCCTACCTCCTGGATCCCGCCACGGGGCAGGTGGAGACCTGCCGGGCCGGCCGCACCGTGCTGGCCACGGGAGGCTTGGGCTACCTCTTCCTCCACACCACCAATCCCCCCAGCGCCACGGGGGATGGGCTCGCGGCGGCCTTCCGGGCCAACGCCCGCATCGTGAACTGCGAGTTCGTGCAGTTCCATCCCACGGCCCTGTACATCCCCGGCAAGCCCCGGCAGCTGCTCACCGAGGCCCTGCGCGGGGAAGGCGCCCACCTCGTGAACAAGCGGGGCGAGCGCTTCATGACCCGCTACGCGCCGGAGCAGCTGGAGCTGGCCCCCCGCGACGTCGTGAGCCGCAGCATCTTCCAGGAGCTGGCCGCCAGCCAGGAACCCTGCGTGTTCCTGGACCTGAAGCCCGTGGCCGCGCGGCTGGACCTGGAGGACCGCTTCCCCGCCATCCTCGCCGCCTGCCGGGCCGAGGGCATCGAGCCCACCCGGGAACCCATCCCCGTGGTGCCGGCCGCCCACTACTTCTGCGGCGGCGTGCTGGTGGACCTGGAGGGGCGCAGCAGCCTGCCCGGCCTCTATGCCGTGGGTGAGGTGGCCTGCACGGGCCTGCATGGCGCCAACCGCCTGGCCTCCACGAGCCTCCTGGAGGGGCTGCTCTGGGGCCACCGGGCCGCCGAGGCGGCCGTGGCGGAGCTGCCGGGGCTGCCCGATCCCCCGGCCTTCGAGGCCTGGCGCAGCCCCAGCGACGGCGAGCCCGTGGATCCCCTCCTGATCGAGCAGGACTGGAACCTCATCCGCTCCACGCTCTGGAATTACGCCGGCATCCTGCGCAAGCGGGACCGACTGGAGCGGGCTTACGGGGACTTCGGGTACCTCTTCCACCGCATCGAGGCCTTCTACCGGGAGACGCCGCTCACCCGGGCCCAGGTGGAGCTCCGCAGCGCCATGATCTGCGCGCGCCTCATCGTGAAGGCGGCCCTGCAGAACCCGGAGTCCCGGGGGTGCCACTACCGGGTGGATTGAACCCCGGGCTTTGAGGATCGGCAGGGATCGGATCCAATGGATCCATGCGCCTGATCTTCTATGGAATCTACCAGTTCGGTGAAGCCAGTCTAAGGGCCCTCCTGGAGGCGGGCTTCGAGGTGGCCCTCGTGGTCACCAAGGCTGATGATCCGGATGGGCGGCCGCAGCCCGTGCGGCTCCTGGCCGAGTCCCATGGCATCCCCTGTCGGGTCCCCGACCGAATGGGGGACCCCGCCCTCGAGGAGGCCCTCCGGCAGGCGGGCGCGGAGGTGGCTCTGGTGGCGGGGTTCCACCGGAAGATCCCCGCCTCCCTCCTGCGCATCTGCCCCCTGGGCACCGTGAACATCCATGGCTCGGTGCTTCCGGCCTTCCGGGGGCCCACCCCGTGGAAGCATGCCCTGCTCTTCGGGGCCCAGGAGACGGGCGCCACGGCCCATGTGATGACCGAGGTGATGGATCGGGGCGACATCCTCCGCCAGGAGCGCATCCCCATCCTGGACGACGACACCGCCGGGACCCTCTTCGATCGCACCTGCGCCGTGGGAGCCCGCGTATCCGTGGCGGTGTGCCGGGACCTCGCCGCGGGGACCGTTCAGTACCGGATGCAGGACGAGACCCAGGCCTCCGAGCACCCCAACCTCACGGATCCCGAATGCCACCTCCAGTGGGACTGGCCCTCCGAACGGATCCGAAACTGGGTTCGGGGGCTCAACCCCCGGCCCGGGGCCTGGACGACCCTGGCCGGACACCGGTACCGTCTCTGGTCCGTGGCCCGCAGCACGGAGCCGGGATTCGGCTCGCCGGGGGCGATCCGGGCGGCCGCAGCAGGGGGCTGGATGGTCACCACCGGGGATGGCACCCTGCGCCTCCTGGACCTCACACCGGAGGGTGGGGGACGCAACCTCACCTTCGACCCACCGGCCCCGGATCAGGCCTTCGATCCTTGAGCACCGCTTTCCTTTCTGACCTGCGGTAGAAGCCCCTGGCACAATGGTCGGATGGCCATCAGCGTCTTCGACATCTTCAAGATCGGCATCGGTCCCAGTTCCAGCCACACCGTGGGGCCCATGCGGGCCGCGCGGATGTTCCTGGAGGGGCTCCAGGCCGAGGGCCTGCTGCCCCTGGTGAAGCAGGTCCGGGCTGAGCTCTATGGCTCCCTGTCGGCCACGGGCCGTGGCCACGGTTCCGACAAGGCCGTGATCCTGGGCCTCCTGGGCCACACCCCCGAAGGGGTACCCGTGGAGGAGGTGGAGCGCTTCCTGGCGGAGGTGCGGTTCGGCCAGCGGCTCAAGCTGCTGGGGGAGCACGAGGTCCCCTTCCTGGAGAAGGATCACCTGAAATTCGAACGGAAGACGCTCCCTTTCCACGCGAATGGCCTGAGGTTCGTCGCCTTCGGGGACGAGGGCTATGAGCTCCGCGCCCGCCTCTACTACAGCGTGGGCGGCGGGTTCGTCGTCGATGAGGTGGCCGCCCAGGGTGGGGATGCCGCGGCTGCGGAGGCGAAGGCCCTGCGCCACCCCTTCCACAGCGGCCAGGATCTCCTCGCCCTCTGCCGATCGGAAGGTCTCCGCATCAGCGATGTGATGCTGGCCAATGAAGCCGCCTGGCGCCCCGAGGCGGAGACCCGGGCGGGTCTGCTCCACATCTGGGAGGTGATGCAGGCCTGCGTGGGGCGCGGTTGCCGCACCGAAGGCCTGCTGCCCGGCGGGCTCAAGGTGAAGCGGCGGGCCCCGGACCTCCACCGCCAGCTCCTGGCCAATCCCGAGGCGGGCCTGCGGGATCCCCTCACGGCCATGGACTGGGTGAGCCTTTACGCCCTGGCCGTGAACGAGGAGAACGCCGCGGGGGGCCGCATCGTCACCGCCCCCACCAACGGCGCCGCGGGCATCATCCCCGCCGTGCTGCACTACTACCGCCGCTTCGTGCCCGGGGCCTGCGACGAGGGCGTGCAGCGCTTCCTCCTCACGGCCGCCGCCATCGGCGTGCTCTACAAGGAGAACGCCTCCATCAGCGGGGCCGAGGTGGGCTGCCAGGGCGAGGTGGGCAGCGCCTGTTCCATGGCCGCCGGCGCCCTCTGCGAGGTCATGGGCGGCACCCCCGAGCAGGTGGAGAACGCCGCCGAGATCGGCATGGAGCACAACCTCGGGCTCACCTGCGATCCCATCGGCGGGCTCGTGCAGGTGCCCTGCATCGAACGCAACGCCATGGCCAGCGTGAAGGCCATCCACGC
This sequence comes from Holophagaceae bacterium, assembly GCA_044229665.1. Taxonomy (GTDB): domain Bacteria; phylum Acidobacteriota; class Holophagae; order Holophagales; family Holophagaceae; genus JAFDVN01. The sequence goes on from JBGASN010000006.1 coordinate 11,142, forward strand.
GGCCCGCATGGCCCTGCGCGGCGACGGCCAGCACTTCGTGAGCCTCGACAAGGTGATCCGCACCATGCGCGACACCGGCGCCGACATGAAGGCCAAGTACAAGGAGACCGCCCGCGGCGGCCTCGCCGTGAACGTGGTCGAGGCGCCCATCGACCTCAGCGTGGGCCTGCCGGAGTGCTGATGGAGGTCGGCTCGAAGCTTCCCCACGTGGGCACCACGATCTTCACGGAGATGACCGCCCTGGCCCAGCGCCACGGGGCGGTGAACCTCGGTCAGGGCTTTCCGGACTTCGAAGGTCCCGAGGCCCTGCGGGGGGCCCTCACCGAGGCCATGGCCGCCGGGGCCAATCAGTACGCGCCCATGCCGGGCCTCCTGGCCCTGCGGGAGCAGGTGGCCGCCAAGGCCATGATCTATTACGGCGCCGCCGTGGATCCCGGCTCGGAGGTCACCATCACTTCCGGCGGAACCGAGGCGCTCTTCGCGGCCTTCGCGGCGGTGGTGGCGCCGGGGGATGAGGTGATCCTCCTGGATCCCTGCTATGACAGCTACGATCCCGCCGTGCGGCTCCAGGGCGGGGTGCCCGTGCACGTGCCGCTCGGCCCCGACTTCGGCCCCGACTGGGAGCGGGTCCGCACGGCCATCACGACCCGCACCCGCGTGATCGTCGTGAACAGCCCCCACAACCCCACGGGCTCGGTGCTGAGTGCAGCGGACCTCGCGGATCTGGCGGACCTGGTGCGGGACACCCGCATCCTCGTGGTGTCGGACGAGGTGTACGAGCACATCACCTTCGACGGGGCGCCCCACCAGAGCGTGCTGCGCCACCCCGAGCTCGCCGCGCGCAGCTTCGTCATCGGCTCCTTCGGCAAGACCTTCCACTGCACGGGCTGGAAGGTGGGGAGCTGCATCGCGCCGGCGGCCCTGACAACGGAGTTCCGGAAGGTGCACCAGTACCTCACCTTCTGCACCTTCCACCCCGCCCAGGTGGCCCTGGCCCGCGTACTGCGGGACCATCCGGACCACGTGGCGGAGCTGCCCGCCTTCTACCAGGCGAAGCGGGATGCGTTCCGCGAACTCCTCGACGGCTCCCGGCTCGATCTCCTCCCGGTCCGGGGCGCCTACTTCCAGGTGGCGGCCTTCGATCGGATCCGCGCCATCGGGGACCGGGCCTTCTGTGAGTGGCTGGTGACGGAGGTCGGTGTGGCCGCCATCCCGGTTTCCGCCTTCTGCGAGCGCCCGCCCGACCGTCCCCTCATCCGATTCTGCTTTGCCAAGGGAACGCCGACCCTGGAAGCCGCTGCGACGCGGCTTCGGAACCTCTGATCCCGAACCTGGATTCGACCATCCTGCGCGCCTGCGGCATCCTCGAGGCTGGATCCCCCCCCGGAGCGTTGCATGCATTCCATCCCCCCGGTCCTCACCCTGGCAGCCATCTGCCTCCCCCTTTCAGCCCAGGCTCCCACCGTGGGTGTGACCCTGGCCGCGGTGCATGCGGGTGGGGAGCCGACTTCCGCCAAGCGGGACCTGGAGCCCGGATTCGGCCTCCAGGTCCGCTTCCCCGAAGGGGTGAGGGGGGTGTGGGTGATCCGGGTTGACCACACCTCCAGCACCTCCGAATCCATCGGAGGCCCCGCGGCGGTTCCGGAGACGGAGTTGAGCCACACGAGCCTGGGGGGCGATTTCCAGCTGATGCTGGGTTCCACGGCGACCCTTCGGCCTTATGTCGTTGGGGGGGTGGGCGTGATGCGTCGGAAGGATCACACCTTCATCCACCGCAATTTCCTCTTCATGGATCGCACCGAGACCACCACCCGGCCCTTCGTGGCCCTGGGGGCGGGCCTGGGGTTGGGTCGACAGTGGAGCCTGGCGGTGCGGGGGCAGTTCTTCACCGTGCCCGACACGCCTTCCGGCCCTTCGGGAACGCGATCCTTGGTGAGCCTGGAAGCCGCGTACCACTTCTGAACGGGAGGCGCCGGTCCTCCGATCACCGATTGAGCGGATACTCCTGTACCCAGTGGAATCCACGGTTCAGGAGGAGGAACGTCTTCGGGTCCACTCGGCGGAGGCGCACGGTGAGCGGGCCCGGATCCGCCATGCCTTCCAGCTTCCAGGTCCCCACCAACTCCAGGTGATCCGCATCGGGCTGGGTGAAGGTGAACCGCCCAACCTCGGAGGCGGTGGCCGGGTCCCCGACCTTGAGCTTGACCACCCGGGCCCCGGCATCGACATCCGCGGCCGCGCCGCGTCGCTTCTCGTCCATGAAATGAACCATGAACCCACCCCATCGGTTGAAGACCACCCGGCGCCACCGGGAGCCATCGGTGAGCAGGGGTGGCCGCTCCTGGCCATTGGCCATGAAGGATTCCACTTCGTAGATCCCATGGAGGGGCGGTTTGGGGGCCACGGGACCGTACTCGCGGTAGCCCTGGTAGCCATCCCAGAACTGGCCACCCACCAGGTAGGCGATGGCAAGGCTCTTCAGGACCAGACTCCCCCGCTCGGCCCAGGGGTTTGAGAAGGGCACCCGCTCCGGCATCGGGTCCATGGCCCGGTTGAGGAACAGGAATCCGTTGAGGCGGCCCGCCACGGGGAGCAGCAGGAACAGCGCCATGAGCAGCATGTGGGAGGACCCCAGCTTCACCGGCACGTCGTAGCAGAAGTTCATCATCACCACGTTGGTCATGACCGCGGCGATGATCATGGCACCCAGGGTCGCGGTGCGCCGGAAGAGGAGGAAGAGGGCGCCGGCCACCTCCCCGAGTCCCCCGAAGATGGTGTACGCCTTGGAGGCGCCCATGAAGGTCCAGAGGAGTCCCATGGGGGAAGACTGTCCGTAGGTGCGCAACAGCTGGTCACCTTCCGGAGTGGAGAACTGGGTGGGAAACACCTTCACCACCCCGTAGCCGAGCATGATGGCGGCCAGCACGTAGCGCAGGTAGATCCGGAGGTATTCCTGGAGGCGCTCGTAATCGGGCCGGCGGCGATCCAGCCAGGACCAGAGCCCCGTCACCAGGAGGGCGAGCACGGCGACGCAGAGGAGGCGCACCCAGTCGTAGAGCGTGTCGCCGCTGCCCGTGGGGTGGCTGGCCGCGGGGGAGGCCAGGTGGAGCACGTGCCGACCCGTCCACACCGTGAGCGCATTCCATGCCTTGAGGGGAAGGGTCTGCATCCAGGCGGGAGCGTCCATGAGGCCGAAGGGCACCGGAAAGCAGTAGAGCGCCCAGTACGCGAACGCGAAGCGGAAGGCGATTTTCCTGGGCAGGCTCCAGGGGGCGCAGGCAGGCGCAGCGGGGCTCATGGGAACTCCGGGGAATGGGGATTCAATCCAATTGGCGAGCAGAGCGGGGCGGTGCCACCAGCATACGGGGGAAGGCCACCCGGATTCGAGGATCACCGGACTGCCCGCAGCCTCGCCCAGGGGCCCAGGCCCCGTGGATCCGCTCGGGGCTACTGGAACTTGAGGGCCGGCAGGGCAAGCGGAGATTGAAGTCCCGCGAAGGCCTGGAGATCTGGCGCCGCTGTCGCGGAGTGCTCCCCATGCGTTCCCTTCCAGCTCTGGACCACCGGGATGAGGTGGCCCTCCACCGTCACGGTCCGCTCGCTGGTTCCGAGGGCGTTGGAGGCGCGGAAGGGGGCGGGCGGGGCCGTTTGGAGCGTCCAGGCTTCCGGGAAACGGATCTTCAGGGTGCGCAGGGCCTCTCGGTCATAGGGCATGCGGATGGCAAGCCTTCGCGGTTCCGGGCCGAGGGGGGCCCGGTCTGCGCCCTCCACCTGCATCGGCAGGGCATCGGGTTCCAGGGTGAACGCGCCCGACTTGAAGGTGAGGGTATTCACCATGGAGGGGTCGGCCATCCCGTTCTCGGACAGGAGGTCGAAGAGCTCCCGCTGCACGATGGCCGAAGCCCCCGATGCGCTCCGGGTCCAAGTGAGGGTGCCGCCACCCTTCTCGTCGAGCTCCAGTTCCGAGGTCTCCGCCGTGACGCTGGCCCGAGCTTCGGGTCCTGGTGTGGTCAGCACCTCGAGGGGGGAGAAAGTCCATTGTAAGGCTTGAAGACTCATCGTGTTGTGAGGCATGAGTCCAGTGCACTACCTGGGGGGGGTTGACATCTCCGAATCTGGTAGTACTAATTGATTAGTAGTTCTGAGGTGCCCGTGTCCGACCCCCGTCCCACCGAAGGTGAACTGGCCATCCTGCGCGTCCTCTGGGCGCAGGGGGCCTGCACGGTCCGCGATGTGCACGAGGCCCTCAGCCGATCCAAGGACACGGCGTACACCACCGTGTTGAAGATGCTCACGATCATGGCGGACAAGGGACTGGTGACGCGCGACGAGTCGGAGCGCAGCCATCGCTATGCCGCCCTGTACCCCGAGCCCGTGGTGCAGGCCAGCCTCCTTAAGGACCTCATGCAGCGGGCCTTCGGGGGCTCCGCCCTGCAGATGGTGCAGCGGGCCCTGGATGTGGAATCCGCCTCCCACGAGGAGCTGGATGCCATCGCCCGCATGATCGCCGAGGCCAAGCAGGCCAAGGGGCGGAAGCCGTGAATGCCGCCGAGGCCCTGGGCCAGGCCCTCCTCCACGCCCTCTGGCAGGGGGCCCTGCTGGCCCTGGCCGCGGCGGTGGTGCTGGGTCTGCTGGCCCGGGCCGAGGCCCGCCACCGGCACACGGTGGGGATGCTCTTCCTGGGGCTCATGGCCCTGGCGCCCGCGCTCACCTTCCTGCTGCTCCTGGACCCCGGTGGGGCACCCGTCTTCCCGGAATCCCGCGACCTCGCACCCGGCGTCCACCTCCTGGCGACCCGCGCGGCCCATGGGTTCACCGGCCTCCGCACCGACTGGCTGGTGGGGCTCTGGGTCGGGGGCATGGCCCTCATGCTGGCCCGCCTGGCGGGGGGCTGGTGGATGGTGCGGGGGCTCCTGAGCCTGGAGCACCAGAGCTTGCCGGGCGAATGGCTCGACCGCGTGGCCGACCTGGCCGCCCGCATGGACCTCCGCCGCACCGTGGAGGTGCGCCTCTCCGAGCGCCTGGGCTTCCCCTGCAGCGCCCGGGCCTGGCGGCCCGTCATCTGGCTGCCCGTGACCCTGCTCTCCAACCTGACCCCTGCCCAAGTGGAAGCCGTGCTGCTGCACGAGCTGGCCCACGTGAAGCGGCTCGATTGGATCTGGAACGGGTTGCAGTCCTTCATCGAAGCCTTGCTCTTCTTCCATCCCGGCGTGTGGTGGCTCAGCCGCCGCGTGCGCATCGAGCGCGAACACGCCTGCGACGATCTCGCGGTGGCCCTGTGTGGGGACGCCATCGCCTTGGCCGAGGCCCTCGCCACACTCGAGGGCCTCCACTCCCAACCCCGCATGTTGGCCCTCGCGGCCAACGGAGGTTCACTCATGAACCGCATCAAGCGCCTGCTCCACCCGGAGCCCCCGGCCCGCTTCCCCCTTCGGGCCACCCTGTTGACCGTGCTCTGCGTGGGGGGCATCGTGGCCGCCTCCCGCCTGGAGGCCCGCCAGAGCCCGCCCGCGGCACCCAAGCCCCCGGCCAAGGTCACGGGCGAATCGACCTCCAACACCGTCATGGTGATCACGGACGACGATGGCCAGCGCCGGGAATACAAGACCTGGACCGACCGCGCCGGCCAGGTGCACGAGTCCTACGCGGAAAACGGCGTGGCCAAGCCGGTGGACGCCAAGGTGCGCCAGTGGCTGGAAGCGGAGCGCCGCCGCGAGGCCGAGGAACAGAAGCGTGAAGCCGAGGAGGAGGCCCGTGCGGAAGCCGAGGAGGCCCGGGCCGAGGCTGAAGCCCGCGTGGCGGAAGCCGAAGCGCTCACCGCCCGCCAGGAGGCCCTGCGCCACGCGCTGGAAGCCGAGCGGCAGCGCCTCGGGGCCAAGTCCGCCCAGATGGCCCAGGACCTGGCCAAGGTGCAGGCCGAATCCGCCAAGCTGGCCCAGGAGGCCGCGAAGCTGCAGGCCGAGGCCTTCGAGCGTCGGCAGGAGGCCCTGGAGCGTCAGCTGGATGCCCTGGAAGAGGCCCTGGAGCCCGAGGACGAGGATTGCCCGCCCCCGGCTCCTCCGAAGCCGCCCAAGGCCCCCAAGGCGCCTCCCGCGCCCCCCGCTCCGCCCGCGCCGCCCCGCGTCCATCGGGGTGGGGTCCCACCGGCGCCCCCCGCGCCTCCAGCCCCTCCCGCGCCCCCGGCCAAGAAGGCCTGAGCTCCTGAAGCCCCGGTTCGCCGGGGCTTCGGTCTGGGAGGGTGGGAACTGCCGGGTTGACGGAGTGTCGCGCCGGGCCGCTCCGGGCGGGCTCAACGCCTGACAGGGCAGGGCCCCCCGGGGTACCCTGGAAGGGGGCCCTGGGCGCTGCACGTTCGATGGCGCGCGGGTCTCCACTCGAGGGGGCCATGGCCGAGATCCGCCGTCTGTTCGTCCAGAAGCAATCCGCCTTCGCGGCGGAGGCCCGCCACATCCTCCACGACCTCCGGGACAACCTGGGGGTGAAGGCCCTGGAGGACCTCCGGCTCGTGATCCGCTACGACGTGCAGGGCCTGGAGCCCGCCGCCCTGGCCGCCGCCACCTGGACCGTGTTCGCCGAGGCGCCGCTGGATCAGGTCTTCGAGGAGACCCTGCCCCTGGGCGCCGATGAGCAGGCCTTCGCAGTGGAATACCTCCCGGGCCAGTACGACCAGCGCGCCGACAGCGCCGCCCAGTGCCTCCAGCTCCTCCTGCACGGGCAGCGTCCCGCCGTGGCCGCGGCCAAGGTATTCGTGCTGAAGGGCGCCGTGAGCCCCGAGGACGTGGCCCGCATCAAGGCCTACCTGGTGAACCCCGTGGACAGCCGCGAGGCCGCCGCCGCCAAGCCCGCCACCCTCACCCCCGCGGCCCCGCCGCCTGACGAGGTGCCCGTGATGGTGGGCTTCCGCACCGCCGGCGACGCAGCCCTGCTGGGCTTCCAGTCCAAGCTCGGCATGGCCATGAGCCTGGCGGACCTGAAGCACACCCAGGCCTACTTCCGGGACGAGGAGCAGCGCGATCCCAGCGAGACCGAGCTGCGCATGCTCGACACCTACTGGTCCGACCACTGCCGCCACACCACCTTCCTCACGCACCTCAAGAACGTGACGGTGGAATCCGGTCCCTTCACGGAGCCCATCACCCGCACCTGGGCCGACTACCAGGCCCTGCGCAAGCAGGCCTTCGGCGATCGCCTGGCCCAGAAGCCCGAGTGCCTCATGGATATGGCGCTCCTGCCGGCCCGCATCCTGCGGCAGCAGGGCAAGCTCGACGATCAGGAGATCAGCAGCGAGATCAACGCCTGCTCCGTGATCGTGGACGTGGACAACACCGCCGCCCCCGGAGGTCGGGAGGAGTGGCTGTTCATGTTCAAGAACGAGACCCACAACCACCCCACGGAGATCGAGCCCTTCGGCGGCGCGGCCACCTGCCTGGGCGGCGCCATCCGCGATCCCCTGAGCGGGCGCAGCTACGTGTACCAGTCCATGCGCGTCACCGGCAGTGCGGACCCCCGCCAGGCCGTGAAGGACACCCTCCCCGGCAAGCTGCCCCAGCGCAAGATCACCACCGAGGCCGCCAACGGTTTCGCGTCCTATGGCAACCAGATCGGCCTCACCACGGGGCAGGTCACCGAGATCTACGACCCCGGCTACGTGGCCAAGCGCATGGAGATCGGCGCCGTGGTGGGCGCCGCCCCCCGGGCCCAGGTGCGCCGCGAAGAGCCCCTGCCCGGCGACATCATCGTGCTCGTGGGCGGCCGCACCGGCCGCGATGGCGTCGGGGGCGCCACCGGGAGCTCCAAGTCCCACACCGAGGAGAGCCTGGAGAAGAGCGGCGCCGAAGTGCAGAAGGGCGATGCCCCCATGGAGCGGAAGCTCCAGCGCCTCTTCCGCAATCCCGACTTCTGCAGGCTGGTGAAGAAGTGCAACGACTTCGGCGCCGGCGGCGTGAGCGTCGCCATCGGCGAGCTGGCCGATGGGCTCGACATCAACCTCGACGTGGTGCCCAAGAAGTACGACGGGCTCAACGGCACGGAGCTCGCCATCGCCGAGAGCCAGGAGCGCATGGCGGTGGTGGTGGCGGCGGAGGATGTGGCCGCCGTGCTGCGCCACGCCGACGCCGAGAACCTGGAGGCCACCGTGGTGGCCACGGTCACCGAGGAGAAGCGGCTCCGCATGACCTGGCGTGGGCAGCGCCTGGTAGACCTCTCCCGGGCCTTCCTGGACACCAATGGGGCCCCCACCACCGCCACGGCCCGCATCGCGGCCCCCGCGGGCCGCACCCCCTTCGAGGCGAAGCCCGTGGAGGGCGACCTGGCCGAGGCCTGGACCGCCGCCCTGCAGGACCTCAACAGCTGCTCCCAGCGGGGCCTGGTGGAGAAGTTCGATTGCACCATCGGCGCGGCCACGGTGCTCCTGCCCTACGGCGGCGCCCGCCGGCGCACCCCCAGCGACGCCATGGTGGCGAAGTTCCCCGTGCTCGGCGGGGAGACCCGCACGGCCTCCGCCATGAGCCACGCCTTCTTCCCCGCCGTGAGCCGCTGGAGCCCCTTCCACGGTGCCGTGTGGGCCCACGTCCAGGCCGCCGCCAAGCTCGTGGCCATCGGCGCCGACCGCCGCATGCTGCGGTTCACCCTGCAGGAATACTTCGGCAAGCTGCTGCAGGATCCCCAGCGCTGGGGCCAGCCCACGGCCGCCCTGCTGGGCGCCCTCCATGCCGAGATGGCCCTGGAGACCCCGGCCATCGGCGGCAAGGACAGCATGAGCGGCACCTTCAAGGACATCGATGTGCCCCCCACCCTCGTGGCCTTCGCCGCCACCACCGTGAAGGCGGATGAGGTGGTGAGCTCCGAGTTCAAGCGGGCCGGCAGCGACGTGGTGATGCTGGAACTGCCCCGCACGGCGGACCAGCTGCCCCACTGGTCCAGCCTCACCAACCTCTACGGCCGCATCAGCACCCTGGTGCGGGAAGGCCAGGTCCTGGCCACCCGCGCCCTGGGCATGGATGGGCTCGCCCCGGCCCTCAGCGTCATGGCCTTCGGCAACGGGCTGGGCCTCGAGCTCGACCCCATGGATGCCAGCGACTGGTTCGCCCCGCGTCCCGGCAGCTTCGTGGTGGAGTTCCCCGCCGGCGCCAACCTGGACAGCCTCCTCAAGGGCCTCATCTGGAAGCGCCTGGGGCGCACCTCGGTCGAGCCCGTGGTGAAGATCGGCAAGCTCTCCATGGACCTCTTCCAGCTGGAAGCGGCCTGGGAAGCCCCCCTGGAGCCCATCTTCCCCACCCGGGTGACGGAGCCCCAGCCCGCGCTGCCGCCCTTCGCCCCCGTGGCGGCCACCACCTGGCCCGCCCCCGCGATCAAGGTGGCCAAGCCCAAGGTGGTGCTCACCGTCTTCCCCGGCACCAACTGCGAGTACGACTGCGCCGAGGCCTTCCGCCGCGCCGGAGCCGAGACGGAGACCCTGGTCTTCCGGAACCTCACCCCCGCCGCTGTGGAGGAGAGCCTGGAGGCCTTCAGCGCCGCCATCCGCCGCAGCCAGATCGTGATGATCCCCGGCGGCTTCTCCGCCGGCGACGAGCCCGAGGGCAGCGGCAAGTTCATCGCCGCCGCCTTCCGCAACGCCAAGCTCAAGGACGCCGTGCACGAGCTCCTGCAGCAGCGGGATGGCCTCATGCTCGGCATCTGCAACGGCTTCCAGGCCCTCATCAAGCTGGGCCTCGTCCCCTACGGGGAGATCCGCGAGCAGGATCCCGGCAGCCCCACCCTCACCTTCAACAACCTCCGGTACACGAGCCGAATGGCCACCACCCGGGTCACCTCCAACCGGAGCCCCTGGTTCAGCAAGCTGCAGGCGGGGGATACGCACACCGTCGCCATCGCCCATGGCGAGGGCCGCATCGTGGGCCCCGACGCCACCCTGCGCCAGCTCCTGGCCGCCGGCCAAGTGGCCACCCAGTACGTGGATCCCACGGGCCAGCCCACCTTGGACAGCGAGTACAACCCCAACGGCAGTGCCCTCGGCATCGAAGCCCTCACCAGCCCCGATGGCCGCGTCCTCGGCAAGATGGCCCACGCCGAGCGCTACACCTCGAACGTGTGGAAGAACGCCTATGGGGCCTTCGACATGAAGCTGTTCGAGTCGGGCGTGGCGTACTTCAACTGATCCACCGCCAAGACGCCAAGAACTGCCGTGGAGGCCTCAGCCATCCTCCCTGCGGTTCTAGGCGCCTTGGCGTCTTGGCGTCATGGCCGTATGAGCTTTTTGCGCGCTAGAACACCGACCAGCCCGTCTTCGTGGTGAAGCGATCCAGGGCCTCCACGCCGGCCACGCTGTTGCCGTGGCTGTCCAGGGCGGGGCCCCAGGCGCAGAGGACGCCCCGCTCGGGGAGGATGGCGAGGAGGCCGCCGCCCACCCCGCTCTTGCCGGGCAGACCCACGCGGTAGGCGAAGTCGCCGGCGGCGTCGTAGGTGCCGCAGGTGAGCATCACCGCGTTGATGCGCTTGGCCTCGCTGCGGCTGAAGAGGCGGGAGCCATCGGCCCGGAGGCCGTGGTTGGCCAGGAAGCGGCCCGCTTGGGCCAGAGACTCGCAGGACATGGCGATGGAACACTGGCGGAAGTAGGCCTCGAGCACCACGTCCACCGGGTTCTCCAGGCGGCCATGACTGGCGAGGAAGTGGGCCAGGGCGGCGTTGCGATGCCCCTTCTCCGCCTCCGAGGCGGCCACCGCTTCATCCACGGCCACCGAGGGGTCCCCGGATTCCGCGCGGAGGAAGCTCAGCAGCTCCCCGAGGGCATCTCCGCACAGGGTGATGAGCCGATCGGTCACCACCAGGGCGCCGGCGTTGATGAAGGGATTGCGGGGCAGGCCCCGCTCGTATTCCAGCTGCACGAGGGAATTGAAGGGATTCCCCGAGGGCTCCCGGCCCACCCGGGTCCACAAGGCCTCCCCATCCCGGGCCAGGACGAGCGCCAGGGTGAAGACCTTGGAGACGCTCTGGATGGAGAAGGGCACTTGCCAATCGCCGGTCCCGTGGACCTCGCCCTCCATGGTGGCCAGGGCCAACCCGAAGCGGTGGGGATCCACGGAGGCCAGGGCGGGGATGTAGTCGGCCACCTTCCCCTGACCCAGCAGGGGGGCCGTTGCGTGGGCGATGTCCTGGAGCAGGGCCTGGAGATCCATGCCCTCTGTGTAACACAGGGGCGGAATCAGAACCGGTAGGATGCGCCCAATTCCACAGTGAAGGCCCGCTTGAGCCCATCGGTGTTGTCCGGGCGCTTCAGGAGGGGCAGGGCCATCCTGGACTCCAGGGACCACCGGGCATCCAGGGGCAGGCTCACCGCACCCACCAGGTTGATCTGGAGGCGGTCGCTCCCGGGGAGGGATCGGAGGGTGCCATCGGGTTCCCGGACATTGGCGGTCTGGAGTCGGCGGATGGCGAGGGTCCTCCCCTGGACCTCGAAGGGCCCCACGCGACCGCGCCGGCCCACATGCAGGAGGAGGTCGTCCCCCCGCTCGAGGGGATCCACGGGATTCCCACTGCGGCGACCGGCCTTCTGGTATCCCAACCCCGCATCCCAGGCTCCAGCCTCCCAACGCACTCCCAGGAGAAGATCCGTGCCCCCCAGGCCCGCCTGGTAGCGCTGGGGGAGCCCCCCGGCATCCTCGCGGCCCGTGGGGAGCCGGACGCCCGCTTGCCCCGAGAGCCGCCCCCAGTCTCCCTGCGGGAGCGCCTGCTCCAGAACCACCAACGCATCCCCCCATCCCGTGGTCTCCCCCAACGGGCCGCGCACCTTCCCGTAGGGGAGCGTGAGGCTCAGGGCGGTTCGGTCCCCGAGGCGGAACTGACCCTCCAGGCGGAGGGTCTGGAAGGTCAGGTCGTCGGGTCCCCCGCTCCGCCCGACCTGCCCCGTGAGCCCGATGCGGTGCTTCCCCGTCTCAGGAGCCCGTTCCAGGACACAGAGGCCCGCATCGGAGCACTGGGCAGCGAGCGGAAGGGAAACGGTGAGAACCCATCCCGCGAACAACCTGCGATCCAATGCGACCTCCATGGACGATCCAGAGGTTGGGATGCCGGCCTCGGAGGGGGTGTGACCGGAGGGGTCACCGTTCCCAGTAGCGGTGGTCCATCCCGTGTCTGGCCTTCACATCCCGGCGGGTGCCGGGGTACACATCCGCCTGGCGGGCCCCGTCCTCGGCCCCCTGAACATAGGTGCGGATGTCCTCCAGGCTGCGGCGGTAGTCCTCCAGGCGGGACTCGGTGCCGCGCACGAAGGTGCCCTGAAAGGCCCGGGGCTCCGCGAGGGCAAAGACGGGACGCTCGAAGTCACCTTTCACCTCACCCTGGAAGTAGCTGGCGAGGAAGCGCTGGAGGCTCGCTTCAAGCTGGGCGCAGGCCTTGGCTGCGGAGGCGATCTGGGCTTCGTAGATCTGGGCAGCCCGCTCCCGCTTCTGGTCGGATTCGGTGGCCGTGGAGGGTTCGGGGAGGCGCCGCTGGGCGCTCTCCCGATCATCGAGCTTCACGTTGGGCAATACCGGGGTGCGCCCTTCCAGCAGGGCCTTCGCGTGGTCCACGGCCACGGCGAAGTTGAGCCCCTGGGCGCCCCGGAAACTCGCCGTGTTGATGCCGATGACAGCGCCGCTGGCATCCAGCAGGGGGCCCCCGCTGTTACCGGGGTTCAGGGCGGCATCGGTCTGGAGCACCACCACGGGCCCCATCTGCCGCAGGCCGCTCACGATGCCGCGGGTCACGGAGTTCTGGAAGACCCCCAAGGGGCTGCCAATGGCCACCGCCTCCTGACCGGTGCGCGTGGCCAGGGCGGATCCCAGGGGGAGGAAGGGCTGCCCATCGGGCGTTCCGGAGGCCTGGAGGATGGCGAGATCGTAGTCCGGGTACTTGGCCGCCACGGTGGCCGTGAGGGAGCGGCCCTCCTGGCCTTTGAGGGTCACCCAGGAGGCACCGCCCACCACGTGGACGTTGGTGATGAGGCGGTCCTTGGAGACGAAGAAGGCGCTTCCCTTGCCCTGAGGGGTCTCGACCAGCACCACACAGGGCAGGGCCCCGGCAATGACCTCTTCGAGGGACGCAGCCCGAGGCGCGGCGACCACGGGGGCGGTGGGGGGCAGGTCGAGTCGGGGTGGTGCCTCGGCACCCGGGGCGGGAGGGGTGACCGCGGACGGGGCCGGTCTGCCCGGATGGCGTTGCAGCCAGAGCACCGCGGCAGCTCCCATGCCACCGGCCAACAGCATGGCGGCGGTCAGCGTGAGCAGGTTGGCGCGGGCGGGTTCACCGGACATGGGGCCTCGGGGCGTGCTCCCAGACTGCCACGAAAGAAGGCGCCCGGGATCACCCGGGCGCCTTCGGCAAGCGGTGCGGACTAGTACCGGTAGTGGTCGGCCTTGTAGGGGCCTTCCACGGTCACGCCGATGTACTTGGCCTGGTCGGGGCGGAGCTGGGTGAGCTTGGCGTTGAGGGTGGTGAGCTGGAGGCGGGCCACCTTCTCGTCCAGGTGCTTGGGCAGGGTGTAGACGCCCACGGGGTACTGGCCGCTGTCCTTCTTGGTCCAGAGCTCGATCTGGGCCAGGGTCTGGTTGGCGAAGGAGGAGCTCATCACGTAGGAGGGGTGGCCGGTGCCACAGCCGAGGTTCACGAGGCGGCCCTTGGCCAGCACGATGATGCGCTTGCCATCTGGGAAGACCACGTGGTCCACCTGGGGCTTGATCTCCTCCCAGGTGTACTGCTCCAGGGAGGCGATGTCGATCTCGCTGTCGAAGTGGCCGATGTTGCACACGATGGCGTTGTGCTTCATGGCCTTCATGTGGTCATGGGTGATCACGTGCACGTTGCCGGTGGCGGTGACGAAGATGTCGGCCAGGGCGGCGGCCTCATCCATGGTCACCACGCGGTAGCCCTCCATGGCCGCCTGCAGGGCGCAGATGGGGTCGATCTCGGTGACCCACACCTGGGCGCTGAGGGCGCGCAGGGCCTGGGCGCTGCCCTTGCCCACGTCGCCGTAGCCGCAGACCACGGCGATCTTGCCGGCCACCATCACGTCGGTGGCGCGCTTGATGGCGTCCACCAAGCTCTCGCGGCAGCCGTAGAGGTTGTCGAACTTGCTCTTGGTGACGCTGTCGTTCACGTTGATGGCGGGGAAGCGCAGCTCGCCCTTCTTCGCCATCTCGTAGAGGCGGTGCACGCCGGTGGTGGTCTCCTCCGTCACGCCCTTGATGGCGGCCAGCTGCTGCTTGTACCAGCCGGGACGCTCGGCGTTGCGCTGCTTGATGGCGGCGAAGAGCACCGTCTCCTCCTCGGAGCCGGGGTTGGCCAGCACGGAGGGATCGTCCTCGGCCTTGGCGCCCAGGTGGATGAGGAGGGTGGCGTCACCGCCGTCATCCAGGATCATGTTGGGGCTGCCCTCGGCGAACTCGAAGATGCGGTGGGTGTAGTCCCAGTACTCGGGCAGGGTCTCGCCCTTCACCGCGAACACGGGGATGCCGGCCTGGGCGATGGCGGCGGCGGCGTGATCCTGGGTGCTGAAGATGTTGCAGCTGGCCCAGCGCACCTCGGCGCCCAGGGCCTTCAGGGTCTCGATGAGCACGCCGGTCTGGATGGTCATGTGCAGGGAGCCGGCGATGCGGGCGCCCTTCAGGGGCTGGCTGGCGGCGTATTCCTTGCGGATGGCCATCAGGGCGGGCATCTCACCCTCGGCGATGGTGAGCTCCTTGCGGCCCCAGTCGGCGAGCTTCAGGTCGGCGACGTGGAAATCCTGGTTCGTGGCGACGGTCATGGTGACCTCCTCGGTGTTCCGGGCGCGAAGGGCGGAAACCCACCTCATCGGCCCCGGGTTGGGGTGAGGTGAGCGCCGTTCAAGCAACCGGTCCGGCCGGTGTCCGAGCCTGGGAGGGGTCTCTCGCAACGCTCCTCGGACGGGATCAGTATACCCCGGCAGGAACGGCCCGGAACCTGGACGTCCCCCCCGGCAGGCTAGAGGGGCCAGGGGCCGGCGCCCTCCCGCACCAGGGTGGGCTCATCCCCGGTGAAGTCGATGATGGTGCTGGCCTGGCCCAGGGGCTCCCCGCAGTCGATGACCATGTCCAGAGCGTGGCCCAGCTCCTCCTCGATCTCCCAGGCCGTGTTCAGGGTGGGATCCCCCGTGAGGTTGGCGGAGGTGGTGATGATGGGCTCCCCCAGCAGCTTCGTGAGCTCCAGGCAGAAGGTGTGGTCGGGGATGCGCAGGCCCACCACGGCGTGGAGCTTGCCCTTGGAGGCCAGGTGGTTGGGCACCTCCCGGCTGGCGGGCAGCAGGGCGGTGTAGGGGCCCGGGAACATCTGCTTGAGCTGGCGGAAGGTGGGGGTGTCCAGGTGCCGGGTGTACTTGCAGAGCATCTCCATGTCGGCGCAGAGGAGGCTCATGGGCTTCTTGGCGTCCCGGCGCTTGATCTCCCGGATGCGGTCCACGGCCTTCTTGCGGGAGGCCAGGCAGCCGAGGCCGTAGAGGGTGTCCGTGGGATAGGCGATGACGCCGTCCTTCAGCAGGAGCTCGGCGATGCGCTCCAGGTGGCGCCGCTGGGGGGTCTCGGGGTGGAGGGAGAGGATCATGACGGGCCTACAGGTGATCCCATCGGCTGCGGCCGGGACTGGGATGATCCTGGGGGCGCTGGAAGAAGCGCTCGGCCAGGTCGGCGGCCATGGGTTCAGCAAGCCCGGCGCGCCGGGCCTGCAGGGCCAGGAGGGCCACCACCGTGAGACCGTCCGTGATCTCCCCCGCGAGGATGCGGCGGATGCACTGGTCGAAGGGTTCCCGATGGACGAGGAACTCCTCGTCGTCATCGGCCCCCCCCGGCACGGGTTCCAGATCCGTGGCGAGCATGAGGAAGGCCTCCTCGTCCGTGCTGCTGTTGGAGGGGTGGTGGAAGACGAGGGGTTCCCAGGTGCGGGCGGTGACCCCGGCTTCCTCCGCCAGCTCCCGGCGGATGGTCTCGAAGGGGGATTCCCCCGGCTCGCCGCCGCCCTCGGGGATCTCCCAGGAATAGCGCTCCAGGGGGTACCGCCACTGGCCCACCAGGAGTACGCGATCCTGATCATCCAGGGCCACCACGCCGCAGGCGGTCTTGTGGAACCCGCACACGGCGTAGCGGCGCTGCTCGGCCCCCGCGCGGTGGTTCACGATGTCCTGGCGCAGGCGGATCCAGGGGCTGTCGTAGACCACCGTGCGGCTCTGCACGGTGTAGGGGTTGGGATCCTCGGGGAGGGGCAGGGGATGCATGGCCCCTCCAGTGTTGGCTTTTCCGCCCAAAACACCAAGGCCCGCGGATGCGGGCCCTGGCGAGCTTGGCGTAGCGCTCCTTGCTCTTCTTCTTGAGGTAGTCGAGGAGGCGGCGGCGCTGGCCGACCATGATCATGAGACCGCGGCGGCTGTGGTAGTCCTTGGTGTGGAGCTTGAAGTGCTCGGTGAGATCGTTGATCCGCTTGGTCAGGATCGCGATCTGCACTTCAGGGGAGCCCGTGTCGGACTCGTGGGTCTTGAAGTCATCGATGATGATCTTCTTCTGCTCAACGTTGAGGGCCATGGTGGCTCCTGTTCGGGGGATCTCCCGTCACCCGTCCCGAAGCCCCGTGCCTCGTGGAGGGTCGATCCCGGTATGGGCCGGGCGCCCGTTCTGCTTCTCAGCAGTTCGGCCCGCAAGCGGGCCGAAAGTGGTGCGGATAGAGGGACTCGAACCCCCACGTCTTGTGAACACTAGTACCTGAAACTAGCGCGTCTACCAATTCCGCCATATCCGCATTCAAGGATCCGCCCAGAACCCGCGAGCCCCGGGGCGAACCTCAAGCCTATCGCGGGTCCCCAAGTGTTGCAAGCAGGATTCTCCAGGAACCCCCGCCCTCACCACTCCTTGTAGGGGGTGCCATTCATGCCGGAGCCCGGGGCCAGGCTGTAGACATCGAAGACGTGGCCCCCGCCCCAGCTGGTGCTGGTGGGATCATCCGCCGAGCTGCGCATGCCCCACTCGGGGCGGCCCGTGAAGGGATCCACGGGGATCCGCCGCAGGTACTTGATCTTCCGGCTGGCGCTGCCGGTGGCGCTGATCCCCTCCACGAGCTGTTCCAGGCTCTCCGGGCAGAAATTGGCCTCCACGGGGGGGGCCTTGATCTTCTGGGCCTGGGCATCGGCCCGGAAGGCATCGATGGCCATGCGCATCTCGCGGAGCGTACGGCGCAGCTCCACTTCCTTCTGGCGCTGCACCGCGTTCTTCATGATGGGCACGGTTGCGGCGGCCAGCACCAGGAGCACCGTGGCGGTGACGAGGAGCTCCATGAGGGTGAAGCCGGCCTGGCGACGCATGCTCATTCCACGGTGACGAGGGCGTTCACCCAGCGGCCGCTGATGGGCACGCCGCCGGCCATGAAGCTGCCGCCCTGGATGATCACGGTGCCGTTGCCGGAGGTGAGGGCCTCCAGTTCCAGGGTGACCAGGGCGCCACTGTCGGCACCGGCGCCATTGCGCTTGAAGGTGAGCTTGGTGCCTTCGGGACCCGGGCGCTGATCCAGGGAACCGGCATCCCCCGTGAGCCAATCCGCGGCGTTCACGGCGGTCAGCTTGAGGTTGGGGCTGATGCGCACATCCAAGCTGCCGGAGGAGATCCCCTGGCCGCCGCTGACGAGGAAGCTCACCTGCACCCGGTCGCCCTTCTTGGCCTGCTGCACCACGGGGCTCACGTAGATCACCAGGTCCGAAGCCTGGGGGGACCGGGCGGCCTGGGCCTCCGGCGTGGCGGGGACTTCGGCGATGTCCTTGGACTTGGCGGGCTCCCCGGCCGGGTTCGCCGGGGTGGCCGCGTTGGGGGCCGGGGCCACGGGAGCCGTGGGCGTCGCGGGGGTCACCGGGGCGGGGGCCGCGGTCTTCACGGGCGCCGGCTTCTTCTTGGGGGCGAAGGGGCCGCTCTGGGAGTAGGCGTCATCGGGGTTGTAGGCCTGGAGGTCGCGCTCCGTGAGGTTCGGCTTCCGCACCAGCACCGTGCGCACAGTGAGGATCACGTCGGTCTTGGCCTTCTGCGTGCGGGTGTTGGAGGTGAGCTGCCGGATGATGGGCAGGTCCGCGAGGCCCCAGATGCCCTGGAGGCTCTTCTGCTCCTCGTCCTTCAGCAGGCCGCCGAAGATGGCGGTCTCGCCATCCCGCAGGCGGGCGTAGGTCTCGATGGAGCGCAGGCCCAGGTCGGGGCGGCCCGGGGTGGAGCCGGACTTCAGGGTGGTCACTTCGGTCTTGAGCTTGAGGGTGACCTCGCCGTTGTAGTGCACGCGGGGTTCCACCTCGATCTTCACGCCCACGTTCTCGTAGGAGTAGTTGGTCTGGCCCACGCCACCCAGCACGGAGCTGGGGATCTGGGCCCCGGCGGTGCCGCCGGTGTTGGGCAGGCTGAGGCTGCTCTGGGTGGTGCTGATCTTCTCGCCGATGTTCACGGTGGCCTTCTCACCGCTCACCGCCCGCACATTGGGGCTGGCCACCAGCTTGGCGTCGCCGTCGGCCTTGAGGGCATCCAGGGCGAGGCTGGGGAAGAGGAAGCGGACATCGGACTTGCTGATGCGGATGCCACCCTTGTTCTGGTTCGGGGCGCCGGTGGCGTCGATGGTGGCGCCCAGGCGGTAGATGCCGGATTCATCCGTGGGTCCCAGCACGGGCAGGAGGCCCACCTTCTCCAGGCTGTTCTCCGTGACCTCCATGAGCTCCAGGTAGACCATGACCTCGGCCTTGGGCTTGTCCATCTGCTCGATGACGCGGTTGACGACCGCCAGCTCCTCCCGCTTGGCGCGGACGGTGATGGCGCTCATGCGCTTGTCCTGCACGATCTTGAGCAGGGGGTTCAGCGTGACCAGCATCTGGCGGATGGGCTCGGGATCCGCGTAGCTCAGGTAGAAGGTCTTGATGATGACGTTGTCGTACTGCTCGCGGTTCTGCTGGGTGTTCTTGAACACCATGATGGTGTTCTTGTCCATCACCCGGTAGAACAGGTCGTTCTGCATCATCAGGGTGTCCAGGGCCCGCTGGAACGTGAGGCCCTGCAGGTCGATGGCGACGCTCTGATCCTGGAAGCTGGTGTGCAGGATGATGTTCACGCCCGTGGACCGGCTCAGGGTGGCCAGGATCTCGCGCAGGCTGGTGCGGGTGCGGAAGGTGGCGCCCATGGGCTGGTCGCTGTTGGGCACGATCTGGAGGGCGGGCTGCGCATCGGCCTTGGCCTTCAGGGTGTCCACGTCCTCCGCGGCAGCCTCGGCCTCCTGGGCCCGCTTCACCTTGTTCTCGAGCTCCACGTACCAGTCGCTGGCGGCCTGGTTGTCGGGATCCAGGACCACCGCCTTGCGGAGGATGTCGAGGATGACCTTGTCCTCATAGCCTTTCCGCTCGGCATCCCGGGCCTTGGCCAGGTGCACCTCGGCGGCCCGCTGCTTGGCGCGCTGCAGTCCGATGCGGGCCTTCACGTTGGTGGGATCGCTCTTCAGCACCTTGCGGTAGGCCTCGAGGGCCTCCTCGTAGCGCTCCTCCTTGTAGGCGGTGTTCGCGCGGTGGAGGTTGCAGGCCGCGAAGGAGAGGATCAGGGCCAGGCCCGCGATCGCCCGGAGGATCCGGCCGGTCGGGGTGGGGAAGGTGAAGGGAAGCCGCATCATGCCCATCCTGTGGTTCAGGGTCGTCAGTATTCGTTGGTCACGGTGCCCGCGCCGGGGGCGCCGCCGCCGGCCGCATCGCGGGTCACGAGTTCAAAGCGGAGGTCCCCGAAGCGGGTGTTCTGGAACACGGCCTTGCGGTCGGTGAGCTCCACCAGCTTCCACCGGTCCTTCACCTGGGTGCCCAGGGTGAGGGGCTGGGCCTCCTCGCCCTTCATGAAGGCGCCGATCTGGCCCGCGGGGGAGCCCTTCAGGAAGCCGAGGTAGCGGAGGTCCTGGGGGCGGGTGTTGTTCTCGTCGGTCTTCTGTTGAGCCAGGAGTTCGGCCTCAATTTGCGCCTGGGTTTTCTGAGGCGGCGGTTCCACCTTTTGGGGCTTTGGTTGAGGCGGGGGCGGCTTCGGTGCCTCGAAGAGGAAGGGATCCCGCAGCAGCTTGGGGATGGCGGGGATCTCGCCGGCCTGGTCCAGGGCCGCGAGGTCTGGCAGCTTGCGGAGGGAGGCCAGGGCCTTGGGGTCCAGGAAGGTGTTGCCCGAAGCCCCAGTGGCGGCGCGTCGGGTCCTGGGCGCATCGGGCCAGAGCATCCAGGCGAGGATGACCACGAAGACCGCCAGGGCCGCCTGGGTCTGGCGGTTGGCCTTCAGTTCGGCCCACATGGCCTGGGCGTCGAAGGTGGGCTTGGCGGGGCTCATGAGGCCTCCTCCTCGACCTTGGCGCCTTCACGGGGCTTGAAGGCCCGCAGCACCACCGTGAGGCGGGCGCCCTCGGGGCTCTCCTCCAGGCGGGCATCGCGCACGGCGAAGGGCAGGCCCGAGCCCTCCAGGCTGCGGAGGTAGCTGCGCAGGGGGGCGTAGATGCCCACGGCGGTGAACTCCACCTCCACCGCATCGAGGTCGCCCTCCTTGGCGGGGGGGCTGTACTTGATGGTGGAGAGGCGCACGTTGTCCTTGGCGGCCAGGTCGTGCAGGGAGCGGCTGAGCTTCCACTGCAGATCCCCGGCGCTGCCCCGGGGCAGGCGGGCCTCCAGGGCCACCAGGGTGGCCTGGCCGCGATCGAGCTTGCCCGCATCCTCCTGGAGGGACTTCAGGCGTTCGTCCTGCTGGGTCTTGAGGGCCTTGGCCTGGTCGCGGGCGCGCCGCTTCTTGGCCACGGAATCGGAGGCATCGGGCAGCACGAAGGTGAGGATGGCGAGACCCACGAGCAGGGCCACGGCCCCACCCAGGGCGCGGAAGCGGCTTTGGCGGAGGGAGGTGCTCATCGCGTCCTCCGGACCACGGGCAGGGGGGCCCGGGCGGGGGGCGCCTTGGCCACCACGGGCTCCGCGGCCTTCACCTGCGGCTGGGGCTGGGCCTTGAAGGGGGCGGGGGTGCCGGCGGCCGTGAGGGAGAGCTCGAAGTCCCAGCCGGCGCCTGGGCGCTCGCTTTCACGTTCGAGGCCCACGCTGGCGAAGACCGGGGCCTTCTGCAGGGCTTCGATGAAGGCCACCTCGGCCTCGCGGGACTTGGCTTCGGCCTTGAGCTTCATCTGCACGCGGTCGCGCCCGCGGCTGCGCTGGATGCCCTTGAGCCGCACCCCATCCGGAAGGCACTGCTCCAGCTCCGCCAGCAGGCGGGAGAGGGGCAGGGCGCGTTCCTGGAGGATGCGCTCCGCGTTCCGCCACCGGGGGGCCTCCTTGGCCACGTCGAAGGCGGCCAGCTGGGTGAGGAGCTGCTGCTCGCGTTTGGCGGATTTGCGGGCCTCCTCGGTGAGGAGGAAGGCCTCCTGCCCGGCCTTGCGGGCATCCCAGTAGGCCTTGCCGGTGAGTCCCCCGGCCACGAGGAGCACGGCCACCCCCAGGGCGAGGATCCCCCAGCCCAGCTCCAGGTGGCGCTGGCGCCAGAGGCTGGGGCGGGGGGCGAGGTTGAGGTCGAGGCGCGGGAGGCTCACGGCTGGGCCTCCTGCAGCGCGGTTTCATCCAGGAGGATCACGGGCAGCTCGGGGCAGGTCCACACCGGGGCGCCGTACACGTGGAGGCTCTGGGGGCTGCGGCCTTCCCGCTGCAGGTAGGCGATGGTGGGCGCCAGGCGCTCCTCCTGCCAGGTGGGGGCATCCGCCGGCTCCGACCAGGTGCGCAGAAGCGTCAGCGTGCGGCCCCAGGCGGCCAGGGTGCCGGTCCACCGGCCCGGGCCTGCGGGGGTGAGGCTCAGCAGGAGGCCCGGGTGCTCGAGGTTCGGGGCCAGGCGGTTGTAGAGGTGCAGCCACCGGGGTTGGAGGCTGTGGAGGGGGCGCTCCAGGCGCTGGGCCAGGGCCAACCAGGTCTCCCGCCAATCTTCACGGATGCCCGCGGCCAGCCAGAGACCGGGCTCCACCAGGAGGGACTGCACGGCATGGGGCGCTTCGAGGGCCATGGCCTGCTGGAACTTCCAACGCCAGAAGGCCTCGCGGGCCTCCGTGCCCTCGGGCAGCTCGGCCACGTCCCGCACCAGGAGGCAGGGGGCCAGGAGGTCATCCAGGATCCAGGCCGTGGGGCCGGGGTCCAGGGCCGTGAGGGCCTGGGCCAGCTGGTCCTCCGTGGGCAGGGCGGTCAGGGGGCGCTCCCAGCGCACGGCCGGGGCGTCCCCGGCCCGCAGGCGATGGCCCTCCAGCCAGAGGGACTGAAGGGGCCCGGTCATGACCGGCCCTGATCCTTGCCCTCCCGGGCCTCCTTCAGGAGCTTGCCGAAGTGGCGCTCCGCCCGGGACTGGCCCACGAACCAGCCGAAGCAGAAGAGCCCCACGGCACTGAAGGCATGGAGCCACCACCAGCCGGAGCCGAGGAAACGCATGGACTCGGGTAGGGGGGGCACGGCAACTCCTGGAAGCATGGGGAAAGGGCCAGTTTAACGCCAAGGGGCGCCCGGGTGGGGGCCCCATTGCGGGGCGGGTCGGCCCTCGGAATCCAAGGGGCGGGCGGCCCCCGCGCATGGCATGATGCTGGGAACCGAAATGTTCCCCAGCCCCACCCTCAGCCCCGGAAAGCGGAGCTTCCTCCATTGCGCCTGATCTCCCTCGAACTGAACGGCTTCAAGAGCTTCGCCGACCCCCAGGTGCTGCGGTTCCCCCAGGGGATGACCGCGGTGGTGGGGCCCAACGGCTGCGGCAAATCCAACATCAGCGACAGCCTCGCCTGGGTGCTGGGGGAGCAGCGGGCCTCCATGCTCCGCGGCTCCGAGATGGCGGATGTGATCTTCGCCGGCACCAACACCCGGAAGCCCATGGGCCTGGCCGAGGTGAAGCTCACCCTGGAGATGCCGGATCCGGCCCTGCCCGGCGCCTTCAAGGAGACGGTGATCCAGCGGCGCCTCTACCGGAACGAGGGCAGCGAGTACCGCATCAACGGGCGTGAGTCCCGCCTCAAGGACGTGCAGGATCTGCTGCTGGACACGGGCATGGGCACCCGGGCCTACAGCTTCATCCAGCAGGGGCAGATCGACCTCATCCTCAGCACCAAGCCCAAGGACCGCCGCTCCCTCATCGAGGAGGCCGCGGGCATCACCCGCTACAAGCTGCGGCGCCAGGAGGCCGAGCGCCGCCTGGATGAGACCAAGGCGAACCTGCAGCGGCTGGAGGACATCCTCTTCGAGCTGAACAAGCAGATGGACAGCCTCAAGCGGCAGGCGGCCAAGGCCCGCCGCGCGGCGGAGCTGGACACCCAGATCAAGGCCACCCAGCGCATCCTGCTGGCCGGCAAGGCCACGGAACTGGAGGGGGCCAAGCAGCGCATCCTCGACAGCCTGGATGCCCTGGAGCGCCGCGTGGCCGAGCTCACGGCCCAGGCGGCGGAGAAGGCCACCGAGGTCGAGCAGCTCCGCCTGGAGGCCGGCGAGCTGGAGGCCGCCCAGATGCGCCGCGGCCGCAGCATCGAAGGCCTGGCCCAGCGCCTGGAGATGAACCAGCAAGGCCGGCTCTTCGAGGCGGAGAAGAAGGACGAGGCCCAGACCAGCCGGGAGCGGCTGCAGGGGCGGTTGGATGAATTGAACGGTCGGCTCACCGAATCCGGCGCGGGGCTCGAGGCCCTGGAAGCCCAGGCCCGCCAGGCGGGCGCGGCCCTCGAGGCCCGGGAAGCGGTGCTGGCCGAAGCGGACGAGGCCCTGGCCCTGTCCCAGGGGGGCCTGCGCCATGCGGAAGGCGAGCTCCGGAACCTCAAGCAGAAGCGGGCCGAGGCGGAGGCCGCCTCCGTGCAGCGCCGCCGGCAGAAGGAAGGCATCCTCAACCAGATCGCCCAGATCGAAGGACGCCTCGATGCCCTGAACCACGATGAGGCGGTCCGGGCCCCGCGCCTGGAGAGCCTGACCTCCGAAGTGGGCACCCTGGACCGGCAGGCCGAGGGCGCCCTTGAACTGCTGGAGCAGGCGGAGGAAGCCGCCCGCGTGCAGCGGGCCACCGCCGAACAGCTGGAGGCCAGTCAGCGGGAAGGGGCCACGGCCCTGCACAAGGCCGAGGCCGACCTGGAGGCCGCCGAGCGCCGCCTGCGCCACCTGTCCGACCTGCTGGGGCAGGTGAGCACCGATCTCGAATTGCGCAAGGGCGTGGCCTGGTTCCAGGAGCGCTACGGCAAGGCCCAGCTGGTGGCCGACCTCCTGAAGGTGGATGAGGCCCTGCGCCCCGATGTGGAGCGGGTGCTGGGTGCCTGGCTCCAGACGGCGGCCGCCACGGAGGATGGCCTCCGCGCGGCCAAGGAGGCGCCGGGTCACCTGCTGCTGGCCCCCGATACCGACAGCCATGCGCCCTCGGCCCCCTTCGGCGCCGTGCCCCTGCGCAACCACATCCGGTGGACCGGGGCCGCCTCGCCCCTCCGGGCCCTCGTGGACCGCACCTTCCAGTGCAAGGACGAGGATTTCCCGGCCCTGGCCAAGAAGCATCCGGAATTCGCCCTGGTGAGCCCCGCCTTCCTCAAGCTGCCCTACGGCCCCGTGCAGGTGGGCATCTCCGCGCCCGCCGCCAGCCCCCTGAAGCTCCGGGCCGAGTTCGAGGAGGCCAAGGTCCAGCGCGAGGAGCTCCTCACCCACCTGGAGAACCTGGAAAGCTCCGTGAAGCAGGGCGTGGTCCAGGCCCAGGAGGCCCGGGAGCGCATGCGTGAGATCGACGAGGACCTGCGGGCGGCCCGGCACAAGGCCGACAGCCTGCGGGCCCAGAAGGCCCACGCCCAGGTCCAGCTCGACGAGATCCGCCAGGCCCAGGAGCGGGCCGATCAGCAGTGGGAACAGTTCGAAGCGGAGATCGAGCGTCTGCGGGGCCTCCTGCGGGAGCTGGATGCCGTTCCCGAGGAACACACGGACGAGGCCCTGCTGGAAGCCATCCACAAGGCCGAGGCGGCCGTGCTGGCCGCCCAGGCCGCCATGGACGAGCGCCGGGAGGCCAAGTTCGAAGCCGCCCGCGTGCGGGATGCGGCCTGGTCGGAACGGGACGGGCTCGTGCGCCAGCTCCAGCTCTTCCAGCGCAGCCGCTTCGACCTGGAGGCCGAGGTCCAGCGGGTGGAGGCGGAACGCGCCGACCTGCTCGAGAAGGTGCAGGCCTGTGACCGCAAGCTGGAGGAACTGGAAGGGGAGGCCCAGACCTTCCTGGATGAGCGGGCCCGCCTGCAGGCGGCCCTCTCCGAGCACCAGCCCCAGCTCGAGGAACTCCAGGACCGCCTCCGCGTGGAAGAGCGCGCCGGCCGAGAGCTCCAGGGTGCCCTGGAGAACGCCCGCAGCCAGCACCAGGAGGTCCTCCTCCACGGCGCCCAGGTGCAGGGCTCCATGGAGGCCATGGCCAAGGAAGTGGAGCTGGCCCTGGGCCTGGAAGTGCCGGCCTTCCTCACCTCCATCACCGACGAGGAGAAGGAGGCCTGGGGCGAGGGCGAGATCGTGCACCAGACCCGCCTCAACGAGCTCCAGGGCAAGCGCCTGGACCTGGGCGGGGTGAACCCCCTGGCCATCCAGGAGCTGCAGGAGGCCGAGGAGCGCCTCTCCTTTATGAACATCCAGCGGGACGACGTGCTCACGGCCATCAAGAACCTGGAGACCACCATCTCCGAGATCAACCAGACCTCGGAGGAACGGTTCCGGGAGGCCTTCGACTACGTGAACGCCAAGTTCGGCGAGGTGTTCCGCGAGGTCTTCGGCGGCGGCAGCGCCCACCTGAGCCTGCAGGACCCCAAGGACATCCTGGAGTGCGGCATCGAGATCACGGCCCAGCCCCCGGGGAAGAGCGCCAAGGCCCTCACCCTGCTCTCCGGCGGTGAGAAGGCCCTCACGGCCATCTCCCTCCTCTTCGCCATCTTCCACTTCAAGCCCAGCCCCTTCTGTGTGCTGGACGAGGTGGACGCCCCCCTGGACGAAGCCAACGTCGCCCGCTTCGCCGGCATGGTGCAGAAGATGAAGACGGACACCCAGTTCATCGTCATCACCCACCAAAAGCCCACCATGGTCGCCAGCGACACCCTCTACGGCGTCACGCAGGAAGAACCTGGCGTGAGCAAGCTGGTGAGCGTGCAGCTCAAGGAAGCCGAACAGCTGGTTTGAGGAGCGTGACGCCGTCGGCGGGACACAGGAAGTCCCCGCCTCCGCGAGCCCGCAGGGCGAGTGGGAGCACCCTCCAGTGGAGGGTGCGATAGGGCGGGAGTGGCGTGAGAAAGCTGGTGAGCGTGCAGCTCAAGGAAGCCGAACAGCTGGTCTGAGGACCCTCGTATGCAAGGGGGTTGGAGCACCCTGGGGGGCCGGCGGAGCCCTCAGGCGTCTGTCGTGCGGTCCCAGAGGGCATTGACCTCCGGAGATGCAGCTGGGACGCGGGTTTTCGCCTTTTCGGTCAACGTTTCCGGCCTTTTTGCCCTGTCAATGCGAAAGAAAACAGGAAGTGTGGAAAACCTCCTCTGATTCAAAACTTGAGTGTTTTCCGCAAAAAAGTTTTAATTGAAGAAATAAAAGGATTTTAATCAATTCCGTTCAAGGCTTGTGAGGGCAGAAGTTACATCTCCGTCACCTGCAACCCTCTGTGGATGGAGGGAATCCGCAGGGTTTTCCACAGGCCGAAGGCCACCCGGGAGGGTGGCCTTCTTCAGCACACTGGGAGGTGGTGCAAGGAGCCTATCGGAGCTGATGGAGCCTCGCAACCCGAAACTGCGTTCAGGTGGTGGGGGTGGCCTCGTGGTTCACCCAACGGAGGATGGTCTCCTCGCTCACCCCGAGCTTCTTCAGGTGGTCCGTGGACTTCTTCAGGCTCTGGCCCTCATCCCGGCAGATCAGGAGGCGGCGCTTCCAGGCGTCGACGGCCCGTTCCCGGAGGTCGGCCTCACCCTTCTCCATGCGCTTCTCCAGGACGTAGCCCAGGTTGTTCGCCGCCTTGCGCAGGCCGGGATCCAGGGTGAGGGCCCGCTCATAGGCCTGGGTGGCCTCGAGGAGCTGACCTTGGACTTCCAGGGCCACGCCCTGGGCGTTCCACACATCCGCATCCTCGGGGGCCAGGGCCATGGCCTCCTTCACCATGCGGGCCTGGTCCTCGGTCCGGTTCACCAGGCGGTAACACTCGGAGAGGCCGAGGTAGGCGCTGTATTCGGCAGGATCGCTCTCCAGGGCGGTGAGGAAGGCCTGTTCAGCTGCCTGGGGCTGCTCGGCGTCGAGCAGGGCGTAGCCCATCTGGACCTGGATGTCGGCGGCCTCGGGATCGCGGGCGAGGGCTTCCCGGTAGCAGCGGAGCGCATCCTCGGTGCGGCCCTCCTCCCGGGCCATGTCTCCCAGGGCGGACCAGGGGTTCGGGGCCTCGGGATCGGTATCGGCTGCGAGGGTGAAGTAGGAGGTGGCGCCCTCCGCATCCCCGATGTCGCGGCGGTATTCACCCAGGAGGCACTGGGCCTCGGCCAGGACGTGCGCCTCGGGGGCCATGAGCATCAGCATGTGAAGCTGACCCTGGGCGATGTCGAGGTGGCCATGCTCGGCCATGAGCTCGGCCAGGATGAAGTAGCTGGCAGGCTCCAGGCTGTTGAGGCTGCGGGCCTTGGCGATGCAGCGGAGGCCGTCGCCGAAGCGGCTGCGGCGGATGAGCTGTTCCCCGAGGGTGTGCCAGCCCCAGAAGTACTCGGGATCTGCATCCAGGGCCGCGCTGAGCTGAGCCTCGGCCCCGGCCATGTCGTCCTGGGCTTCGAGGGTCAAGGCGAGGAGCCGCAGGGTGCGGGGGTCCCTGGGTTGGAGGGTGAGGGCCTTCAGGATCCAGGTCTTGGCCTCCTCGGGCCGATCGGAGTTGAGGCAGAGCAGCCCCAGGAGCTCGAGGGTGCGGGCGTCCCCACCTTCCAGCTTCAGGGCCTGGTGGAGGCTGGTCTCGGCGCCGTCCAGATCGAAGAGGACGAGCCGCAGGTGGCCAAGGTTGCGGTGCACGGCGGCGTGATCCGGATGCTCATCCCGGATGGCCTCGAGCTGGGCGAGGATGTCCTCGGCGGCCTCATCGCTCATGCCATCGCCCAGGGCGAGCATGCGCTCGAACCAGGCATCGAAGTCGGCGCGGTTCTCGGCGAGGTGGCGATCGAGGAGCTCCGCGGCCTCCGCATGGTGGCCCCGGGCGTTCAGACGGCGGGCCCGCGCCAGGAGGGACCCATCCTGGGAACCGTCCAGGGTGGGATCGATCAGGGAGCGCCAGGAACGGGACATGGAAACCTCGAGGAACGGGGAACAGGTTACCACCCGGCCCGGACTTCCAGATCATGGGAGCGTCAGAGGCCGAGGGCTTCCGCCAATCCTTCCGCGACCTGATGGGCCATGGCGGTGCGGGTCTCCACGGTGGCGCTTCCCAGGTGGGGCAGCAACACCGTGCGGGGGGCCCTGAACCACCTGGGATCCACGGCGGGTTCCCCGGCGTAGACATCGAGACCCACGCCGCCGAGGAAACCCTCCTGAAGCAGGGCGATGGCCGATCCCTCATCGAGGATGCCCCCCCGGGCGGTGTTCAGGATCACGGCGCCTCGCGGGAGCTGACGGAGCCGCCCGGCATCCAGGAGCCCGCGGGTCTCCGGCGTAAGGGGGCAGT
Organism: Holophagaceae bacterium; assembly: GCA_044229665.1. Classification (GTDB taxonomy): domain Bacteria; phylum Acidobacteriota; class Holophagae; order Holophagales; family Holophagaceae; genus JAFDVN01. The sequence goes on from JBGASN010000006.1 coordinate 39,800, forward strand.
GCAGGCTGAGCACCGCGCTGGCCGGGAGCAGCTCATCCAGGGGGATGCGCGGGCCCGCGCCGGGGCCGAAGTCAACCTCCCCACCCACGCCCTCCCGATCCCAGAAACGGGGGTGCATGCCCAGGGCCCAGGCCCGACGGGCGAACGCCTTGCCGATGGCACCGGCGCCCAGAATGCCGCAGGTCTTGCCGCTGAGCCCGGGGCCCAGAAGCTGATCGGGAGCCCATCCACCCCAGGCGCCGCTGCGGACCAGGGCCTCGCCTTCCGCCACGCGGCGGGTCACGGCCAGGAGGAGCGCCAGGGCGAGGTCCGCGGTGGCCTCGGTGAGGGTGCCGGGCGTAGCGATGATCCGGATGCCCCGGGCCCGGCACGCTTCCAGGGGGAGGTGGTTCACCCCGACCGAGAAGGTGGCGATGGCCTTCAGGTCGGGCGCACGGTCCAGGTCGCCTTCGGTGAGGGGTTCCGAGAGCAGCACCACGAGCGCGCGGGCCGAAGGCAGGGCCTCCATCCAGGCCCCGGATCGGAAGGGCAGGATCCGGAGCTCGGTGCGGACACCCAGCTCGGGGAGGGCGGGGCCCACCAGGGGAGAGGTCGCGAGGATCACTTCTGCAGCGCCTTCAGGGCCTGGCGGATGGCGTCAGGCAGTTCCGGCTTCTCGGCGCGAAGGCGCTCCACCACGGGGGCCACCGCGTCCTCCTTGAACCCCAGATTGGTGAGGGCGGACCGCAGGTCGGCCTCCCACCGATCCGCCGGGGCGGCTGAGGCTCCGAGGCCGTCCAGGCCGGAGAGGCCACCCATCTTCTCGCTCAGCTCGAAGCAGAGCTTCTCCGCCGTCTTCTTCCCCACGCCGGGGATGCGCGTGAGGCGGGTGACCTCCCGTCCCCGCAGGGCGGCGATGAGTTCCTCGCCCGGCATGGATCCAAGGGCCGCCAGGGCCAACTTGGGCCCCACGCCATCGACCTTCACCAGCAGGCGGTAGAGCTCGCGTTCCTGGCTGCTGGAGAATCCGATGAGGCTGAGGTCGTTCTCCCGGAGCAGGGTCTCCGTGTGGATCACCACCTCCTGGCCGGGTTCCGGCAACAGCCCGTAGGTGGAGAGGCTGATGGCGCAGGCATAGCCCACCCCACCGCATTCCACCACCGCGAGGTGGGGCAGCTTCTGGACCAATTCGCCACGCAACCGGGAGATCATCCCCGGATTATCGCATTCCATCCCCCGGACCGCGCGCCCGAAGGGGACCGAACCGCCGCTGGCCCCACCCCCCGGGCCCCTCGCCCCCTCCGGTTCGATTCGGACCAGGAATCGCCGACAATCAGGGCATGTTCGAAGATCGGCGGCAGGTGTGGTGGTACTGGGGGGCCTGGGGCCTCCTGGCGGTGTACAACACCACCTGGGACCTGGCCCTGCGCTCCACCCGGTGGTCCGGCTGGTTCATGCTGCTCCAGATGAACATCGCCCAGATCCTGGTGTGGGCGACCCTGGGCTTCGGGCTGCTCGCCGTGGCGCGCCGCTTCCCCATCGAATCCCTGGAATGGACCAACTGGCGCAGCTGGCGGGTCCTGGGGATCCACTTCGGGGCCAGCTTCCTGGCCACCTTGGCGGGCCTCCTGGGCACCTTCCTGGTGGCCATCGCCTTCTCCCGTCTGGAACGCGGCACCTTCTTCGAGTGGAACGTCCTCGAAACGGTCCGCAACTACCGCTTCTGGCTGGGCTACGAAGACTTCCTGAAGCGCTACTTCCACACCAACTTCCTGGTGATGCTGGCGCTGCTCAGCGCCTACCACATGGTCATGGCGCACCGGCGGTACAAGAAGCGCGAGGTGGAGGCCGCTCAGCTTGAGAAGGCCTTCATGCAGGCCCAGAACCAGGCCCTCCGGATGCAGCTGCAGCCGCACTTCCTCTTCAACACCCTGAACTCCATCGCGGCCCTGGTGCACATCGACCCCGACCTGGCCGACCGGATGATCGCCCGATTGGGGGACCTCCTGCGCCTGAGCCTCGATCAGAGTGGGCAGCAGGAGGTGACCCTGGCCCAGGAAGCCCAGTTCCTGGACCGCTACCTGGCCATCGAGCGCCTGCGGTTCCAGGACCGCCTGACCATCGGCATCACCATCCCCGAGGACCTCGCCCAGGCGCGGGTGCCGAGCTTCGTGTTGCAACCCCTGGTGGAGAACGCCATCAAGCACGGGGTCGGTGCCAGCGCCACCGGAGGGCACATCGCCGTACGGGCCCGGGTGGAGGAAGGGATGCTCTGCCTGGAGGTGGAGGATGACGGCCCCGGCTTCGTGACCACCCCCCGTCCCGGCCATGGCATCGGCACCGGGAATACCCGGCAACGCCTGAACCTCCTCTACGGGGAACAGCAGAGCTTCGAACTCCTCAGCATCCCGGGCAAGGGGACCTTGGCCCGGGTGCGCCTTCCGCTATCCTTCTCCTCGCCCGACTCGGGCGAGATCGAGGTTGTCGCATGACCTTCCGAGCCCTGATCGTGGACGATGAGATCCTGGCCCGCCAGCGCATCCGCCAGATGTTGCAGGGCGAGCCCGATATCGAGGTGGTCCAGGAATGCTCCAACGGCCTGGAGGCCGTGGAGGCCATCGAGCAGTCCCATCCCGACCTGGTGTTCCTGGACATCCAGATGCCGGAACTGGATGGATTCGGGGTGCTGGAGGCCGTGGGGCCGGAGCGAATGCCCGCCACCATCTTCATCACCGCCTATGACCAGTACGCCGTGCACGCGTTCGACGTGAACGCCGTGGACTACCTCCTGAAGCCCTTCGACAAGGAGCGGTTCCAGAAGACCCTCCAGCGCATCCGCGAGGGGAAGGGGAAGCCCGCCGGAGAGCAGCGGAAGATGGAGGACCTGCTCACGGAGGTCCGCAAGGATCAGCCCTTCCTGGAGCGCATCCTGGTGCGGGTCGGCGAGCGCCAGGCCCTCCTCAAGGTGAGCCAGGTCCAGTGGGTGGAGGCCGAGGACAACTACGTGCGGCTCCATGTGGAAGGCGGGAGCCACCTCCTGCGCCAGACCATGAACGCGATGTCCCAGAAGCTGGATCCCCACCAGTTCCGGCGGATCCATCGCAGCGCCATCGTGAACATGGACTTCATCAAGGAGCTCCAGCCCTGGAGCAGCGGGGACTACCTCGTGATCATGCGCGATGGCACCCGGCTGACCCTGAGCCGCACCTACCGTCCCCAGTTCAGCGAGCTGAAGTAGCTTCTTCGGGCGTCACCGGGCGCGAGCCAGGTACTCCGCCAGGCCGTTCAGGAACATCTGCACGGACATGGTCACCAGGGTCATGCCCATGAGGCGCTCGAGGGCGATGAGCCCCCGCTCGCGCAGGAGGCGGTGCAGCTTGTTGCTGGAGAGCAGGATGGCCACCGAGGCCATCCAGGCCAGGGTCATGGCCGCCCACCACTCCGCCATCCGATGGGGCTCCCGGGAGACCAGGAGCAGCAGGGACGCAAGGAGGGAGGGCCCCGCCACCAGGGGGATGGCCAGGGGCACGATGAACGGCTCTGAGACCACGGCCTCTTCGTCCTTCTCCCGTTTCTCCCCCTCGGGCGGGAAGATCATCTTCAGCGCAATGAGGAACAGGATGATGCCCCCCGCGATGCTGATGGACTCCTGCTTCAATTGCAGCGCGTCCAGCATCCCCTGCCCGAAGAACAGGAACAGCATCATCACCCCATAGGCGATGACCAGCTCCCGCACGATGATCGCCCGCCGTCGCCGGGAGGGCAGGTGCTTCAGCGTCGACAGGAACAGTGGCACGTTCCCCAGCGGGTCCATGATCAGGAACAGCATGATGGCCGCCGACCAGAGCTTCACGGGCGCCTCCCCGATCCTCTTCGGCTGGAGGTCCTGGAATCAGGAATCCAAGCTACTTCCGCCTCCAGAAGTCGAACTCCGGCTCGTACCGCGCGTCCCCCAGCTCCTCCACCTTCTCCTTCATCCACCCCTGCGCATCCGCCATGGCCTGGTTGTACACGCTGGGCCCCACCTCCTTCAGCATGAACGCCAACACCCGCTGAGCCTTCAGATCCCCGATCTCCTCATCCAGCTCCTCCGAGAAGAACCGCTTCACCGACCCCAGCAAGTACTTCTCCGTGTCCTTCGACAACTCGATGGCCATGCCAACTCCTGATCGCTTCTCAAATACTAAATGCCCTACCGCCCGAAGCTGATCGGGATCGGAGGCTCCGCCTCCGAGAGCGCAGGGCCCTCCAGGCCCAAGCGAGCGGGAGCGCCCTGCGGGGCAGGGTGCGATAGGCGGAGGGACGACCTCCCACCTAGTAACGGCGAGGTCGTCGGCAATAACGAAGTACGGCAGCTCGCGCTGCCGTACAGGAAACCTTGGTGGAGCTGATCGGGATCGAACCGACGACCTCCTCATTGCGAACGAGGCGCTCTCCCAGCTGAGCTACAGCCCCAAGGGAACCTCCATTCTACCCACAAAAACGCCGCCCTGGGGAGGGCGGCGTTGCGGAAGGGCTGGAAGCAGCCTACTTCAGGGAGTCCATGATCTCGTCGAGCACGGCCTTGGAGGGGCGCAGCTTCTCGAGGTCCATGTGCACCAGGGGGGTGTCCACGGTGTTGAGCACGGTGTTGAAGTCCGGCTTGCTGGGGTTGATGTAGAGCAGGCCGGTGAGGAACTCACCCTTGGCGTGGCTCTCCTTGATGGCCTTCATGGCGGCGAGGGGGTCGGTGGCGTCGTAGCCCTCGTTCACATTGCGGAAGGTGACCTTGGAGCCGTCCGGGAAGGTCACGGTCTCGGCGGCACCGGCTTCGATGTCCACCTGCTCGAGCTCCGCGAACTGCACGAAGTTGAGCTCGTGCAGGGGCATCTCGTGGTCCTTGACGTTCTTGTAGGACTTGGTGGAGCTGTCGTGGTTGTTGAAGGTGACGCAGGGGCTGATGATGTCGATGAGGGCGGTGCCCTTGTAGGCCATGGCCGCCTTCATGATGGCGTTCATCTGCTTGGGGTTGCCGCTGAAGGAGCGGGCCACGAAGCCGCAGCCCAGCTCGATGGCGAGGGTCACGGGGTCGATGGGCTCCAGGTGGTTCACGGCGCCGTGCTTGAGCACGGAGCCCTTGTCGGCGGTGGCGGAGAACTGGCCCTTGGTGAGGCCGTACACGCCGTTGTCCTCGATGATGTAGAGCATCGGGATGTTGCGGCGGATCAGGTGGCAGAGCTGGCCGAGGCCGATGCTCATGGAGTCGCCGTCCCCGGAGACGCCGATGTTCATGAGGCCCTTGTTGGCCATGGAGGCGCCCGTGGCCACGGCGGGCATGCGGCCGTGCACGCTGTTGAAGCCCCAGGCCTGGTTGAAGAAGTAGGCGGGGGTCTTGGAGGAGCAGCCGATGCCGGAGTACTTGCCCACCTTGTGGGCTTCGATGTTCATCTCCCAGGCGGCGTTGATCAGCTGCGCGGTGATGGAGTCGTGGCCACAGCCGGCGCAGAGGGTGGACTTGCCACCGACATACTCCTGCTTGGTGAGGCCCAGCTTGTTGGTGGGAGCGGCGGGGGCGGGGGTCGCGGTCGTCATCTCGTCTCCTCGCTTACTTTTCGAAGGCGGTGATCTGGTCCACCACGGTCTTGGCGTCGAGGGCCAGGCCGTTGTAGTGGAGGACGGATTTGAACTTGGTGGCGGCTTCGGGGTAGAACTCCTTCAGCAGGCCGGCCATCTGGGCATCCCGGTTCTGCTCGACCACGTAGATGACCTTCTTCTCCTTGATGAAGGCGTCGATCTCGGCGGTGAAGGGCAGGGCGCGCAGGCGGAGGTAGTCGAGCTTCAGGCCGTTGGCGGCCAGGATGTCCTGGGCCTCGATGACCGCGGGATCGCTGGAACCGAAGGCGAGGACGCCCTTGTCGGAGCCGAGGTTCCGGGACACGGGCTTGGGCACGAAGGACTTGGCGGTCTCGTACTTCTTGCGGAGGCGATCCACCACGGCCACGTAATCCTCGGGCTTCTCGGAATACTGGGCGTAGGCGTTGTGGCCGCTGCCGCGGGTGAAGTAGGCGCCCTTGCCGCCGGCGGTGCCGGGCAGGGTGCGGTAGGGGATGCCGTCTCCATCGACGTCCTTGTAGCGGCCCCAGTCCTTGATCTCGTTCAGCTCCTTCTCACCGAGGACCTTGCCGCGGCTGTAGGGCTTCTCGGGGAAGGGGAAGGGGTCGCTGGCCCAGTTCTGCATGCCCAGGTCGAGGTCGGTGACCACGAACACAGGGGTCTGGAAGTGCTCGGCCAGCTCGAAGGACTGGGCGGAGAACTCGAAGCACTCCTGCATGGTGCCGGGGTACAGGTTGATGTGGAGCGTGTCGCCGTGGCTGCACTTGGCGCAGATGTCCACGTCGCCCTGCATGGTGCGGGTGGGCAGGCCGGTGGAGGGGCCGGTGCGGGCCACGTTGAAGAACACGCCAGGGATCTCGGTGTAGTAGCCGAGGCCGATGAACTCGGACATCAGGGAGATGCCGGGGCCCGAGGTGGTGGTCATGGCACGGGCGCCCGCCCAACCGGCACCGAAGACGGCGCCGGCGGAGGCCAGCTCGTCCTCCATCTGCACCACGGCGTAGGTGGCCTTGCCGTCGGCGTCGTGGCGGTACTCCTCGAGGTAGTCGATGAGGGTCTCGGCCAGGCTGGAGGCGGGGGTGATGGGGTACCAGGGCAGCACCTGCACGCCACCGAACATGGCGCCCAGGGCGCAGGCGGCGTTGCCATCCAGGATGATCTTCCCGGCGGTCTTGTTGTCGCGGACCACCTTGATGGCGTCCTGCTTCAGGCCCGCTTCCTTGGCCCAGGCGTGCCCGGCTTCCACGGCGCCCTGGTTGATCTCGATGGCCTTCTGCTTGCCCTTGAGCTGCTTGGTGATGGACTTCTTGGTCTCCTCGAGGTCGATGTCGAGGAGGTAGGCGGCCACACCCACGTAGATCATGTTCTTCACGAGCTTGTGGAGCTTGGGCTCGGGGCAGCAGGCCGTGACGATCTTCTGGAAGGGCACGGGGATGTAGGTCAGGTCCCCGCGCAGGGCGTCGAGCTTCAGGGGCTCATCGTAGATCACGAGGCAGCCGGCATCGGCCTTGGCGATGTCCTCCTTGGCCGTCTCGGGGTTCATGAGGATCAGCATCTCGTTGCCGGCCTTGCGGGCCACGTAGCCGTCCTTGTTGGCACGGATGGTGAACCACGTGGGCAGGCCCGCGATGTTGGAAGGGAAGAGATTCTTGCCGCTCACAGCGACGCCCATCTGGAAGATGGAACGCATGAGGACGGTGTTGGCCGTCTGCGACCCGGAACCGTTGACGGTGGCCACCTGGATCGAGAAATCATTGATCTTCGTGGCCGCAAGCGCGGTGGACATGGGGCTCCTTCCCTTCTCAAGCGGCGGAACCAGCAATCCCGCCACACAATGGACATGGCCACCCAGTATGCCAGAGCGAATCCGGAGCGGCTGAACCCTAATTTCGGCATAGGCAGGACAAGTGTTGATCTTGGTTACAGACCCGGGCGAAAAAAAGCGTAAAAAAAGGGATTGACGCACCCGCCGTCGAACCGTAGGTTGGAGCCCATGAAAGCCCATGATTTGACCAAACGCCAGAAGGCGGTGATTGCCTTCATCGCGGAGTTCCTGGAAGCGGAAGGCCGCAGCCCCACGCTCACCGAGGTGGCCAAAGGCGTGGGCTCCAGCGCCGTGAGCACCATCCACAAGCACGTGCAGCACCTCATCGAGAAGGGGTTGCTCGAGCGGAGCCACGGCAAGGGGAACAACCTGGTGGTGGCCAAGGCCTGGGCCGCTTCAGGCGCCGCGGCCCCCGCGCCGAAGACGGAGGCCCCCGCCGCCTCGCTGGCCCGTCTGATCCCCTTCTGTGGCGACGTCGCCGCGGGCGCGCCCCTGATCCCCGAGACCCGCGCCCTGCCCATCGAGGTGCCCAACAGCATCCACCGGAACCGGGATGAGGTCTTCGTGCTGCGGGTGCGCGGGGATTCCATGATCGAGGACGCCATCCTGGATGGCGATCTCGTGGTGCTTCAGCGCCGTGGGGACTACCGGAACGGGGATCGCATCGTGGCCCTCATCGATGGCGAGGAGGCCACCCTCAAGGAGTATCGGAAAGACGCCAAGGGCGTCTGGCTGGTCCCCCACAACCCCGAGCTGAAGCCCATCCTCTACAGCCCCGAGCGGATCCAGATCCAGGGGCTGGTCATCGGGATCATGCGGAGCTGCTGAGCCCCTCTGCAGGCTCAGACCAGCCCGGCCCTCAACGCGGCTCCCATGGCCTGGGTGCTCAGGTCGCCTCCCAGATCCCGGGTGGCCGCACCGGCGCGAAGGGCCGCAGCTACTGAATCTTCGAGACTTTCCGCCTCCTCGACCCACCCGAGGTGCCCGAAGAGGAGGGACAGGCTGAGCAGGGCTCCGGTGGGGTTCGCGAGTCCCCGCCCGGCCAGATCGGGAGCGGACCCATGGACGGGTTCCGCCAGGGCATGGCACCGGAAGGGCCGATGGGGCGCATAGCTCAGGCTCGGTGCCATGCCCATCCCACCCATGAAGGCCGCCGTGAGATCACTGATGAGGTCCCCCAGGTAGTTGTCGGCGGCGATCACCCCGAAGGGTGTGGGGTCCTGCACCAGGGCGCAGAGCAGGGCATCGGCATGCATGGCGCGGGCCTCCACTTGGGGATGGCGGGTCTTGGCCTCGGCGAAACACGCCAGCCAAAGCCCATGGCCAAACTTCAGGACATTGGCCTTGTGGGCCAGGGTCAGGGGGCGCCCCAGGAAAGCGGCCCGCTGGAAAGCCGCATCCAGGAGGCGCTGGACGGCCCCTTGGGTATGGACGGCCCAGTCCACGGCCCGGCCGGGTTCCCGGGTGCCCTGGAGGCAGTAGGGCCCTTCCGTGTTCTCCCGATAGACCTCCAGGCGCTGGGCCTCCGGGCTGCGGCCCCGGAGGGGGCCATGTTCCGGGAGGAAGGGGGTGCAGGGCCGCCAGTTCACCGCCAGCTGGAGGTCTTGGCGCAGGCGGAGCAGGATGCCCTCCGCATGCCGCCCATCGGGGATCCGGGGATCTCCCACGGCCCCGAAGAGGATCGCGTCGAAGGTGTCCCGGAGCCGCAGGAAGGTGGCCTCCGAAAGGGTCTCGCCGGTGGCGAGGCAGTGGTCGGCGCCCTGGGGAAGGATCTCCCAGGTGAGGGGGCGTCCCCGGTTCCGGGCCCAGGCCAGCACGGGCAGGACCTCCGCGAGGACCTCGGGTCCCACCCCATCGCCGGGGATCACCGCCAGGCGAGTGCCGTCCACATCCCGATCCGGTTCCATCCCCTCCGACTCTGACATACTCGCGAGCCTACGAGGTGTGACATGAGGAAGGGGGTCGCAGTCATGGGAATCCTGAGCCTGCTCGGTTTGGAGGCCACTGCATCGGACCTGAAGGTGGGCATGCCCGCCCCGGCCTTCGAGGCCCAGGACCAGAACGGCAAGACCATCCGCCTGGCCGACTACGCCGGCAAGCAGAACGTGGTCCTGTACTTCTACCCCAAGGACGACACCCCGGGCTGCACGAAGGAGGCCTGCAGCCTGCGGGATGGCCATGGGGCCATCCTGGCCACCGGCACCGTGGTGCTCGGCGTCAGCGGGGATGATGTCAAGAGCAAGAAGGCCTTCGCGGAGAAGTACCACCTGCCCTTCAGCATCCTGGCCGATCCCGAGAAGAAGATCCTGGAGGCCTATGGGGTCAAGATGCCCATCATCGGCCTGGCCAAGCGGGTCACCTTCATCATCGACAAACAGGGGGTCATCCGTCACATCCTCACCGACGTGAACACGGGTGCCGCCGACAAGCAGGTGCTGGACCTGCTCAAGGCCCTCTGATCCCCTCTCCGGGCTTCCCCTTCCTTGTGGGGAGGCACCCTGGCTAGACTGGAAGACCTCCCGAGGTCCAGGAATGGTGTTTTTTAACCACGCAACGCGTCAGATGACGGCCAAGATCGTCTACTACGGTCCGGGTCTGTGTGGCAAAACCACCAACCTCAACACGATCTACGGGAAGACCTCCAAGCAAGCACGGGGTGAGATGGTCAGCCTCAACACCGAGACGGACCGCACCCTGTTCTTCGACCTCCTGCCCATGGATGTCGGCACCGTGGGTGGCTTCAAGACCAAGCTGCAGCTCTACACCGTGCCCGGCCAGGTCTTCTACAACAGCACCCGGAAGCTCGTCCTCAAAGGCGTGGATGGCATCGTGTTCGTGGTGGACAGCCAGACCGCCATGGCCGATGCCTGCAAGGACAGCTTTCTGAACCTCCAGGAGAACCTGAAGGAACTGGGCCTGGAGCTGAAGGACATTCCCATCGTGTTCCAGTGGAACAAGCGGGACCTGCGCAATGTGGTCCCGGTGGAGGAACTGGAGGCCCACTTCAATACCTTGAGCCTGCCCAGTTTCCAGGCCGTGGCCTCCGATGGCACCGGGGTCTTCGAGACCCTGCGGGGCATCACCCGCCTCGTGCTGGGTCACATCAAGACCCACGTCCTCGGGGAAGGGGCCGCTCCCGTGAAGCCCGCGGCCCCGGCCCCCACGGTGAACGCCGAGGCCCTGAGCCTTTCGGACCTGCCCGCCGCCAGCGACCTGCTGGACCTGAACACGGGGCTGGTGGAGGCGGCTGTGGCCGCGGAGCCGGATGAACTCACGGATACCGGCCTGAACATTGAAGCCCCGGAGCTGCCGGAGCCTCCCACCGTCTCCTCCCTCCTGGCCCCGGCCCTCCCGGACACCGAGGACGCCGACGCCGTGGTGGCCGAGCCTGAAGCCGCCCTCTCCGCGGACGAGCTGGACTTCGCTGAAGACGCCGACGTCCAGGATCTGCTCGAGCCGGCCGCGGCCCCGATCGAAGCGGCCCCGGAACCTACCCCTGTCCCGTCGGCCCCGGTGGAAGCCGTGGCCCCCGCCCCGGTACCGGCTCCGGTGGAGCCCCCCGAGGTCGCCCCGGTGGACCAGCCCCCCGTGCCCACCATGATCATCCCGAAGGCCACCGCCAAGCCCAAGATCCCGACCATGGACAAGGGCGCCATCGACAGCCTCCTGGGGGAACTCACCCAGGTGGGCCGCATGGGGGCTCCTTCCGTGATGCGCCTCGATGTGCCCGATGGGGAAGGGGATGTGGAGGTGGTGGTGCAGGTCCTCAAGGGTGGTCAGGTGGTCGCCGAGCAGCGACAGACCCGCCCCGCGCCCCGCAAGGGCATCACCAGCAAGCTCTCGGTGGAACTGAAGCGCAGCTGATGCGTGGGATTGCCTCGATCCTGCTCGCCGGGGCGGCCCTGTCCGCCCAGGCCCCCGCATGGTGGACCCGGCTCCAGGCCCATCCGAGCCTCGAAGCCACCTTCGTCCAGGAGGGCGAGAGTGCCGTGTTCGGCAAGGTGAGCCGGGAGGGCACCCTGAAGCTGGCGCCCGGGGGGCGCCTGCGGGTGGCTTACACCCGGGGGATCCTCCTGGTCTGTGACGGTCGCAACCTCATCCAATACGATCCGGACACCCGCAGCGCCCAGCGGATGGACCTCCAGCGCGCCCTGGCCGAGGCGCCCCTCCTGGCGGTGCTCATGGACCCCAAGGCGGTGGATCGGCACTTCAAGGTCACCTTCCAGGGCCAGCGCGTCACCCTGGCACCCCGTCAGCCCGCCTTGCCCACCCTGGAAGCGGAGGGGAAGGGTGCCTGGCCCACCCGTTTCCACTGGACCGATGCCACGGGTGCCAAGCAGGTGCTCCAGCTGAAGTCCCCCCGGCCCGCCGGAGCGGACGCAGGCAGCTTCACCTTCCAGGCGCCCGCGGGTACCCGCTGGGCGGAGCACTGAAGGTCAGGCCTGGGCGGCGGCCCGGATGAAGGCCACCACGTCATCGGTGCTGGTTCCGGGCTGGAAGATCTCCCGGATCCCCGCGGCCTTCAACCCCGGGATGTCGGCGTCGGGGATGATGCCACCGGCGAACACGGGCACATCGTCCGCACCCTGCTCCTTCAGGAGCCGCAGGATCTCCGGGAAGATCTGGTTGTGGGCGCCGCTCAGGATGCTGAGGCCGAGCACGTCCGCGTCCTCCTGCACCACCGCGGCCACGATCTGTGCGGGGGTCTGGCGCAGGCCCGTGTAGATCACCTCCATCCCGGCGTCGCGCAGGGCACGGGCGATGACCTTCGCGCCCCGGTCATGGCCGTCCAGGCCGGGCTTGGCGATGACCACGCGGAGGGGGGCTTGGGACATGGGAACCTCGACAACCTTCTAGTCTGCCTCAAAGCTTCAGCGGGCGCTTCTCGAAGACGTCGGTGATGCGCCGGCCATCCCACCGGTAGCAGAGGTAGCGGAGGTGGCGGCAGTGGCTCAGGCCCCGGGGGGTCCAGGCGGCCAGGCACTCCCCGCCCGGGAGGCGCACGCTGCCGTACACCACGCCGGATTCCCCCTGGGCGCGCAGGCGGGCGGCCAGGGCCTGGCCGGCCCGGTAGTCCGAGGGGTGGTAGAGGTCGGGCACCCGGGCGGTACGGAGGTCCCGGACCTCCGCCTTCACCCGCAGGGTGAGGACGCGCAGGTCCAGGTCCAGGGGGGCCAGGGCGCCGTTGCGGCAGAAGGCCTCCTGATGGAACCGCGTCTCCGCGATGGCCACCTCCAGGCTCCGGCCCGCGTAGAGGGCCCCGAAGGCCGCCGTGGAGAAGCGCCCAGGGCGGGGGTGGGTGAAGGGGGCCATGAGGAAGGACGCCCCGGGGCCCGCGGCACGGTCCTCCACGGGCACCTGGGAGAGGTCCCCCACCTGATCCAGGTACCCCGGATGGGTGAGGGCCTCCAGGGCCGCCAGGGCCTCCCAATCGGCGGGATCGGCCAGCTCCTCGAAGAGGTTCACCGCCGGGAAGCGGGTGGAGATGATCCGCCAGGCCGTCTCCTTGATCGCGAGCAGGGGGAAGGCTTTCACCAGACGCCCCGGGCGGCGTCCAGGTGCCGGCGCACGTCGGCCAGGTCGGAGAGCCGGCCCTGCAGCATCCGCTCCAGCGGGGGGCGGCCGTCGAACAGTGGATCCGCGTTGGGGCGGCGCACCCAGGCCGTGGCCTGGGCGGCATCGGGGATGAGGATCTTGAGGGCCTTCCAGATGCCCAGGAGGTAGCTCAGGCGCTCCAGGGTGTCGCGGGAGAGGTCCGGTGGGGGCGCCTGGCGCCAGCGGTGCCAGGTGGCGCGGGAGGGGCCGCCCAGCAGGGTGCGCTGCGCCTCCTGGTCCAGTTCCCATAGCTCCGCAAGCCGCAGGAAGGCCCGGATCCCGGGCCCCGCGAGATCCCGGGAACCATGGGGTGCGGGCTGGGTCTGGAGCATGGGGACCTCCATCTCCAGGATGGGCTCATTTGAGACGAAATCAATAAGGATGTCTCATGTGAGACTCACCATCCCCGGGTCTGCCGGAGGGCCTCGTAGAGCCCGATCGCTGCCGCCTGGGCCACGTTCAGGCTGCGGTGGAACTCGCCCACCATGGGGATCCTCACCAGATCCGCGGGATGGGCTGCCAGCAGGTCATCGGGGAGGCCCCGGGTCTCCCGGCCGAACACCAGGCCGTCCCCGTCCCGCCAGCCCACCTCGGTGTGGGTTCGGGTGGCCTTGGTGCTGAAGAGCCGCAGGGGCATGGCGGGGTTCCGGGCCCGGAAGTCGGCCCAGTTCTCGTAGTGGGTGGGCGCCAGGCGCTCCCAGTAGTCCAGGCCCGCCCGGCGGAGGTAGTAGTCGCTCACCTCGAACCCCAGGGGATGGATGAGGTGCAGTTTCGTGTCGTTGCTCACGCAGAGCCGGCCGATGCTTCCGGTGTTCTGCGGGATCTCGGGTTCGTGCAAGATGATGTGGAAGCTCAAGGGGATCCCATGTCGGAGTGCGTCTTCTGCAAGATCATCCAGAAGGAAGTTCCGTCCACCATCGTGTACGAGGACGACCAGCTCCTGGCCTTCAAGGACATCTTCCCGCAGGCGCCGGTCCATCTGCTCATCATTCCCAAGGCCCACTGCGAGAGCCTCTCCCGGATGACCACCGAGGCCGAGATGGCAACTTCCCGGATCCCCTTCCTGGCGGCGAAGCTGGCCCAGGACCACGGCCTGGTGGCGGGCGGCTGGCGGCTCATCACCAACTCGGGTGCCGATGCCGGACAGACGGTCTTCCACCTGCACTTCCACCTGCTGGGTGGCAAGCCCCTGGGGGGCAAGCTCTGCCAGTGATGGCGGCCGTCAGTCCAGGGGCAGCCGAACGGTGAAGGCCGCGCCTTCGCCGAAGGCGCTCTCCACGGTCACCTCGCCGCCCATGAGGCGGGCCAGGTGCTTCACGATGGAGAGGCCAAGGCCCGTGCCCGGGATCCCGCGCATGCGCTCGCTGCGCCAGAACCGCTCGAAGATGCGGCCCTGCTCATTGAGGGCGATGCCGGGTCCCTGATCCTTCACGGTCCAGGCGACCATGCGCCCCTCGCGGGTCACCGTGAAGGTGACCTGGGACCCCTCGGGGCTGAACTTGAGGGCATTGGAGATCAGGTTGTCGAGCAACTGGTGGAGGCGCAGGGGGTCGGCCTTCACCCGGAGGCCGGGGATCTCCGGGGCCAGGCTCACCACGAGCTGGATGCGGCGCGAGCGGGCCGGCAGGGCGAAGTCGGAGGCCACCTGGTGGGTGAAGCCCTCCACGTCCACGGGCACGGGTTCCAGGGCCAGGGCGCCGGTTTCGATGCGGCTCAGCTCCGCCACGTCCTGGAGCAGGAGGCTCATGCGCTCCGAGGCCCGGAGGATGGAGGCCAGGCTGGACTCCCCCTCGGCGGTCACCATGTTGCCGGCCTGCAGGTTCTCCGCGGCCAGGCGGATCCCCGCCACGGGGGTCTTCAGCTCGTGACTGACGTTGGAGATGAACTTCTGGCGGGTGGTCTCCAGCACCTCCTGCCGGGTGACATCGTGCACGGTGAGCAGGGCGCCGGCCCCTTCCCCGGGCAACGCGAAGGGGAGGCCCCGGAGCCGGAGGATGCGGGGGGGGCGCTCCAGCAGCCACTCCGTCTCCTCCCCGCTGAAGACCCGATCGATGGCGGCCAGGGTCTCGGGCTCGCGGAACAGGTAGAGCAGGGTGCTGCCCTCGGCCACCCGGCTGCCGGTGCCCAGGAGGCGGACGGCTGCGCCATTGTGGCGACGGACGGTGCGGCCCGCGTCCAGCAGGATCACGCCCTCGGCCAGGCCCTCCAGGAGTGCTTCCTGGAGGGCCTCCCGATGTTCGGAGCTCTCCCGCAGCCGCGCCAGGTCCCGTTCCGCCTTGGCCAGGCGGTACCTCAGCTCCTCGTCCTCCCGGCCCAGCAGGCGGGCCAGCAGGGAAGGGGATGCGGATTCCTCCACGGGGGCTCCAGGGGCACGGGTGAACGCCCAGCATACGTGATCCACCCTGGTCACCCTCGTGACACTTTCGTAAATTTCCGCCTCGGCCGGCGAGCTTTCGCTTTTCTTCTGGCTTGTGGGGTTCCAGGCCGTTCTTAGACTCGGAAGTGGCCCTCAGTGGACAAAAGTGGACTGAAATGGATCTCAGTGGTTCATTCTCTCACCTCCCTCCGTTCCTGTGGGTTGCGTTGAAAGGACGGTCCGGTGCTGCGACTGCGCGGCAATTCCCCGGCCACGGTGGACGAGAAGGGACGCCTCAAGCTCCCGACGGGCGGTCCGCCCGGTTGTACCCCCTGCCTGTCTGGGAGGCCATCGAGGCCCGGCTGGCCACGCTCCCGTCCACCAATCCCGCCAAGCGGAAGTTCCTGGAAGTCACCGCCTACTACGGCAGCGTGGTGGAGCCCGATGCCCAGGGCCGCTTCGTGATCCCGCCCACCCTGCGGGAAGCCGCCCAGCTCGTCGGCGAAGTGGCGGTGCTGGGCCAGATGGACCACATCGCCCTGTGGAACAAGGCCTCCTTCGAGCGGCGTCTGGCCGCGGAACCGCTCAGCCAGGACGACCTGTCCCAGCTGGCGGACCTGGGGATCTGACGATGACGGCCATTCAGCACGTCCCCGTCCTCCTCCAGGAAGTCCTCGACACCCTGCAGCCCGCCGGGGACGCCCGCATCCTCGACCTCACCCTCGGGCTCGGGGGTCACGCCGAGGCCCTGCTGGCCCGCTGTGGCTCCGGCGCCCGCTACCTGGGGGTCGACCGTGATCCCGAGGCCCGCGCCCGGGCCCAGGCCCGCCTGGGTCACGACGCCCGCCTCACCATCCTGGCCTGCGCCCACGAGGATGCCTTCGACCACCCCGGCTACCAGGCCTGGAAGGCGGAACACGCCCCGGAAGGCTTCGACGCCATCCTGGCCGACCTCGGGGTCTCCACCCTCCAGCTCCGCACCGCCGACCGCGGCTTCTCCTTCGCCCAGGCGGGTCCCCTGGACATGCGCATGGACACGGAGCACGGCCCCACGGCCCTGGAGTGGCTGGCTCAGCAGGACGACACCACCCTCGCCGATGCCCTCTACCAGTTCGGCGAGGAGCGGGCCTCCCGCCCCATCGCCCGCGCCATCCTGCGCCGCCTCCAGGCCGGCGAGCTCCACAGCACCACGGACCTGGCCTCGGCCATCTACGAGGTGCTGCCCAAGGAGATCGCCAAGCGCAAGAAGCAGATCGATCCCGCCACCCGGAGCTTCCAGGCCATCCGCATCGCCGTGAACGGTGAGCTGGCCCGGCTCGGCGCCACGGTGGAGCAGGCCGTCACCCAGCTCAAGCCCGGTGGCCGCCTCGGCGTCATCAGCTTCCACAGCCTCGAGGACCGCATCGTCAAGCAGACCCTGCGCCGCCTCGCCGGCACCTACGACGGCCCCGGCCGGGTGGCTCCGGTGGAGCTCCCCAAGGTCGTGAAGCTCATCCACGCCGGTGGCCTGGCCCCCACCCCCGAAGAAGCCCAGTCCAATCCCCCCTCCCGGTCCGCACGTCTGCGCGTGGCCGAAAAACTTGGAGGGTCTGAATGGCGATGAATTTGGCGATTGCGAGGGGTGCCGGCCGAGCCAGGCAAGGAGGCCGACTGAAGGTGTGCAGGTTGCACACGGAGGGAGGCCGACGCCGCCTGGCGACAGCCGCCACCCCTCGCCCTACGGGTTGGTGGCTCTCTGCACCCCCAGCGGCGTCAGTCGCCTTGTCCGTAGAACCACTACGCCCAGCGGCGCCTTCCTTGCTGGATGGCGCAGATAGCCACCAACAATCGCCAAATTCATCGCCATTCAGACCCTAGGGAGCTCCCATGCTCGAGCGCCAGCCCCTCCAGAACCGCCAGGTCGAGAGCGAAGGCATCCTCCGGATGCTGCTGCTGGCCCTGGCCGTGGCCATGCCCCTGGGCAGCCTGATCTACCTCCAGGCCCAGAAGAGCCGCCTGGGCTACGAGATGAGCGAGCTTCGCGACCGCGTGCACAAGCAGGAGGAGCTCCAGCGGAAGCTCCTCCTCGAGCGCAGCCGCTTCCAGCGCGATGAGGAGATCCAGGGCTACGCCTCCAAGAGCGGCCTCCAGCCCCGGAAGCAGGGCCATGTCATCAACCGGGCCTTCACCATGGAGGACCAGAAGGTGGCCCGGTTCCGTCCCGTCTCCAGCGAGGAATCCCTGCGCTAGGGGTCCGGTTCACCCTGGGTCCCCGGTCGGCGCGCGGAGGGAACGCGGGCTTTGGAAGGGGCTAGGCGGTCGGGGACCCAGGGGCATTTGAGGCGGCACTCCCGCATACTGAAGGTCGGCAACCGAACATGTCCCTGCTCTCCCCGACCTCCACCTCCCCCCGCCGCCTCCTGGGCCGGCCCGAGGCCCAGGATCTGGCCGCGGCGCGCCTCCCCTGGATGATGGGGGCCATCGTCCTGTGGGGGGTCGCCATCTTCGCCCGCCTGATCTGGCTCCAGGCCGTTCAGCACACCAAGTACCAGGCGCAAGCGGAGCAGCAGCACACCATCACCGTGCCCGTGCCCCCCATCCGCGGGGAGATCCGGGACCGGCGGGGCGAGGCCCTGGCCATCTCCCTGAAGGCGGAGAGCCTGTTCGCCACCCCCCGGTTCTTCTACCCCGAATTCCGGAAGGACAAGGGGGAACGCTCCTGGGGGAACCCCGACCGCAAGCTCGCCGCCGAGGTGGCGGCCAAGCTGGCGCCCATCCTCGAGCTCCCCAAGGGCCTGCTGGTGGATCGCCTGCTCAAGAAGAGTCCCTTCGTCTACCTGGAGCGCCAGCTCCCCGCCTCCAAGGTGGCGGCCATCAAGGAGCTGATCTCGCAGGCGGAGGAGGCCGAGGATGACGGCAAGGCCAACGGCTTCAAGGCCCTTGCCTTCCTCGATGAGAGCCGCCGCGTCTATCCGCGGGGGAGCCTCGCCAGCCAGATCATCGGCTTCGTGAACGTCGATGGGCAGGGGCAGCTGGGCATCGAGCAGACCTTCGAGCCCATGCTGGCGGGCCGCAAAGGCGAGTTCGTGGCCGCCAAGGATGCCCGCAACCGCCTCCGCATCCTGCGGGAGCAGTTCACCCAGGTGCCCGTGAACGGCAGCACCCTGCAGCTCACCATCGACAGCACCATCCAGCACATCGTGGAGGAGAGCCTGGAGGAGGCGGTGCGCCTCAGCCGGCCGGCCACGGCCTATGCCGTGGTGGTGGATCCGAACTCCGGGGAGATCCTGGCCATGGCGGGCACCCCCCGCTTCGATCCCAACCAGCTCCTGCCCAGGAAGTTCCGCCACCGGGGCGAGGGCGATCTCAGCCCCGCCGAGAAGGAGGAGCTCAAGCGGGAATTGGACCGGCAGCGGGCCGCCCGCAAGGTGCACCCCGTGGAGGACGCCTACGAGCCCGGGTCCACCATGAAGATCTTCACGGCGGCCATGGCCCTGGAGGAGCGCAAGGTCCACCTGGGGGAGCGCATCGATTGCATGGGGGGCCGCTGGGTCTACAGCCCCAAGCAGAACGCCATCACCGACACCCACCACCACGGTGTGCTGACCTTCGAGGAGATCCTCTGGCAGAGCTCCAACATCGGCGCCGCCAAGATGGGCATCCGCCTGGATCCCGCCACGCACTTCCAGTACCTCCACAAGTTCGGATTCGGCGAGCCCACGGGGCTCAACTTCCCGGGGGAGACCCAGGGGCGTCTGCCGATCCCGGCCGAGTGGAGCGTGCCCACGCAGTACACGCTCAGCTACGGGTACGGTCTCAACGCCTCGCCCCTGCAGGTGCTCATGGCGGGTTGCGCCATCGCGAACGGGGGCAAGCTCATGAAGCCCATCCTGGTGAGCCGGATCTTCAACGACAAGGGCTCCCTGCTGAAGGAGACCAAGCCGGAGATGCGCTTCAAGGTGATGAGTGAGGAGACCAGCTCCCTGATGCGGGAGGCCCTCAAGGGCGTGGTCTCCCAGGGCACGGCGAAGAAGGCCAAGCTGGAGGGCGGGGTGGAGGCCTTCGGCAAGACGGGCACCAGCCGGAAGATCATCAACGGGGCCTATGATCCGAAGCGCCACTTCGCCTCCTTCATGGGCTTCTTCCCGGCCGAGGCACCGCAGTACGGCGTACTGGTCATGCTCGACGATCCCGCGGGCGATGCCGATGGCGGGAGCGTTGCCGCCCCGGTGTTCAAGCGCATCGGCGACGCCATCCTCCGCTACCGCCAGGGTGGGGGCGACGCCGAGCGGGGCGCGGACCTCAAGCTCTCGCTCCGGGATTGGCCGGTGGGGGAGACCGATGAGGCCGTGGTGCACATCCAGGAAGGCCGGGTGCCCTCCCTGAAGGGCCTGAGCCTCAAGGCGGCCATCCAGCGGGTCGTCATGGCGGGTGGCCGCCCGGTGGTGGAAGGCCGGCCCGAGGGCGAAGGCGCGGCCCGGGTGAGGGAACAATCCCCGGAGCCCGAGGCGGAGTTGCGGCCGGGGCAGGCGGTGGTGATCAAGCTGGGGGGCTCGTGAGGTTCGCGGCGGTGGTGGAAGGGCAGGGGGCCCGGGGCCTCCAGGTCGGGGGGGCCGAGGTCCTCGATCTGACCTGCGACAGCCGCGAGGTTCAGCCAGGCTGGGCTTTCGTCGCTTTGAAAGGCGAGAAGGTCCATGGCGCCGACTTCCTCCCCGCGGCCCTCTCCCGCGGTGCCACGGCCGTGATCCTGGATGATGCGGATCGGGCGCTGCCCGAGGGGGTGGCCGGGGCCTGGGTGCCCGAGGCCCGGATGCGCATGGGCCTCATGGCCCGCGCCCTCCACGGGGCGCCGGATGCGCAGCTGGCCCTCATCGGGGTCACCGGGACCAACGGCAAGACCACCACCACCACCCTGATCCGGCAGCTGCTGCGGGCCTCCGGCATCGGCTGCGGCCTCGTGGGCACCGTGCTGAACGCGGCGGGGGATCGGGAGGAGGAGGCGGTGCGCACCACCCCCGAGAGCCCCTCCTTCTACCGGTGGCTCCACCGCAGTGTGGAGGCCGGGGATCGCGCTGCCGCCGTGGAGGTGAGCAGCATCGGCCTGGAGCTGGGCCGGGTGGCCGGCGCACGCTTCCAGGTGGGCGTGTTCTCCAACCTCACCCAGGATCACCTGGACTACCACGGCGACATGGAGACCTACTTCCAGGCCAAGCGGAAGCTGATGGCCCAGTGTGCGCGATTCCTGGCCAACGCCGATGATCCCTATGGTCGTCGTCTCATCGCCGAAGATGGCGCCCGATCCTACGGGCTGGAGCAGCCGGCGGACTACCGGGTGACCGACCTCCGGGAGACGGCCACGGGCACGACCTTCCGCCTGGCAACCCCCGCCGGGACCTTCCCGGTGGCCAGCCCCCTCCTGGGCCGCTTCAACGTGTACAACCTCCTGGCGGCCCTGGCGGCCCTGGCGGAGGCGGGCTTCCCCCTGGCGGAGCTCCTGCCCCAGGTGCCGCGCCTCACGGGCGCCCCGGGGCGCCTGGAGCGGGTGGACTGCGGCCAGCCCTTCGGAGTGATGGTCGACTACGCCCACACCCCCGATGCCCTCCACAAGCTGCTCGCGGCCGGCAAGGCCCTCCTCCCGGCCGGTGGCCGCCTGCATGTGCTCTTCGGCTGCGGTGGGGAGCGGGATCGCACCAAGCGCCCCCTCATGGCCGCGGCGGTGGCGGAAGGGGCCGACGTGATCTGGCACAGCACCGACAATCCCCGCCACGAGGCCATCGAGCAGATCCTCGATGACGCCATGCCGGGCATTCCCGAAGCCATCCGCAGGGATCCAACCCGCTACCACCGCATCGCGGATCGGGCCGTGGCCGTGCGCGAGGCCCTGGCCGACTGCCGCCCCGGCGATCTGCTGCTGCTGGCGGGCAAGGGGCACGAGCCCTACCAGGAGATCGGCGGCGTGAAGCATCCCTACAGCGATCGCGGCGCCGTGGAAGCCGCCCTGGGGAGCCGCCGATGATGGAATCCCTCCGCCGTGTCATCGCCCGCGACCTGGCCACCCTGGTCCGTGAGCTCGAGCTCTACCCGGAGGATGCGGCCCTCTGGCGGGCCGTGCCGGGGCAGCCCACAGCCGGGGGCAACCTCGCCCTGCACCTGGTGGGGAACCTCCGCCACTTCATCGGCGCCACCTTGGGGGGCACAGGCTTCGTGCGCGACCGGGACCGGGAGTTCAGCAGCACCGGGCTCACCCGGGAGGCGCTGATCGCCGCCGTTCAGGCCATGGCCGGCGAAGTGGACGCCACCTTGCGCTCCCTTGATCCCCAGTGCCCGGATGAGCCCTTCCCCCTGGAGATCCAGGGCCTCCGGCTCCCCACGGAGCAGGTGCTGGTGCACCTCGCAGGCCACCTCGCCTTCCACCTGGGCCAGATCGATTACCACCGCCGTGCGGCCACCGGGGATCGCACCTCTGCCGGTCCGCTGGCCCTGGCGCCCCTGGAGGTCCGGTGAGGGACGGCTTCAGCCTCGAGCAGATCGCGCCCATCATCGGGGCGGAGGTGCATGGGGTCGGGGAGGGGATCCCGAGCGCCCTCTCCCTGGACACCCGTACGATCCAGCCCGGGGAATGCTTCGTGGCCCTGCGGGCCGAGCGGGATGGTCATGACTTCGCGGCCCAGGCCGTGGGGAAGGGGGCCACCGCCCTCCTAGTGGACCATCGCGTGGATCTGGCGGTGCCCCAGCTGGTGGTCGCCGATACACTCGCGGCCATGCAGACCTGGGGGCAGGCCCGGCTCGCCGCGGTGCGGCCCAAGGCGGTCTTCGGCATCACCGGCAGCGTGGGGAAGACCAGCACGAAGGAGCTGCTGGCGACCGCCGTCTCCGGGTGGAAGACCCCGGGCAACCGGAACAACACGCTGGGGCTGCCCCAGGCCCTCGCGACGATGCCGGGGGGCCAGGCTGCCGCGGTGCTGGAGATGGGCATGAGCACGCCCGGGGAGATCCGCCGCCTCACGGAGATCGCACCCCTGGACTTCGGGCTCGTCACCTTGGTTGGCACGGCCCACATCGAGAACTTCGCCGAGGGGCAGCAGGGCATCGCCCGGGCCAAGGGGGAGCTCGTGGCCGGTGTGAAGCCCGGCGGCGCCTGGGTGCACCTGGACTCCGACCCCTGGTGCCGGTGGATCTCGGAGCAGCCCTGGGCGGCGCACGCGCTGGCGGTGCCCGTGGGGCCCGGCTCGGGATTCGGGTGGGAGGACTGGCGGTCCCGCGGCCCCCAGGGCGAAGCCTTCGTCCTGCGCACCCCGGAGCACCGGGTGCCGGTGCAGATCCGCCTCCGGGGCGAACATCAGGTGCGCAATGCGACCCTGGCGGCGACCGTGGCCCTCCTGGCGGGATGGCCCCTGGCGGCCGTGGTGGCGGGCCTGGGCCAGGCCGAACCGGAGTGGGGCCGCGGCCGCCTCACGCCCTTGAGGGAGGGCGGCTGGCTGCTCGATGAGAGCTACAACGCGAGTCCCGACAGCATCCTCGCCTGTGGGGCGAGCCTCCTGGAATTGGAGGGGGGCGAGCCCGTGGCCGTGCTCGGAGCGATGCGGGAACTGGGTGACACCGCCAGCCAGGCCCACCGCCAGGTGGGGGCGGGGCTCAGGACCTTGGGGCTGCGACGGCTGCTGGCCTTCGGCGAGCACGCTCCCGCCTACGTGGAAGCCTTCGGCCCCGGTGGCCGGGTCTTCCCGGATTTCGAATCCCTGCGCGATGATGAAGCAGGCCTCTCCAGCCTTCCCCCCGACGCCCGCATCCTCGTGAAGGGCAGCCGGTTCTACCGCACCGAGCGGGCGGTGGAATGGCTCCAAACCCACCTCGGCTGATTCCCCATTTCGGATTCCCATGCTCCTCTGGCTTTCCCAGCACCTGCTCTTCGGGCTCAAGGGCCTCACGGTCCTCCGCTACATCACCTTCCGGGCCGCCATGGCCGCGGCCACGGCCATGGTGCTGAGCCTCCTGCTCGGCCCCTGGCTCATCCGCACCCTGCGCCGCCTCAAGATGGGACAGCACATCCGCAAGGAGGGGCCCCAGCACCACCAGGGCAAGTCCGGTACGCCCACCATGGGGGGCCTGCTCATCCTCGTGGTGATCGCGCTCAGCACCCTCATCTGGGGGGACCTGAAGAGCGGGGCCATCTGGATGTGCCTCCTGGCCCTCGTGGGCTTCGGCACCGTGGGCGCCTTCGATGACGCCAAGAAGCTCATGAAGAAGCAGAACCTAGGGCTCACCTCCTGGCAGAAGATGGGCCTCCTCACCCTGATCTCGGTGACCGTGGCCTGGGTGATCCTCCACTTCGACATCCGGGGCGCCAACACCAGCCAGCTCTCGGTGCCCTTCTTCAAGAACTTCAAACCGGACGTGGGCTTCTTCCTCATCCCCTGGATCTGGCTGGTGATGGTGGGCACCAGCAACGCGGTGAACCTCACCGATGGCCTGGATGGGCTCGCTGCCGGCGGCGTCCTCATCGTCACGGTGACCTTCGCGATCCTCTGCTACGTGGGGGGCCACTTCAAGATGGCCAGCTACCTGCTCGTGCCGCACGTTCCGGGCGCTGCCGAGGTCACCGTGTTCCTGGGCGCCATGGCCGGCGCCTGCCTGGGGTTCCTCTGGTACAACGCCCACCCCGCCGAGGTCTTCATGGGCGACACCGGCTCCCTGGGGCTGGGCGGCGCCCTGGGCACGGTGGCGGTCATCACGAAGCAGGAACTGCTCCTGGTGATCGCCGGTGGCCTCTTCGTGCTGGAGGCCTTCAGCGTGATCCTGCAGGTGGGCAGCTACAAACTGCGGGGCGGGAAGCGCATCTTCCGCATGGCCCCCTTCCACCACCACATGGAGCTGGGCGGCCTGGCGGAGACCAAGGTGGTGATCCGCCTTTGGATCACCGCGATCGTGTGCTGCATCCTCGCGCTCAGCTCGCTGAAGCTGCGGTGAGTCGCGGTACACTCCGGTAACCCCACCACGGAGCCAACCATGAAGACCCTTCTGGGCCTCGCCCTCCTCGTGACCCTCACCGCCCCCCTCGCGGCGGACACCCCGACCCAGCGCAAGAACGAGCGGAAGGCCGCGGCGGCGAAGGCCGCTTCCGAGCAGAAGCGGCAGCACCGCGAGACCATGAAGGCCCACCGGGACGCCGCCAAGGCCGCCAAAAAGCCCGCCAAGCGCCACTGAGCCTAAACCCCCGGGGCGTCGAGCCGTGGTCATGGTGGAGACCCCAGGCCATGCTCGTGATCGAAACCCGGAGCCTGACCTTCCGCCATGGCCCGCATCTGGCCGTGGCGGACCTGCATTTGGCCGTGCCCCAAGGGGCCGTGTACGGCTTCCTGGGTCCCAATGGCGCCGGGAAGACCACCACCATCCGGATGCTGCTGGGGCTGCTGAAGCCCGAGGCGGGAACCCTGCGGGTGCTGGGTCAGGAGCTGACCTCGGATCCCCTTCCCGTGCTGGGCCGCCTCGGCAGCATGGTGGAGCACCCCAGCCTCTATCCCCACCTCACCGCCGAGGAGAACCTGCGCCTGACCTGCCGCATGCGCCGGTTGGACGCTGCGGCCGCCGCCCGTGCGCTGGCCCGGGTAGGGTTGGAATCGGCGCGACAGCAGCTGGTGCGCACCTTCAGCCTGGGGATGCGTCAGCGCCTGGGCCTGGCCCTGGCGTGGCTGGGGGAGCCGGAGCTCCTCATCCTCGATGAACCCACGAATGGGCTCGATCCCGCGGGCATGCGCGACATCCGGGGGATGTTGCGGGACCTGCCGCGCACCCAGGGCACCACGGTGTTCGTCTCCAGCCACCTCCTGGGCGAGGTGGAGCAGGTGGCCTCCCATGTCGGTGTCCTCCACCAGGGGCGCCTGCGCTTCCAGGGGACCCTGGGGGAACTGAAGGCCGGCACGGCCGGGAACCTCCGGATCGGCACCGGGGCTCCGGAGCGGGCCGCACGGATCCTGGCCGAGGCGGGCTTCCCGACCACCTTGGATGACCAGGGGCGCCTCCGGATGCCGGATCCCGGGGTGGCGGAAGCCGCCCGCCTCAACAACCTCCTGGTGACCGGCGGGGTGGATGTGCACCTGCTGGCGGTGGAGGACTCCAGCCTGGAGCACATCTTCCTTGGACTCACGGAGCCCGCATGAGCCTCGCGTTCGATCTGCTGAGGAACGAGGTGCTGAAGCTGAAGCGCAGCCTGGCGCTCGCCGTGGTGGTGGCGGCACCCATCCTCACGACCCTCCTGTATTTCCTGGTGCTCATGCGGGAATCGCGCACCACGCCCCTGCCGAACGCCTGGGGGAGTTACACCCAGGTGGTGCTCCAGCTCTGGGCCTTCCTGGCCCTCCCCATGCTCGTCACCCTGCTCACCACCCTGGGCAACCAGGTGGAACACCAGCACGGGATGTGGAAGCACCTCTTCGCGCAGCCGGTGCCCCGGGCCCAGGTGCTCCTGGCCAAGGCCGGCGTGAACCTGGTGATGATGGGGGTTGCCACCGCCTTGCTCCTGCCCCTGGTGCTGGGGCTGGGTCGGGTGGTGCACCTCCTGAAGCCGGGCCTCGGGTTCGGGGCGCCTTTCCCCTGGCTGGGCGCGGCCCAGGGCATCGCCAAGGTGTACGGCGCCGCCTGGCTCATGCTGGCCCTGCACCAATGGATCAGTCAGCGGTGGGCCAGCATGGCCATCGGCCTCGGCAGCGGGATGCTGGGTCTGATGGGGGCCTTCGTGGTGGTGAACTCCAAGACCTGGGGGGTGCGCTACCCCTGGTCCCTTCCTCTGAGGGCCAGTCAGCCCGGCAGCGATCTGCCGCAGATCCTCGCCCTTTCGGTAGGGGGTGCCCTCCTGGTCTGGGCCTATGCGGCCTGGGATGGCAGCCGGCGCGGGTGAGCCGCCACCTTCCGCCGCATGTGGGCTAGGCCTCCGGCCCGTCGCCTCCGGGATCCGGGGCCTCCGCTTTGGGCCGTTGCCGGGCCACGATGACGTGCTCGACCTTCTGGGATTCGAAGATCTTCTGCAGCTCCAGGGTGGTGGCCCCCAGGGCGTTGCCCTTGGCGCGCCGGTGGCGCCAGTAGATCCAGCCGCGGCGCTCGGCCCAGCAGCCGACCCGATCCAGCAGGATCACCCCACCCGCCAGGGCGAGCAGGATCAAGGCGAGGCGAAGGGGGCTCACCATCGGGGGGTGTCGCTATTGGATGGGCTGGGCGCCCCGCTCCACCCAGAGGGGGGCGATCTGCAGCGGTTGGGGCTGGCCGAAGACGTAACCCTGGCCCCAGGGTACGTCGGCATCCATCACCGCCTGGAGTTCCTCGGGCGTTTCGATGCCTTCGGCGATGAAGCCGATGCACATGCGCTGGGCGAACACGGAGAGCGCGTTGAGGAGCGCCGCCTGATAGGGGCGGCGGTGGGCCTGCTCCACGAGGCTGCGGTCGGCCTTGATGTAGTCGGGGGCCAGGCGGGCCATGTGGGTGAGGCTGGCCACTCCGGCACCGATATCATCCACGGCCAGACGCACCCCATGGCTCCGCAGGCTCTTGGCGCAGTTCTGCAGGAGGTCGAGGTCGTGGATCCCGTGGCTCTCGGTCAGTTCCACCACCACATGCTGGGCCGGGATCTGAAGGTCACCGAGCCACCGCTGCAACTGGCCCCAGAACCGGGGACTCTCCAGGGTCATGGGCTCCAGGTTGATGAAGTGGAGGATGTCGGAAGGGGGCTGGTCCCGCAGGGCCTTGAACGTGGATTCCAGGCAGAGCAGATCCAGGTCCAGGCGGGTGTCTGCATCCAGGTTCACGAAGTCCACATCGGCCAGGGTCGCCAGTCCGCCCCGGGCATCCGTGAAGCGGGTCAGGTACTCCCGGGCCACGGGCTTCATCTCACGGAGGCCGAGTACCGGCTGAGCGTGGGCCTGCAGCGGCTTCCGGCCTTCAAGGATGGCCCTCAGCAGGGAGGTGGCGCGGGGGGTCATGGGCCTTGAGTGTACCTCGGTCAGGGGCCGCCGCGCCGGGTACGCTGGAGGAGGAGGCGGGCATGGCGAGGACCTTGGTGGTGGGGGCAGGGCGTTCGGGCCTCGCGGCCGTGCGCCACCTGCGCAGTCAGGGCCTGGATGTGGTGCTCACCGATCGCATGGCCGGGCCGCCCCCATCGCTGGAACAGGAACTGGCCGGGCTCGGTGTGGCCGGGGTGTGGGGTGACCACCCCCTGGGCCTGCTCGACGATGCCCAGGAGGTCATCCTGAGCCCGGGCATCCCCCGGAGCGTCCCGTTCATCGCTGAGGCCCTGCATCGGGGCATCCCCGTGATCGGGGAGGTGGAGCTGGGCCACCGGATCCTGCGGGCCCGGGGCACGGGGGAGCGCATCCTGGCCATCACCGGCACCAACGGGAAGAGCACCACCACCGACCTGCTGGGGCACCTCCTCCGGACCGCCGGCCTGCCGGCCGTGGCTTGCGGGAACCTGGGCACGCCCTTCATCGAAGCGGTGATCCAGGCGGAACCCGGCACCCGCTTCGCGCTGGAGCTCAGCAGCTACCAGCTGGAGAGCCTCGTGGACTTCCATGCGGAGGGGGCGGCCTTCCTGAACCTCACCCCGGATCACCTGGCCCGCTATGGGGACATGGAAACCTACCGGCAGGCCAAGCTGCACATCTTCGAGCGTCAAACGGAGATGGACCTCCGGGTGGTCCCCGCAGCGAGCCCTGACCTGTGGAAGGAGGCTCCGGGCCGTGCGGCCACGGCCACCTTCGGGTGGGGGGAGCCCACGGGGCCCGGGGCCTTCTGTGATCCCCAGGGCATGCTGGCGGTGAAGGACCGGGATGGTTCCATCACGACCCTCCTGCAGCGCACGGAGTTGCGGATTCCCGGTGAGCACAACGTGGAGAACGCCCTCGCGGCGGTGCTGCTCGCCTGGCATGGCGGAGCCTCCCTGGATGCGATCACCGAGGGGCTGAAGACCTACGGAGGGCTGGCCCACCGCATCGCCTTCTGCGGCGAGCGCAATGGCGTGAAGGCCTACAACGACTCCAAGGGCACCAACGTGGATGCCACCGTCATCGCCCTCCGGGCGCTTCCAGGTCCCCTGGTGGTCCTGCTGGGCGGCACGGACAAGGGCGCCAGCTACGCTCCCCTGCGCCGGGAGTGGGAGGGGAAGCTGCGGCGCCTCATCTTCCTGGGTGACGCCATCCCCCAGCTCAAGCGGGACCTGGGGGACCTGCCCCATGACGAGGTGTGGGACTTCGATGTGGCCGTGGGGCGCGCGCTGGCCCTGGCCCAGCCGGGGGACCAGGTGCTGCTGAGCCCCGCCTGCGCCAGCTTCGACCAGTTCCGGAATTTCGAGGAGCGGGGGGAGCGCTTCGAGGCCCTCGTGAAGGCCTGGGCCGAAGCCTGAGCCTCAGTGCTCCGGCAGCGGTTCGCGGTCGCTGCGGGCCGCCGCCAGGAGGATCACGGCCGAGAGGATGAGCCCGGCACCCAGGGCCTGGAGGGGCGTGGGGATCTCGTGCAGGAGGAGCGCCCCGTAACAGGCGGCGGCGATGGGCTCGGTGGTGCTCACCATGGCGGCTTTCGGCGCGCCGATGCGCGCAAGGCCCGCCAGGTGGAAGGGGATGGGTACCACGGTGCAGATCAGGGCGAGGCCCAGCAGGGGCCGCCAGGCCTGGAGGGCGAGGGTGGGTTGCCACTGGCCCGCGAGGAGGGCCCAGGTCAGGAACCCGAAGCCGGCGGTGGTGATGACGCAGGTGGCGACGACCAAGGTGGGCAGGCCCCGCTGCACCTGCTCCCCGAGCAGCAGGTAGGTGGTGTAGCCCACGGCGGTGGCGAGGCCCATGAGCACGCCCAGCGTGTCCGTGGTGCCACCCAGGCGGCCCACGGCGAGGGCCGTGCCCACCAGGGACAGGGTCAAGGCCAGGCCGTCGCGGCTGGTGAATGCGTGGCGCCCCCGGAGCCAGGTCACCAGCGCCACCAGGGCCGGGTAGAGGTAGAGCAGCACCGCCGTGAGGGCCACGGGGATGCGCCGGGCGCTGAGGAAATAGAGACCCGCCTCCAGGACGTAGAGGCCGCCCATGGCCATGAGCCCCAGGAGGGTGGGGGCGGGGATCCGAAGGGGGGTGCGCTTCGCCAGGAGCCAGGCCCAGAGCACGGCGGCGGCCAGGAGGAACCGGAAGGCGAGCAAGGTCGGCACCCCGAGGCCCAGGGCCCCGGCTTGCCGGTTGAAGATGGAGAGCAGGCCGAAGGCGAGGCCCGAGGCGGCCACGAGCAGGATGCCCGTGAGGGTCCTAGACACCGAAGGGCTTCAGGGCTTCGTCGATGGCCACGGCCAGGGCGCGGTCCTGCGCGGTCACCCCGCCCGCATCATGGGTGGTGAGGGTGATGCGCACGTAACCCCACCCGAAGGCCAGATCGGGATGGTGGTTGGCGGCCTCCGCCGGGCCCACCAGGGCGGACACCATGTTGTAGGCGGTCATGAAGTCCGGGGTCTTGATCTCCCGGTGCAGGGCGTTGTCGCGCTCGATCCAGCTCATGGTGGGCTCCACGGGCCCCGGAAGGCGGGGCCGCACCCTGATTTCACCACAGCCTTGGGGTCAGTGCCGGGTGGGCAGCTCGAGCTGGTTCCAGCGGGTCATGCCGCCCGAGAGGGAGCGGACGTTGCCGAACCCAGCCTCCCCCAGGATGGTCGCGGCTTGATTGGAGCGGCCCCCGGCCTTGCAGACGGTGACGATGGCGTGGTCCCGGAAGGCCTCCAGTTCCTTGAGCCGTTCGGGCAGCTCGGGCAGGGGGATGAGACGGGCACCCTCCAGGTGGCCGAGGGGGCCGGTGAATTCGTCGGGGTTCCGCACATCCAGGAGCACCAGGGGAACCGGGGTGTCCCGGAGCGCCTCGCAGGTGATCTGGGGGACCCCCGCGCAGCCGGCGCCCACTTCGCACACGGCGCCCCCCTCGGGGATCTCGATGCCCCGTGCTTCCCGGGTGCAGGCGAGGTTCGCCTGCACGACCGCCTTCATCCAATCCGCCGCCGGAAGCTGGAGTCCCTGGAGCCAGGCGACGTAGGCCTCCCGGGTACGCGGCTGGAGCCGGGGGTTGGACACCCGCTCCTGCCCCAGGGTGGCGTGGGTGTTTCCCCGGTAGTCGTGGCCCGGGAAGATGAGCAGGTCGTCGGGCAGCCCCGCGAGCTTCTGGACGCTGTCCCAGTGCTGGCCCGGATCCCCGCCCGGCAGGTCGGTGCGGCCCGCTCCGCCTTCGCCCAGGAACAGGAAGTCCCCGGTGAGGAGCCGGTCCGGGAGGCGGAGGCTCATGCTGTCGCCCGTGTGGCCGGGGGTGTGGAGCACGTCCATGGGGATGGCCCCCACCATGATCCGGCGGCCCTCCTCCACCCGCTGGCTGCCCTCGGCGATGCGGGAGGCGGCGTGGACCACGTGCTCGGCCCGGGTGCGGTCCCGCAGGAGGGCGCAGGCGGAGAGGTGGTCCGCGTGGACATGGGTGTCGAGCACCAGGGCGAGCTTGAGCCCCCGGTCCTTCAAAATGGCGAGGTAGTGGTCCTCGCGCCCCAGCAGGGGATCCACCAGGGCGGCAAGGCCCGTGTCCGGCGATGCCACGAGGTAGGTCTTGCAGTTCCCCTCGTTGAGCTGCGCGAAGAGCATGGGGCCTCCATGGCCCCCCAGGCTACACCGAAGCGGGTTCCCCCAGCAGTTCAGCGACCTCGGCCTTCAGGAGCCAGTCGCCGGGGTGATGGGCGGCGGCGGCCTGGATGGCGGTGAGCCGGTCCGCCTTCAGCACCCCGCTGCGGCGCATGTCCCGAACCTCCCGATAGAGGTCGGCGAGGGCCGTGGGCAGGGCCTCGGCCTTGGCCTGCTGGGCCTTCATTTCGCCCTCGCCCGCCGCGAAGGCGTTCATCTCGCCGAACCAGCGGTCCCAGGTGGCGGGATCCGCGGGGCCCCCGGCCACGGAAGGCAGGGTGGCGCTAACGAAGAGGTAGGTCCACGAGGGCAGGTCCAGCGGGCGCCCGTTGAGGTGGCCGCGGAGGTTCACCACCTCGCCGCCGCCCACGGCGAAGCCGGTGAGGAAGAGGCCGCTGCGAAGCTCGAAGCTGAAGGCGCCCCGCTCCGGCAGGGGGGCATCCCCGAAGACCACGAGGGCCTGGCCGGGCCAGGGGTTCGCCAGCGCCTTGCCGTTCCGGCTGGCCATGATGGGGCCCTCCAGGCGGGCCACGGCGGTGGTGAGGCCGGGGGCGACCTCGTGGTCGCTGGCGATGCGCTCCACCACCTTGCCCGTGAGCTCGAGGCCATCGCCCAGCACCAGGTGGTTCACCGTCCGGGCGCGCAGGGCCTCTTCCAGGCCGAAGTCGCCGCCCCGCTTCCAGGCCAGGGTCTGCTCGAACTCGGCCAGGACCTCGAAGAGGTGCTCGAAGTCCCGGGCCACGAAGAGCTGGGGCTGCATGCGGGTGATGTCGTACTCGGTCTCCGTGCAGATGAGGCCATGGGGCACCTTCTTCACGGCGTCGGTGAGGCAGTGCTGAGCCTCGCCCAGGGAGCTGAGGATGCCCGCGCCGTAGATCTTGGGGTCCTCGCAGGTGCCCACGAGGCCGTACTCCGCGGTCCACCAGTAGAGGCGGGAGGCCTTGGTGTTCTCGCTGACGTAGCGGCGGCTGGCCGCCGTGGCGTGGAGCCGTTCCTCGGCGTGGGCGATGTCTTCCGGGGTGGCGGTGGGATCCTCCTTCACCACGGAGAGGTTGCGGATGGCCTCGAACATGGCCTCGTCCTCCACGGAGGCGATGGCCTTGAAGCCCACGAGGCCGCAGGCCTTGAGGTATTCCGCGTAGCGGGCGTTGGCGATGATGGGCGCGTGACCGGCGCTCTCGTGGATGATGTCCGGGGCCGGCGTGTAGGCGATGTGCTCGTGGGTGCGGATGTCGCAGGCGATGGCCAGCACGCCCATGGTCTGCAGCTCCGTGAACACGGCAGGGGGGATGAAGCCGCGCACGGCCACGGCGGACCACCCGAGCTTCGAGAGCTTCTCGTTCATCTCGTCAAGGCTGGGGATCGCCTCGCTGCCGATGCCCGTGGCTTCCAGACCCGCCAGGTAGTCGGGATGGGCCTTGTCGGCTAGGTGGGCCTTGAGGCGGTTCAGGATGTGCCGCCACACGGACTGGTCCCGCGGCGTGTAGGCGTCGTAGTCCTGGGTCACCACGTAGCGGCGCAGGTGGGCGGGCAGCTTCTGGATGGCGGCTTCGGTGGGACGCATGGGGGACCTCGTCCCCCCATCATCGGCCCGCAGAGTCTGAACGGAAATCCAGAAAATATCGAATGGTTCGTCGGTTTATCGACGATTGGTTTTCAGGCGCTTCCGCAGGGGGGCCAGCAGCAGCTCGGCCTCGGGGCTCCAACCACCTTCGGGGCCCAGGGCCACCACCTCCACGGGCTGGGGACGGGTCTCCTTGAGGGGCCAGGCCTTCAGATCCGCCGGGAAGGGGGCCAGCCGTCGCAGGTCCGGTGCGATGGCGGCGGCGCCATAGGCGCGCAGGAGGTCGAAGAGGTGGAGGAAGCTCTCGGCCCGCCCCATCTCCTTCACGGTCACCCCGGCGTTCTCGAAGCGTGCGCGGTTGGCGCCGCCGTAGGGGTCGTCCCGCAGCCAGTCCACGAAGGGCTGGGCCTGGAGGTCGGCGACCTTCAGGGCCGTGCTGCCCGCCTGACCCTTGGCGAACGCGGACTTGGCCGGCGCCAGCACCACGAAGGGCAGGCTGAGGAGGCTCTGGGTGCGGACGCCCTCGTGGGGCGGGAGGGGGGTGAAACCCAGGGCCAGGTCGAGCTGGCGCGTCTGCACCTGCCGAACCAGGTCGTGGGCGCCACCGAAGCTGGCCTCCAGCTTGATGCCGTGGGTCGCGGCGGCCTGGGCCAGCTCCGGCAGCAGCATCATGCTGAGGGTGGGGTTTAGGCCGAGGCGGAGGTGGGCCTCGAGGCCCGCCTGATCCTTGAGGCGCTTGAGATCCAGGGCGTGGAGCGGCCCCTGGGCGGCGGCGTAGAGGCGTTCCCCCCGGGCCGTGAGCCGCAGCTTGCGACCCGGGCCGCGCTCCAGCAGCGGAGCTCCGTCGCTGAGTCCCTGCTCCAGGGCCTTGAGGTGCTCGCTCACCACGGAACGCGCCACCGCCAGGTGCTGGGCGGCGCCCTCCAGGGAGCCGGTCTCCACCGCGGCCACGAAGGCCTCCAGCCAGGTGAGGTGTCGGGGGAGCTTGCGGGTCATGCCCCGAGTATGGGGCATGATGGAGCCATGCCCGAAGCCGCCCTCCGCGCCCTGTTCGCCGACCTCCGGTTCGGCGGGACCCGGGCCGATGCATCCGGTCAGCCCTGCTTCGTGGCCGAGGGCCGCATCCTCGTGGAGGACCTGCTGGCCTGGGGCCGCGCGGAGCGCTTGGAGGTGGTGGCGGTGCTGGCTGAGGTGGGGCAGGCGGAGGCGGTGCGGCACCAGCTGCCTCGGGGCACCGCGCTCCTCACGGCCACCAAGGCCGAGCTGGAGGTGCTCACGGGCTTCCCCTTCCACCGCGGCCTCCTGGCGGCGGCGCGGGTGCCCCCGCCGCGGCCCCTGGAGCGGCTGGAAGAGGCCCGCCGCCTGCTCGTGCTGCCGGCCACGGCCGATGCCGAGAACCTGGGCCAGCTCCTGCGCACCGCCGCGGCCCTGGGCTTGGAGGGCGCCCTGCTGGGCCCCGGCCCCGATCCCTTCAGCCGGCGGGCCGTGCGCGTGTCCATGGGCGCCAGCTGGAAGCTGCCCCTGTGGCAGACGGAGGATCCCTGGGCGGCTCTGGCTGCCTGGAAGGTGGAAGGTGGCGAAGTGGTGGGCGCGGCCCTGCCGGGCTCCGTGCCGGCCTGGTCCTGGGAGCCGGCATCCCGGTGTGCGCTGGTCCTCGGGCCGGAAGGGCCGGGCCTCTCCGAGGTGGATCTCGCCCGCTGCGATCGCACGGTGCGCATCCCCATGGCGGAAGGCGTGGACAGCCTCAACGTGGCCGCCGCGGGCGCCATCCTCCTGGCGAAGATGGCCGGGGCGGTCTAGGCCGGTTCAGCGAGGAGCAGGCGGTTCTTCGGCGTGATCTCCACGGGGATGGTCTGGGTGTGCACGCGGTAGCCCTGGGCACGGAGCCGGGCGACCCGGGCGGCGTCCAGGGCCAGCGGGCCGTCCAGCCAGCCCTCCAGACCCCCGAGATCCGCCCCCTTCAGGTGATGGCAACAGGGGAGCACGGCCACGGCGGCACCCGCGCTCACGGCCCGCTCCAGCACCCGGTCGGTGAGGGCGCCGCAGGCGTGGGCGGAGACGAGCAGGTCCCCGGGCCCCAGGGGCAGGGTCATGAGATCCGCTTCGAGGAAGGTGAGGCGGCCGGCCAGGCCGGGCCAGGTGGCGCAGAGGGCGGCGTGGAGGGTGGCCGCGCTGGGGGGCAGGGTGAGGTCCACGGCGAGGGCCCCGGGGGCCGTGGGATCCAGGAGCAGGAGCACCTGGGCCAGGAGGCCGTGACCGCAGGCGAGGTCCACGATGCGGCGGCCCTGGAAGCGTCGGTGCACCCGCCGGGCAGTTTCCCAGGCTTCATGGAATTCCTTGCGGGGCAGGCAGCCGGCCTGACAGACAGCCCGGCCCAGGGCATCCATCAGGGTGGCCCCCGCGAAGTGGGCGAGGTGGCGTTCGTTGAGGCGGTTCTTGGAACCCCGGTGCATGCGGTGGCTCAGCCCTTCCGTCCCAACACCTTTTCCAGGACGTCCATCTCCTCCAGGGTGCTGCCCACGGCGGCGCGGGCCTCCCGAATCAGGAGCAGGCTCGAATGGAGGAGGGCTCCCGCACCCAGGATGCCAAGCCCGATGGGCAACCAGCCGGGCACCCCATGGAGGATACCGCCCAGTCCGATGGAGAAGCTGCAGCCCACCAGGAGCCCGATGGCGCAGTAGAGCACGGTCATGGCCGTGCGCAGCATGAGGGCCCGGTGGTGCAGGCGCGGCAGCTGGTCGGCCAGGAGCTTCGCCCGCGCGGGATCCTTGGCATGGGCCTCGGCCTCCCGGGCCAGGGTCCGCACGCGGTCCACCACCCGGCTCAGGCGGTTGGAGGTGGAGAGCACCAAGGTGCCGGAGGCGGAGATGAGCACCGCCGGCGTGATCATGGCGCCGAGAACTTCATTCGCGGGGGCGGGCATGGCGGACCTCGGGAGGGACTAGGCGGAGTAGCCGCCATCGAGCACGAGCTCCACGCCCGTGGCGAAGCGTCCCGCCTCGCTCACAAGGTACCGCACCCCCTCGGCGATCTCCTCGGGAAGGGCGAAGCGCTTCTGGCCGGGGCCGGGGGACTGGGCCTCCATGGCCTGCCAGGCGCCCTCGAGGCTCCCCTGGGATCGCACGAGATCCTGGAAGAAGGGCATGGCCTCCCACATGGCCGTGCGCACCCCGCCGGGGAGCACGGCGTTCACCCGGATGTGGTGTTCGGCCAGCTCCAGGGCGGCGCTGCGGGCCAGCATGGACACGCCGGCCTTGCTGGCGGCGTAGGCGGCGGCGCCGGGGGTGGACTTCCGGCCGGAGGCGGAGGAGATGAGCACGATGCGGCCCTCCCGCTCGGTGGTGGCCCGGCCCTTCATGATGCGCGCGGTGGCGCGGAGCCCCAGGAAGCAACCATCCAGGTTCACGGCCATGACCCGGCGCCAGTCGGCCAGATCGGTGTCGGTGACGGGGGACCCGTGGGAGATGCCCGCAGCGAGTACGGCGATATCAAGGCCGCCCCAGCGGGCCACCACTGCCGCCACGACCTCGTCCCACTGGGGCTCGGAGGTGACGTCAAGGGAAAGGGCGAGCGCTTCACCACCCGCAGCCCGGATGGCCTCCGCGGCAGCGGAGGCACCGGCGAGGTCCCGGTCGGCCAGGGCCACGCGGATGCCATCGGCCGCCAGGCGCTGGGCGGTGGCGCGGCCGATGCCGGAGGCCGCGCCCGAGATGAGGGCGATGGGGGAAGCAGGGGAAGGGCTCAGGGGAACTCCAGATGGGAGGAACAGCCTACGCCTGGGGCGGGCCGGGGCGGAAGGGGATGACGTTGGTGGGTGCGTCGTCGGAGGCGGCCTCGGGAGCGTCCTCCAGGTCCTCTACGCGGTAGCTGTTCTCAGCGCCGTTATCCCAGCGCACGTAGTAGGGCCGTGGCGCGGCCCCGGGCTTGTGGGGGCGCTCCCCGGCGAAGAGGACGGTGCCCTCGGAGCCGCCGCCCTGGGCCGCGGGCACCCAGTGGGGCCAGGCCCCGCCGTAGGTGGTCACGGCCAGGCGCGTCAGGCGGACCCGATCGCCAGCCTGGAACTGCAGCTCGCTCAGCCCCACACCCGCTTGCCGGCCACCCAGGTGCCCACGGTCCTGCCCGGCAGCTCCCAGCCCTTGAAGGGGGTGTTGTAGGACTTGGACTGGATGAAGTCACGATCCACCTTCACCTTGGCGGCGAGGTCCACCAGGGTGAAGTCGGCGGGGGCGCCGACCTTGAGGCTGCCCAGGCCCTGGCGGTCCAGGTGGAAGACCTCGGCGGGGCGGTTCGTGAGCAGGCTCACGGCGCGCTCCAGGCTGATGACCTTCTTGTTCACGAGCAGCTCGAGGGCCAGGGGGAAGGCGGTCTCGAGTCCGATCACGCCGAAGGCGGCGATGGGGAGCTCGCACTCCTTGTCGTCCCAGCCGTGGGGGGCGTGGTCCGTGGCGATGGCATCGATGGTGCCGTCGGCCAGGGCCTCCAGGATGGCCTGGATG
Source organism: Holophagaceae bacterium (assembly GCA_044229665.1). Taxonomy (GTDB): domain Bacteria; phylum Acidobacteriota; class Holophagae; order Holophagales; family Holophagaceae; genus JAFDVN01. Next base: position 76,854 of record JBGASN010000006.1, read on the forward strand.
TCGGCCTCGCTGCGGAGGGGCGGGTTCATCTTGAAGTCGGAGTCGAAGCGCATGAGCTCCTTGTCCGACAGGGCGAAGTGGTGGGGTGTGACCTCGGTGGTGACCTTGAGGCCGCGCTGCTTGGCCTCGCGGATCATGCGCAGGCTGCCGGCGGTGCTGATGTGGGCCAGGTGCAGGTGGCCGCCCGTGTGCTCGGCCAGCACGATGTCGCGGGCCACCATGGCCTCCTCGGCGGCGGCGGGGATGCCCAGGCAGCCCAGCTTGGCGGAGATGTGGCCCTCGTGCATGTAGCCCTTGCCGGCGAGATCCTTGTCCTCCTCGTGGGCGACGATCGGCACGTCGAGCCACTTGGTATACTCCAGGGCGCGGCGCATGATCGCGGAGTTCATCACGGGCAGGCCGTCATCGCTGAAGGCCACGCAGCCGGCGGCCTTGAGGGTGCCGTAGTCGGCGAGCTCCTCGCCCTTGAACTCCTTGGTGACGGCGCCGATGGGGAAGTAGCGGGCCAGGTCGGCCTTCCTGGCGCGGTCGAGCATCAGCTCCGTGATGGCCACGCTGTCATTGACGGGCTTGGTGTTCGCCATGGCGCACACGGCGGTGAAACCACCGGCCACGGCCGCCCGACCGCCGGTCTCGATGGACTCCTTGCGGGTCTGACCGGGCTCGCGGAAGTGCACGTGCAGGTCGATGAAGCCGGGGGTGAGCAGGGCGCCTTGGCCATCCAGCTTCTCGGCGCCGGCGGCCTGGGGATGGGTGGCGGCATCCGGCCCGATGGCGGTCACCTTGCCATCCACCACCAGGAGGGCACCCGTGGCATCCAGCTTCTGGGCGGGGTCAAGCAGGCGGACATTGGTGACGAGCAAGGACATGGCGGCACTCCGAACACCCTATTTCACCACGATCGGGGCCCGTTCCCGACGGCCAAAAGTCACGCCGCGGTGTCCTCCATGCGGTGTTCCACCAGCATCCACTGGGCCACGGCCAGGGTCACCAGCACGGGGAAGGCCTCCAGGAAGCCCACCGCGATCCAGAGCATCAGGTCCGCCGTCCCCCAATGCAGGATCAGCACACCGGCCCGGAACAGGTGGAAGGCCCCATGGATCGCCAGCGTGAGGGCCACGAAGCGGCCCGTGCGCCGGATCGGCGCGGGCATGTCCCGGACGAGCACCCAGGCCCCATGGAGGAGGAAGGGAACCCCGCCCACGGAGAAGGCCAGGGGCCGGCCGTAGAGGTTCGGGGCCAGGAGGAAGAAGGTCCCCAGGTACAGGACGACCGGGGCCAGGCACAGGCCCAAGGCCCCGCGCCCATCCTTGAACCGGAGGCAGCCCACCCACTGCAGGCCGATGCCGAGCATGAGGAAGGAATTCCGCAGGGCCGTGAGCAGCATGTCCCCGGGTTCCGTGCCGGTGTGCACGAGGTACAGGGCCACCCCCAGGGCGGCACTCCAATAGCTCCCCACCCAGGCCCGGACCTCAGGCCGGTCCAGCCAGGGGCGGAAGACCCGGAGGCTCCACAGGGCCACCGCCAGGAGGGCCAGGGCCAGGGCGCCCCCCAGGATGTCGTAGATGAGATTCAACCGGCCTCCCTGGCTCGGACGTTATCACATCTTGTTACGAGGTTGACCCCTTACCCGCCGTCAACCCTACTCCATGCGGTAGTTGGGGGCTTCCTTGGTGATCATCACGTCGTGGGCGTGGCTCTCGCGGAGGCCGCTGGCGCTGATCTGCACGAAGACCGCCTTCTGCTGGAAGTCGGGGATGCTCTTGCCGCCGCTGAGGCCCATGCCGGCGCGGAGGCCGCCCATGAGCTGGGTGACGAGCTGGCTCATCCGGCCCTTGTAGGGCACCTGGCCCTCGATGCCCTCGGGCACGAGCTTCGTGTCGTCCTTGCCCTCCTGGAAATAGCGGTCCTTGGAGCCCTGCTTCATGGCCCCGAGGCTGCCCATGCCGCGGTAGGACTTGAAGGTGCGGCCCTGGTAGAAGATGGTCTCGCCGGGGGCCTCATCGGTGCCCGCGAAGAGGCTGCCGATCATCACCACGTCAGCACCGGCGGCCACGGCCTTGGCGATGTCGCCGGAGAACTTGATGCCGCCGTCCCCGATGCAGGGCACGCCGGCCTCGCGGCAGGCCCGGGAGGCCTCGGAGATGGCGGTGATCTGGGGCATGCCCGCCCCGGTGACGATGCGGGTGGTGCAGATGGAGCCGGGGCCGATGCCCACCTTCACGCAGTCGGCGCCGGCGGCGATGAGGTCCTTGGCGCCGGCGTAGGTGGCCACGTTGCCCGCGATGACGGGGGTGGAGGGGAAGGCCTTCTTCAGCTCCTTCACGGCGTCCAGCACGCCCTGGCTGTGGCCGTGGCTGCTGTCGAGGCAGAGGATGTCCACGTGGGCGGCCACGAGCGCCCCGGCGCGGTCCAGCAGGTCCTTGCCCACGCCCACGGCGGCGCCCACGCGGAGGCGTCCCATCCCGTCCTTGGCGGCGTTGGGGTACTCGATGCTCTTCTCGATGTCCTTCACGGTGATGAGGCCCTTCAGGGCGCCGGCCTCATCCACCACCAGGAGCTTCTCGATGCGGTGCTTCTGGAGCTTCACCTTGGCCTGCTCGAGGGTGGTGCCCACGGGCACCGTGACCAGGTTGTCCTTGGTCATGGCCTCGGACACGGGGATGTCCCAGCGGGTCTCGAAGCGGAGGTCGCGGTTGGTGAGGATGCCCACCAGCTTGCCGTCCTTCACCACGGGTACGCCGCTGATGCGGAACTTCGCCATCAGGGCCTCGGCATCCCGGATGGGCTGGTCGGGGTGGATGGTGATGGGGTTGGTGATCATGCCGCTCTCAGAGCGCTTCACCCGATCGACCTCCTCCGCCTGCCGCTCGATGGGGAGGTTCTTGTGGATGATGCCCAGGCCGCCCAGCTGGGCGATGGCGATGGCCATCCGGGCCTCGGTGACCGTGTCCATGGCCGCGCTGATCAGGGGGATGTTCAGGGTCAGGTCGCGGGCGATCCGGGTCTTCAGGTCCACCTGGTTGGGGTGGACCTCCGAGTGGCCGGGGGTCAGGAGCACGTCATCGAACGTGAGGGCCTTCATGAGGGGCAAGGTGAGCATGGGAGCCTTCCGATCAGAACCCTTCGCCCTAGGTCGGGGGCGGCGGGACCTTGCAAGACAGGGTCGCATGCCGGCCCTCCCAAATCCAGTGAAGTCTTCGCATGCACCCCGGTTGCAAGCTTTGCGGATGGGGGATGGAATCAGGCGAAAACCGCCGGTTGACGGCCCGGGAACCCCGCCTAGGCTGTGCGCATCAACAACCAAACCAAGGACTCCTGCACCGGGGACCTTGGGTAACGCTTATCTGACAGGAGGAACGATGGATTTCCTGCGCCCTGATCTCCAGGACCGCCTGATGAAAGAACACTTCGAATTCAAAAAGCTCATGGAAGAGCACCGGACCGCGGATGAGCGCCTCCGGAGCCTCCAAAACAAACCCCGCCTCAGCGCCCAGGAAAGTGTGGAAGAGGTGGAGCTGAAGAAGACCAAGCTCCGCGCCAAGGAACGCATCTACCAGATCGTGCAGGAGCACAACGGCCGGGAGCACTGACCGGCGCACAACGCCATGAAAAGGGCCCGCATCGCGGGCCCTTTCTCTGGGGGATGCAGGGGGCTCAGCAGTCCGGGAGCCCCACGGTGGCGACGGAGCTGCCCGGCAGATCCAGGAACACCGTGCCACAGGGGAGGGCGAAGGTGATCCCGGCGCTCCGGTTGCCCTTCAGGAGGGTCAGGGTTCCGGACCCGGGGTAGCAGCACCCGGCGCTCCAGGTGAGCGGGGCACCGGCGGCCACCGTTCCCGCGAGGGTCTCCTGGCCCGTGGCGTTCACGAGGAAGCTTCCCCAGAGCTTGTAGGTGCCCGCAGTGGCCCAGTCGGCGTTCCAATTGCCGGTGTAGGCCTCCGTGCCCACCGTCGCAGCGCCATTGTAGGTGGTCACCAGGAGGGTGGAGGTGATGGTGCTGGTCTTCGCGGTGGTGTCGAGCACGGCATGCCGCTGGCCGGTGTATGTCCAGCGGTAGCTGGATCCGGAGAGGGTCGCCGTGAGGTTGTAGGTGATGAGGTAGTCGGCGTTCTTGAACGCCACATCCACCGTGCCGTTGAGGAGGCCCCCATGGGGTGAGTTGCAATTGGTGTAGGTGCTCAGCACATGGGTGTACCCGTTGGCGTCGGGGGTGCTCGGCACGCCCTTCGACACGCAGAGCAGGAGGGCGCCCGGGCTGAACCCCAGGGCGGTGCCTTCGGGCGTCGGGGCCCAGATGGGGAGGGCGGTCGGGGTGGCCTGGAGGGCCTCGAAGGTCATCAGGTCGTTGGTCGCCTTCCGGGCCAGCCCCGCATCGAGGGCCTGGATGCCCCCGTTGCTGCCCGACGCCCCGTTGCCGCCGGATCCCCCGCAGGCCGCGAAGGTCAGGGTGGCGAGGAGGAGGGCGGGATAGCAGCGGTTCATGGAGGCCTCAGGGGGGGGGTGATCTCACGCTAGGGCATCCGGGGGACCGGCGCCAGCTCGCGGTGGCTCAAGCCAGGGATGCCCTTCGGGGCGTGAAGGTGCCACCGACCCAGTACACCCATTCCAGGGGATCGTTCACATCCCAGAGCAGGAGCTTCGCATCCGCGCCTGGATGCAGGTGGCCGAGCTCCGGGCGCCCCAGGCTGCGGGCGGCGTGGAGGGTCATGGCCGTGAAGGCCTCCTCGAAGGTCATGCGCAGCTGCAGGCAGCCGAGGCGCAACACCAGGAGGGGATCCAGGCAGGGGCTGGAGCCGGGGTTGAAGTCCGAGGCCAGGGCCACGGCGCAACCGGTCTCGATCATCTTCCGGGCCGGGGCCCAGTCCCGCATGCCCAGGAAGAGGGTGGTGGTGGGCAGGAGGATGGGGGTGACGCCGGTGGCGGCCATGGCCTTCATGCCCGCCTCGCTGCAGAACATCAGGTGGTCGGCGGAGGCCCCACCCAGCTCCGCGGCCAGCTCGGCGCCGCCGGTCCAGCTCAGCTCGTCGGCGTGGATGCGGGGCTGAAGGCCCAGGGCCTTACCGGCCTCGTAGAGGCGGCGGCCCTGATCCACGGTGAAGACCCCGGTCTCGATGAACACGTCGCAGTAGCGGGCCAGGCCCGGGAAGCGGTGCACCAGCTCCGGCAGCCACTGCTCCGCCACCACCCGGCTGTAGCCCTCGGGATCCCCCGCGAACTCGGTGGGGATGTCGTGGGCGGGGAGCAACGTCACGTCCAGGCTCCAGCCCCGGGCCTTCAGCTCCAGGTAGGCCTCGCACAGCCGGCTCTCGGCTTCGAGTTCCAGTCCGTACCCGGTCTTGGCTTCGAGGTGGACGATGCCCCGGGCCTGCATCTCGCGTAGCCGCGCCTCGCCGGCGGCCACCAGCTCGGCCACCGTGGCGGTGCGGGTGGCGCGAACGGTCTCGCGGATGCCCCCGCCTTCCGCGGCGATCTGGGTGTAGGGGACACCGTGGAGGCGGCGGTTGAACTCCGCAGAGCGATCACCGCCGAAGAGGAGGTGCGTGTGGGGATCCACGAAGCCCGGGGTGGCCCAGGCGCCGCCGCCGTCCACCACCGGGGCATCGGCCCAGGTGGCGGGCAGGTCGTCCTCGGGGCCGATCCAGGCCACGCGTCCCGCCTCCACCGCCACGGCGGCGTGGGGAATGCGGTCCACGGACCAGGCCTTCCTGGGGTCGGGGGTGAGGAGGCCTCGGAGGTTCTTCAGGACGGCGCGGCGCATGGGACCATGATGACCGATGACCCGATGGCACCTCTACCTCCTGCGCTGTGGCGATGGGACCCTCTACTGCGGCATCGCCGTGGATGTGGCCGCGCGCCTGGCCCAGCACCGGGCGGGCAAGGGTGCGAAGTACACCCGGGGCCGGGCGCCCCTGGAGCTCGTCTATGAGGAGGTCTGCGCCAGCCGCAGCGAAGCGTTGAAGCGGGAGCGGGCGGTCAAGCGCCTCCCCCGCACCGCCAAGCTGGCCCTGGCCGGACTCGCTTCCTGAGGCGACGGGGGGCATGGCACCATGCCGCATGCGCTCCCTGCTGGCCGCCGCCTCCCTTCTCTTCTTGACCCTGGGGTGCAACCACCCCCTGACCGTGGCCCCGCCCAAGGACCGCGCGGCCCGCGAGGCCCGGGCCCTGGACTCGGTGCGCCGCCTGGGCCAGCCCGGGGACTGGCTGGTGATCCGCGGCTACCATGCCACCGACCATTTCGTGGCCCTGGCCACCAACGCCCCCTTCAGCCATGTGGCGGTGCTCGATCCCGAGAAGGACCAGGTCATCGAGGCCGAAGGCAAGGGGCTGCATGTCACCCCCCTTCCGGAGTTCATGAAGAAGGCCCACCGGCTCATCCTCATGCGGCCCCAGTGGGCCACCACCCCCGAGCGTCAGCGGGACGCCGTGACGAAGGCCCGAGGGTACGTGGGGCGGGGGTACGACTTCACGGGGCTCGTGGGGGTCAACGTGCCCGACCGCTTCTACTGCAGCGAGCTGGCCGTGGCGGTATACGCCCCCCACGCCTCCCGCAAGGACCACCTCCCTCCAGTGCTGCCACCGGCGGACATGCACTTCTGGGCCACGATCCTGTGGGACAGCGGGCCGGTGGTGGAGTAGCCGATCCTCCGAGGCCATTGCCCCGGTCATCCGCACAAGGAGGGTGTCGATGGATGCAACGATCCGAGCCGAGATCCTGGCCCAGAGCCGCATCGCCCATGGGCACACCGAAGCCGCCTATCGGGTCAACCCCGCGAAGCGTGGGGACAAGGCATGGGCTGAGAAGCAGCGCATCCTCCTGGCGGACATGGCGCTCCACCTGCTGCAGACATCCCTCCGGGAGGGACACCTCTCCACCGACGACCTGAAGCGGAACCTATATGCCATCCTCACGATCTCGGATGAGCTCGTTCCGGGGCATGATCTGAAGGCCGTTGCGGATGGGCTGTATGTCCCCTGATCCAACTAATGCCTGAACCGACCATGCGGATGAACTTTCACCCTGCGGATTCAGCACCCGAAGATGCGGGTTTGAAGCCTGCGACGGAGCTCGCGCAACCACCGAAGTGCAGGTGCATGACGGCCTCCAAGCCCGCGGATTGACAGGCCTGCTGGAAGGGGTGGCAATCCCCGAAGGCCCGGGTATACCTCCCCAGCATCCGGTAATGGGAGGGATTGCCCAGGAAGGCGGCGCCGATCCAGGGGATGAGGTGGTCCAGGTAGGCCATATAGGGAAGGCGGAGCCACCAGGGCCGGGGGGTGGAAATCTCGATCACCGAGAAGTGTCCCCCGGGTTTCAGAAGCCGGTGGATCTCCCGTGCGAGCCGCACCTGACCTGACGCATCGAGGGTCTTGAGCCCGAAGGCGCAGATGACGGCGTCCGCGGAGCATGAGGCAAGGTGGCTCTCCAAGGCGTCCCCCTGGAGGACCTGAGCGGGATCCACGCCCCACTTGGGGGCTTCCTGGCGGGCCCGACGGGTCATCTCACCGGAGAGGTCAATGCTACTTAACTGGCCTCGGGGGAGGTGACTGCGCAGGGATGGCCAGCACTCACCCATGCCCGCCATGAGGTCCACCACCACGGGGGTCTCCATGGGGGGCAGGTGGTGGACGCAGGCGCGCCGCCACCAGAGGCAGAATCCGAAAGAGCTGAGCACGTTGACCAGGCCGTAGGTTGCGGCCATCCCATCGAAGAGGTCCCGGATGGCAGAGGGCTCGTAGCTGGGCTTCCCGACCACGGGATCCATCTAGCCCTGCCGCCCTTTCACCATCTCCGCCTGCAGCCCCTTCACCGCGGCCCTGGGGTCCTCGGCCTTGAACACGGCATTGCCTGCGACGAGGCAGTCGGCGCCGGCGCGGATGAGGTCGGCGGCGTTCCTGGTGCCCACGCCGCCATCCACCTGGATCATGAAGGGCGTGGCCCGCTCGGTGCGCAGGCGATCCAGGCGGGCCACCTTGTCGAGGATGCGGGGGATGAAGCTCTGACCGCCGAAGCCGGGGTTCACGCTCATGAGGAGCACGAAGTCGAAGTCGCCCACCAGGTCCACGAGGGTCTCCACGGGGGTGCCGGGGTTGAGCACGATGCCGGCCTTGGCGCCGGCCTTGCGGATGGCATCCAGCGTACGGTGGGCGTGGGGATCGGCCTCCTGGTGGATGCTCACCCAGTCGGCCCCGGCCTTCACGAAGTCCACGGCGTAGCGGCTGGGCTCCACGATCATCAGGTGGCAGTCCAGGGGCAGGGTGGTGACCTTGCGCATGGCCTCCACGATGGGCATGCCCAGGGTGATGTTGGGGACGAAGCGGCCGTCCATCACGTCCACGTGGGCCACCTCGGCACCGGCCTCCTGGAGCATGGCCAGGGCCTCGGCCAGGCGGGTGAAATCCGCGGAGAGGATGGAGGGGGCGAGGAGGGGCGTGGCGGGGCGCAGGCTCGAGCTCATGCCTTCAGGCTACCAGCCCCCGGTGGGGCTACTCGATCACCAGGAGGTGGTCCCCGGAGTCCAGGCTGGCCAACTTCTCCGAGAAGCCCAGCCGCTTCAGGGCCTCCCCCCGGGCCTCGGGCCCGGGGTGGGCGATGCGCACGGTGTTGCGGCCCTCCTGCTTGGCCCGGTAGAGGGCAGCATCGGCCAGGTTGAGGGCGGCCTCCCAGCTGAGCCCCGCGGGGTCCATTGGACTGAAGGGGAAGGGGGCGCCCCCCACGGAGCAGGTGGCCCGGAACCGTTGGCCGTTGGGCAGGATGAACTCGAAGGCTTCGACCTCGGCGCGGATGCGCTCCGCCAGGGTGCGGGGATGGTCCCGCTCCACGTCCTGGGCGATGAGGAGGAACTCCTCGCCGCCCCAGCGCGCCACCAGGTCCGGGCGGCGGGAGGCCAATCCGAGCACCATGCCCAGCTGGGCCAGGACCGCGTCGCCCGCCGCATGGCCATGGGTGTCGTTCACCTGCTTGAAGTGGTCGATGTCGAGGATGAAGAGCCCCAGGGTGCGCGCGCTGGCGGGATCCCGGGCCCACTCGCGGAGGATGAGGCTGGAGGTGCTGTCCATGAACTCATCGACGAAGCGCCGGTTGTGGAGCCCCGTGAGCCCATCCCTTAGGGCGGCGTCCCGCAGGCGCAGGGCCATGAGGGTCTGGGCCTTCACCCCGGCATGCACCTGGTGGGCCGTGATCAGGGCCGCCAGGGAGAAGGCGGCCATGAATACCACGAAGGACCCGGGGATCCCCGTCTCGGGGGTGGTCCAGAGCCCCAAGGTGAGCACCACGGCGTTGGGGATGAGGAAGAGCGCGTAGGCGAGGAAGCTGGAGCCCATGCTCACGAGGAAGAGGCCCGTGAGGCCCACCTGCCCGGCGCACAGGAGGGCCACCTCCAGGGGGCTCAGGGTGTGGAAGGCGCCCAGGGTGAGGGTCCCCAGGAGGAGCCCCGTGAGGAAGGAACCGCCGGCGAAGAGGAGGTGGCGGTGGTGGGGATTGGGCATGGCCCGGCAGAGGGCGGGATAGTGGAGGGCCTGGGCCATGCGGAGGAGAATGAGGATGCAGAGGGCCGCAAAGCACCCCAGCACCAGCCGGTCACCGGTCAGGGCGGGCCAGATCAACCGGGAGAGGATCAGCAGGAACACCGCCAGGCCCAGGAGGCCGGCCCGGGATCGCTCATGCAGGTCCTTCACCATGTCCCACGCCAGGTCCTGCTGGTAGGCCTGGTCCTCCGGGGGGAGGAAGAACTGGGCGAGGGTGGGGACCATGGGTCAGCTCAGGGGGTGATCTCGGTGCCGTTGACCCAGAGGCGGGCGGGGCGGACCTTGCGGAGGGTGGCCGCATCCGGGTTGGGGAGGGTGGTTTCAACCCACAGCATGTCCGCGATGGCCCCGGCACGGATCACACCCAGGTCCGACCGGCCCAGGGCCTTGGCATTCCAGGCCGTGTACCCCATCAAGGCCTCCTCGGGGGAGAGGCGCTGGTCCGGAAGGAACCCTCCGGGGGGGTCGCCCTCCGGATCCTGGCGGGTCTGGGCGGCCGCCAAGGTCACGAAGGGATTGGGGTCCTCCACGGGGGCATCGCTGCCGAAGGCGAGCAGGGCCTTGCCCTCGAGGAACCGGCGCCAGGGGAAGGCCTCCGAAGTGCGCTCCGGGCCCAGGCGGGCGGGGGTCCAGCTGTGGTCGGAGGTGCAGTGCACGGGCTGGACGGAGGCCACGATCCCCAGCTTGCCAAAGCGGGCCGCATCCTCGGCGGTCACGATCTGGGCGTGCTCGATGCGGGGCAGAACGTGGTTCTGGGCCTTCTTCCGGGCCTGCTCCAGCAGGTCCAGGGCGGCCCGGTTGGCGGCGTCCCCGATGGCATGGATGGCAGGCTGGTAGCCGCTGCGCAGCGTGATGCTGGCGTCCCGGGCCACGGTGGCGGGGTCCGTCACCCAGAGCCCCTGAGAAGGGGCATCGGCGTAAGGGGCGAGGAGGCGGGCGCCCCGGCTGCCCAAGGCGCCATCCAGGTAGAACTTCACACCTTGGACCTGGAACCAGCCCACGGTCTTGGCGGGTCGGGCCTTGAGCTCCCGGAGCATGAGCTCGGGGTCGTGGGAGAGGTAGGCGAAGACCCGGATGGGCAGGGTGCCGGTGGTGGCCAGCTTTCGGTAGGCGGCCAGGTCGGCCGCGCCGATGCCCATGTCGCAGACGGCGGTGAAGCCCTCGGCCCGCAGGGCCCGGAGGCCCGCCAGCAGGTGGGCCTCGGTTTGGGCGGGGGTGGCGGCGGGCACCACCTTGTCCACCAGCAGCATGGCGTTGTCCACGAGCAGGCCCGTGGGGCGGCCCTCCGCGTCGCGGTGGATGGTGCCGCCGGCGGGATCCGGGGTGTCCTTGGTGATGCCGGCCATGTCCAGGGCCGCCGTGTTCACCCAGTAGGCGTGGCCATCCACCCGCTCCAGGAGGGCGGGGCGGGTGCCCGTGAGACGGTCCAGGTCCGTGGCGGTGGGGAAGGCCTTGGTGGGCCAGCGGTTCTGATCCCACCCCCGGCCCAGCACCCATCCTTCTGGATGGGCCTGGCCCCAGACCCGCACCCGGCCGAGGGCCTCGGGCAGGTCCTGGCAGCCCACCAGGTCCACCTGGGCCTTCAGCTTGCCCAGGCCCCCCACATGGGCATGCCCTTCGATGAGCCCCGGGAGCAGGGTGCCCCCGTTGAGCACCACCACCTGGGCCTTGGGGTGGGCCTTCTCCAGCTGGGCCTCGGGGCCCACGGCGAGGATCTTGGCGCCCTTCACCACCACGGCCTGGCCGGGGCGGAGGGCTTCGCCGGTCCAGACATCAGCGCCCTTCAGGAGCAGGTAGGCCGGCGGCGGGGGGGGGAGCATCGGCATCGGGATTCCTTGGGGGGATACACGCCCAGTTTAGTCTTCCTCCCGCAGGCGTTACATTGAAAGGTTGCCGGAGGCCTCATGTACGCCCAGGACTTCCTTGACCAGGTCCGCACCCAGCTCGCCGTGAAGGAGGATCCGGCGAAGCTGCGGCAGCCCGTGTTCGAGACCAGCTCCGGCATCCCCCTCAAGAACAGCTACACCCCGGCGGATGTGGCCGGTCTGAATCCGCTGGCCGACCTCGGCGCCCCCGGGAAATTCCCGTACACCCGCCATGTGCAGTCCACGGGCTACCGGGGCCGGCTCTGGACCATGCGCCAGTACGCCGGCTTCGCCACGGCCGAAGCGAGCAACGAACGCTACCGCTACCTCCTGGCCAACGGCACCACGGGCCTGAGCGTCGCCTTCGACCTGCCCACCCAGATCGGCCTGGATCCGGATCACGCCATGAGCTTCGGCGAGGTGGGCAAGGTGGGCGTGTCCATCGCCTCCATCCACGACATGCGGATCCTGTTCAAGGACATCCCCCTGGATCAGGTCACCACCTCCATGACCATCAATGCCCCGGCCTCCGTGCTGCTCGCCCTGTATTTGGCGGTCGCCGAGGAGCAGGGGGTTGCCTGGGACAAGGTGGGCGGCACCATCCAGAACGACATCCTCAAGGAGTACATGGCCCGGGGCACCTACATCTTCCCGCCCCGGCCCAGCCTCCGCCTCATCACCGACATCTTCGCCTTCTGCGCGGAGCAGGTGCCGAACTGGAACACCATCTCCATCTCCGGCTACCACATCCGCGAAGCGGGCTGCACGGCGGCCCAGGAGATCGCCTTCACCCTGGGGGACGGCATCGCCTACGTGGAGGCCGCGCTGAAGGCGGGCCTGAAGCTGGAGACCTTCGCGCCCCGGCTCTCCTTCTTCTTCAACGCCCACAACCAGTTCTTCGAGGAGGTGGCCAAGTTCCGCGCCGCCCGTCGCCTGTGGGCGAAGATCATGAAGACCCGCTTCGGCACGGACGATCCCAAGAGCCAGATGCTGCGCTTCCACACGCAGACCGCCGGCAGCACGCTCACGGCCCAGCAGCCCGACAACAACATCGTGCGCACCACGGTGCAGGCCATGTCCGCCGTGTGCGGGGGGACCCAGAGCCTCCACACCAACAGCCGCGACGAGGCCCTGGCCCTGCCCACGGAGCAGAGCGCCATGATCGCGCTGCGCACCCAGCAGATCCTGGCCCACGAGAGCCGCATCGCGGATGTGGTGGATCCCTTCGCCGGTAGCTACTACGTGGAGCACCTGACCGATGAGCTGGAGCGGATGGCCGCGGAGCTCATCGGGAAGGTGGACAACCTGGGTGGCATGGTGAGCGCCATCGAGAAGGGCTTCCCCCAGAAGGAGATCCAGAACGCCGCCTACGCGTATCAGAAGTCCGTGGAGAAGGGCACCCAGGTGGTGGTGGGCGTGAACAAATTCACCATCGAGAAGGAACAGGCCCCCGATCTCCTGCGGGTGGATGAGGCCCTGGGCGCCGTGCGCCGGGCCCAGATCGCCGAGGTGAGGGCGAGGCGCGACAACGGCGCCTGCCAGGCCCGCCTGGCGGAGCTGGAGGCCGCCGCCCGGGGAACCGAGAACCTGATGCCGCGCATCATCGCGGCGGTGAAGGCCGAGGCCACCGTGGGCGAGGTCTGTGAAACCCTTCGGAACGTGTTCGGGGAGTACCAGGAGCGCCTCGTCCTCTAGGTTTCGCGTTAGCCTCAAGGCATGCCCCTCCGCCGCCCTGTCGATCGCTGGCTGCTCTTCTTTGCCGTGATGCTCATGGCCATCGGCATGGTGTGGGTGTACTCGGCTTCCTGGGTGAAGGGCGCGGCGGGGGGTGGCGGCGCCGCTTCCGCCTTCCTGGTCCGGCAATTGATCGCGGGCCTCCTGGGATTGGTGTTGATGCTCCTACTCACCCAGGTGGATGTGGCCACCTTCCGGGAGCAGGCCCGGCCCCTTCAGGTGGCCTACGCGGTCCTCCTGCTCCTGCTGGTGGCGGTGCTCGTGGTCGGTCCCCGGGTGAACGGCGCCCACCGGTGGATCCGCCTCGGCCCCCTGGGCAGCATCCAGCCCTCGGAGCTCTTCAAACCCCTGGCGGTGCTGCTGGCGGCCGCCTGGATGGTGCGTCACCGGGAGGCCTGGAGCGACCGCCTGGGCAGCGTGCCCAAGCTGGTGCAGCTCTTCATGATCTTCATCCCCCCCATGGCCCTCATCCTCATGCAACCGGACCTGGGCACCGCCTTCCTGATCATCTTCGTCGTGATGCTCATCGTGTACCTGGGAGGTGCGCCGCGGTGGATCTTCGCGGTCACCGTTCCCATCCTGAGCTTCGTGGGGTTCCTCTTCATCTGGATGACGCCCTGGCGCTGGGCCCGGGTCATCGCCTTCCTCAATCCCCAGGCGGATCCCCAGGGCAAGGGGCACCAGGCCATCCAGAGCCTCCTGGCGGTGGGCAGCGGGGGCCTTTTGGGCGTCGGACCTGGTCAGGGCCAGCAGAAGTTCTTCTACCTGCCCGAGGCCCACACCGACTTCATCTACGCCGTGATCGGGGAGGAAGCCGGCCTCGTGGGTACCGTGGCCATCCTGGGCCTCTTCATGGGGGTGCTCTGGCGGGGCTATCGCATCGCCCGCCGCAGCCAGGACCCCTACCTCCGCCTCGTGGCCATGGGCCTCACCCTGCTGCTGGTGGTCCAGGCCCTCATGAACATGAGCGTGGTGCTGAGCCTCGCCCCCAACAAGGGAATCCCGCTCCCCTTCGTGAGCTTCGGCCCCAACAGCCTCATCACCAGCCTCATCTGCCTGGGGTTGCTGCTGAGCATCAGCAAGGATGCGGCGGCCTAGGGCGCTTCTGACCCGCCCCCGGGATCACCCCAGCTGCAAGGGCTCATCCTCGTCCTCGTCGACCAGGGTGATGTTCCCCCCCGCCGTGAGCAGGGTGGCGTCCTCGTATAAGTTCTTGAGCTTGGTCTCGAAGCGCTCCGCCTTGGCCAGCCGGGGGTCCTCCTCCAGGTGCACATCCTCCCGGATGAGCCCCGTGAGCCCGGTGGGATCCAGGTCGAGGATGCCCCCCAGCAGCTTCAAGGGGTTCAGGGCCACCCCGGAGGTGAGGGCCATGGTGAACCGGAGGGTGCCGCGGTCCAGGTGCATCTCGGAGACGTGGGGGCGGAGGTCCACCAGCTTCTCGGCCTTCTGTCCCTGCACCTTGCCGGCCTTGCCGATGCGGAACTCGGTGGCCGCCAGGAAGGCCTCGACCTTCGGCTTGACCACCTCGGGGGGGAGATCGCACGGCCAGGCGTAGAGTGCTTCCCGGGCGAGCCCTGACGCCGCGCTGGACCAGGTGGGGAGTTCCTCCCAGGCCACCAGTTCCAGGCCTTGCGGCAGGCGATCGTTGAGTCGATGCACCACGGCTTCGACGGATTCCCTGACCGGCTCCGCGAGTTCGCACTCCGCACATTCCCGAAGTGCTTCCACCCCCACACTGAGGGGAGGGGCGATCTGGAGGATGGGCTTGGGGTTCCGGCTGAGCTCCAGGGCCGGGCGAAGGCCTTCAAGGCGCAGGGCTTCCACCAGCAGGGTCTGCAGGTCCGCGGAGTCCAGCCCGACGAGGCGGGGGCCCCTCGAGAACCGCATCCGCACCCGCACGCGCTTGGCATCCAGTTGCCAGGTGGCCGACCGCCGGGTGCGGGCCTGCTCCGCGAGGGGGTCCATTTCCTTCTTCAGTGCCTGGAGGGAGGGTGCCTGGCGGACCACTTCGCGAAGTCGCTCATGGGCCTCCTCCAGGAGGCCGAGCGATTGGAGTTCCGCAAATCCGGATCGGGCCGTGGTCACGTCACGCCGGCGGAGGGCCTCCCGGAAAGTCAGCAGCGCACCGGGTTCACGGCTGGGAGCAACCTGGGACATCGCGTCCAGCAAGGCAGTCAAGGTGGGGGGGGCGGATGGGGCGGTGCTCACTCCTCCAGCATACGTGGGCCCCGTCGATTCCACCCATGGGGGTTCTCCGGAGGAATCCCACGGGTGGATTTCCACACCCCCCCGAGGAGAACCCGGGGATGTCAGGTGTCCTTTCCAGGAAACTCAAGGAAGGGTGTGGAGTGCATCGGGGATGAGGCAGGCGCGGGGTGCCTATTGCATCGGAACTGCAAGCTGGGTACCCGTGGACTCCACTTCCAACGGCCCGGGTTGATTGATGGCTTCCGCGTAGGCGAGGAAGGCGGGAGTGAAGGTGCCCCAGTCATGACCCCCCGGGAAGAGGCGCAGGCGGACCACGCGCCCGGGGCGCTGGCAGCGGGCGGCAAGGGCCCGGGTCGCTTCGCCCAATCCATATTTGTCCTCCAGGCCCGCGCCGAGGAGGAGCTCGGCGCTCCCCCCGAAATGCCTCCAGGGGTTCCAGGGGGCGAAGGCCGTGGGGTCGGAGGGGAAGGCCCGGCGGATGCCCCGCCGGAGGAAGAATCCCGCCCGGGTGAATGGGGGTTCCAGGAGGGCGGGGCTGATGGCCGCGCAGCGGGCGAACAGGTGGGTTCCCGCCGCGAAGTTGAGGGCGGCGAGGCCGCCCATGCTGAGGCCGGCCACCGTGCGGGCCTCCGGCCGCCCGCCATAGTCCGGAAATCGCCGTTCCAACGCCGGCAGCAGCTCCTCCAGCAGGAAGCGGCGGTAGGGGAAGGTCCCATCCTGGGCATCCATGTACCAGGCCTTGAAATGGGTGACCGCGACCCAGAGTGCGGGGGCGATGGCACCCGACTTCTCCCGCCGGGCCAGCTCCGGAGCGATGCCCTTCCGGATGAGATCCTCGTGCCCATCGAAGTATCCGGGGAGGAAGAGCACGAGACGGAGGTGATCACCCGGGTGGGCCGTGCGCCAGGCGGACACGACCTCGGGGTCGGGCTGGTGGAGGGTGATGGGAACGGTCCGCCCCAGCAGCTTGGAAGGGAAATCCTCCCTGTGGACTTGGCCCAGGAGGCAGGAACAGGCCAAGCTGGTGAGCAACCCCATGCCCCAGTTCCATCCCCTCATCCCCAGACTCCCCGACACCTGGCCCCTGCAGGTTCGCATGGACGTGCCGGCGTTGACCCTGCGCGAGGATGTGGACATCCCCGGCTTCGGGGCGGGGTGGTCGCTCCTGGCCTCGGGAGAGCTCCCGACCGGGGAGGGACTTGCGCCCATGCCGGGTGCCTTCGGCCGGGGGGGCGTCTCGCGGTGGGGGGACCTGGTGGTCCGCCCCTATCGGCGAGGTGGGCTCCTCCGCCATGTGAATGAACGCACCTATCCTTCACCGGAGCGGTTCCAGGGGGAGCTCGCGATCCATCGCGCCCTGTGGGGGGCCGGTCTGCCCACCGTCGCCCCCGTGGGGTGCGCCTGGCGGCGCTTGGGCTGGGGTTTTGAAGGGGTCTTCCTCAGCACCTGGGTGGAGGGGCGACCCTGGCCCCGCCATTGGGAAGGGGCGTCCTGGGAGGTGGTGGCGGGGTTCATGAGCGCTTTGTCCTCCTGGGGTTGCTGGATCCCGGATTTCAATGCCACCAACGTGCACCTCGGTGCGGATGGGACGGTGCGGATCCTCGATTTCGATCGCGGAGCTTTCGTCATCAGGGGGAACTTGGAGGCCAGGTACCGGAGCCGGATGGTGCGGAGCCTGACCAAGCTCGGGGCTCCCGAGGCGTTGCGGGCCCAGGCCGAAGGTTGGACCCCATGAGTGCATCCCGGGCGGTGGCCCTCAACCTGGGCGTGGCCCTGGCCTTCGGTGCAGCCACGGCCTTGGGGTTGGCGCTGGGGGGACCCACGCTGCCCGGTTCTCCCTTCTGGATTCCGAAGGCGGTGGGGCTTGCGGCCCTGCTCTTGTTGGGCCGGGAACGCTGGCCCGGAATCTTTCTGGGCTCCCTGGTGACCGGCCTCCTGCTTTCCCCCCAACTCCACTTCGCCCAGCAGGGGGCGCTCGCGGGCTCCAACGCCCTGGAAGCCTGGCTGGGCGCGCACCTTCTGCTGGCAGGGCAGTTCCGTTCCCGCCTGGACCGGTTCCGGGATGTGGTGCTGCTCTTCCTCATCGGTGCGGTGCTCACCTCCGCCCTGGGCGCCCTGATCCGCAGCCTCGTCATGGGCATGGGGTTCCCGGGCCTGAGCGGCGCCTTCTGGGGGCACTGGTGGGCGGGAGACGCAGTGGCCGCCCTGGTCTTCACGCCGGCCTTCCTCCTGGCGGGGGAGTTCGCCGAAGACCTGGATTGGCGCAGGGGCCTGGAATTCCTCGGGGTGAGCGTACTCGTGGCGATGGGGACCTGGCTGGCCTTCGGGGATGCCTTCGGGCATGAACGCCACCTTCCCCTGGAGTTCCTGCTGCTCCCCTTCCTCGGGTGGGGTGCCTTCCGATTCGGGCCGCCAGGGGCCGCCCTGCTGCTGGCGGTGGCGACCGTGGGCGTGACCCGCCTCACCGCGCTGGGGCATGGGCCATTCATGGGTGCGCAGCCCGCTTACACGGAATACCTGCTCCGGGCCTACCTCGGCATCGTGGCCCTGGCCACCCTCTCCCTGGCCGCCCTGACCCGCGAGCGGGACCGGGCTTCGGAGCGTGCGGGGCAGAGCGAGCAAGGGCTGATGACCCTCGTGGAGACCCTGGGCTCTCCGATCATGATCCTCAGCCGGAACGGGCGCATCCGGTATGCCAATGGGCCGTTCCAACAGCTGCTCGGGGTTCCCCCTGGGGAGGCGGAGGGATTGGACTCGACCCAGTTCTACCTGGACCCTGAGCTGCGCAAGGTCCTCCGCGAGCGGCTGGATCGCCAGGGGCACCTGGAGAATGAGGAGGTTGAGTTCCGGGATGCGCACGGGCGGGTGAAGCCGGTGCTGGTGTCAGCCAGCCCCCTGCACTTCCGGGGAGAGGATGTCACCCTCGCGGTGCTCCATGACATCAGCGAGCTCCGGCGGCAACGGCAGGAGCTGGAGGAGAGCGAGGCCCGCTACCGGGTGTTGGCCTCCACCACCGAGGAGGGGGTGCTCATCCTCGAAGAGGGGCGGGTGGTGGATGGCAACCAGGCTGCCGCCCGGATGTACGGGGGTGCCCTGAGCGACCTCCTGGGCCGACCCGTGCTCGAGCTGCTCCACCCGGACAGCGTGCCCGCCGCGCTGGAGGTGATGCAGCGGAAGCTGGAGACCCCCTACGAGGTGCGGGGCCTCCGTCGGGATGGGACGGACTATCCCATGGAAGTGCGACCCAAGACCGTGATGCGCGAGGGGCGACCGGCCCGGGCTGTGGTGATCCGGGATCTCTCCGCCTGGAACGCCGCCGCCGAGGCGCTGAGGGCCAGCGAGGAACGCTATGCCCTGGTGGTGCGGGGCGCCCAGGTGGGCATCTGGGATTTCGACCTGCGCACCGGCGAGCTCTATTGGAGCCCCCGCCTCAAGGCCCAGTCCGGGCTGGAGGAGGATGAGCCCACCCCCACCCTCCAGGAATGGCGGGAAATGACCCACCCCGACGACCGGGAGCGGGTGGATCGCTGCCTCAAGGATCACCTCCGCCATCGCACGCCCTACCAGGTGGAGTACCGCATGCAGGTGCCGGGCCGGGGCTGGCGATGGTTCCACAGCCGCGGGCAGGCTCTCTGGGATGGCACCGGCCGGGCCCTCCGGGTGGCGGGCAGCATCTCCGATGTGACGGATCGCAAGGCCGCCGAGGCGGAGCTGTTGCGGGCGAAGGAGGCGGCGGAGGAGGCCTCGCGGGTGAAGAGCGAGTTCCTGGCCATGATGAGCCACGAGATCCGTACGCCCATGAACGCGATCATCGGGATGAACTACCTCCTCCAGCGCACGGAGCTGGATGCGGATCAGCGGGAGCTGGCGGATACCGTGGGGCGGGCGGCCAAGGGGCTGCTCACCGTGCTCAACGACATCCTGGATTTCTCCAAGATCGAGGCCGGGCAGATGGATCTGGAGCGGGTGCACTACGAACCCGCGCCCGTGGTGAAGGATGTGGTCGACCTCCTCCAGGCGCAGGCGCAGGTGAAAGGGCTGGCGCTCACCTGGGAATCCGGGGCACCCCCTGAACTGGAAGTGGAGGGGGATCCCGGCCGTTTCCGGCAGATCCTCGTGAACCTGGTGGGCAATGCCCTCAAGTTCACGGAGCGCGGCCAGGTGCGCCTTCGCACGGAGGTGGTCGGTTCCGCGTATGTGGTCCAGGTCATCGATACGGGGGTGGGGATCCCGTCCCATGTATTGCCCACCCTCTTCGAGAAGTTCACCCAGGGGGACGCCAGCATCACCCGTCGGTTCGGGGGTACGGGCCTGGGGCTCGCCATCAGCCGCCAGCTCACCCAGCTCATGGGGGGCACCCTGGGGGTGACCAGCGTGGAGGGGCAGGGCAGCACCTTTGAGCTGCGGCTCCCCCTGCCCGATGCGGCAGCCGGGGATGTGGACCTGCGGCGCGCCCCGGTGCTCCTGGTGCACGCCCCCGGCCTCGATCCCACCCGCATGGCGGGGTGGCTGGAGCAGTGGAACGTGGCCCTCGCGGTGCAGGCGCTCGAGCCGGGGCTGCCCATCGTGCCCGCCCGGGGTCAGGTGGTGCTCGCCCTGGGGTTGCCCCTGCCGGAGGGCGTGCGGGGCTTCTCCTTCCCCGAGTCCCCGGAGGAGGCCTTCACGGTGCTGGACGCGCTGATGCTCTGCTTCGCCTGAGCGCTACTTCCTGCGGGGGGTGGGAGCGGCCTTCACTTCCACCGCATCGAGGATCTCCACGGGCTTGAGGGGCACATCCCCCATGCCCTCCCGCACCCCGGTCTTGCCGCCCTTGATGCGGTCCACCACCTCCATGCCCGAGACCACACGGCCGAACACACAGTAGCCGGGGTTCTGGGGGCCGTTGGGATCCAGCTTGGCGCGGTTGTCCACCACGTTGATGAAGAACTGGTTCTTCGCGCTGTCGGGGATCCAGGTGCGGGCCATGGCGATCGTGCCCCGGGTGTTCTTGAGACCCTTCGCCTGGGCCTGCTGGGCTTCCAGGGGAATGGAGGGGCCCGCGTGCTTCTCCCGCAGGTCCTTGCCGAAGCCGCCGCCCTGGATCATGAAATTCGAGATCACCCGGTGGAAGATGGTGCCCTTGTAGAACCCCTTGTTCACATAACCCAGGAAGTTCTCCACGGTCTTGGGTGCCGCCTCGGGTTCCAGCTCCACCACGAAGCTGCCGGCGGTGGTGGTGAACTTCACCCGGGGCTTGGGGCCGGCCAGGGCCGGAAGGGTGGCCAGGAGGAGGGTGAGGGAGAGCTGGATCAGGGGGCGCATGAGGCCCACTAGATCAGATTCCCAGGGACTTTTCCAGAGCATCCCGCTGGCCGCGGAACCCATCCACGCCCTTGGCCGCCAGGAGCGTGGCCTTGGCCGCCTCCCGCTGCCCCAGGCGGAGTTGGGCCTGGGCCCGCATCAGGGTCACCCAGCCCTGGCGGCTGGCCTCGGGCTTCTCGGGGTACAGGGCCAGCGCCCCGCGGTAATCCCCCGTGGCCACCCGGAGGTCGGCCACCCGGATGAGGAGGGCCTCCTTGTCCGCGGGCTTCTCGTTCAGGCGGTTCAGCCAGCCTTCCGCCTCCTGCCGACGCTGGCCGGCCGTCTCCCCCTTGGCCAGGGGCCGCTGGAGCAGGGCGGTGACGCCCTGGATGCGGGGCACACCCGCCGGGCAGCGGGGCAGGGTGGCCCGCACCGCCTTCCAATCCTGGAGGGTCACCTGGGCGCGCAGGCGGAGGAGTTCCTGGGCGGGTGTGGTCTTGGCGGGCAGGAGGGCGAGGGTCCCCTTGGGTTGGGCCTCGGGTTCCACCTTGGCCAGGGCGGCCTGGGCCAGGGGGCCCCGCTCGGGTTGGGGGGCTTCCTGGATGAGGCGGGGGAGCTCCGCGGACATGCCCTGCCGGGCAAGGAGCTCCGCCACCCCGGTGCGCTGTTTGGGCCCCAGCGCCGCGAAAGCCCCGGGGCGCAGGCGCTCCAGCAGAGCACCGGCATAGCCCTTCTCCAATCGGGTGTCGACCCAGAGACACCAGGCATCCTTCCAAAGGCGGCGGACCTCCGCGGTCTGCGCGGCCTCCGCCTTGTCGCCGTGCTGGGCGAGCCAGGCGTCCGCGCCCTTCAAGATCTCCTCCCAGAGCTCCTTGCGGTAGAAGATGCGGAGCTCCACCACGCCGGCCAGGGACTCATCTTCGGCACGCGCGCCCTTCCTCAGTTCGGCGAGCAGGGCTTCCGCATCGGGCATGCCCTTGAGGTCCTTCCCCTTGAGGGATCCATCCGTGAGCAGGGTCGCCAGGGCCAGGCGGGCCTCATCGGCCTCAGGGGCCTTGGGGAAGTCGGTGACCAGCTTGCGCAGGGCCTGGGCGCTGCCCCGGGGATCCTCCTGGCGCCCGAGCATCCGGGCCCAGGCCAGCTCCAGGCGGGGCATCAGCGGCCCCTGGCCATAGAGGTTGCGGAAGGACTTGCGGTTGGCCTCGGCGGCCTCCCTGCGGCCCGCCTCGCAGAGGATGAGCACCATGGCGGCGAGGCCCTGCTCGGAGGGCTTGGTGTTCTTCTCCAGGGGGCGCAGGGTGTCGAGGATGGGCAGGCCCTCGCTTGGGCGCCCCGTCTCCACCAGCAGCCACAGCAGCAGCTCCTGGGAGCGGCGCTTGCGCTCGCCGGGAATGTCGGAGTCGAGGCTCGCCCGCAGGCGGGTCTCGCACTCCTTGAGGCGCTTCCGGAGGAGGGCCTCCTCCGCCAGGGGCAGCTGGGCCTCCCCGAGGAAGGCGGACTTGGGGAAGGTGGTCTCCAGCTTCTTGAGGGGCTCCGCCGCATCGGCCACGCGACCGGTCTTCCACAAGGCCATGCCATGGGCGAAGAGCACCACCTCACGCTGGGGCGCCTTGCTGCTCTTGAAGACGTGGTTCTTGAGGCGCTTGATGCCTTCCGCAAGTTCGCCCGGGTCATCCGTCCGGAGCATGGACTCGGCCAGCTCCGCGGCCTCGGCATCCGTGAGGCGCCCCTGGGGTTTCTCCCGGGCGGGCAGGGCGGCCGGGGCCGCCAGCAGCACCAGGGCCGCCGCGGGCCGGAGCACCCGGAGGGATGTCACGGCAGCCACCGGGCGAGGAGGCTCCGCTTCGCCGCGTCGAACTCCTCCTCCGAGAGGAGCCCCCGGCTGCGGAGGGAGGCCAGGCGCTCCAGGTCGGCCAGCTGGCTGCCGCCTTCCACGGGGCCGGCGGGGGTGATGCGGGTGGCCAACATCTCCATGCGTCCCAAGGTCGCGTCCTTCTGTTCCAGCTTGGCTTCCAACTCCCTCACCCGCAGGCGCAGGGCATCCCGCTCCCGGGTGAGCTGCTGGTGCTCCATGAGGCGGCGCAGGGTGTTGCGGAAGGGGTCGATCTGCATGGGCTTGGTGACGAAGTCGAAGGCGCCCAGCTCCATGGCCTCCGTGGCCTCGCGCACGCTGCCGAAGCCCGTGAGCATGAGCACGGTGCAGCTGCGGTTGATCTCCATGGCGGTGCGCAGCACGTCCATGCCGCCCTTGCCCGGCATCACCAGGTCGGTGATCACGAGCTCGAAGGCGGGCTGGGCCCGGAGCAGCTTGACCTCGGCTTCCTCGCCGCTGGCCGCCTCCGTGACCTCGAAGCCCTCCTGCTGGAGCAGGGAGCTGAGGGTTTCCCGGAGCACGGGGTCATCATCCACCAGCAGGATGCGGGGCGGCGGCAGATGAGGTGGGACGATGGGGCGGGTCACGGGGTCACCGGGCGGATGGACAAGCCATCGGCAGATGGGCGGGGTGGCTGGAGGGGGCCCCGTAGCCTACCATCGCGAGGGGAGGGCCTCCAAGGCCCCGTTCCGGGCTCATGCGGCCCCCTTGAGCCGGTAGACGAAGGCGATGACCTGCGCCACGGCCTGATAGAGCTCCCCCGGGATGGGCTGGCCCACCTCTACCTGGCGGTAGAGGGCCCGGGCCAGTTCCGGCCGCTCGAGGATGATCACACCGCTCTCCTTGGCCTTCTCCCGGATCTTGAGGGCCAGGTGATCCAGGCCCTTCGCAAGGCAGATGGGGGCGGCGGCGTTCTCGTCGTATTGGAGCGCGATGGCCACATGGGTGGGGTTCGTGACCACCACCGTGGCCTTGGGCACCGAGGCGAGCATGCGACGGCGGGCGGCGGTCATCATGAGGCTGCGCTGCTGGCGCTTGATCTCGGGGTTGCCGTCGGCATCCTTGGCCTCGTCCTTGACCTCCTGCTTGGTCATCTTGATGGATTCCTCGAAGGCGTGGCGCTGGTACATGAAGTCCGCCACCGCCAGCACGAACATGGCGATGAGGGTGTTCCGGTAGAGCAGGTAGAGCACGCCCTCCAGGAGGTTCACCCCCTGGTGGATGCCCATGCGTGAGGTCTCCAGCAGGGCCGGGATGTGGGGCATCACGGTGCGCCAGGCCACGAAGGCCAGGAGGAGCAGCTTGAGGAGGCTCTTCAGCAGCTCCACCGCCGAGCGGGCGCTGAAGAGGCGCTGGAAGCCCCGGGCCGGATTCAGACGGTCGAACTTCGGGGTGAGGGGCTTGCCGTTGAGGGAGAAGCCCCGTTGCAGGAAGCCCCCCAGGATGGCGATGAGGAGGTTGGTGGCGAGGAAGGGTCCCAGGGTCTTCCCCAGGATCCGCATGATCTCGAGCAGGATCATGCCCTGCCGGGCCTCCGCCAGCGCCCCGGGGCGGGCCAGACCCAGGAAGAGGGCCAGCTGCTGGCCCAGGGTGGCCACGGTGGCGCCGCCGAGGCCCACGAAGAGGAAGAGGTTGCCCCAGAGCACGATGGCCGCATCGAAATCCATCGAACGGGGAACGGAGCCCTCGTCCCGGGCCTGTTGCCGGCGCTTGGGAGTGGCCCTTTCCGTGCGGCCCGGTTCCTTGGCCACCCTAGACTCCGATCAGACGGGGCAGGAGCCGGGCCACCTGCTCCATGAGGGGCCGCAGCCACACGGGAAGCTCCCGCAGCATGAAGCCCAGCAGCAGGAGGCCCACGGCGATCTTCAGGGGGAAGCCCAGCTGCAGGAGCTGGAGCTGGGGCATGAACTTGCCGGCGAGGCCCAGGGTGAGGTCCAGGAGGAAGAGCAGGCCCAGGATGGGGAAGGCGAGCATGAACCCGCGGCTCAGGAGCTGGCCCAGGAAGCCGACCATTCCGAGGGCATCCAGGGTGGGCAGGCGGCCCGGGGGCACCACCCGCCAGCTGTCATGCAGGGCCTGGATGGCCACGTGGTGCAGTCCGCTGGCGAAGAAGAGCAGCACGGCGGTGGAGCCCAGGAGCGAGCCCGCCACGGAGGTGGGATTGGCGCTCACGGGGTCCAGGAACTGCACGAAGGAGAAGCCCATCTGGGTGTCCATGAGGTTCCCGGCGAAGGCCACGGCCTCGATGATCCAGGCCACGAGGGTGCCGAGGAGCAGGCCCACCGCCAGTTCACCCATGAGGGCGAAGGTCATCTCCGGGAGGCCCCAGGTGCGGGCGGCGGCGGGGATGGGCAGGGCCGGGGCGAGGAGCGTGGCGATGCTCACGCCGAGGATGACCCGGAACTGGGGTGGCAGGCGTTCCGTACCGAAGCCCGGCATGGCCCCCAACAGGCCGCTCACCCGCGTGAGGGCCAGCATCCAGATGAGCACCCGCTCCTGGGTGAGGGCCCAGGTGGCGGGATCCGCCAGGGTGGGGGGCAGCGTGGGCTGCTGGAACAGCATGGCCCGGACCTAGCCCAGGCCCCGGAGCACCGGCGCCCACTCCGTGAACATGCGGACGGTGAAGGCGGACATCACCCGGAGCATCCAGGGGAAGGTGGCCACCACCACGAGCATCACCACCACCATCTTGGGCACGAAGGCGATGGTCTGGTCCTGCAGGCTGGTGACCACCTGGAACACCGACACCATCAGGCCCACGATGAGGGAGACCAGCAAGGCGGGCCCCGCCACCAGGAGGGAGGTCTTCAGCGCATCCTGCGCGAGGCGGGCGATGACGAGCTCGTTCACGGGCGCCTCCGGCGCCGGGGTTCCGGCAGGCGGGGCAGGGGCT
The DNA here is from genome assembly GCA_044229665.1 of Holophagaceae bacterium. Taxonomy (GTDB): domain Bacteria; phylum Acidobacteriota; class Holophagae; order Holophagales; family Holophagaceae; genus JAFDVN01. The sequence goes on from JBGASN010000006.1 coordinate 102,235, forward strand.
TGGGCCCGGCACTGAAGAGCACCGAGGCCCACTCCCGGGGGATGCGGGAGGTGGGCTTGGGCTGGATGACGGAGGCCTCCAGGAGGTCCATCCAGGGGAAGGCGAGCGCGTCGGCGTGGTTCATCCCGTGTACCCCCGGACGAGGCTGGACACGATGAGGTACCAGCCGTCGACCATCACAAACAACAGCACCTTGAAGGGAAGTGAAATGACGACGGGGGGCAGCATCATCATGCCCATGCTGAGCAGGACGCTGGCCACCACCATGTCCACCACGAGGAAGGGCAGGAAGATCATGAAGCCGATCTCGAAGGCGGTCTTGAGCTCGCTGATCATGAAGGCGGGCAGGAGGGCGCTCATGGGCACGTCGGCCTTGGTGGCCGGGGCGGGGGCCTTGGCCAGGCGCAGGAAGAGGCCCAGGTCCTTCTTCCGGGTGTGCTTGAGCATGAACACCTTCAGGGGGGCGCCGGTGCGCTCGAAGGCCTGATCCACGGTCAGTTCGTTGCGGTTGAGGGGCTGGATCACCTGGGTGTTGATCTCGTTGATGGTGGGTCCCATCACGAAGAAGGTGAGCACGAGGCTGAGGCTGATGAGCACCTGGTTGCTGGGGGTGTTCTGGGTGCCCAGGCCCTGCCGGAGGAAGTGCATCACCACGACCATCCGGGTGAAGGAGGTCATGGTCATGAGGATGGCCGGGGCCAAGGTGAGGATGGTGAGCACCATGGCCGCCTGCAGGGCCGTGCTCAGGCCGGGGCCGCTGGGGGCCTTGCCGAAGTTCACGCTCACGGAGGGCAGCGGGGTGGCGGTGGCGGCGGTGCAGGCCAGGAGCACCAGGGCGGGGAGGATCAGGCGGCGCAGCCTCACAGCCCCTCCTCCTGCTTGAGGCGGGCTTCCAGCTCCTTCACGGGCACGGGGCGGGTGAGGTCCACGGCCTGGGCCACCTCCTCGCGGAAGGCGCCCTCGGGGAGGTTCTCCAGCCCATCCAGCCGGGAGAGCAGGGAGATGCCCTGGGGGTGGAGGGCGATGAGGAAGCGCTCCCCATCGGCCTCGAGGATGCTCACGAAGCGGCGGTCGCCCAGGGCCAGGGTCTCGGCCACCCGGAGCTTGCCGCCGCCGGAGCCCGGCAGGTGCTTGCGGCCGTACTTCTTCAGGGCCCAGAGGCTGGCTCCGGCCAGACCCAGGACCACGAGGAGGGACCCGAAGGCCTGGAAGCCACTGGGACCGGCCTCGGGCTGGGTTGCGGGTGTCGTCTTTCCGTCTTCCAGCTGCAGGGGTTGGGCCAGCTCCTTCTGGGCGGGGGTCGGGGCGGGCTGCGCCCCCAGGGCGGAACCCAGCAGGCACAAGCAGATGAGGGTGGAACGGAGCACGACGGACTCCCGACAGGGGCCCGGAAAGGGGCGAGGGGGATGCCAACCCGGGACTCTGGTTCCCCCTTTCCCCGGGGGGGCGTAGGATGGGGCCCAGTCCTTCCAAGCCCGAGGTGAGCCATGCCGGTCTTCAACCTCTCCATCAACGGCCGCTCCCGGGCGGTCAACGTTGAAGGGGACACCCCCCTCCTCTGGGTCCTGCGGGACCACCTGGGCCTCACGGGCACCAAGTTCGGCTGCGGGCTGGGCCAGTGCGGTGCCTGCACCGTGCACGTGGATGGCAAGGCCGAGCGGGCCTGCCAGATGCCGGTGTCCATGGTGAAGGGGCAGGTCACCACCATCGAGGGCCTCAGCGCCCACGGCGACCACCCGGTGCAGAAGGCCTGGCTCGCCTGCGACGTGGCCCAGTGCGGCTACTGCCAGCCCGGCCAGATCATGGCCGCCTCGGCCCTGCTGAAGCAAAAGCCCCACCCCACGGACGCCGACATCGACGCCGGCATGGCCGACAACATCTGCCGCTGCGGCACCTACCTCCGGATCCGCGAGGCGATCCATGTGGCCGCGAGGGGGCCAGTCTCAGCGTCCGCGAAGGCCGCGACGGCGACCAGCCCCAGTCCCAGCAAGGCGGAACGCGAAGGGCGATGCGGGACATCGTTCGAGCGTTTCAACGCAGCTGGGGCGGGGGCTGGCCCCGTCCCGGAGGGCTGGGGCGGCAGCTCTCGCCCCGCTTCGTCGGACTCCTTCGGGGTGGAACCACCACCCCTTCAGTCGGCCTCCTTGCGGGGATCGGCTGACGCTCCCAGCGCGGCCTCCGCGGGCGCTGAGACTGGCCCCACGGGAGGTGCCAAGTGACCTCCCGCCGCGACTTCCTCAAGGACTCCGCCGCCCTCACCCTGGCCTTCCACGTGCCCCTGAGCCTCAAGGGCTTCGAGGCCAAGGCCGCGCCGAAGGCCGCCCCCTTCGAACCCAACGCCTGGCTGGCCATCGGGGCCGATGGCACCGTCACCGTGTGGGCCACCCGCAGCGAGATGGGCCAGGGCGTCCGCACCAGCATGGCCATGGCCGTGGCCGAGGAGCTGGAGGCCGACTGGTCGAAGGTGAAGGTGAAGCAGGCCAGCACCGCCAAGAAGTTCGGCGACCTGGGCGTCACCGGCGGCAGCCAGACCACCCGAAGCACCACGGAGGCCTTCCGCACCGTGGGGGCCCAGGCCCGGGAGATGCTCCTGCAGGCCGCCGCCGACACCTGGAAGGTCGCCAAGGCCGACTGCCGGGCTGAGAAGGGCTTCCTGCACGGCCCTGGCGGCAAGAAGGCCGGCTTCGGCGAGCTGGTGGCCGCGGCGTCCAAGGTCTCGGCCCCGGCCAAGCCCGCCCTCAAGGCCCGGAAGGACTTCAAGATCCTCGGGAAGGATGCCCGCCGCCTGGATGGCCCTGACATCGTCACGGGCCGCGCCCAGTTCGGCACCGATGTGAAGGTGCCGGGCATGCTCGTGGCCAGCATCGAGCGCTGCCCCGTGTTCGGCGGGAAGGTGAAGTCCTTCGACGCCTCCCGGGCCCTGAAACAGCCGGGCGTGAAGAACGTGGTGCAGGTGCCCAGCGGCGTGGCCGTGGTGGCCACGGACACCTGGAGCGCCTTCTCCGGTCGGGACTTCCTGAAGGTGGAGTGGGACCTGGGGCCGTCCGCCGGGGTGGATTCCGCCTCGATCCGCACCCAGTTCGAAGATCGGCTCAAGACCCCGGGCAAGGCCGTGCGCACCGAAGGCGACGCCGCCAAGGGCCTCGCTGGCGCCGCGAAGAAGCTGGAAGCCACCTACGACGCCCCCTTCCTGGCCCACGCCACCATGGAGCCCATGGTGGCCGTGGCCGATGTGAAGGCGGACCGCTGCACCATCTGGGCGCCGAGCCAGGGCCCCGGCTGGGCCATGGCGGGGATCACGGCCATCACCGGCCTCAAACCGGAGCAGGTGGAGGTGAATGTGCCCCTCCTGGGCGGCGGCTTCGGGCGGCGCGCCATGGGCGACTTCATGCTGGATGCCGTGGCCTGCTCCAAGGCCGTGGGCGCCCCCGTGAAGGTACAGTGGACGCGCCCCGATGACATGCGCCACGACGGCTACCGGCCCGCCACCCTCCACCACCTGGAGGGCGGGCTCGACGCCGCCGGCAAGGCCGTGGCCTGGCGGCACCGCTTCGCGGGGCCCTCCATCGCGGCGGCCAACAAGTTCCCCTGGCCCGTGGAGGCCGCCGAGATCTCCGGCGCCGCGGACCTGGCCTATGCGATCCCGAACCTGGACGTGCAGTGGGCCCAGTCGGACACACCCGTGGCCCTCTGGTTCTGGCGGGCCGTGGCGGCCAGCTTCAATCCCTTCGCCACCGAGTGCTTCCTCGACGAGCTGGCCCAGGCCGCGGGCAAGGATCCCCTGGCCTTCCGCCTGGAGCTCATGCACGCCGGGCCCACCAAGGTGGGGCACGACACGGTGGACCCCCAACGCCTGAAGGCGGTGCTGGAACTGGCCGCCGCCAAGGCCGACTGGGGCAAGCCCATGTCCAAGGGCTGGGGGCGCGGCATCGCGGCCCATCCCTACCTGGAGTGCGGCACCTATGCCGCCGAGGTGGCCGAGGTGGAGGTGAAGCCCGATGGCACCATCAAAGTGCACCGCGTGGTCTGCGCCGTGGACTGCGGCATGGTGCTCAATCCGCTGAACGTGAAGGCCCAGTTCGAGGGGGCCGTGGCCTATGGCCTCTCCGCCGCGCTCACCGGCGAGATCACGATCGACAAGGGCCGGGTGGTGCAGCAGGCCTTCAAGGACTACCCCGTGCTTCGGATTCAGGACATGCCCAGGGTGGAGGTCCACATGGTGCCCAGCGATCTGCCCCCCGGCGGGGTGGGCGAGCCGGGCCTGCCACCCCTGGCCCCGGCCGTGGCCAACGCCGTGTTCGCGGCCACCGGGAAGCGCTTGCGCAGCATGCCCTTCACGCCGGAGAAGGTCCTGAAGGCGTGAAGGAGCTGCAGGACATCCACCGGCTCCTCCAGGCCGGTCCCGAGCCCCTCGCCCTCGCCACCTTGGTGCGGGTCGAGGGGGCCGCCTACCGCCGGCCCGGCGCCCGGCTGCTCACGGATGGGCATCGCGTGCTCCGGGGCAGCCTCAGCGGCGGGTGTCTGGAGGGTGAGGTCCTGGGCCGCGCCCGGGAGGTTCTGGCCGATGGCCGGTCGCGGCTCCTCACCTACGATCTGCGCGGCGACGCCGACCTCGTGTGGGGCAGCGGCATGGGCTGCGAGGGCGTGCTCACGGTGCGGGTGGAGCGCCTCCAGGGCGTGCCCCCGTGGATGGACGCGGTCGCCACCGCGTGGGCGGCGCGACGTACCGCGCGGGTGGGTCTGCCCGCCACCCCGGAGGAGGCCTTCCGGATCTTGGCCGAAGGTGAGGCGCATCCCGCCGTGGAGGCCCTCCCGCCCCCGGTGGCCCTCTGGCTCTGGGGGGGCGACGAGGACACCCGGCTCCTGGTGGACCTGGCCAAGGGCCTGGGCTGGTCCGTGGGCGTCGTCGATCACCGCCCCGCCTTCGTGGCGCGGGAACGCTTCCCCTCGGCCGATGCCCTCCGGGCGGGGCATCCGGCCCAGGTGATCCCTCAGCTGCCCCTGGACGCCCGCAGCGGGGCGGTGCTGCTCACCCACAACTACCTCAAGGATCAGGAGACGCTGCGGCACCTGCTGGCCACCCCGGTGGGCTATGTGGGCCTCATGGGCTCCCGGGCCCGGTGCGCACGCATGGTGGCGGAGCTGGGGATCACGGACCCGCGGCTGCGGGCGCCCGTGGGCCTGGATCTGGGCTCCCGGGCGCCGGAGGCCGTGGCCCTGGCCATCCTCGCCGAGGTGCAGGCCGCGCTGCTGGGCGGCTCAGGCCGGCCCCTCTCGGAGGCCCGATGATCGCGGCCGTGGTGCTGGCAGCGGGCGCCTCGCGGCGCCTGGGGCAGCCCAAGCAGCTGGTGGAGCTGGCGGGGGAGGCCTTGCTGCGGCGGGCCGTGCGAATGGCCCTGGAGGCCGGTTGCCGCCCCGTGGTGGCCGTGGTGCCCCCGGAGCACGCGCGCCTGAGCGCCGTGCTGGAGGGCTTGGAGGTGCAGCTCTGCGTGAACCCGGATGCGGCGGAAGGCATGGGCGCCTCCATCCGGGCCGGGGTGGGGGCCCTGCCCGAGGGCGCGGAGGCGGTGCTGCTCCTCACGGTGGACCAGGTGGCCGTGGACACGGCGCTGCTGCGGAGGTTGGTCGCGGACTTCCCCTCGGGGACGGGCGCCCTGGCCAGCGCCTACGAAGGGCAGGTGGGGATCCCGGCCGTCTTCCCGCGATCATCCTTTCCGGCCCTGCGCCGCTGCAAGGGAGACAAGGGGGCGCGGGACCTGCTGAAGGGCGCACGGACCCTGGCCTTCCCCCGCGGAGGCGAAGACCTCGATACCCCGGAGGATCTGGCGCGGCTCAGGCGCTGAGAAATCCGGGCGGCGCAGCAGATTCCAGGCTTCAGGGTTTCCAATATTCCGGGATGTAGCCCAGATCCCCACCCGTGATGAGAATGCGGCCATCCAGGAGTTTGACTGCCGAATGGCTGCTTCGGGGGGACGCCATCCGACCGGTGCTGGTCCAACTGTCCACCAATGGGTTGTAGACCTCCCCACCATGGAGGGTGGAACCATCCGCTCCCAGGCCACCGACCACCAAGATGCTTCCATCCCCAGCGAGGGTGGAGGTGTGCCACAACCGGGCAGCCAGCATGCCCTGGATGGGTTGCCAGGCATTGGATGCGGGGTCGTAGATTTCAGAGACAGCCAAAGGCCCCGTGCTGTCCTGCCCGCCAGAGACAAGGACCCGACCGTCATCCAAGGAAGTCGCGCAGTGGTACATCCGAGCTCTCAAAAGGCTTGGCCCCGCGCCCCAGGTTCCGGACCCCGGAGTGAATACCTCGGTACTGAACAGGTATTCGGTATCCGTGGCGCCCCCGGTGACCAGCAGCGAGCCATTGGGCAAACGAATCGAGGTGTGCGCCCTGCGGGCGATGGCCATGGGAGCGACGTCCGCCCAGGTCATCGTCGTTGCATCGAATCGAAAGGCGTCTCCCAATGGAGTGTCCCAGGCGGACAAACCTCCACTGACCAGGAGATCCCCGTTCGAAAATGAGGAGAGCGCTTGCTCTTGCCTGCCCACGCCGGGGAAGTCGGGGGCCAGGGTCCAACCTGGAGTTGCATCCTCATACAGCTCAATGGTGCGAAGCTCAAAGTCCTGGTCCTTCCCCCCAACGGTGAGGAGCGCTCCATTCGGCAGCACGGCAGCAGAATGACCATACCGCCGCGACACCATGGATGGGCCCGCGGACCAGGGGGTCTCGGCGAGGGGATCAAACCGAAGGACGGTGTTGAGGGCTCCCCCATGCCCGAAGCTCTCAAAGCCCCCGGCAATGAGAACGGAACCACTTTCCAACAGGGTGGATGTGTGGAGGAACCGGTCCAGGTGGGGCGGGCCTCCGTGGCTCCAGGTCTGGGTCACTGCATTGAAAATCTCGGGATCGGCAAACGAATATCCATAGATGCTGGAGCCACCCACAAACAGGACATCACCACCTGGCAGCACCGTGAGGGTCACATTGGCCCGGGTCGTGGTGTCCATCGGAGCGCTGGGGATCCACGTGTTGGAGGTCGGATCGTAGATCTCCGCGCTGCAGGCCCAGGCGCTCCCCCCACCTGCGGCAAGCACCCTCCCATCCTCAAGCAGGGTTGCGGCGTGGTAGTCCCGGCCTTCGGTCATGTCCCCCGTTCGGGTCCATTGCCGAGTCCCGGGGTCGAAAATCTCCGCTTCCAGGTCGCTATTTCCGCTTCCCACCACCAGAAGCCTGCCGTCCCGAAGCCGGGTGGCCGTATGGTGACTACGCGCCGCGAGGAGCGGACGCCCGTTGGCCCACGTATTCTTGGCGGGTGAGAATTGCTCAACGCTATTGAGGATCTCTGCGAAATAGCCGGTCGTGCCGCCGATGACCATGACGGAACCATCCTTCATGGTCGTAGCTGTGTGGTACATCCTTCCCCTCACGAGGTCCCCGACCGGGGTCCACTCGCCCGATGCGGGGTTGAAACGCGCGGCGTGGGCCACAGGGTAATTCTGCGCATCCGCCCCACCGACGAACAGCGCGTCCCCATCCAGAAGCAGGGTCGCGGCCGGCGAGTGGGCGGTGAACGGAAGGTCGGGCGCCATGGCCCAGGCATGGGTGGCGGGATCAAAGATCTCTGCGCTGGAGAGCAGGTTTCGATTCTCATCCTTCCCACCTGCAACCAGCACCCTGCCGTCGTTGAGAAGGACGGCCGCATGGTAGAAGCGGGCGTGGGAAAGACTGCCTACCGGGGCCCATGTACGGGTGTAGGGATCGAATAGCTCTGCGGTGGCCACGGCTGGCCCCAGGGCCCCTTCACCTCCTACGACCAGGACCCTTCCATCTTTGAGCGCCGTAGCTGTGTGTCCAGCCCTCTGCTCGGACGTGAAGACGTCCTTCAGGAACTTCCCCCCGACAACCTTCAAAGTGCGAGTGGATTCACATGCATGACCCGATGGTGCTTCCACACGGACACTGAGTTGGAAGGCCCCCCGGAGGTCACCCGTGGTGTAGTGCACGACGGTTTCAGTCGCGCTCCCGTCGATTCGGGCGGAAGCGTCAAGCCCCTGGATTGACCACTGATACCGCATGTTGGGAAGGGGTGTGACCGAAGCCCGCTGGCCCCCTTGCCCATAAAAGGATTCTTCTTGCGCGAAGATGGTAGGAGGGCGGATTTCGAGGTCGAAGGTTCCCTCGGCGATGCCACCCGTATAGGTGGAAGACGCTTTGAAGGTGGTTCGGGGGAGTGCGGCGAGCGGCGTACCTTGAACCACCCCGGTGGTGGGATCGAAACTGAGCCCGGCCGGAAGGTCGGGGGCAATGGAAATGGGTCCCACAAGGGCTTGCACCACAGGAACCTGAGGTTGCATGGGCACTCCGAAGTCCGAGCGCACGAGGGCATTCAGGTAATGGATCGAGGGGGTTCCGGCCGGTGGGCCAGGGGGTTGGGTGCTCGTGGGCGCCGCGGAGGACCCACCGCCTCCACAGGCGAGGACGAGCCCGATCAGAAGAAGGATGAGGCTGGCCTGAATGCCAGAACGCGGCGTGCGGAGCGAAGCCATGAATGGATCCTTTGGATCCCTGGTGAAGCTAGGGACAAGGAGATCCTAATACATATTCCAGTCAGGAAGTGTTCCTATACCGGCAAGGTCGTGGCATTCGTCAATGGAATCCGGCCCAGAGGGCCACTTGGCCTGGATGCGGAGGTCCGAAGTCGCGGCCGTGGGGCTTCCGGGGATCTCCTGAGCCTCATGCGGTGAGCGATTCGGGCCCCTTCTTGCGCGCGTGGGCCTTGCGGGCCTTCTCCACTTCGGGGAGGTGCTCGATGGCCCACTTGGCGAGGCCGCCCAGGGGCTCCTTAAGGGACTCGCCGAGGGGGGTGAGGCTGTACTCGGTGCGGGGGGGCACCTCGGGATAGATGGTGCGCTTCACGAGCCCATCCTCCTCCAGCTTGCGCAGCGTCTGCGTGAGCATCTTCTGGCTGATGCCGCCCACCTCGCGCTGCAGCTCGCCGTAGCGCTTCGTGCCGCTGCCCAGCAGGTAGATGATCAGGGTCGTCCACTTGTCCGCCACCAGATCCAGCACCATGCGCGTGGGGCATGCGGCGTGGAGCAGGTTGGTGGGGCAGACCTTGCCGTCGGAGCCTTTGGTTACCATCGGGTGCCTACCTTCCGAAATAGTGCCTACTTTCCAAAAGAGAGTAAGCACCTAAAGTATCCCTCACGGCCCATTCGAATGCAAGGGTCGCAAGGAGAAACATCATGTCCGCCCTCGTTTCCGCCATCACCGACGCCGAGTTCAAGGCCACCGTGGCCCAGGGCGTCACCCTCGTCGACTTCTGGGCCCCCTGGTGCGGCCCCTGCAAGATGATCGCCCCCACCCTCGATGAGCTGGCGGGCGAGCTGGAGGGGAAGGCCCGCATCGCCAAGGTCAATGTCGATGACAACCCGGAGGTGGCCGGGTCCTTCGGGATCATGTCCATCCCCACCCTCCTGCTCTTCAAGGACGGCCAGCCCGTGGGCAAGCTCGTGGGCGCCCAGCCCAAGGCCAGCCTCAAGGCCTTCGTCGAGCAGGCCCTCTGACCATGATCCACCACCTCTCGATCCCCGCCCGGCAGCCGCTGCACGTGGCCCAGGTGCTGGTGGAGCTCTTCGGCGGGTCCCTGTCCGCGTTCGGGCCCCACGGGGATTCCTACATCGCCTGGATGGGGGATGCCCACGGGAGCGCCCTCGAGGTCTACCCCGAGGGCACCGAGATGGTGCCGGACCCGGGCGCCGGGCAGGCGAACTTCCGCCACAACCCCCACGCCACGGGGCACACGGCCACCCATGCCGCGGTCTCCGTGCCCCGCTCGGCGGAGGACATCCGCGCGCTGGCCGCCCGCGAGGGCTGGCGGGCCCTGGAGCTCTCCCGGGGCAGCTTCCGGGTGATCGAGTTCTGGATCGAGAACCGGGTGCTGCTGGAGCTCCTCACCCCCGACATGACCACCGAATACCTGGCCGCCACCCGGCACCGCCGGGCCAACGCCGCCCTTTCCTCATCCCCCTCCCTCCTCAAGGAGCTCCCATGATCCTCGTCACCGGTCCCACGGGCAAAGTCGGGCAGGCCCTCATCGACGCGCTGCTCGCCAAGGGCACCCCCTTCAAGGCCCTGGCCCGCAGCGAAGCCTCCGCCCAGTCCCTGACCGCCAAGGGCGTCACCGTCGTTCGCGGCGACCTTGCGGACCTCGGTACCGCGCTCAAGGGCATCGACACCCTCTTCCTGCTCTCCTCCTCCGCCGATCCCTACGTCGCGGAAGCCCCCGCCGTGGCCGCGGCCCAGGCCGCCGGGGTGACGAAGGTGGTGAAGCTCTCCGCCATCGGCGCCCAGGCCGATTCCACCAATCCCTTCCTCCGGGGCCACGCCCGGGTGGAGCGCCTCCTGGAGGCCAGCGGCCTGGCCTGGACCAGCGTGCGCCCCTGCTTCTTCATGCAGAACTGGGTGCTCTACAACGCGCCCGCCATCAAGGCCGGCCAGCCCGTGTACGCCAACGCCGGCACCGCCAAGCTGGGGTGGGTGGACGTGCGCGACATCGCCGATGTGGCCGTGGCCGCCCTCACGGAGGCGGGCCATGAGGGCCGCATCTACGACCTCACGGGCCCCGAGGCGCTCTCCTACGCCGACGTCACCGCGAAGCTCTCCGGCCTCCTGGGCCGCGAGGTGGGCTACGTGCCCGTGCCCGACGAGGCCGCCTACCAGGCCATGACCGGCATGGGCTTCCCCGCGGACTACGCCTGGGCCCTGACCACCCTGAACCAGCTGGTGCGCCGCGGTCTCGCGGACCTCACCACCCAGACCGTGCCCCTCGTCGCCGGCCACCCCGCCCGCAGCCTCGACGCCTTCCTCACCGAAGCCAAGGCCGCCTTCCAGGCCTGATCCTTCCCAACCCCCTGCGCAGCCGGGCCCCACCCGGTCCGGCTTCGCCTGTCTCCCCGGAGCTCCCATGTCCACCGCGACCCTCGACACCGTCACCCCCGACACCCTCCTGGAGGCCCTGAACTGGCGCTACGCCACCAAGGCCTTCGATCCCACCCGCACGATCCCCGAAGCCACCTGGAAGGCCCTGGAGGCCTCACTGGTGCTCACCCCCTCCAGCTACGGCCTGCAGCCCTACCAGTTCCTGGTGGTGGAGGATCCCCAGCTCCGGGCCCAGCTCCGCCCCGCCTCCTGGGGCCAGTCCCAGATCACGGACGCCAGCCATCTGGTGGTCTTCCTGGCCCGCAAGGACATGACGCCCGCCTACGTGGACGACTACATCGCCCGCATCGCCGAGGTGCGCGGGCAGAAGCCTGAAGACCTCGCCGGGTACCGGTCGCTGATGGTGGCGAACCTGGTGGACGACGTGAAGGGCGCCCCCATTCCCGAGTGGGCCGGCCGGCAGGCCTACATCGCCTTCGGGCAGCTCATGCTCTCGGCGGCCCTCCTGGGGATCGATGCGTGCCCCATCGAAGGGATGGATCCCACGGCCTACGACCGCATCCTGGGCCTGGAATCGGGTGATTACCGGTCCATCGCTGTGTGCGCGCTGGGCTACCGGGCCGAGGGTGACCCCTACGCCGCCGCGAAGAAGGTGCGCCTCCCGATGGAAAGCCTTGTGATCCACTGGTGAGCCACCTGAGTCAGGATGGGGATGGAGGTGCCGCGTGGTCGATCCATCCCCCCTGCTGCTGCTCGTCGGCATCGGGCCCGGCCTGGGCCTGAGCCTGGCGCGCCGCTGGGCCCGGGAAGGTTACCGCCTCGCCCTGGTGGGGGAGGATGAGGCCTTCCTGGAACGCGCCGTGGCGGCGCTGGATGCCGGAGGGGCCACCGCCCGTGCGTTCACCGCCCACACGGGCAACCCCGAGGTGTTCCGGGAAGCCCTCGCCGATGTGAAGGGGCTCCTCGGTCACCCCGAGACCCTGATCTTCAACGCCTCCGTGTCCCACGAGGCCCCCGTGAGCCGCCTGCTGCCGGCGGCCTTCGAAGCGGATCTGCGGGCCAATGCCGAGGGCTTCCTCATGGCCATCCAGGCGGTGCTCCCGGCCATGCGCGTGGCGGGGCACGGAAGCATCCTGCTCACGGGGGGCGGAAGCGCCCTGAACCCCACCGCCACCGGGGCCAGCCTGGGCGTGGGCAAGGCCGCCCAGCGCAGCCTCCTCCTCTCCCTGGCCAAGGAACTGGAGGGCTCGGGCATCCGCGCCGCCACCCTGACCATCCGGGGGTTCATCCAGCCGGGCACGGCCTTTGATCCCGACCTCCTGGCGGATCACATGTGGGCCCTGCACACCCAGTACCTTGCCAAGCAGGAGATCGAGCGCATCGTGGGGTGATGGCGAAGCGCCCGAACGCCCACCCCGACAACGCCCCCGGATCCTACTTCGTGGACCGGGCCTGCATCGACTGCGGCACCTGCTATGACTACGCCCCGGAGATCTTCGCGGATGCCGGGGACCACGCCGTGGTGCACCGCCAGCCCGAGGGCGACGCCCTGCGGCGGAAGGCCGCCCAGGCCCTCGTGGCCTGCCCGGTGGCGGCCATCGGCACGGAGGACAAGGCCTTCCTCAGGGCTGCAGCCACGGACTTCCCGGTTCCCCTCGAAGATGAGGTCGCCTACTGCGGCTATGCATCGGAGCGCAGCTTCGGCGGCCGCAGCTGGTTCATCCAGCGCCCCGGGGGCAACGTGCTCTTCGACAGCCCCCGCGCCGCGCCGCCCCTCCTGCAGCGCCTCGATGCCCTGGGGGGGATCAAGTGGATGGTGCTAAGCCACCGGGACGACGTGGCCGACCACCAGGCCATCCAGGCGAACTTCGGGTGCCGCCGGGTGATGCACCGGGACGACGGGCTCCGTGGGCTGGAACACTACGTCACCGGCTCGGACCCGGTCCCCCTGGAGGAGGACCTCCTCCTCATCCCCACCCCGGGTCACAGCCCCGGGAGCCTCTGCCTCCTCTACCGGAACCGCTTTCTGTTCACCGGCGATCATCTGTGGTGGAACCCCACGGCCGGGCGGCTCTCCGCGTCGAAGACCTACTGCTGGCACGACTGGCCCACCCAGCTCCGCAGCTTGGAGAAGCTGCTGGCCTTCGATTTCACCTGGGTGCTGCCGGGGCACGGCGCCTGGTACCGCGCGGATTCCCCGGAGGCCATGAAGGCGGAGCTCCAGCGGGCGCTGGGGGCGCTGCGGGGCTAGGGCTCCCGCACAGAAGCTTGTCCCGGGCGTCACGGGGAAGTTCCAGCCGCAGCGGAGGGTGGTTGGACACCCCCCGAGAGGACCCCATGACCCTCCCCCGCCTCCTGCTCCTCCTCGCCGCCGCGACCACCCTGGCCCAAGCCCAGGTCCGATTGATCGCCATCGGCAAACTCAGCGGAACCTACCAGGACCTGAGCGCCGCCACCGCCGCTCCTCTGGAGAACGGGGTGCCCGGCAACCGCCTGGGCGGCCTGGGGTCCGGACTCGCCTACGCCGGGGGTACCACTTTCCTGGCCCTGCCGGATCGCGGCCCCAATGCCCAGCCCTGGAATCCCGCCGTGGATGACACGGCCTCCTACATCCCCCGTTTCCACACCCTGGACCTCCGCCTCCAACCCGCCGACGCGGGTAGCGCGCTGCCCTTCGTGCTCACCCCCTTCGTGCGGGACACCACCCTTCTGTGGAGCCACCAGCCGCTGGTTTACGGGGCCGCCCAGCCGTCCCTGAACCAGGGGCACCACTTCTACTTCACGGGCCGTTCCGATGCCTTCGATCCGGCGCTGCCCTCCACCTCCGCCCGCCATGGCCGCTTGGATCCCGAAGGCATCCGCGTCTCCCGGGATGGACGCAAGGTGTACATCACCGATGAGTACGGCCCCTTCGTGGTGGAGGTCGATCGGGAATCCGGCCGCCGGCTCCGCACCATCCCCCTGCCCGCCAAGTTCGCGGTGAGCCGCCTCTCCTCCCATGGGGATGATGAGATCGTCGGCAACGCCCAGGGCCGGGTGGCCAACAAGGGCATGGAAGGGCTCGCCATCACGCCCGATGGGAAGGCCCTCGTGGGCGTGATGCAAAGCCCCCTGATCCAGGATGGCGGCACCAGCGGGGCCACCACCCGCCTGGTGCGCATCGACCTCGCTACGGGCGCTGTGAAGGAGTTCGCCTACCCCCTGACCAACCTGGGGTCCGCCACCAAGCCCAAGTACCCCACCGTGAGCGAGATCGTGGCCATCAATGATCATGAATTCCTCCTGGATGAACGGGATGGCAAGGGCCTTGGTGATGGCAGCGCCGCGGCGTACAAGCGCCTCTACCGGATCGACCTGGAAGGGGCCGAGGAGGTGGGCGGCCTCGAAGGTGCAGCGGCCCTGGCTTCCAAGGCCGTAACCAAGACCCTCTTCTTGGATGTGGTGCAGCAGCTCACCGCCGCCGGAATCCGCGCGGAGGACATCCCCGCCAAGCTAGAGGGCCTCTGCTTCGGTCCCGATGTGATGGTGGAGGGCGTGGTGAAGCACACCCTCTTCCTGGCCAACGACAACGACTACCAGGCCGTGGTCACCGATAGCCTGCACCCCGCCGGGATCGAGAACCCCAACCAGTGGTTCGTGTTCGCCTTCGGCGAGGCGGAACTGCCGGGGTTCGTGCCCCAGCAATTCCGGGCCCACGCCTGCGAGGCGCGGGACTGAGGGAATTCTGGACGCACCTCCAGGTGCCTACTTGCTGAGCTGGGCGGGGGCTTCAAGATTGGATGTTCGAACGTTCAATCCAGGAGCCCCCATGTCCATGTCCCTCTTCGAACCCGCTCGCCTTGGCCGCCTGACCCTTCGCAACCGCGTGGTCATGGCCCCCATGACCCGCTGCCGGGCCATCGACAACGTGCCCAACACCCTCATGGCGGAGTACTACGCCCAGCGCGCCACGGGCGGGCTGCTCATCACCGAGGGCACCAGTCCCGCGCCCGAGGCCCTGGGCTACGCGCGCATTCCCGGGCTGTTCAGCGAAGCCCAGGTGGCGGGGTGGAAGCTCGTGGCGGATGCCGTGCACGCCCAGGGCGGCGCCATCTTCGCGCAGGTGATGCACACCGGGCGCGTGGGCCACGTGGCCAACCTGCCTGCCGGGGCCGAGCTGGTGGCTCCCAGCGCCGTGCAGGCCAAGGGCGACATGTGGACCGACGCCCAGGGCATGCAGCCCATCAGCGCCCCCCGGGAGATGACCGG
>JBGASN010000045.1:0-24806 GCA_044229665.1 Holophagaceae bacterium
CGCGGCCACGGACTCCGTGTCGATGTCCGTCACGAAGCCGTACTTGTATTCCTGGCTGGTAAGGCCTTGCAGGGCCTGGCTCATGGAGGGTCCCCCCGACCTTCCATTGTCTAATGTTGACCAAATGTGTCAACAAAGAAGGCCTTGACCGGGGTCGCTTTGGGGGGGGCGCGCCCCTCAGGCCTTGGTGCCCAGCTCCTTCAGCAGCCCCTGGATCTGGTTCCGCACGCTCTGGGCCTGCTCCTCGCTCAGGTCCCCCTCATCGGCCTCCAGGCCGGCCCGGAGCACGCCCTGGGCCTCCTTCTTGTCCCCCAGCTGCGCCAGGGCGGCGCCCAGCTGGAAGTGGTTCATGACCGTGGGTTCCTTCTCCAGCACCGGATCCAGGAGCTCCAGGACCTCCTGGGGCTTCTGGAGGGCGAGGAGGTACTGGCCCAGGAGCCCTCGGGAGCGGGACTCGAGGCCGGGGAGGGGCTGGGAGGCCAGGCGCTTCACCTCCCGGAGGTCCGCCTCATCCACGGGCTGGTGGAGGAGCTTGTGGGCGGCCCGCATCAGGGCGGCTTCGAAGGCGCCGCTGCTCTTGGGGTGGGCCTGCAGGAAGGTCTCCAGCCCCCGCTGGATCAGGGCCTCGTCGTTGGTCCCCATGGCGTGCTCCAGCACCAGGCGCAGGGCCTGGAAGCAGAGGCGCGGGTGGCGCTGGCTGCGGCTGAAGGCGAGGGCATCCTCCAGGTGGTTCTCGGGATCCCGCTGGAAGTCCATGCGCAGCTCCAGCCAGTCGGAGCGCTCGCTGCCGCCCTTCCGCTTCACCCGGCGGAGGATCTGGTCGGCCTCTTCGAGGAGCCCTTCGGTGAGGAGGGTCTCCACCTCGTCCAGGAGCCCCTGGGTGCCGGGCTTGCCGTCCCGCGCGGTGCGCAGCTGCACGACGTTCTCCGCATCGAGCAGCAGCAGCAGGTCGTGGTCGCCGGGGTGCTGCTGCAGCAGCTCCTGGAGGATGGCGAAGGCCTTGGAGCGCTCGCCCTGCACGAGGTAGCCCTCGGCCAGGTGCTCGCGGACGCCCGCATCCCCGGGCAGCAGCTCGGTGGCATCCTTGAAGATGGCCACGGCCTTGGCGCCCTCGCCGCGGGCCAGGTGCACGGAGCCCAGGCGGAGCAGGGTCTCCCCATCCCGGCGGCGGGCCACGGCCTCGGTGGCGGCCTCCAGCGCGCCTTGCAGGTCCTCCTGGTGCTCCAGCAGCTCCGCCAGCAGCAGGCGGGGCTCGGCGTCGTCGGGGCGGAGGTCCGCGGCCTTGTTCAGGGCCTCCACGGCCTCGTCGGCGCGGTCGGGATCATCCATGATCAGGCGGCCCAGCATCATCCAGGCCTCGAAGTGGCGGGGGCTGAGCTGGATGGCCTTGCGGGCCAGGGTCTCCGCGGTCTCCCAGGCCTGGGCGGCCTCCTGGAGGCTGGCCACCGTGAAGAGCAGCTCGTAGTTCTTGGGGTCCTGCTGGAGGGCCTCCTCCAGCCGGTCCGCGGCCTCCGGCAGGTTGCCCTGCTCCAGGAGGGCGGCGGTCTCCGCCAGGGCGCGCCGGAGCTGGGCCATGCTCTTGGGGCGGGCGATGGGGAGGATGCGGGCGCGGTAGCGGGTGAAGAGCTCCCGGGCCCGGATCAGGTGCAGGTTCTCATCCACCAGGTGCTCCCAGCGCTCGCTGAAGGCCTGGGGATCGAGCTGCTTGTGGGCGTCCATCTCCTGCACGAGGGCCATGAGCCCGTTGCGCAGCATCACCTCGGAGCGCTCCAGCTTCGCCAGCTGGTCGCTCACGGTCTCCAGGTAGGTCTCGACCCGGCGGAGGCCCTCCTCCAGGTTGGTGATGCGCTCCAGGAGGTGCTCTTCGAGGTCCTCGCCCCCATCCTCCTCGGCCTCCTCCTCCCAGGTCTGGTCGCCCAGCACGATCATCAGCCGGGTCCCGCACTTGAGGCAGGTCTCACGGTCGCCGGGGTTCCAGGCGAGGCAGTTCTGGCAGTAGGAGCCCGGGAGCTGTTCAGTGGCCATCCTAGGAGGATAGCGCCGGTCGGCAGCGGGGGTGTCGGGAACGCGAATGGCGCGAATGGCGCGAATGGAAATCGGTGGGCATCGGAGCGGTCGGGGTCCCTGAACGCCCCGGATTCCCAACCCGGGGATTTTTTATTCGCGTTCCCGCCTTTTAAACCCCGACCGTCTTCAGGATCCGCACGGCCGTGCGCTTGAACTCCGGGGTGTGGGTCTTGGGGTCCCGGCCCGGGCCGGTGGCGTGGTTCAGCATGGCCTTGGCGTTGTGGAAGATGCCGAAGGGCTCGCCCGGGCGCACCCGATCCGTGAGGTGCACGTGGGCCTGGAAGCGACCGTGGCGGCTCTCCACGGTGACCTCCTCGTCCTCCAGCAGCCCAAGGGCCTCGGCGTCCGCCGGGTTCACTTCCAGGAGGTCATCCCGGGTGAGGCGGGTGTTCTCCGTGCGGACCGTCATGGTGCCGGCGTTGAAGTGCTGCAGGGACCGGCCCGTGTTGAGGATGAAGGGGAAGTCGGCATCCGGCACCTCCCGGCTGGGGGTCCAGGTGAGGGGCCGCAGCTGGGCCTTGGGGCCTACGGGGAACCCCTCCTTGTGGAGGATGGCGGTGCCCGGGTGGAGCTCATCGGGGCAGGGCCACTGCAGGCCGCCGGAGCGGTCGAGGCGGTGGTAGGCCACGCCGGCCACGGCGGGCCACAGCTTGCGCACCTCGTTCCAGACCTCCTCGGCGTCGTGGTAGCGGAACGCGTCCCCCGCCCCCAGCCGCTGGGCCAGGGCCAGGAGGATGTCCAGGTCGCTGCGGCTCTGGCCCCGGGGGGCCACGGTGGCCCGCACCTTCTGGACCCGGCGCTCCCCGTTCATGAAGGTGCCGCCCTTCTCGAAGGGACTGGCCGCGGGCAGGAACACGGTGCCGAAGGCCCTGGCCGTCTCCGTCATGAAGAGGTCCACCACGACCATGCCCTCCAGCTGGGCCAGGGCCCGGGCTGTGCCGTGGGCGTGGGCGGTGCTCATGTAGAGGTCGTAGCCGAACACGAGCATGGCCTTGAGGCGGCCCTCAGCGGCGGCATCGAGCATCTCCAGGAGGTCCAGCCCGGGCGGGGGCAGGGGGCCCCAGAGGGCCTCGTGCTTGGCCACCACCTGGTCGTAGGGCTGGTACCCCGTGAGGCGCTTGGGCTCGCAGCCCATCTGGGCGCAGCCCTGCACATTGTTCTGGCCCCGGAGGGGGTTCACGCCGCTGCCGGGCTTGCCCAGGTTCCCCGTGAGCAGGGCCAGGTGCACGAGGGCGAGGATCCCGTCGCTGCCCTGCGCCTGCTCGGTGACGCCCAGGCCGTTGCACATGTAGGCGGGCGCCGTGGTGGCGTAGAGGCGCGCCGCCTTCCGGATGTCCTCGGCGGCCACGCCGCAGGCCTCGGCGGCCCGCTCCGGCGTCCATTCGAGGAGGGACTCCCGGTAGGCCGCGAAGCCCTCGGTGCGGGCGGCCACGAAGGCGGCATCCTCGAGCCCCTCGGTGACGATGACGTGGGCCAGGGCCAGGAAGAGCGGGATGTTCGTGCCGGGGCGCGGCGCGAGGTGCACGGTGGCCAGGGCCGCCAGCTCCGTGCGCCGGGGATCGATGACGATGAGGGGCATGCCCGCCAGGGCCCGGTGCTTGATGCGCAGGCCCACGATGGGGTGGTTCTCCGTGGGGTTGGCGCCCACCACCATCACCAGGCCGGCCTGATCCACATCGGCGAAGCTGTTGGTGGCCGCACCCGTGCCCAGGGCCAGGCCCAGGCCGGCGGCGCTGGGGGCGTGGCAGACCCGGGCGCAGCAATCCACGTTGCCGGTGCCCAGGGCCACCCGGGCCAGCTTCTGGGTGAGGAAGGCCTCCTCATTGGTGCCCCGGGAGGACCCCAGCACCCCGATGGCGGCGGGCCCGTGGGCCTCCTTCACCCGGGAGAGCAGGTCCGCGGCCGCATCCAGGGCCTCGTCCCAGCTCACGGCCTCCCACTGCCCGCCGCGGCGGACCATGGGCACGGTGATGCGGTCCTCGGCGTCGTTGAAGCCCAAGCCGAAGCGGCCCTTCACGCAGAGGTGCCCTTCATTGACGGGCGAGGCCTTGGAGGGGCGGATGTCCACGAGGCGGTCGTTGACCGTGCCCACCTCCAGCTCACAGCCGGTGCCACAGTAGGAGCAGATGGTGCGGGTCCAGCTCACGGGATGGCCGTGCCGGTAGAGGGCCCAGTCCTGGATGGCCCCCGTGGGGCAGGTGCTCGCGCAGGCCCCGCAGCTGAGGCAGGGGCTGTCCTTGAGGCGCCCGGCCTCCCCGGGTTCCACGTGGGCGTCGGCCCCGCGCCCCACCACCTTCCAGATGCTGGAGCCCTGGACCTCCTCGCAGATGTGCACGCAGCGGTAGCAATCCACGCAGCGGTTCATGTCGAGGCGCAGGTAGGGGTGGGACTCGTCCAGGCGGGCGGGATCCCACACCCCGGTGGCGGGCACCTGGTAGTGGCCCAGGAGGCGGTGGAAGGCGTGCTCCGGATCCAGGGCGGGGATGTCGGCGGGATAGCGCCGGGCCAGCATCTCCACCACGCCCTTGCGGTAGCCCTCGAGGGCCTCGCCGTGGGTGCGGATGGCGAGCCCTTCGGCCACGGGGGTGGCGCAGGCGCACACCACCTTGTCCTGGCCTTCCACCTCCACCTCGCACAGCCGGCAGGCGCTGGCGGGCTTCATCCGCGCGTCGTGGCAGAGGGTGGGCACGTTCAGGCCGTGGCTGCGCAGGGCCTCCAGGAGGGTGGCGCCCTCGGGGGCGTCGACGGGGGTTCCATTGAGGAGGATTCGGACCATGGCGACCTTCGGCTGTCCCAAGGTGGGGCCGGGGGGCTGTGATGGTCATCAACCTGTGACAGGCGCATCCTTCAGGATTCCGGAGGGCCTGCCCATGAGCTGGATTCTGGCTGCCTGCCTCGTGTTCGCGTCTGGGGACCGTCCGCCCCAGGCCAAGGATTGTGTCGAATGCCACGACACCGTGAACCTGGACACCTTTCGCACCAAGACCCATGGCGGGCTGAAGTGCACCCAGTGCCACCGGTCCATCAAGGCGCTGCCCCACGATGACACCGTGGCCCCCGTGGTCTGCGCCCGCTGCCACCACCACGAGGCCGAGAGCATGCACGGGAGCGTGCACGGCAAGGCCCTGGCGGAGGGGAAGAAGGACGCCCCCACCTGCCAGTCCTGCCACGGGAAGGCCCACGACGTGGTGAGCCCCAAGAACCCGGCCTCCCCCGTGTCGAAGGCCAACCGCGACACCACCTGCAAGAAGTGCCACTCGGCGGCCTTCATCGCCAAGCTCAACGCCACCCTCACCTCCCGGGCCACCCGCATGGGGCTGGAGGGCAGGGATGTGAAGCAGTAGGGCCCTCCACGAAGAAGCCCCGCCGGAGCGGGGCTTCTTCAGGGACAGCGGGACCTCAGCAGTCGGCCTCGGGCATGTCCATCTTCTTGGGCGTGCGCCACAGGGCGGACAGCAGGAGCTGGCGCATGGGCGGGAACTCCTTGGGCAGGCGGTCGAAGAGCTGCTCGAAGAGCTCCTCGTGCAGCAGCAGCTCCCGACGCCACTCGTCCTTGTTGATGGCGGTGAGCTCGGGGTAGCGCTGCTCGTCCAGGCCCTTGATACCGTTCAGGTCCAGATCCTCCTTGCGGGGCATCCAGCCCAGGGGCGTCTCCATGGCGAAGGCGCGGCCGTAGACGCGGTCCACCACCCAGTTCAGCACGCGCATGTTCTCGGTGTAGCCGGGCCACAGGAACTTGCCATCGGAGCCCTTGCGGAACCAGTTCACGATGAACATCTTGGGCGGGTTGGTGAGCTCGCGGCCGATCTGGAGCCAGTGGTCGAAGTAGTCGCCCATGTGGTAGCCGCAGAAGGGCAGCATGGCGAAGGGGTCGCGGCGCACCTGGCCGATGGTGCCGGCGGCGGCGGCGGTCATCTCGGAGCCGATGGTGGCGGCGAAGTACACGCCGAAGCTCCAGTTCACGGCCTGCATGACGAGGGGCACGGTGGTGGCGCGGCGGCCGCCGAAGATGAAGGCGCTGATGGGCACGCCGGCGGGATCCTCCCACTTGGGATCGATGGTGGGGCACTGGGAGGCGGGGGCGGTGAAGCGGGCGTTGGGGTGGGCCGCGGGCTTGCCGGAGGCCTTGTCGTGGGGCTGGCCCTGCCAATTGGTGAGGCCCTCGGGCACTTCCTCCGTCATGCCCTCCCACCACACGTCGCCGTCGGCGGTCATGGCCACGTTCGTGAAGATGGTGTTCTTCGTGATCGTGAGCATGGCGTTGGGGTTGGACTTCATGGAGGTGCCGGGGGCCACGCCGAAGAAGCCGGCCTCGGGGTTGATGGCGTAGAGGCGGCCGTCCTTCCCGGGCTTGATCCAGGCAATGTCATCGCCCACGGTGGTGACCTTGCAGTGCTTCAGGGCCTCGGGGCTCTGGATCATGGCGAAGTTGGTCTTGCCGCAGGCGCTGGGGAAGGCGGCGGCCACGTAGGTCTTCTCGGCCTGACCATTCGCGTTGGGCTTCTCCATGCCCAGGATCAGCATGTGCTCGGCCAGCCAGCCCTCCTCGCGGGCCATGGTGGAGGCGATGCGCAGGGCGAAGCACTTCTTCCCCAGCAGGGCGTTGCCGCCGTAACCGGAACCGAAGGACCAGATCTCCCGGGTCTCGGGGAAGTGGCAGATGTACTTGTTGTCGGGGTTGCAGGGCCAGGCCACGTCCTTCTGGCCCTCGGCCAGGGGGGCGCCGATGCTGTGCAGGGCGGGCACGAACTCGCCGTTGCCCAGCACGTCGTACACGGCCTTGCCCATGCGGGTCATGATCCGCATGTTCACGGCCACGTAGGGGCTGTCGGAGAGCTCCACGCCGATGTGGGCGATCTCGGAGCCGAGGGGGCCCATGCTGAAGGGGATCACGTAGAGGGTGCGGCCCTTCATGCAGCCCTTGAAGAGGCCGCGGAGCTTGGCCTTCATCTCCTGGGGATCCATCCAGTTGTTGTTCGGGCCGGCGTCCTCCTTGCGGGTGGGGCACACGAAGGTGCGGTCCTCCACGCGGGCCACGTCGCCGGGATCCGAGAGGGCCAGGAAGGAGTTGGGGCGCTTCTCGGGATTGAGCTTCTTGAAGGTGCCGGCGTCCACCATCATCTGGCAGAGGCGGTCGTACTCCTCCTGGGAGCCATCGCACCAGTACACGTCCTTGGGCTGGCAGAGCGCCACCACCTCTTCGACCCAGGCGATGAGCTTCTGGTTCTTCACGTAGCTCGGAACAGCCAGCGCGGCAACGGACATGAAAGATCTCCTCAAGGGGTGCCCTGGGGCGAAAGAGCCATTCTACCGGGCGGGCCGGGGGCGGCAAACCGCTGGTTTTGCGGCCCAACCTTCCGACGATCCGTCGGTGCGGAAGCGCACGTCGCGGAAGGGCCCCGGGGGTTGGAAGCGGTTACAAACCCATCCCGGGCTCGGCAACCGGCGGGCCCGGACGAGGTTCGGTCGTCCGAGGGGCAATGGGTGCCTCCCTGCAGGGGCTCCGCTAGACTGGACCTGAGGTGCGTCGTTGCTTGAAAACTGG
This sequence comes from Holophagaceae bacterium, assembly GCA_044229665.1. Classification (GTDB taxonomy): domain Bacteria; phylum Acidobacteriota; class Holophagae; order Holophagales; family Holophagaceae; genus JAFDVN01. The sequence goes on from JBGASN010000045.1 coordinate 7,613, forward strand.
CTGAACCATCCCCACGCCATGCCCTGGTTGCTCGTCATGTGGGTGGCGGGTCTCCTGGGGAGCCTCGGCCACTGCGCCGGCATGTGCGGGCCCATCGTGGCCGCCTTCGGCATGGCCCAGGCGAAGCAGGGTGGGCGCCCCTGGGTGCGGCACCTCGCCTTCCAGTTGGGCCGCATCACCACCTACACCGCGCTGGGCGCCGCCATCGGCTACCTGGGGGGCTTCGCCCGGATCCAGAGCATCCAGGACATGCACGCCTGCTGCCGACCGGATGGCGCCGCCCTGGTGGCCGCCCAGGCCTGGCCCTGGCAGGTGTGGGTGAAGCTGGGCATCGGCTTCCTGATGCTCCTCCTGGGCTGCTTCATGCTCCTGGGACGGCGGGCGGACGCCCTCATGGAGTTCCCCCTTCCCAAGCCGCTGCAGAATCTGCTCTCCAAGGGCCTCCGCACCAGCGGGGCGCCCTGGTTCCTGGGTCTGCTCTGGGGTCTGATCCCCTGCGGGCTGGTCTACATGATGCTGCTGAAAAGTTTGGACGCCGGCACCTGGCGCATGGGGGCCGCCGGCATGGCCGCCTTCGGCTTCGGGAACATGCCATTGCTCCTGGGTCTGGGCCTGGCCAGCACGAAGCTCAGCCAGGTCTGGAAGGCCCGGCTTCTGCGCCTCGGGGGCCTCACCGTGGCCCTCATGGGTGCCTACATCCTCTGGCAGGCGGTGACCCTGCTGCGCCTCCAGGCGGCGGGGGGCTGATTCCCCTTTCCTCCGGGGGCGCCGGGTTTATCCTAGGGGGACCGAGGTCGGCATGACTGAAGACCACGACAAGCGCCAGGAAGCCATGGAGTGGGTGGGCAAGGCCTACCAGCTCCACATGAAGGGCGAGATCGAGAAGGCCGTGGCCCTCTACACCAAGAGCCTCGAGATCCATCCCACCGCGGAGGCCTACGAGTTCCGCGGCTGGGCCCGCAGCTTCGAGAAGGACTACGCCGCGGCCATCGAGGACTGCCATCGGGCCATCGACCTGGACCCGGAGTTCGGCGGGCCCTACAACGACATCGGCGCCTACCACATCGAGCAGGGCGAACTGGATGACGCGGTGCCCTGGCTCCGCATGGCCCTCAAGGCCAAGCGCTACGAGAGCTACTGCTTCCCCCACTTCAACCTGGGCCGCATCCACGAGACCAAGGGCCAGCTGGAGAAGGCCCTGGAGCACTACCGCCAGGCCCTGGAGGAGAATCCCCGCTACGCCCTGGCCGCCAAGGCCGTGGACCGGGTGAAGGGCAAGCTGGCCGTGCGGGAGTCGGAGCCCTCGGCGAATTAGGGATTCACCGCCCGGCCATCGAGGCGCCAAGATGGACCTTTGGCCCTGCCTACCTTTTGTGGAGCTCCCATGTCCGATCTGAAGACCACCGCCGGCCCCGCCCTGGGCAAGCTGCCCTCCGGCCTCGCCATCTGCACCGCCCAGCACGGCAGTGAGCGGACCGGCTTCCTGGCCTCCTGGGCCCAGCAGGTGAGCTTCGAGCCCGCGCTCGTGGCCGTGTGCATCAAGGCCGGTCGCCCCATCGAGAAGCTCATCGAGGGCAGTGGCCACTTCGCCCTCAACCTCCTCGCCGAGGGCGACTTCGCCAGCCTGAAGCGCTACGGCAAGGGCTTCGAGCCCGGCATCGATCCCTGGGCCGAGGATCCCCAGGCCCTGGCCGACGGCCACCTGGCGCCCGTCTTCGCCAACGGCTACGCCTACCTGGTGCTGAAGTTCACCAAGGTGCTCGAGACCGGCGGCGACCACCGCATCTTCATCGGCGAGCTGGTGGGCGGCGCCCTGCAGGACGCCGAGAAGAAGCCCTACGTCCACATCCGCAAGGACGGCTTCGGGTACTAGCGACCATGCACCTCACCATCGCCCATAGCCCCGACAGCGACGATGCCTACATGATGGCCCCCCTGGCCCTGGGGTGGCTGGATCCGGAGGGCTTCACCTTCGAGTTCATCCGCAAGGACATCGAGCAGCTCAACACCGAGGCGCTGGAGGCGAAGTACCACGTCACGGCCATCAGCTTCGGGGCCTACCCGGAGCTGAAGGACCGCTACGCCCTGCTCACGGCGGGCAGCTCCATCCAGGAGGGCACGGGGCCGCTCGTCGTGTCGCGCACCCCGATGCACGCGGACGACCTGCGCGACGTCGCCATCGCCATCCCGGGGCTGCGCACCAGCGCCTACCTGAGCATGCGCCGCTGGTGCGACACCCTGGGCTTCCAGCCCAAGGTCGAGCTGCGGCCCTTCGATGAGATCCTCCCCGCCGTGCAGCGGGGGGAGTTCCAGGCCGGCCTGCTGATCCACGAGAGCCAGCTCATGTACCAGGACGCGGGACTCCACCTGGTGGAGGACCTGGGCGCCTGGTGGAAGGCGGCCCATGACCTGCCCCTGCCCATGGGCGGCAATGCCATCCGCACGGACCTGCCGCCCGACGTGATCCAGCACTTCGCCACCCTGATGCGCAGGAGCGTCGAGCTGGCGCGGGAGCGCCACTGGGAGAGCGTGGACTACAGCCAGTCCTTCGGGCGCGGCATGGACCGCGAGATGATCGGCCGCTACGTGAACGCCTGGGTGAACGACTTCACCGTGGATCCCGGTCCCCGGGGACGGAAGGCCGTGGACCTGCTCCTGGGCCTCCAGGCCACCTGGATCCAAGGGTGATTTGACTGACCACGCAGAGGTGAGCGGAGAAGAACGGAGGTGAGCAGAGGGAAGCGTCTATTCTCTGCTCACCTCCCATCCTCTGCTCACCTCTGCGTGGTCAGTTACTTCTTGGATTCATTCCCGCTGAGCAAATGGGCCGGGGCATTGGGCTTGAGCCGCGCGGGGCGGGCGGGCAGGCCGATGGACACGGTGTAATCCGGGATGTCCTTGGTGACGAGGCCGCCGGTGCCCACCATGGCGTGGTCGCCCACCTTGGTGCCACTGAGCACGGTGCTGTGGTAGGTGATGCGGGCGCCCTCGCCGATCACGGTGTCGCCGAGGTAGACGATGGCGGGCTCCACCAGGTCGTGCCAGTGGCTGTAGACGTTGGCGTAGTCGCTGATGCTGGCCTTGTCCTTGATGGTGATGGAGCCGCGGTCATCGAGCAGCACGAAGCGGTGCACCACCACGTCATCGCCCAGGGAGATGTTGTAGCCGAAGCTCCACTCGATGCCCGTGAAGAACTTCACGTTCTTGCCCACGGACTTGAAAATGTGGGGCGCCAGCATCGCCCGGAACTTCAGGCCCAGCCACACATTGGCATTGAGCGGGCTGTTGTCGAAGAGCTGCCAGAGCCAGGTGAGGGGCTTCACGGGGGCCCACTTCACCGGGTCGATCTCGCTGTAGTACTCGGCCTCGGTGGTGGCGTTCCGGGGGTCGAGGTTGAGGTGGAGGATCTCCTCGTGGAGGTTCCTCGGCGTCTCCGAGAGGCCATAGAACCCGCGCGCCACCTCGATGCAGAGGGCGTTGCGGTCCGTCTTCGGGTCCCGGATGCGGGCGTCGATGTCGGCGATCCAGGCTTCGAGCTTGGCTTTGATCTCGGGATTTTCCAGATCCAGGGGGCGTGTCGCCACGGGGACTCCAAAACAGAGTGAACTAGTCAACTTTAGGGGGTCAACCCAGGAGTACGCCATGGGTTTGTCAATTGAGCCATGAAAAAGGGGGCGACCTGCGCCCCCTGTTCATGGTCCGGATCCGCCTCAGTGGTGGCCGTGGCCGTGATCATCGGCGGAGGGCTTGCCGATGAACTCCACCCGGCGGGCGGCGAAGAGGAGCCAACACGCGTAGATGGCCAGGATGAGCACGCCGAGGGCGGCCACGGCCCCCCGGGCGGGCAGGAAGAAGTCCCACTGGAACCCCGCCAGTCCCACGGCCGCCATGAGGGCCCCGTAGGTCATGAGGAAGGCGCCCCACTTCTTGGAAGGCTCGGGGGCCTGGCCCACTTCCTCCGGGAGGGTGCCCAGGGGCTGGCTCACCTCGCCGGTGAGGTGGAGGCCCTGGAAGACGAACACGGCCGACAGCAGGAAGTAGAAGACCAGGGACAACATGGAGGGCTCCGCGATCCCCTAGGAATACCACGGGTGTGACCCGGGTCCCAAGGTTCAAGGCCCGTCCGGAACTTTCGGCCTTGACTTCATCAATCGATTGATTAGTCTAAGGGGATCGGACTAATCAACCGATTGATTGACATCCCAGGAGCCCCCCATGGTGGCCACCCCCCTTCGACCGGACGTGAAGCAGCGGCTCATCGAGGCCGCCACCCTGCTCTTCGCCAGCCGGGGCTTCGATGGGGTGGGGATCCGCGAGATCGCGGCTGCGGCGGATGCGAACTCCGCCATGGTGGCCTACCACTTCGGGAGCAAGGAGGGCCTCTATCGCGCGGTGCTGCGGGCGGGCTTCGAGCAGGGGTGCGGCCAGCACCTCCCTGAGAATCCCATCCCCAATGGGCCCGGGGCCCGGAAGGCGGCCTTGGGAGGACTGCGGGCCCACATCGAGGCCATGGCCATCGACCTGAAGCTGGGGGAGCACGCCTCGGAGCTGGATGAGGCCTTCATGGCCATCCTCATGCGGGAGCTGGGGCGGGTGGACAGCCCCTACCTGCCGGAGCTGGACCGGGAGTTCATGGCGGGCAAGTTCGCGCACCTGGCCGCCTGCATCCGCGTGCTCCGCCCCGGCCTCACGGAGGACGAGGTGCTCTTCCTCTGCGGCACGGTGAGTGGGCCACTGCTGCTCTACCGCTTCATCCCCGGCGTCATCCGCCTCCGCACGGGGGGTCGGCCCTTCCCTTCGGATCGGAAGGCCCTCTGCGATTTCCTCTATGACCACACCCTGCGGGCCCTCGGGGTCTCGCCCTCCGAACCTGGAGCCTGACCGATGCTGTTCCTGATGCCGGCCCTTGTGGCCCCCCAGACGCCCGAGACCCCTGTCACGGTGGACCTCGCCGCCGCCCTCACCCGCGCCAAGGCCGAGAACGCCCTCCTGAAGGCCGCCGCCGCCCGCGTGGAGGAGCGCCGCAGCCTCATCACCACCGCCCGGGCCGACGCGCTGCCCCAGATCACGGCCATCGGCGACTTCACCCGCGCCCGGGACGTCTCGATCCTCAACAGCGGCTTCGCCGACAGTGCCGCCACCTTCGGCCTGGATCCCAAGAGCCTGGTGGGCGCCCGCAGCGTCTACACCACCCAGGTGAACCTGGTGCAGCCGCTCTTCGCCTGGGGCAAGATCCAGGGCGCCGTGGACGTGGCCAAGATCAGCGAGGTGGAGGCCCGCTTCGCCTACACCACCGCCGAGCTGGACATCCTCCACGGGGTGGCCAAGGCCTACGTGGGCGTGCTCCAGGCCCAGGCCCAGCTGGACGTGGTGAAGGTGCGCCTGGAGACCGCCACCAAGCTGCTGGAGGACATCCAGAACAAGCTGGAGGCCCAGAGCGCCACCCAGCTGGACCTGCTGCGGGCCCAGGCCGAGCTGGAGGGCGTCCGCCCCGAGGCCCTGCAGGCCCAGGCCAACCACCAGCGCGCGCTGGAAGTGCTGAACGGCCAGCTGGGGATGGATCCCCGCACGCCCCTTTCCGTGGTGCCCCTTCCCCCGGCGGAGATCCCGGCGGAGCTGAAGGGCGTGGAGCGCAGCGAGCTCTCCCAGCTCAAGGAGCAGGAGAAGGGCTACCGCATCAACGACCAGATCATCACCTCGGACCTGCGGCCCCGCCTCGACTTCAGCGCCAGCGCGGGCTACCAGGCCGGGAAGACCGACAACCTCTTCAAGGAACCCTACGACACCTGGCGCGTGAGCCTCACCCTGAAGGTGCCCCTCTTCGATGGCCTCCGCACCAGCGGCAAGCGGGCCCAGAATCGCGCCGTCATCGAGCAGATCCGCCAGAGCCGGGTCGACACCGAGCGGGTGGTGCAGGTGCAGCAGGCTTCCGCCAAGCGGGAGGTGGGCAAGGCCCAGGCCTTCCTGGAGGCCGCCACCAAGGCCCATGACGCGGGGCAGGAGGCCCTGCGCGTGAGCCGCGAGTCCTTCGCCGAGGGGCTCATCAGCTCCCTGGACCTGCTCCAGGCCGAGCGGCAGGAACGCCAGCTGGAGAGCCAGCGCGTGCAGGCCCAGCTCGCCGTGTGGTCCGCCCTCCTCGACCTGCGCCGCTCCCTCGGCCTCGCCCCCCTCTGATTCCCCCGAACGCGCTGACTGAAAGGATCCCCATGAACCGCAACACCCTCCTCCTGACCGGCCTGGGCCTCGTCGTCGTCATCGGCGGTGCCGCCACCTACCACCGCAGCCAGCGCAATGCCGAGCTGGGTCGGCAGAAGACCGTGAAGGATGCCGCCGAGCTCTCCGTGACCACCGCCGCGGTGGAGGCCCATACCTTCCGCCCCAGCTTCGCCTTCACGGGCAACCTCCTGGCCGTGAACCGGGCCGAGCTCCGCGCCGAGGTGCCCGGCCGCGTCACCCGCGTGCTCGTGCAGGAGGGCGATGCCGTGGCCGCCGGGGCCCTGTTGGGCGCCCAGGATGAGGACGACCTCGCCCTGGCCCTCCGCGCCGCCGAGGCCCAGGCCGCCCAGGCCAAGGCCGACTTCGACCGCGCCCAGACCCTGCTCGCCAAGAAGAGCATCACCAAGCAGGCCGCCCAGCAGGCCGAGACGATGTGGCAGACCGCCGACAGCCAGGCCGGGGTGGCCCGCATCCGCCTGAAAAAGGCCCGCATCGTGGCCCCCTTCGCCGGCCAGGTGGCCCGCCGCTTCGTTCAGCCGGGCGACGTGCTCAACCCCGGCCAGCCCGCCTTCGAAGTGGTGGACAACCGCCGCATGGAGATCCAGGCCGACCTCTCCGCCGCGGCCATGGCCCTGGTGAAGGTGGGCCAGGTGATCCGCTTCCGGGTGGCCGGCTTCGACAAGCCCTTCGATGGCAAGGTCACCCAGATCAGCCCCAGCCTCGGCCAGGATGGCCGCACCCTCAAGGTGCGCATGGAAGTGCCCAACCCGGAGCGCACCCTGAAGAGCGGCACCTTCGTGGAAGGCGAGATCCTGGGCGAGGGCGAGCAGTCCCTCCCCGCGCTGCCCGCCACGCTCCTGAAGGCCGAGGGCCGGCAGGGCCGCGTGTGGGTGGCCCAGAACGGCGTGGCCAAGGCCGTGGAGGTCACCTTCGGGGTGGAGCAGAACGGCTGGCGCGCGGTGCAGGGGCTCCAGCCCGGCGACCGAATCGTGGCCGAGGGCAAGGACCTGGTGAAGGAGGGCATGCGCCTGAAGGTCACCACCGTGGAGAAGGGAAAGTAAGCCATGTTCCTATCCGACTTCTCCATCCGCAGGCCGGTCTTCACCACCTGCATCATGCTGGCGCTCATGGTGCTGGGCCTCTTCAGCGTGAAGGGCCTGGGCATCGACCAGTACCCGAACACCGACATCCCCACGGTCACCGTGTCCATCGTCTACCCCGGGGCCAGCCCCGAGAGCGTGAAGCAGGACGTGGTCAAGAAGATCGAGGAGGCCGTCAACCCCATCGAGAAGATCAAGGAGATCAGCTCCACCAGCCAGGAATCCGTGGGCACCCTGATCATCCAGTTCCAGCTGGGCCGCGACGTGGACAAGGCCCTGGACGACGTGCGCACCCGCATCGGCCAGATCCGGCGCAACCTGCCCGACACCATCGAGGAGCCCGTCATCTCCAAGTTCGACCCGGCCCAGCTGCCGGTGCTCAGCCTGGTGGTGCGGCCCGACGAGGCCCACGCCGGCAAGATCAGCGACAAGGAGCTGAGCCGCATCGCCGAGGACTTCCTCAAGCGCCGCATCGAGAACGTGCCGGGCGTGGGCAAGGTGGACCTGGTGGGCGGTTCCACCCGCGAGATCCAGGTGCAGGTGGATCCCAAGAAGCTGGAAGGCCTCGGCCTCTCCCTGGGCCAGGTCATGAACGCCCTCGGTGGCGACACCATGGACGTGCCCAGCGGCAACCTGCTGCAGGGCTCCCGCGAAGTCTCCGTGAAGGTGGATGCCAAGATCCGCACCGTGGAGGCCTACCGCAACGTCATCGTGGGCAACAAGCAGGGCCGCCCCATCGAGCTCTGGGAAGTGGCCAATGTGGTGGACGGGGTGAAGGAGAAGCGCAGCCTCGCCCGCCTCGACGGCCAGGACGTGGTGGCCCTTGAAGTGCAGCGCCAGACCGGTGGCAACACCGTGGCCATGGTGGAGCACGTGAACCAGGTGCTGAAGGGCATGCAGCCCGAGCTGAAGGACCTGGGCGTCACCCTGGTCACCGCCAAGGACAATGCCAAGTTCATCTCCGAGAGCGTGGAGGACGTGGAAGTCGCCATCTACCTGGGCGGCCTGCTCACCATCCTCATCGTCTTCTACTTCCTGAAGAGCTGGCGCTCCACCCTCATCACCAGCCTCACCCTGCCCGTGAGCATCATCGGCACCTTCATCATCATGCGGGCCATGGACTTCACGCTGAACGTGATGACCCTCATGGGCCTCTCGCTGGCCGTGGGCATCCTCATCGACGATGCCATCGTGGTGCGCGAGAACATCACCCGCCACGCCGAGATGGGCAAGGATCACGTGACCGCGGCCCGGGAGGGCACCGCCGAGATCGGCCAGGCGGTCATCGCCACCACCCTGTCGATCCTCGCGGTGTTCGTGCCCGTGGCCTTCATGGGCGGCATCGTGGGGCGCTTCTTCTTCCCCTTCGGCATCACGGTGGCCTTCGCCGTGGCCCTCTCGCTCTTCGTGAGCTTCACCCTGGATCCCATGCTCAGCGCCGTGTGGCCCGACCCGGAGCATGAGAAGCACGATGACACCCCGCGCCAGCGCAATTTCATCATGCGCAGCGTGGATGCCTTCGGCCGCATGCTCGACAGCTGGGAGGATGCCTACGAGAAGGTGATCGGCTGGGCCCTGGCCCACCGCAAGACCACCATGGCCGTGGGCTTCGGCAGCTTCTTCCTGGCCATGAGCCTCGGCGGGTTGCTCGGCAACAACTTCATGCCCGACTTCGACCGCGGCGACCTCTACGTCACCTTCAAGACGGCCCCCGGCGCCAGCCTGGAGGCCACCCGGGCCAAGACGCAGGAGCTGGAGCAGCTCATCAAGAAGACCGAGGGCGTCGAGCTGGCCTACACCACCATCGGCACGGGCCTCGCCGGCACCATCAACCAGGGCGGCATCTACGTGAAGCTCCACGAGGGCAAGCGCCCCAAGCACGTGGTCATCCGTCGCCAGCTCCGGGATGCCTTCCGCACCGTGGCGGGGGTGGAGACCATGGTCGGTCCGGTGAACGACTTCGGGGCCGTGGCCCCCATCCAGCTGGCCATCCAGGGCCCCGACCGGGCCTCCGTGCTCAAGGCGGAGCCCATCGTGAAGGAGGCCGTGCGCCAGATCCCCGGGGCCGTGGACCTCATGAGCTCCCTGGACCAGGGCAAGCCGGAGCTGCGCCTGGTGGTGGACCGCAAGGCCGCCAGCGACCTGGGGGTCTCCCCCGCTCTCATCGCGCAGATGGTGCGCCCCCTGGTGGATGGCAAGGTGGTGGCCAAGTTCGAGGATGAGCGTGGCGAGCAGCGCGATGTGCGCGTGCGCCTCTCGGACGAGGGCCGCCGCCTGGCCTCCCAGCTCTCCCGCATCACCGTGCAGAGCACCAAGGACCTCGGTGGGGGCCGGCATCCCCTGATCCGCCTTGATCAGGTGGCCCGCTTCGAGGAGTCCATCGCCCCGGCGAAGATCCAGCGCCACGACCTCCAGGAGGAGATCGAGCTCTCCGGCAACTTCGAGGGGTCCACCCTCGGCGAGGTGAGCGCGGGCGTGGCCGCCAAGGTGGCCGAGCTCCAGGCCTCCGGCACCCTGCCGGAAGGGGTGAGTGTAGAGCCCCTGGGCCAGGCCCGGGACCAGAAGGAGACGGCCGGCTACATGGGCTCCGCGCTCCTGCTGGCGGTGGTCTTCATCTACTTCGTGCTGGCCAGCCAGTTCGAGAGCTTCAAGATGCCCATCACCATCATGTTGAGCCTCCCGCTCTCCATGGTGGGCATGGTGCTCATGCTCCTCGTCACCGGCGACACCAACTCGATCATGACGAGCATCGGCCTCATCCTCCTCATGGGCCTGGTGACGAAGAACGCCATCCTGCTGGTGGACAACGCCATCCAGCACCGCAAGGACGGCATGGGCCGCACCGAGGCCCTCATCCTCGCCGGCAAGACCCGCCTGCGCCCCATCCTCATGACGAGCTTCGCCATGATCTTCGGCATGCTGCCCCTCTTCTTCGCCCTGGGCGCGGGCGCCGAGATGCGGGCCCCCATGGCCCGGGCGGTGGTGGGCGGCATCATCACCTCCACCCTCCTCACCCTCATCGTGGTCCCCGTGTTCTACGAGATCGCCGATGACTGGAGCCTGGGTGGGTTCTGGGGCTGGCTGAAGGGGCACCTGCCCCGGAAGGCCGAGGGGGAAGCGTGAGCCAGCCCTTCTTCGAGGTGGTGCAGAGCCGCCGCACGGTGCGGAACTTCCTCCCGGACCCGGTGCCCCAGGAGGTGCTGGACCGCTGTCTCAATGCGGCCCTCATGGCCCCCAGCAGCTCCAACCTTCAGCCCTGGGAGTTCGTGGTGATCCGCAGCGCCGAGGCCCGGGCCCGGGCCAACGCCATCTGCCTGAACCAGACCGCCGCCACCAGCGCCCCCCTGCTGGTGGCCCTGGTGGCCCACCGGGACACCTGGCGGCGCAACCGCGACCACATCGTGGCCACCTTCTCCACCCGCGGCGCCCTGCGCCGCCGCCAGGCCACCTACTACAAGAAGCTCATCCCCCTGGTGTACACCAACGGCCCCCTCGGTGTGCTGGGCTGGTGGAAGGCGGCCGGGCGCATCTCCAGCCTCTTCAAGCCCACGCCGAACCTCATGCCGGCAGGGGATGTGCGGGTGATGATGCACAAGAGCGCCGCCCTGGCCGCCGCCACCTTCATGCTGGCCCTCCGGGCCGAAGGCTACGACAGCTGCCCCATGGAAGGCTTCGATCCCTGGCGGGCCAAGGCCCTCCTGGGCCTGGGCTCCGGTGCGGAGGTCTGCATGTTCCTGGCCGTGGGCAAGCGCTCCGACAAGGGCGTGTGGTGGGATCGGATCCTCATGCCCCGCGACTGGATGGTCCGGGAGATCTGATCAATCGGCTTCCGGCATGGGGCCGAAGACCTGGGCCGGCAGTCGGGCGCCCGTGGTGGGGTGGTGCAGGGTGCGCTTGAGCACGAAGTCGAAGAGCAGGGGGTTGGCGGCGTAGATCTCGTTGAGGGCGCGCCGCTCCGCCTTCGTGAGGAAGCCCTGCTGCACCATGCTGCGGGTCCAGATCACCAGGTCGATGGCGGGCAGGGGGAAGTCGCTGCCGTTCACGAGGCGGGGCGCCCACTCGGGCCGCTCCAGGATCGCGGTGAGGGGCCCGGGCATGCGGTTCGCCTGGGTGAGGGCGCTGAGGTCGGCGAAGAGCCGGCCCTGGTAGCGGGGCTCCGCCATGAGCCGCGCGAAGAGGTCGAAGTTGCTGGCCTGCGTACCCGGGTGGTCCAGGTCCTCGTTCAGGCCCAGGCTCGCGGCGTGGGCCACGATCACCCGCACCCCCAGGTCCAGGGGCCGCCGCAGCTTCAGCGGGTTGCCGAAGGCCTGGGCCCCGGCGATGTCCACGGCCTTCTCCTCCCCCGCATGGGTGAGCAGGGTGACGTGGCGCTCGGCCATGCGGCGGTAGAAGGCGTCGTAACGGGGGTCGGCCGGGTCGATGCCCTGGGCGTTGGGCAACCACTTCAGGTAGCGGGCCCCGCGGTCCGCGCAGCGGTCCAGCTCCTGGAGCGCATCGGGCCGGGCGGGGTGGATGCTCACCACGGGGATGAACACGCCCGGATGGTCTTCGGCGGCCTTCAGCACCGCATCATTGGGCACATAGAACTCCGTGTTCTCCGCGTCCACGGTGCCATCGGGCCGGTGGTTGCGGTCCATGGCCAGGAGGTGGATGCGCAGGGGGCGCTGGAAGTCCTTGGCCATGGCCGCGAGGTGGGCCACGTAGGCCTCGGTGAAGTGGGCATCATCCGGCACCCCCGCGGCGCGCAGGTAGGCGGCGGTCATGAGCCGTTTCTTGGGGTGCAGCCAGCTGAACATCACGGGGTTCACCTCGATGCCGCTGCGGCCTTTCCCGTTGCCGATGAGGTGGGTGTGGTGGTCCACCAGGAGCTGCCCCGGCGCCAATCCCCCGAAGGCGTGATCCACCAGGGCCCGGGCCTCGGGGGAGAGGGGCCGGGGGGCCCGCGGCGCGGCGGCGAGGAACCCCACGGCCACGAGGCCCATCAGGCCCAGGAGGGAGAAGGTGAGGCGGCGTCGGGTCATGAATCACCATTCGGTACCGTATGGTGGGTCGAAGGGCACACCCGTGCAAGGGAAAATCGGGCGCCGCGGGTCGAGGTGGGTCCAAAACCCTTACGGGTCCGAATTTGGAAAGGGTGGCGCCCCCAGGTTTCAGGCCTATGGTCGGGGGACTGGAGCCCCGAACATGCCCAATCTGATCCGGAAAGTGAACCGCCTCCGGATCCCCTCGGGAACGGCCCTGCGCCAGCGGGGCCTGCCCATGATGGTGGAGGTCATCCAGGACTACGCGATCCTCCTGCTGGACCCCCTCGGGTGCGTGGCTTCCTGGAACCAGGGAGCCGAGCGCACCAAGGGGTACCGGGCCGAGGAGATCCTGGGGAGGCACTTCCGCTGCTTCTACCCCCCGGAGGAGGCCGCGGCGGGGGTCCCGGAGGCCACCCTGGCCCGGGCGGCCGCGGAGGGGCGCCACGAGCTGGAGGGCTGGCGGGTGCGGAAGGATGGCAGCCGCTTCTACGCCAACGTGGTGGTCACCGCCGTGCGGGAGCGGGGCGAGCTGCTGGGCTTCGTGAAGGTCACCCGCGACATCACGGATCGCCAGGCCCTGCTGGAGTCGCTCCGCCGCCACCAGGAGGAGCTGGAGGCCCTGGTGGTCGAGCGCTCCCGGGAGCTGGAGGCGGAACGGCGCACCCTCCAGCTCATCTATGACGCCCACGCGGATCCCATGGTGCTCCTCCGGGTGGAACCGGAAGGCCACCGGGTGGTGAGCGTGAACCGGGTCTGCGCCCAGGCCCTGGGCCGGGAGCCGGGCGACCTGGTGGGGACCTTCCTGGATCCCCTCATCCGGACCCCCACCCATGAAGTGTTCGAGGCCTTCCGGAAGGCCACCACCACGGGGGAGCCCCAGCGCCTGGAGCGCCGCACCAGCCACCTGGCGGAACCCCGGGTCTACGATGCGGAGGTGATTCCGCTGCCCCAGGGGGGCCCCGTGACCCACCTGCTCGTGAGCTCCCGGGACATCACGGAGCGGGTGCGCATGGAGGAGAGCCTGCGCCAGACCCAACGGCTGGAGAGCCTGGGGGTGCTGGCCGGCGGCATCGCCCACGACTTCAACAACCTCCTCACCACCGTGCTGGGGAACGCCAGCCTGGGCGAGCTGACCCTCACCCCGGAGAGCCCGGGGCTGCCCTACTTCCGGCGCATCGAGGAAGCCACCCTCAAGGCCGCCGACCTCACCCGCCAGCTCCTGGCCTACGCGGGCAAGGGCAACTTCGTGAAGACCACCGTGGATCTGAACCGGGCCGTGAGCGAGATGACCCAGCTCCTGTCCGTCTCCATCTCCAAGAAGGCGGCGCTGCGCTATGACCTCTCCGACGTGCGGCCCCGGGTGGAGGCGGATCCCAGCCAGGTGCAGCAGCTCATCATGAACCTGGTCACCAACGCCTCCGAGGCCATCGGCGAGGCCACCAGCGGCCTCATCACCGTGCGCACGGGGGTGCAGCTCCTGGATGGGGAGTACCTCAAGAGCCTGGCCCTGGCCTTCCCCCTGGAGCCCGGCCTCTACGCCACCCTGGAGGTGAGCGACACGGGCTGCGGCATGAGCGCCGAGACCCAGGCCAAGATCTTCGATCCCTTCTTCACCACCAAGTTCACGGGCCGGGGGCTGGGGCTCTCCGCCATGATGGGCATCCTGCGCACCCACCACGGCAGCCTGAAGCTCTACAGCGAGGTGGGGCGGGGCACCACCTTCAAGCTCTTCCTCCCGGCCGTGGGTGCCACCTGGGAGGATCCCCAGGCCCACACGGACCCGGGCCTCTGGCACACCTCGGGCCGCATCCTGGTGGTCGACGACGAGGTGGGTGCCCGCACCGTCACCCGCCAGATGGCGGAGCACCTGGGCCTGGAGGTGGTCGAGGCCTGCGATGGGCGGGAGGCGGTGGAGCTGTTCAAGGCCAACCATGCCCAGCTGCGCCTGGTGATCATGGACCTCACCATGCCCCACATGGATGGGCGGCAGGCCTTCCAGCGCTTCCGGGAGATCGATGCCTCGGTGCCCGTGATCCTCTGCAGTGGCTACAACGAGGCCGATGCCGCCCAGGACTTCGTGGGGCAGGGCCTCGCGGGCTTCCTGCAGAAGCCCTTCCGGCACCGGGCCTTCATCGCCGCCATACGCACGGTGCTGGAACGGCCGTGACCCATCCGCGCGCCCTTCAGGCACACTGGAGGACGGATGGATACGCACGACCTCGGATCTTTGCAGGAGCTGCTCCGCCTCGTGGATGGGCCCGCCGCGGCCCTCCAGGCGGGGGTGCGCCTGCGGTGGACCAGCCCCACGGCCCTGGCCGTGCTGCTGGCCCGGCGCCTCACGCGGGAAGGGCGCATCGAGCCCCTGTGGGTGGATGCCCCCAGCGAGCCCGAGGCGGAGGCCCTGGCCCGGGCCCTGGCGGCCCTGCTGCCCCAGGCCACCGTGGCCCACTTCCCGGGCATGGCCCCCTACGCCGGCGGCGAGAGCAGCCCCCCGGGGCTCGTGCTGCGCGACCGCCTGGCCACCCTCGTGGGCCTGCTGGAGCGCAAGGTGCACGTGCTCGTCACGGGGCCCCTGGCCCCCTTTGAGAAGCTGCCGCACCCCACCTGGTTCCAGAAGCAGAAGCTGGAGCTGCGCCAGGGCGCCGAGGTGCCCCGGGAGCTGCTGCTGGAGACCCTGGTGGCCCTGGGCTACCGCCGGACGGAGCTCGCGTCCTCCCCGGGGGAGTTCAGCGCCCGCGGCCTCGTGGTGGACCTCTGGCCCGACCACCTGGACAAGCCCCTGCGCCTGGAGACCTTCGGCGATGAGCTGGAGCGCCTCTCCCCCTTCGATCCCGACACCCAGCGCCGCACGGGCGAGGCGCTGACCTCCCTAACCCTCTACCCCCGCTTCGAGGGCGAGCGCGGCGAGGGCCAGCCCCTGCTGGACGCGGTGAAGGCCAAGGCCGCCAAGTCCCACGACCCCGAAGACGACCTGCAGTTCCGCCGCCAGCGCCTGGCCAGCCAGGGCCACTTCCCCGGCGAGGAGCTCTTCTACCCCCTCCTCAGCCAGCCCAAGGGGCAGCTGGTGCACTGGGTCACCCCCTGCCTGCGCCTGAGCCTGCAGGATGAGTGGCGCGAGGCCCTCATCGCCCAGGAGCGGGAGCGCATCGGGAAGGGCCTGGAGACCCTGCGCCGGGGCGGCGTGGTGTGCCCCGACTTCGAGGATCGCTTCGCCGAGAAGGATCAGAGCCGGCCCACCGCCCACCTGGTGGAGTGGCAGGCGGATGCCACGATGGCCTTCCTGGCCCAGCCGCCCCTGGAGTTCCAGGGCCGCCTCACGGACTTCACGGGCCACCTGCAGCAGCAGGTGCACATGGGCGTGCGGGTCTTCCTGGCGGGCTCCACCACGGGCATGCGCGACCGCTTCCGGGAGATCCTCGCGGATCACGACCTGGGCGAGGTGCGCGGCTCCGAGCCCGGCTGCCGGGCCCTGCACCTGGGGCTCGACACCGGCACCTGGCTGCCGGATGCGAAGGTGCTGCTGCTCACGGAGCGCGAGGCCTTCGGCCGCCGGGCCCTGCCCACGGCGCCGAAGCGCAGTGCGGCCGCGGCCTTCCTCAGCGACTTCCGGGACCTCAAGCCCGGCGATCGCATCGTGCACCTGGACCACGGCATCGGCGAGTTCCTGGGCTTCGAGACCCAGAGCATCGGCGGCCTGGAGATCGAGGTGCTCAAGCTCCGCTACGCCGATGGCGGCCAGCTGAGCGTGAGCCTGGAACGGGCCGACCTGCTGCAGAAGTACACCAGCGAGGGCGGCACCCTGCCGCCCCTGGACAAGCTGGGCGGCGCCGCCTGGGCCAAGGTGAAGCGCCGGGCCAAGAAGGCCATCCGCGACATGGCCGAGGAGCTGCTCAAGCTCTACGCCAAGCGCA
Source organism: Holophagaceae bacterium (assembly GCA_044229665.1). Classification (GTDB taxonomy): domain Bacteria; phylum Acidobacteriota; class Holophagae; order Holophagales; family Holophagaceae; genus JAFDVN01. Next base: position 23,864 of record JBGASN010000045.1, read on the forward strand.
AGGCGGAGAAGGGCATGGCCTGCAAGCCCGATGGCCCGGAGATGGCCGAGTTCGAGGCCAGCTTCCCCTACGAGGCCACGCCGGATCAGCTGGAGGCCACCGAGGCCATCAAGAAGGACCTGGAGGGCGAGCGCCCCATGGATCGCCTCCTCGTGGGCGACGTGGGCTTCGGCAAGACGGAGGTGGCCATGCGCGCCGCCGCCAAGGTGGTCTTCGATGGCCGCCAGGTGGCCGTGCTCTGCCCCACCACCATCCTCTGCTTCCAGCACGCCCGCACCTTCCGGGAGCGCTTCGCCGCCTTCCCCATCCGCGTTGAGCAGGTGAACCGCTTCGTCTCCGCCGAGGATCAGAAGCGCATCTTCCAGGATCTGGAGGCGGGCCGGGTCGACATCCTCGTGGGCACCCACCAGGCCCTCAGCGCCAAGGTGCACTTCGCCGACCTGGGCCTCGTCATCGTCGACGAGGAGCAGCGCTTCGGTGTGGCCCATAAGGAGAAGCTCAAGAAGCTGCGCGTGAACGTGGATCAGCTGGCCATGAGCGCCACGCCCATCCCCCGCACCCTCCACATGAGCCTCACGGGTCTGCGGGAGATCAGCCTCATCGAGACCCCGCCCAAGAACCGCCTCGCCATCGAGACGGTGACGGCCCCCTGGAGCGATGAGCTCATCCAGACCGCCATCCAGTTCGAGCTGCGCCGCAACGGCCAGGTCTACGTGGTGCACAACCGCGTGGAGAGCATCGACGCCATCGCCGACCGCATCCGCGCCCTGGTGCCCGAGGCCCGCATCGGCATCGGGCACGGGCAATTGGCGGAGCATGAGCTGGAGGAGGTGATGCTCGCCTTCATGGAGGGCCGCATCGATGTGCTGGTGGCCACCACCATCGTGGAGAACGGGCTCGACGTGCCCAACGCCAACACCCTCATCGTGCACCGGGCCGACAC
>JBGASN010000046.1:0-2718 GCA_044229665.1 Holophagaceae bacterium
GATGCAGGGAATGGGGACTGCTCAGGGAAAGGCAAAGGGCCCATTAGATGTCCGGCAAAGCAGCCGTCCAGGCCCATATTTGGGGGTGTCCTGCGGGAGGTTCCCATGCGGATTCCGCCCTTCCACCCCTTCAACCACCTCCATGAACCCCAGCGCATGGAGCTGATGGCCTGGCTGGCCCTCCTCATGGGGGCCCTCCTGGCCCTGCTCTACCACCCGGGCATCCACCACTGATCCCGGAAGCGGGTCCCGGGAGGCGCGCTCAGAGGCGCGCCACGGTGCGGATGTCCATGAAGGTCTGCCGGGGGTCCACGATCACGTCCTTGAAGCGGGTCCGATCCAGCACGTAGGTGTGGTCATCGGGGCTGCGCAGGGGCTCCCCCAGGGGGTCGAACACGTGGTTGCCGGCCCCGGCGAAGGCCTCGCCCGGCACCTCCGAGGCGGCGATGGTGCACACGGCCGCGAAGCAGGCGTTCTCGATGGCCCGGGCCCGGAGGAGGGTGGCGATGACGTGGTCCCGTCGCCAGGGCCACCAGGCCACCGCCAGGAGCAGGTCCGCGCCGCCCTCCATCCGCAGGGCCCGGGCCTGCTCGGGGAAGCGCAGGTCGTTGCAGTTGAGCAGGCCCAAGGTCCACTCCCCGAAACGCACGCTCACATAGCGGTCGCCGGGGTCCCACAGGCGGGCCTCGCCGTTGGGCGCGAAGAGGTGCACCTTGTCGTAGCTGGCCTTCTCCTCGCCCCCCTGCCAGAGGGTCATGCGGTTACGGCGGGCCTCGGTGAAGGAGCCGAACAAGAACCCGGTGCCGGGATGGTCGCCGGAGATCCGCCGGAAGGCCGCTCGGGCCAGGGCGGGATCCACCTCCCGGGTGTAGCCGTGGAGGAAGCTCTCCGGGAACACCACCAGGTCCGCGCCCCCCTGGGCCGCGGCCTGGGCTTCGGCCTCCATGCGGGCCAGGTTCGAGGCGGGGTCGAGGCAGACGAAGCGGGACAGGTGGAGGCGCATGGCCCCAGTCTAAATCCCCCGCCGCCCCCCGTCAGGGGTGGCTTTCAGCCTTCCGCCTTGGTGCCTGGGCCGGGCCGTGCTAGACTGCCCATTCGCGTGAAAGCGCGGACCTTGGAGAGTTGTCCGAGTGGTTTAAGGAGCACGCCTGGAAAGTGTGTATAGGTCAAAAGCCTATCGGGGGTTCGAATCCCCCACTCTCCGCCAGTCAAAACGCCCACCGCAAGGTGGGCGTTTTCGATGTGGGTGAGGATCCGCTCGTGTGAGGAACCCAGCGTGAATTGGGTAGCTCTTCCTAATGCTGCATGGAATTCAACGGAGCCTGATGTCCTCCAAGATCTTGGCCAGAGCGGGATCCCGGCCCTCCCGGTAGTCCCCACTCGTCAGGGAGGCCTCGATGTCCGGGGCGATCTCACGCCGCTCGTCGTTGGAATAGGCGCTCTGCCATTGAAGGCTCGAGGCCATGACCATGAGGCCGGAATTCGGCAGCAGGATGCCGTTGTCCTCCCCGGCAAAGTTTGGTCCCGCGCCTGCGGGCTCTCCCACAAAGATGGGATAGGCCTGGCGATCCAGGTCCCCCACGAGGTTGGCCGCCGCGGAGAAGGTCTGGGGACCGGTAATCACGTACAGGTGGCCCATCCGGTTGAATTTCGGGGTGGCACCCAGGGCATGGAGCAGGGGCCACCGGAGTTCCCCGTTGCCCCCATTGTTGTGGCGGAGATCCAGGATGAGGTGGTCGATGGCAGGGTCCTCGAGGGCCTTGAAGAGCCGAGCGGTGAAGGCCGCCAACGATTCATCCGGGGCATCCTGCATCCTATTGAGCTGCACATACATCGCCCGGTGGCCGGGGACGCGTTCGAACCCGAAGGCCCGCTCGGGATCGCGCAGCCACAGCGGCGTTTGGATGCCTGCCTTCTGGGCTGAGACATGCCCCGAGGGCGTGTGGCGGGTTTGGCCAAGGGCTTGGAGGGCCTGGGGGGAGAGTCGGGCGGCAGGGATCTTGGCCTGTTGAGGCTGGCCACCCACCGACGCGAGGGTGAGCTGGAGCTCCTCCCGGGACCCCTGGGCTCCAACGGCCACCAGGTATTCGGGCATGGCCATGAGGAGGGCCACCGAGCGCTTCAGCCCCGAGGCATTGTCGTGGGGGGCCAGCGCGGCCAGGCGACCGGCGACCTCTTCGACGGGGAGATCCCCCACGCGCAGGATCTGTTTCCCGACCAGGTCCTGGTGGGCGGGGGCGGCACTTCGGACGAACCAGCCGTCCGCGAACCGATGGACGACGAGGGGCGCCATATGGAAGGGAGCCGGGCCCGCAAAGGTGGGCAGCACCCAGGTGTGCCCTGCCCCCGCCTTCCGCACCACCCGTGCGAGCCGGAGGGCCACCTGCCAATCGGGAAGCGCGTCCACAGCCTTCGTCAGTTCGGCCAATTCCCCTTCCCAGGCCGACTGGGTTTCAGGCGTGCCGAAGGGCACGTGGGTCTCCAGGAATCGGGTTTTGAAAAAGGCCAGATCCGCCCGCCATTGGTCCGCGCGGGATGCCCCAGCTGGAAGTTTCGGGAAAAGGACCGGAGCCACTTCGGGATTCGACAAAAATGGGCCGAGGTCCGGGTGGGAGAGGAGGGTCTGTTCCACGTGCTCCAACCGGGACTTTCGGGCCGAGACCACGTGGGCCACCGCGGCCTCCCGGTGGCCAAGCTTCAACTCGACCACGGCCAGGC
>JBGASN010000046.1:2770-24356 GCA_044229665.1 Holophagaceae bacterium
TGGGTTCGCGCCACGTTGTGGCCGCGTTCCAACACCCGATGGAAGGCTTTCCGAGCTTCCTCCCAGCGGCCCAGACCGGCGAGGACAGCCCCGTGCTGGAACCAGAAATTCCCGTTGCCTGGAGCATCCGTCGTGAGCCGCGTGGACAGAGCGAGGGCGCTGGCCCAGTCCTTCCGGGCTCGTGCGGCTTCCAATGAGGCCAAATCAGACGCAATGCGGCTGTTCTGGGCACTGAGGGTCAAGGTCAGGGCGGAAAGGCAAAGGAGGGATTTGAGCATGGAGTCTCCAGGAGGTCAGGGTTTCAGCAGGGCATACAGGTGATGGAGGTGGGGTCGGATGATTTTCAGGAACCGGTCCGGGTCCACGTCGGGAAGGGTTTGGAACAGGCTGCCGTTGAGTGCAAACAGGACGAGCTCAGCCGTGCGCTGGGGCTCGGTGTTCGGGCGGATCTCCCCCCGGGATTGGGCTGCCTCGAGCGCCGATGCAATGCGGGCGTGAAGGGCTCGACCGGCAAGGCGGTCCGCTTCTTGAAGGGCTTCGCTGGATCTCAAATGGGCCACGATCCCGCGAAACATGGATTGATGGGCTCCCAACTGGGCGGCCAATTCCTGGGCGAGCCGATTCAGAAAACCCTTCAAGGAACGATCTGAACCCCCGAGGGAGGTCTCCAGGTCGCGGAGGAACTGGCCGTAGAAGGTGGCCAGCAGGTGCTCCTTGGTGGGGAAATACGTAAAGAAGGTTCCGAGGCCGATGTCGGCCTGGGCGGTGAGGTCCCGCAGGGTGGTGGCCTCGTAGCCCCGCGCAGCGAAAAGCACTTGGGCCGCCTCGAGGATGCGAACCCGGGTATCCGCCTTGGTGCGGGCCCGGCGGGAAGGTGGGGGGGGTGCCATCAGGGAGGTCATAGTTGAACATGATCGAACATGAACACGTTCGAGTTCAAGAATCGTTTAGCCGGCTCGGGAAGACGGTGACGCCCCTGGGTGCATCTCTAAGGTGGCTGACCCCTTCGTGAGAGTCGCTTGAGGAATGGGCTTGCCCAAACCAAAACCAATGATTCCGGTAACGCAGCCGGTGGCTTCCCACCGACTCAGAATGAATCCTCTTAGCCATTTGCCGAGGAGTGAGTCCAACCTGGTCCCACTCGACACGACTGCCATGATCACCTCCGGAGCCCCTCATGGATGCGACCTTGCCCCCCCGCGCCCTGATCTTCGCCGGCCTCGGCCTGGTGGCCCTCCTGATCCTGTCGGGGTGGCACCCCTACGATCGCCTCACCTGGTTTCTGGAGGTCTTTCCCATCCTCATCGCGCTGCCCCTGATGGCGGTGACCTACCCCCGCTTCCCCCTGACGAAGCTGCTGTACACCCTGATCTTCCTGCACGCCTGCATCCTGATCCTGGGCGGTGCCTGCACCTATGCGCGGGTGCCCCTGGGCTTCTGGATGGCCAAGGTGCTGGGCACCACCCGCAACCCCTACGACAAGGTGGGCCACTTCGCCCAGGGCTTCGTGCCGGCGATCCTCGCCCGGGAGGTGCTCCTGAGGCGGGGTCACCTCAAGGGTGGGGGCATGGGGGTGTTCCTGATCCTCAGCGTGGTGCTGGCCATCAGTGCGCTGTACGAGCTCATCGAGTGGGCCTCGGCCCTGGCCCTGGGGCAGGGGGCGGACGAGTTCCTGGGCACCCAGGGGGATCCCTGGGACACCCAGTCGGACATGGCCATGGCCCTCCTGGGGGGCGTGGCGGCCCTGGTCACCCTGTCGGGAGTCCACGACCGCCAGCTGGCCCGCCTGGAGGCCCCTCAGCGCTGAAGGGTGAGGGTGTAGAGGGCGCCGTTGCTCTGGCCGTTGAGGCTGTACACCTGGATGTAGAAGGTGGTGGTGGTCGCCGCCTGGGCGGGCGCCGTGAGGGTGAACCGCGCGCCCCCGGTCTCGGCCCGCAGGGGGGCGAAGCCCTGCGTGATGTAGAGCCCGTAGGACTGCCCGGCGGGTGGGGTGAAGGTGAGGGTCACGGTCTGGCCCGCCGCGAGGGTCAGGGCGAAGGTGTCCTTGTCGGAGCCCGTGGCCAGGGCGCCCTTCACGGTCTTCACCAGGCTGCCGATCACGTTGGCCGTGGCACTGGTGTCGTTGGCCTCCTTCTCCATCATCAGGGTGGGATCGGAGTTGGCCACGGAGAAGGTCACGGTGGCGGAGCCCACGTTCCCCGCCGGGTCCCAGGCCTTCACCACCAGGGTGTGGCTGCCATTGGCCAAGGTGGTGCTGTCCAGGGTGAGCCCGTAGGGCAGGGCGGTGAGGATGGCCTTGGAGGTGCCATCCACCAGGAACTCCACCTTCGTGACGCCCACGTTGTCGGAGGCGGTGGCGCTCAGGGTGAGGGTGCCGGAGGTCCCCGTGACCTTGGCTTGGACCGTGGGGGCCGTGGTGTCCTTCACCACCGCGAAGGTCACGGTGGGGGAGGTGCCCACGTTGCCGGAGGGATCCGTGGCCTTGGCCACCAGGGTGTGGTTCCCGCTGGCTAGGGGGATGCTGTCGAAAGCCAGGCTGTAGGGGCTGGCCGTGCTGGAGCCCTTGAGGGCGCCGTCCACGTAGAAGTCGACCTTGGTGACGGACACGTTGTCCGTGGCGGTGGCGCCGAGGGTGAGGATGCCCACGGTGCCCGTGACCTTGGCGGTGACGGTGGGGGCGGTGGTGTCCTTCACGAGGTTGAAGGGCACTGAACCGGAGCTGCCCACGTTGCCCGCCGCGTCATAGGCCTTGGCCAGGAGGGTGTGGGCGCCATTGGCCAGGGGGGTGCTGTCCAGGGTCAGGGCATAGGGCGAGGTGGTATCGGTGCCCTTGAGCACGCCATCCACGTAGAAGTCCACCTTGGTGACGGCCACGTTGTCCGTGGCGGTGGCGCTAAGGGTGATGGTGCCGCTGGTACCGGATTCGGTGGCCTTGACCACCGGAGCGGTGGTGTCCTTGGCGTTGCTGATGGTGAAGGACACCGAGGCGGAGGTGCCCAGGTTGCCGGCGGCGTCCTTGGCCTTGGCCAGGGCGGTGTGCGTGCCATTGGTGAGGGTGGTGCTGTCGAGGGTCAAGGTGTAGGGCGAGGAGGTGGCGGTGCCCTTCAGGGTGCCATCCACGTAGAACTGCACCTGGGCGACCCCCACGTTGTCGGTGGCCGTGGCGGTGAAGGTGATGGTCCCGGAGGTGCCCAGCTCCTTCACGGTCACGGTGGGAGCCGTGGTGTCCGGGGGGATCCACTTGCCGCCCACGTTGATGGCCGCGAAGGCGTTCCACACCGCCTGCTCATCCGAGGATCCCGCCCCATAGAGGGCCTTGGCCGCGGCGATGTAGGCATCCCGGGCTCCGGCGTAGGTCGTGGTGGCGGTCATGTAGGCGGTCAGGGCCCGGTAGGAGATGCGGGCCGCGTGATCGTTGCCGACGCCCACCATGCCGCCCGGCAGGTAGGTGGAGTAGGCCTCCGAAGTGGCCGTCGAGGCGGCCCCCTGGGCCAGGAAGTAGAAGGCCCGGTTCATGGGGCCGGAGCTGTAGTGCACATCCAGGGCGCCGAGGCCCGAAGACCAGGCATCGGGGCTCTTCCCATCCTTGCTGGGCTTCACCATCCACCGGAGGGGGTTGGGGAAGCTGGGGGTGGTGAGTTGCTCGCCCATCGTCCAGTTGGCGTTGGTGGCGGTGTTGGGCACGGAGGTGCCGGCACCGCCGCGGGCATGGAATTCCGTGAGGGTGCCGTGGATGTCGGCGTGGGCCTCGTTGAGCCCCCCGGACTCCCCGGTGTAGATCAGCTTGGCGGTGGCGCCGATGACCCCATGGCTCATCTCGTGGCCCGCCACGTCCAGGGCCGTGAGGGTCTTGAGGATGGCGCCATCCCCGTAGGTCATGCAGAAGCAGGCGTCGGACCAGAAGGCGTTGTCGAAGCCCCGGCTGTAGTGCACCCGGGCGTAGGTGGCCTTGCCCGTGCCATCGATGCCCTTCCGGCCGTGGACCTTCAGGTAGTAATCCCAGGTGGCCTGCAGGCCGTAGGCCGCATCCACGGCGGCGGTCTGCCCGGTGGCGCCCGTGGTGGCGGGGTTGGAGGTGTCGTAGTTGAGGCCGTCGCCCCAGGTGTTGTCGGGGTCGGTGTAGACCGTGCCGTTGCCGGCGGTGGCATGGTCCAGGTTCGTCACCACGTTGGCGCCGAAGGTGCCGCCGGTGCCCCGGGTGGTGTCGCGCAGCTCGTAGCCGGAGGCCAGCGCGTTGGTGTCCAGCCCCACGGTGCCCGAGTGCTGGGACCTGCCCACGCCCCTGACCGCCCCGGCCTCCAGGCTCTCCCACTGGTGCAGCAAGGCCCCGGTGTGGGCGTTCAGGAGGAGGTCCACGTGCCGGGTCTCCTCGGCGCCGTTCTCCAGTTCGAAGTGCAGGTGGTAGGCCAGGGTCGCACCCGTGACCTCGCGCCGCTCATCCTGGGCATTGGCCAGCTCCGGGGTGAGTCCCGGGCGGAGGCTCACAGCCTCCTCCGGAAGGACCACCAGCTCCACCTGGGGAGTACGGGTATAGGCCCCCCGGGGGGCGGCGTGGGCGTGGCCCAGGGCCAGGGCCTCCTGCACCTCGAGGCCAGGAACGGGGTTCAGCAGGGGGTGGACCTTCAGGGCCAGGGTGGGGGGCAGCTCGCGCCCCTCGGCATCGGTGTGCAGGATGGCTTCGCCGCCGAACACCTTGAGACCCAGGTAGGTCTGCTGGACCCGCACATGGGTTCCCCCGGTCTCGTCCCTGTGGCTGGACCGGGCGACGAGCGCATGACGCCCATCCAGGCCCTGGCCCTTGCGGAGCGCGGCCAGGCGCTCCCCCAGCCCCACGGGCGCTTCCGCCCGGGCGAACAGGCAGAGGGGGAGCAGGAACAGGCCGAGGCCGGTCCGGGACGACGCCATGGGACCTCCAGAGGAGTGCTCGTTCATCACGTGATGGGCTTAACAGCCACAGGAGCTCTGGTCACCCATCCAGACCTTCATCGGCCGGGGGTGACCCGGTCTTGAGCGGCTTCTTTTTCCGGGGAAGCCTTAGAACCGCAGGGACATGCAGGTCAGGCCGCCGTCCATCTTCCGGCCCTCGCTCATGTCCAGCTCCACCACGGGGCGGCCCAGGGCCTTCAGCCGGGCCAGCGTCTTGGGGAAGCCCTTCGGCGTGATGAGGGTGCCGTTCACGAGGAGGGTGTTGCAGGCGTAGGTCTCGTCCTCGTCCATGACGTGACAGGTGAAACCCTCGAACTCGGGGCGCCCGGCGAAGGCGGTGCTCACCAGGAGGTCGGTCCCGCCCACGTGGGTCACGCTGCTCTTGAAGTGCAGGCCCTCGGCCACGGGCACGGTGCGGGAGGTGTAGCCGTGGGCGCCCAGGATGGAAGCCAGCTGCCGTGCGCCCTCGGCGTTGGTGCGGTCGGAGAGCCCGATGAAGACCGTGCGCGCCACGATGAGGATGTCGCCCCCATCCAGCGTGCCGGGCTCGGTGATGTGCACCAGGGACCGGTGCTTCGCCAGGGCCGCCTCGATGTGCGGGGCCTCGCCCCGCCGGGCCAGGGCGCCGGGTCGGGTGATCACGGCCACCTCGGGCACCACCACCGCCACATCCTCCACGAAGTAGGCATCGGGGAAGCCGGGCAGGGCGGGGAGCACCTCCGTCTGGAGACCCAGGCCCTCCAGGGTCTGCCGGTAGGCGGCGTGCTGGGCCAGCATGCGGTCGAAGTCGGGACGGCCCAGGTCGGCGGTGGTGATGCCCTCGGCGAAGTCGGGACCGGGGGTGCGGAGGATGGCGTGGGTGAACATGGGACCTCGGGGGGATGGGGCCAGTGTGCCCCGGGTCCGTGGGGAAGCGTCACCGTTCCGATCATCGCCTCCGGGGGGTGGCGCAGACCTGTGTCCCGGTTCCCAGAAAGGGGGCGCAGAATGGGGGCATGTCGGAGACCACCCCCGAGATCACCGCGCGCCTCGTGGCGGAGCACCGCCGCTTCCTGGCCTTCCTCATCCCCCGCACGGCCAACGAGGCGGAGGCGGAGGACATCCTCCAGGAGGCCTATGTGCGCAGCCTGGAGCGGGGGGAGCAGATCCGGGAGGACGAGAAGCTGGTGGCCTGGTTCTACCGCCTCCTCCGCAACGCCCTGGTGGACCGCGCCCGCAGCCGGGCGGCGGAGGCCCGGGCCCTGGAGGCCCACGCCCTCGAACTGCCCGAGGGCGAAGCGCCCCCGGAGCTGGAAGCCCACCTCTGCGAGTGCGTGAAGGACCTCCTGCCCACGCTGCCCGCCGACCAGGCGGAGCTGCTCCAGCGGGTGGACCTGGGCGGGGCCACCCCGGCCCAGGTGGCGGCCGAGCTGGGCATCACGGCCAACGCGGCCTCCGTGCGCCTGCACCGGGCCCGCAAGGCCCTCCACGCCCGCCTGGTGCAGACCTGCGGCACCTGTACGGAGCATGGCTGCCTCGACTGCCGCTGCGGCAAGCCCAAATCCGGTGGGGGCTGTAAGACCCATCCCCCCCATCCGTCTTCTTCCTGAGGGCCGATCCTCACGGAGCCGAACATGAGCACCCACCAGCTTTCCATCCCCGACATCTCCTGCGGCCACTGCGCCATGACGGTGAAGGCCGCCCTGAAGGACCTGGGCGCCTGCACCGTGGACATCCCCGCCAAGCGGGCCCAGGTGGACCTTCAGGATCCGGGCATGCTGCCCGAGGCCCTGCGCCGCCTGGAGGAAGAGGGCTTCCCCGCCACGGTGATCGGCGGCTGACATGTCCGACATCCAGAGCTTTGCCGTACGGGGCATGACGTGCGCGTCCTGTGTCCGGCGGGTGGAGAAGGCGTTGGCCGCCGTGCCGGGCGTGGCCGAGGTCCGCGTGGACCTGGCCGGCGAGCGGGCCACGGTGACCTTCGACGGGGTGAAGCCCCAGACCCTGGCCGAGGCCCTGAAGGCCAAGGGCTATGAGCTGGTGCTGGCCCCATCGGCGGCGGACGAGGCCACCGAGGCCCGTGCCGCCCAGGTGCGGGTGCTCCTCGCCTGGGCCTTCGCCCTGCCCCTGATGGCGCCCATGGTGGGCCTGCCCCTGCACCTGTCCCCCTGGGTCCAGGCCCTGCTGGCCGCGGGCGCCGCCTTCGGGTGCGGCGTGGGGTTCCTGGTCCGGGCCGCCCGCCTCGCCACCAAGGGCGAGACGAGCATGGACACCCTCATCGCCCTGGGCACCCTGGCCGCCTACGGCTCCGGCATGGCCGAGGCCCTGGCGGGAGCCCACCACACCTCCTTCGAGATCGCCGCGAGCCTGCCCGCCTTCCTCCTCACGGGGAAGTGGCTGGAGGCCCGCGCCAAGCACCGCGCCACCGAAGGGCTCGGTGCACTCCTGGCCCTGGCCCCGGCCACGGCGCTGCGGCTCGAGGGCGAGCTGGAAACCGAAGTGCCCGTGGCCGACCTGCGCCCCGCCGACCGGGTGCGCGTGCGGCCCGGCTCGAAGGTCCCCGTGGATGGCCGCGTGATCGCCGGTCGGGCCGACGTGGAGGAGGCCCTCCTCACCGGTGAGCCCCTGCCCGTGCCCAAGGGCCTGGGCGACGAGGTGCTGGCCGGGGCCCTGGTCCACGGCGGCAGCCTCGACGTGGAGGTGCGCGCGGCGGGGCAGGGCACCTGGCTCGCCCAGCTGGCCGCCCAGGTGGCCGAGGCCAAGGGCAGCCATGCCCCGGCCCAGGCGCTGGCCGACCGCATCTCCGAGGTCTTCGTGCCCGTGATGATCGGGGTGGCCCTGCTGACCCTGGTGGGCTGGTGGATCCACACCGGCAGCCTCGCCCTGGCCTGGCGGCCCGCGGTCACCGTGCTGGTCATCGCCTGCCCCTGCGCCCTGGGCCTGGCCACCCCCGTGGCCCTGGCCACGGCCCTGGGCACCGCGGCGCGCCAGGGACTCCTGGTGCGCGACAGCGCCGCCCTGGCGCGCCTGGCCGTGGCCACGGACCTGGTGCTCGACAAGACCGGCACCCTCACCCAGGGCCGCCCGGAGGTGGTGGCCATCCAGGCCCGCGCTGCGGGCGAGGTGGACCTACGCCGCTGGGCCGCCGCCCTGGAGCGGGACTCGGAGCATCCCCTGGCCCAGGCCATCCGTGCCACCTGGACCGGCGACCCGGCCCCGGTGGCGGCCTTCGCCGCCCACCCCGGTGGCGGCGTGAGCGGCACGGTGGAAGGGCACGCGCTCCGCCTCGGGAACGCCGCCTTCCTGGGGCTCCCCCTGGAGGGCATCCCCGACGACGCCACCGCCGTGGGGCTGGCCGAGGGAGGCACCCTCCTGGGGATCTTCCTCCTGGCCGATGGTCTGCGCCCCGAGACCCCCACGGTGCTGCGGGACCTGAAGGCGGAGGGCCTGCGCCTGCACCTCCTCAGCGGCGACCGCCCCGAGGCGGTGGCCCGCTTCGCGCAGACGCTGGGGCTGGACTCCGCCCAGGGCGGCGCGCGGCCCGCCGACAAGGCCGCGCGCATCCAGGCGCTGCAGGCGGAGCACCGCATCGTGGCCTTCGCCGGCGACGGGGTGAACGATGCGGCGGCCCTGGCCACCGCCGATGCGGGGGTGAGCCTGCCCGGGCTGGAGGCCGCCGCCGCCAGCGCGCCCCTGAACCTCCTGCGGGAAGGGCTGCATCCGCTGCTGGCGGCCCGGCGCCTGGCCGTGAAGCTCCACAAGGTCATCCGCCAGAACCTGGCCTGGGCCTTCGGCTACAACCTGGTGCTGGTGCCACTCGCCTGCTTCGGGCTGCTGGAGCGCTTCGGCGGCCCCATGCTGGCCGGGGCCGCCATGGGGCTCAGCTCCCTCACCGTGGTGCTCAACGCGCTGCGGCTGCGGCGGGTGTGATCAGACCGTGGCGGCCACCTTCGCGATGGCCGCCACGCTCCGGTCGATGTCCGCCTCGGTGGTGTCCTGCCCGCTGACGGAGACCCGCATCACCGCAAGGCCATGCCAGGTGCTGCCCGAGAGCCAGCAGGTGCCCTCCGCCTGAACACCCTCGACCACGCGGCGGGTGAAGGCGTCGGGATCGCCCCCATCCTTGGGTGCGAAGCGCACCAGCACCTGGTTGAGGGCCACCTCGTTGAGCACGGTGGCGCCGGGGATGGCCGCGAGGCCCGCCGCCGCCCGGCGGGCCAGGGCGCAGCTGCGGGCCACGAGCTCGCCCACGCCGCGTCGGCCCAGGGCGCGCAACTGGGCATAGATGGGGAAGCCCCGGCCCCGGCGGGAGAACTCGGGCACCCAGTCCACGGCATCCCGGGCCGCCGCACCTTCCTGCTGGATGAGGTAGGCCGCGCTCACGGTCATGGCGGCCCGATGGGCCGCGGCGTCCTTCACGAAGGCCAGCCCCGAGTCGTAGGGCACGTTGAGCCACTTGTGGGCGTCCGTGGCCCAGGAGTCGGCCCGTTCCACCCCCTTCAGAGCCCCGCGGAGCTCCGGCACGGCGGCGGCCCAGAGGCCGAAGGCGCCATCCACGTGGAGCCAGGCGCCACGGGCCGCACAGGCATCCGCGATGGGTTCCATGGGGTCGATGGCGCCGGTGTTAACGTTGCCCACCTGGGCGCACACCAGGGTGGGTCCCTCGAGGCCGGCGAGCACCCGGGTGAGCTCCTCCGAGCGCATGCGGCCCTGGGCGTCCACGGGCAACCGGATCATGCGCCCGGCGCCGAGTCCCAGGAAGCGCAGGGCCCGGGGGACGGTGACGTGCACCTCCTCGCCCACCACCACGTGGAGGCGGGGGGAGCCCTGGAGGCCCTCCTGCTCCACGTCCCAGCCCACGCGGCGGAGCAGTTCGTGGCGGGCCGCGGCGAGACAGGTGACGTGCGCCATCTGGCAGCCCGTGACGAAGCCGGTGCTCGTACCCGCGGGAAGCCCCAGCAGCTCCACCAGCCACCCGGCACAGGTCTCCTCCACCACCGCCAGGGCCGGGGAGGTGGCGTAGAGGCCGCAGTTCTGGTCCCAGGCAGAGCTGAGCCAATCCGCCCCCACGGCCGCCTCGGAGCTGCCGCCGATGACGAAGCCGAAGTAGCGGGGGCCGGGCTCCGCCACGAGCCCCGGATCCGCGTCCCGCACCAGGTCGGCGATGACCTGACGGGGGTCTTCACCCGCCTCGCCCAAGGGGCGTCCCAGGGAGGTCCTCAGCTCGGCCAGGGTGGCGCGGGCTCCCACCGGGCGATCCGGCAGGCCTTGGCGGAACGCGAGGGCGGATTCGAAGGCAAGGTGCAGGGCTTCGTGCATGGGCCCTCCTGGGGGAAAGGGGGGCCATCATCCCACGGCGGGCGCCCGGGGGTGTGCGCCTTGGCACATCGACAAGCCCGGACCTCGAAAAGGGCACACCCAGGTGCACCCGAGGCGGCACACTGGACCGGCCCTCCGGAGCGCCCCATGGCCCACGTGCTGTCCCATCCCCTGGTGGATCACAAGCTCTCGCTGCTGCGGGACTACCGCACGCCGCGGCCCCTGTTCCGGGACCTGCTGGATGAGCTGGGCCTGATCCTGGCCGTGGAGGCCACCCGGGAGCTCACGACCCAGCCCTTCGCCATCGAGACCCCCCTGGAGAGCATGGAGGGGCGGCGCCTGGATCCCCTGGATCCCGTGCTGGTGCCCGTGCTGCGGGCGGGCCTCGGGCTGGTGCCCAGCTTCCTGCGGATGCTCCCCGCGGCGAAGGTGGGGCACCTGGGCATGGCGCGGGACCACGAGACCCTGAGGCCCGTGCCCTACTACAAGAACTTCCCCCCCGAGCTGCACAAGCGGCCCATCTTCGTGCTGGATCCCATGCTCGCCACGGGCGGCAGCGCCTGCGAGGCCCTGGCGGAAGTGAAGGCCTCCGGGGGCAGCCGCATCACCCTGGTGTGTCTCCTGGCGGCGCCCGAGGGCGTGGCCAAGGTGGAGCAGGCCCACCCCAGCGTGCGGGTGGTGGTGGGTGCGGTGGACCGGCAGCTCAATGCGAAGGGTTACATCCTGCCCGGCCTCGGCGATGCGGGCGACCGCCTCTTCGGCACCATGTGATTTGTTCCAACCCGGTTGTCCGAAGTCACAAGTGGATCCCGGGGAAACCCGCGTGATGGCGCATGGGGACTGGCGGCGGTAGGCTACCCCCAGGTCACGGGACCGAGGCCTCGATGGGCCACCCCGACCCCGGAGGTTTCCCCATGCGTCGCACCGCCCTCGTCCTTCCCCTGGCCCTCCTCGCCCTCCTCGGCAGCCTCGGGTGCCGCTCGAAGAGCCCCGCCGCGGGCGCCGCCGCCGAGCAGCCCAAGGGGCCTGCGCTGGGGACGGAGGGCGCACCTCAGAGCACGGCCATCACCGGTACGGTGCTGGAGCGCATCGATGCCGAACCCTACACCTACCTCCGCCTGAAGACCGCGGACGGTGAGAAGTGGGCGGCCGTACCCACCACGGATCTGAAGGTGGGCGCCCAGGCCACGCTCAGCTCCCAGATCGAGATGCGGGACTTCGAATCCAAGAGCCTGAAGCGCAAGTTCGCCCAGGTCTACTTCGGCAACCTGGCCAACGGGGCCGCCGCGCCCGCCGCCGACCCCCACGGCGCGACCGCCCCGGCCGTCTCCCCGGCGGGCCCCGTGAAGGTTGAGAAGGCCAGCGGCGCCGATGCCCGGACCATCGCCGAAGTCTTCGCCCAGCGCCAGTCCCTGGTGGGCAAGACCGTGGTCGTGCGCGGCAAGGTCATGAAGTTCCTCCCGGAGATCATGAAGAAGAACTGGATCCACCTGCAGGACGGCACGGGGGATGAGAAGGCGAAGACCCATGACCTCACCTTCACCACCACCGACACGGTGGCGGCGGGCGATGTCGTCACCCTCAAGGGCACCCTGCGACTGAACAAGGACTTCGGCTCCGGTTACACCTACGAGGTGATCGTCGAGGAGGCGAAGGTCCAGAAGTAGCCCGACTCACCTGAAACGAGCTGGGGGCCGGCCGGCCCCCAGCTCGTTTCAGGGCGCGGCTCCGCATTCGAATCCCCCTCTCCCCGCCGCCATGCAAACGCCCGCATTCGCGGGCGCAGGGTGGCGGAGCAAGAGGGATTCCCTCCTGGGCCACCCCTCTGGGGCGTCCCCTCCGGCCGGCTGGCCGCTGCCCACGCCGCTTCGTCCAAGGACGAACCGGTTCGGTCGCTCGCGCGACCTCACCTGCGGCTACCTGGGCGCGGCTCCGCATTCGAATCCCCCTCTCCCCGCCTCCATGCAAACGCCCGCATTCGCGGGCGCAGGGTGGCGGAGAGAGAGGGATTCGAACCCCCGTTGAGTTGCCCCAAACCTGATTTCGAGTCAGGCGCCTTCAACCACTCGGCCATCTCTCCGGATCGGTCAGTTTAGCAGGGGCCCAGGGCCTTGCCGAGGGCCGAGGCGGAGGTCAAGGGCGGAGGCGGGGGGCGAGGGCGCGCAGGTGGTCCGGGCCTGCGCCACAGCATCCCCCGAGGAGTTGGACGCCAAGGGGGGGCAGCTCCGCCAGGGTCTCCGCAAAGGCCTCGGGGCCCAGGGGGAAGCGCAGGCCCCCGGTGGTGACTTCGGGCAGGCCGGCGTTGGGTTGGATCAGGAGGGGCAGCTTGGTGGCGCCCCGCAGGGCCCGGGCGAGGTCGGGGAGCGCGGGATCGGCGGGGATGCAGTTGGCCCCCAGGGCCACCGCGCCCCCCTGGGTGAGTCGGGCGGCGGCCTCCGGAAGGGGCTGGCCCCGGAGGGTGCGCCACCCTCCCGGTCCCTGGGAGAACACGAGGGTCACGAGGGTGGGCAGGTGGGGGGCGATCCGCCGCGCCGTGGCCAGGGCCAGGCAGGCCTCGTCCAGGTCGGTGAAGGTCTCCAGCAGCAGCCCCGAGAGACCTCCCTCGACCAGCACCCGGAGCTGGCGTTCGAAGGAGGCCTGGATCCGAGGACCCCAGGTGGGGTCCCCCGGTGCGGGTGCCCACCCGGAGGGCCCCACGGAGCCCAGCAGGAAGGCGCGATCCCCTACGGTCTCCCGTGCCAGGGCGGCCGCGCGGGCATTGAGGGCTTCGGTGAGGGGCTCGAGGCCAGCCTGCGCGAGGCGGAGGGGGGAGGCGCCGAAGGTGGCGGTCTGGATCCACTCGGCACCGGCCTCCAGGTAGGCGCGGTGGAGGTCCACCAGGGCCTCCGGGTGGGTGAAGATCCAGCGCTCGGGGCAGTCGCCGTGGTCCAAGCCCCGCCGGAAGAGCTCCGTGGCACAGGCCCCATCACCCCGCAGGGGGCGGGGGTCGCGCAGGCGGGCGGCGAGGGCCCCAGGTCCGTTCATGGCCCCAGGATCAGGCCTCCAGAGTGCTTTGGCCATCGACGGGTTGAGGGTGCCGGGGATCCTCGGGGGGAAGGGGAGGGATCCTCACCCGCACCGTGGTGCCGCGCCCCAGCACCGAGTCGATGTCCACGCCGCCCCCGTGGGTCTTGGCCGTGCCCATCACCATGGCGAGCCCCAGGCCCGTGCCCTTGCCCACGGGCTTGGTGGTGAAGAAGGGCTCCATGGCCCGGGCCTGCACCTCCTGGGTCATGCCGGGGCCCGTATCGGTCACCGAGAGCACCACGAACCCATCCGCGCCCCGCTCGGTGACGAGGTAGAGCCGGCCCTGGCCCTCCATGGCGTCGATGGCGTTGGTGCAGAGGTTCATGAGGGCATTGCCCAGGGCATCCGGGTCCGCCCAGATCAAGGGGAGGTCCGGGGCCAGGGTGCAGTGCACCTCCACCTGCCGGAAGGTGCTGCCCCGGAGGATGCTGGCCTCCCGCTCCACCAGGGGGTTCACCGCAAGGGCCTGGAAGCCGGCCTGGTCCTTCCGGGCGTAGGCGTTGAGGTTGCGCACCAGCTCCCGGCCCCGCTCGGCCGCCGTGAGTACGAGCCCCAGGCGCTTCTTCAATCCCTCGTCGGCCTGGGTGTGGATCAGGGTGGAGGCGACGCCCATGATGGCCCCGAGCACGTTGTTCATGTCGTGGGCCACCCCGCTGGCCAGGGTGCCGAGGCTCTCGAGCTTCTGGACGTGCAGCAGCTCCCGCTCCAACTGGATCCGCTCCTCCTCCTTGTGCTTCAGATCGGTGATGTCGGTCTGCACGGAGATGAAGCCGAGGGGGGTCCCGGCGGCATCGAAGAGGGGATCCACGTTGATGTGGATCCAGTAGGGCTCGCCGCCCTTGCGGTAGTTCAGGATGTCGGCCTCGAAGGGAAGGCCTGCGGCGATCCGCGCACGCATGTAGGCGGACGTGTCCGGGTCGCTGCCGGGGCCCTGCAGGAGCTCACCGGGGATCTTCCCCAGGGCCTCCTCGAAGGAGAACCCGGTGATGCGGGTGAACGCCGCATTCACCCAGGTGATGCGGCTCTCCGGGTCGGTGATGATCACGCCGGAGGTGGTGCGTTCGGCCACCAGGGCGAGCCGGCGGAGCTCGACTTCCTTCTCCCAGAGCTCCGTGATGTCCTGGGTGAGGCCCTGCACCTCCTCCCACTCCCCGGCCGCATTCCGGGTGGCCTGGATGGAGACCTTGGAGAAGAAGCGGGTGCCATCGGCCCTCCGCTGCTCGTTCTCCAGCACGCGATGGAAGGTGGGGCCCGCGTGGGCGTGCATCTCCCGGAGGCATTCGGCCACCAAATGGGCATCCTGCGGCGCGAGGAAGCGGCGGGTGAAGGTCTCCGGGCTCATCTCCCGGGTGCCTTCCCCCTCTGAGCTGGTGCCCAGGAGGGTGAGGTAGGGATCGCTGAAGCGGAATCGCTGGCGGCCGAGGTCGAAGGACCAGTCCCCCACCTTGGCGAAGGCCATCATCGCCTCCAGCCGGCGGCGGCTCTCCGCGAGGTGGGACCGGCTCTGGATGGCCTCGCTGACATCCACGAACACCACCACCACCTGGCTCAGGGCCCCCTCCGGATCGAAGAGGGGGTAGGCATTCCCCATGAGCCAGTCCAGGTGGGCCTGGCCGGGCCGGGGGATCCCCACCAGGAGGTTGGTGGCGGGCTGGCGGGTGGCCAGCACCTTCATCACGGGGTACTCCTCCAAGGGGAGGGGACTCTGGTCCTCGCGGTAGAACTTCCACGCGGGATCCGGAGCCTCGCGGCCCAGGAGCTGCGCCTCCGTGAGCCCGAGCAGCTTGCAGGCCATGAGGTTGAATTCCTCAACCCGGGTGTCGGGGGCGTGGACCACGAGACCCGCCGGCAGGTGGCGGATGAAGGTGCTGAGGCGCTCCCCCTGGGCCCGGGCCTGGGCCTCGGCCGCTTCCCGGCGCTGGATCAGGGCGGCCACCAGATGCCCGAGGCCCATCATGGCCATGAGGTAGAGCCAGAGGGTGACCGCCCGGTCCATCCCCCAGGCGTGGATGGGCGAGCCCCCGCCGGGTTGTGCGCCCATCAACATCTGCAGGGCGGCGATCCCCAGGTTCAGGGTGACCCCCACATGGCCGAACCGGGCCGCCCCCCACACCACCACGAGGAAGGGCCAGAAGTCGGTTTCCAGGCGCTCGAACCAGGCGGGTCCGCCCCCCCGGTAGACCAGGTGCCCGATCATCACGGACACCCCCAGGTAGGCCATCCCTTCAAGACGCCGGCCCCGGGAAATGTCGTCCAGGGAGCGGGGTGCCAGGAGGAGGGCGCCGAAGGGTGCCGCGAGGGCCAGCCCCAGGACATCCGCCGTCCACCAGAGGAGGGTGAAGGTCCCAAGGGGCTGGTGGGCGAAGCGGTGGAGGATGCCCACCACGCCTGCCCCCACCAGCGCGGCGGGAATCGCGGCCCAGAGGCCGGCCAGGATCAGCACCTTGTGGTCCCGGGCCACGGCGAACCAGGGGTGCTGGATGCGCCAGATGGGGAACTGCCGCCGGACGAGGTGGACTTCCAGGGTGCTCCCCAGGGCGATGGTCAAGGCGGCCCAGGGCGGGAAGCCCCCCTGGAGGTTGAGCGCCACGCCGGAAGCCGCATAGCCCAGGAGGGCCGGCCACCCGAAGTGGAGGGCCGCGGCCAAGGCCAGGCCCGCGGAGGGCCAGAAGAGCACCAGGCTGCCCTTCAAGGTCATGGACTCGCCCAGCACCAGGCGGGAGGTCATCCAGCAGACGACCCCCACCCCCACGGCCACGGCCAACGCATCCAGCCACCCTCGCCGCGGCTCGACGGGGGGCGCCTGGGGAGCGGGTGTAGCCGGCACGGGGATCCCGGTTCAGGTGGGGGACGTGAGGAGCCGGGAGATCTGGAGCGAGAGCTCCTCGAGCGTGAAGGGCTTGGGCACGAGCACCACCCGCTGGAACCCCTGGAGCTGGTGCAGGGTCGCATCCTCGATGCGGCCCGTGGCGAAGATCACGGGGAGCGTGGGCTGGAGGTGCCGTAGGGCCTCCAGGGTGGCGAAACCGCCGATGCCGGGCATGTTCTGGTCGAGGATCACGAGCCCCGGGCGCAGGCCCCCCTGCAGGGCATCCAGGGCCTCCTCCCCACAGGTGCAGGCCTGGATCTGGTGGCCGAGGGCCTCCAGCATCATGCCCAGGGATTCCCGCACCAGCTCGTCGTCATCCACCAAGAGGATCTGGAGGGGGGTGGGGGGCATGGTGGACTCCCTCGGGCAAGGCCCTTGGTCCCCCCATCGACCGGAAGGGACCCGAAGGCGAGAACTGGTGGAATCGCTACCGCCGCCGGCCCTGGAAGAACCCCTGGAGCAGGGCCCGGGACTCATCCGCAAGCAGCCCGCCCTGGAGTTCCAGGCGGTGGTTGAGGCGGGCCCCGGCCAAGACTTCCTGGAGCTGGGAGACCCCGACCTTGGGGTCCGGAGCTCCGTAAATCACCCGGGCCACTCGCGCGTGGGTGAGGGCGCCGAAGCACATGAGGCAGGGCTCCAGGGTGACGTAGAGGGTGGCGTCCGTCAGCCGGTAGTTCTGCAGCCACTGGCCGGCGCTGCGGAGGGCCTGCACCTCCGCGTGGGCCGTGGGGTCATGCTGGGTGATGGGCAGGTTCCGGCCCCGGCCCACGATGCGCCCATCGAGCACCAGGATGGCGCCGATGGGGACTTCTCCCGCTTTCTCGGCGGCCTCCGCCTCCTCGAGGGCGAGGCGCATGAAGTAGGTGTCGTCAGGGGACCACATGGGGACTCGGGGACTGGGAACGTGGGAAAGCTATCGAAGGGGCCGCGCTGGTGGGCCAGCCCAGGGCACCCAGGCAACCGGACGAAGGTGGTGCGGGTTCACTCCTGAGTGAGGTTAACGCAGGGGGGCGACGGCTGGGCCGCCACTCCGGCTGCGCGGCCCTCCGTGGCTGAAACCCCCTTGGATTCAACGCGGCTCCCCTTCGAAGGGTTCCCCACGCTCCCAGGGGAGGATGGACGTCCGCGTCGCGGGGTGGGTTCGCATCCGGCGGTTCCAGCTCGGAAACAAAGGAGTAGTATGCGGCAAAAGCCTTGAAACAAAAAGGATGTTTCTCAACATCCCCCCCTCGATACACTCGCTTTGGTCCCCCCAAGGACCGCCATTTCGAACCGCCCCGCACGGCCCGGCCGTCGCGGGGTTTTTGCCAGGGGGAAGCCACGATGAAAGCGCACCTGATCCTGAAGGACGGCACGATCTTCCGGGGGCGGGCGCCATTGGGCTTCGGGGGCGGGGGCGAGGCGGTGTTCACCACGGCCATGGCCGGCTACCAGGAGATCCTCACGGACCCCAGCTTCGCCGGACAGATGGTCACCATGACCTTCCCCGAGCAGGGCATCTACGGCGTGCACGCCGACCTCAACGAGGCCTCCCGGCCCTGGGCCACGGCCCTGATCTGCCGGCGCCTCTCGGGGCAGCCCGACCACACCCTCAGCGAAGGCGATCTGGGCGGGTGGCTGAAGAAGCACCGCATCCCCATGCTCACGGAGCTGGACACCCGCGCCCTCACCCAGCACCTGCGGGACCAGGGCTCCCAGCCCGGCCTCATCTGGACCGAGGCC
This sequence comes from Holophagaceae bacterium, assembly GCA_044229665.1. Classification (GTDB taxonomy): domain Bacteria; phylum Acidobacteriota; class Holophagae; order Holophagales; family Holophagaceae; genus JAFDVN01. The sequence goes on from JBGASN010000046.1 coordinate 20,652, forward strand.
GATGGCGGCCTGGAGGCCGGGGTGGCCAAGGCCAAGGCCATGCCGGACATGGGCGGCCAGGCCCTCTGCGCCGAAGTCAGCTGCAAGGATCGTTACGAAATCGCGCGGGAGGGTGCGAAGTTCCGGGTGTCCGTGCTGGATGGCGGCATCAAGCAGAGCATCCTCGACCAGCTCAGCGCCGCGGGCCTGGACCTCGAGGTCTTCCCCTGGGACACCCCCGCCACGGAGCTGCTGGCCCCGCGCTTCCACGGCGTCTTCCTCAGCAATGGCCCCGGCGACCCCGGCGCCCTGCCGGGCATGCAGGCCGAGGTGGGCAAGCTCATCGGCCAGCGCCCCATCTTCGGCATCTGCCTGGGCCACCAGCTGCTGGGCCACGCCTTCGGAGGCACCACCTTCAAGCTGAAGTTCGGCCACCGCGGCGCCAACCAGCCCGTGCAGGACCTGGAGACGGGCCGCATCGAGATCACGGCCCAGAACCACGGCTTCGCGGTGGACGAGAACTCCCTTCCGCCCGAGGTCATGGTCACCCACCGCCACCTGAGCGACGACACGGTGGAGGGCCTCCGCCACAAGACGCTACCCATCTTCTCGCTGCAGCACCACCCCGAGGCCTCGCCGGGGCCCCATGATGCGCGCTCCGCGTTCGGGCGGTTCGTCAAGCTCCTGGCCGAGAACAACTGATGATTAACCGCAGAGGACACAGAGGACACAGAGGAGGGCCGAAGAACCTCCCTGCTTGCCTCTGTGGCCTCTGTGACCTCTGTGGTTAAAAGGACCTTTTATGCCCAAGCGCTCTGACATCCACTCGGTCCTCGTCCTCGGCAGCGGCCCCATCCAGATCGGGCAGGCCTGCGAGTTCGACTACTCCGGGACCCAGGCCCTGAAGGCGCTCCGCGAGGAGGGCATCCGCACCATCCTGCTGAACTCCAACCCCGCCTCGATCATGACGGACCCCGCCCGGGCCGATCGCACCTACATCGAGCCGCTGACGCTCGCGGTGCTGGAGAAGATCCTCGAGGTGGAGAAGCCCGACGCGGTGCTGCCCACGGTGGGTGGTCAGACGGCCCTCAACCTGGCCATGGAGGCCCACAAGGCGGGGCTCTTCCAGCGCCTGGGGGTGCACCTCATCGGCGCCCAGCCCGAGGCCATCGAGCGGGGCGAGGACCGCGAGGTCTTCAAGAAGCTCATGGACGAGCTGGGCCTGGAGACCTGCCGCGGCGGCTTCGCGCACAGCATGGAGGAAGCGAAGGAGCTCCTGAAGATCACGGGCTTCCCCGCCATCATCCGCCCCTCCTTCACCCTGGGCGGCAGCGGCGGCGGCATCGCCTACAACATCGAGGAGTTCGAGACGATCGTGACCCGCGGCCTCGACCTCAGCCCCACCCGGCAGCTCCTCATCGAAGAGAGCATCCTGGGCTGGAAGGAGTTCGAGCTGGAGGTGGTGCGGGACCTGGACGACAACGTCGAGGTCATCTGCTCCATCGAGAACATCGACCCCATGGGCGTGCACACGGGCGACAGCATCACCGTGGCCCCGGCCCTCACCCTCACGGATCCCGAGTACCAGCGCATGCGCGAGGCCGCCAAGGCCATCATGCGCGGCGTGGGCGTGGAGACGGGCGGCAGCAACGTGCAGTTCGCCCTCAACCCCGAGGACGGCCGCATCATCGTCATCGAGATGAACCCCCGCGTGAGCCGCAGCTCCGCGCTGGCCTCCAAGGCCACGGGCTTCCCCATCGCCTGGGTGGCCACCAAGCTGGCCCTGGGCTACCGCCTTTGGGAGCTGCCCAACGCCATCACCAAGAAGACCAAGGCGGCCTTCGAGCCCGTGCTCGACTACGTGGTGGTGAAGATCCCCCGCTTCACCTTCGAGAAGTTCCCCACGGCCCAGGCGGTGCTCGGCACCCAGATGAAGAGCGTGGGCGAGGTCATGGCCATCGGCCGCTCCTTCCAGGAGGCCCTGCAGAAGGCCGCCCGCAGCCTCGAGGAGGGCCACCCCGGCCTCGTGGGCGCCCTGGAGGGCAAGCTGGACCTGAGCCGCCTGCGGGAGCACCTGCTCATCCCCGGCCCCCAGCGCCTCTTCTGGCTCACCCACGCCCTCAAGGCGGGCCACACCGTGGAGGAGCTGCACCGCCTCACCAAGGTGAGCGTGTGGTTCCTGCGGGAGATCGAGGAGATCGTCGTGCTGGAAGGCCGCCTCCGCGGCTTCAGCGTGGACCGCCTGCCCGAGGAGCTGCTGGAGAAGGCCAAGCGCGCCGGCTTCAGCGACGGCCAGATCGCCACCTTCTGCGGCGGCTCGGACTGGGAGGTGAAGAAGCGCCGCCACGCCCTGGGCATCCACCCCGTGTACAAGCGGGTGGACACCTGCAGCGGCGAGTTCGTGGCGGAGACCCCCTACCTCTACGGCACCTGGGAGTACGGCGACGCCAGCGAGGCCTCCCCCAGCGACCGTCCCAAGGCCATCGTGCTGGGCAGCGGGCCCAACCGCATCGGCCAGGGCGTGGAGTTCGACTGCTGCTGCGTGCAGGCGGTGGAGGCCATCCGTGCCTCCGGCGTTGAAGCCATCCTCATCAACTGCAACCCCGAGACGGTGAGCACCGACTTCGACACCAGCGACCGGCTCTACTTCGAGCCCCTCACCCACGAGCACGTGAAGAGCGTGATCCGCCGCGAGGGTGAGAACGGGAAGCTCCTGGGCGTCTTCGCCCAGTTCGGGGGTCAGACTCCGCTGAAGCTGGCGGGCCGGCTGGATGCCGAGGGTGTGAAGCTCCTGGGCACCCCCCTGCAGGCCATCAATGACGCCGAAGATCGCGAGCGCTTCGGCAAGGTGCTCCAGAAGCTCGGGATCCCCGTGGCCAAGTGGGGCATGGCGGCCAGCCTGGAGCAGGCCCGGACCCTCGCCCACGACATCCAGTACCCCGTGATGGTGCGCCCCAGCTTCGTGCTGGGTGGCCGCGGCATGGCCGTGGTCTTCGACGACGAGGGCCTGGAGAAGTACCTGCGCGAAGCCGCCGCCGTGAACGAGGATCAGCCCGTGCTGCTGGACCGCTACCTGGATGCGGCCCAGGAGCTGGACATCGACCTGGTGTGCGATGGGGAGCGCGTCGCCATCGCCGGGGTCATGGCCCACATCGAGGAGGCGGGCGTCCACAGCGGCGACAGCTTCGGCGTCTTCCCGCCCCTGGGCGTGGATGAGGCCGTCATCGAGACGGTGAAGGCCCAGAGCCGCCAGCTGGCCCTGGAGATCGGCGTGCGAGGCCTCATGAACCTCCAGTGGGCCATCAAGGACGGCGTGGCCTACTGCCTGGAGGCCAACCCCCGCGCCAGCCGCACGGTGCCCTTCATCAGCAAGGCCACGGGCCAGGACTGGGCCGGCATCGCCGCCCGCATCGGGCTGGGGCAGACCCTGGAGCAGCAGGGCGTGAAGGACGGCGAGCCCCTGGCGGTGGCCGTGAAGGGCGTGGTCTTCCCCTTCGGCAAGTTCCCCGGGGTGGACCCGGTGCTCGGCCCCGAAATGAAGAGCACGGGCGAGGTCATGGGCATCGGCGAGACCTTCGGCGAAGCCTACGCCAAGGCCCTGGTGGCCGCGGGCATCCCGCTGCCCCTCAGCGGCACCGTGTTCATCAGCGTGAACGACAAGGACAAGGGCAAGCTGCAGGAGCTGGCGGGCAAGCTCACCAGCATGGGCTTCGGCCTCTGCGCCAC
>JBGASN010000047.1:0-24206 GCA_044229665.1 Holophagaceae bacterium
GCCCACATGAAGTGGATCGCCTCCCAGGTGCAGCATGGGAGCTTCCTGCTCTGCCCCAACGGCAGCCACATGGCCATGTGGGACGACCAGGCCACCTACGCCCAGGGCCTCATCACCTTCCTCAAGGCGGTGGACGCGGGCCGCACCCAGGTCACCTTCTGAAGCCAGGCCTTCACTTCCCCGCCCGGTCCGCCGATGGGGCGGGCGAAGGCGTCCCATGATCCTGCACCAGGCCCTCAACGACTGGGTGATCCGCTACCTCACGGCGGAGCTGCCCGGGTACCAGCGGCGGGTGCCCAATGACATGGGCCAGCTGCACGCCCACCTGCGCCCCGGCGATGTCGTGCTTGTCGAGGGCAAGAGCCGCATCAGCCAGGTGATCATGTACCTCACCCAGAGCAGCTGGAGCCATGCGGCCATGTACATCGGGGATTCCCTGCTCCGCTGGGGGGGGCCCCGGGCCGAGGCGGCGCTGGACCAGTGGGGCCCCGATGCGGCCCACCTGCTCATCGAGAGCGACATGCGGCAGGGGGTCATCGTGGTGCCCCTCGCGAAGTACGAGCACCACAACATCCGGGTCTGCCGCCCCCACGGGCTGGTGCCCGAGGACGTGGAGCGGGTGCTCACGGAGATGCTCAAGCACCTGGGGGTGCGCTACGACCGGCGGAACATCTTCGACCTCGCCCGCTACCTCACGCCCTTCCACCTGCTGCCCCGCAAGCTGCGGCGACGGCCCCTCTACCTGGGCAGCTCCAGCAGCCGCGAGGTGATCTGCTCGGCCCTCATCGCCCGCGCCTTCTACAAGGTGGGGTACCCCGTGCAGCCGCTGATGCGCTCCAGTGGCGCGGGGGCCCGCCGCCTGGCGGTGCGGCATCCGAGCTACATCATGCCCCGCGACTTCGATCTCAGCGCCAACTTCGAGGTGCTGAAGGGGCACCTGCTGGGCGGTGCGAAGCTCGCCTACGCGCCGGATCCCTGGGCCTAGAGAGGGTGTCTGCATCCTAGGAGCCCCCGCGCAGGGGGCGCCGGCCAAGCAAGTCAAGGAGGGCGACCCGAGGTGTACCGGGAGTACATGAGGGTCGGTCGACGCAGGATTGCGCAGGCCGCCGCTCCCTGCCCTCCGGGACGGTCCCCCCTGGGGGCTCCGCTGCGTTAGCTCTCTTGCCGGTACAGCCCGGTACCGGCTGCGCGAGCTTCCTTGCGGAGCAACCCAGAGGGGATCCGTCGCGGGGGCTGCTATGTTGCAGACACCCTCTCGCGCGCCGGGTCGTCCCAGAAGGGATAGAAGCAGTACCACTGGCTGGGGTCCCGCTTCACCAGGGCCTCGAGGTCCGCCACGTAGGCCCGCATGCCGGCCTCCATGGCGGCCATCCGCTCCCCCCGCACCCCGCTGATGTGGATGGGGGCGCCGAAGTGGGCGTGGAAGCGGTGGTCGGCATCCAGGAAGAAAAAGGTGGGCAGGATGGGGGCCCCGGTCATGGCGGCCAGTTCCCAGGGCCCCCGGGGGAAATACGCCTCGCGGCCGCAGAAGGGGATGGGCAGGCCATTCAGGCTGAAGTCCCGATCCCCCTGCATGCCCACGACCTTGCCCTCCCGCAGCACCTTCACCAGGGGCAGGGTGGAGAAGCCCCCTTCGGAGACGGGGATGCCCACCACGCCGGCCGAAGCCCGCATGCGGGCCCGGAGGTCCTCCACGGCCTGGAACCGGTCCGGCTTGTACACGGCGTGCACGGCGATGCGCTTGGAGCGGAGCAGCAATCCACCCAGCTCGTAGTTCCCCGCGTGGGCGGTGAGGAGGATGGCGCCCCGGCCCTCGGCCAGGGCGGTGTCCAGGTGCTCCCCGCCCACCAGGCTTGCCACGTTGGCCAGGGCGGCCTCGGGCGGGCGCTGGCCGAACCACACGAAGTCGAGCCAGGCGTAGGTGTGCTGCTTCACCATCTGCCGCGCCAGGCGCTCCACCTGGGGGTGGTCGGTGGGAAGACCCGTGACCTGGGCCATGTTGCCCTTCACGGCCTCCAGGTACTTGGGGCGCAGGGCCACGAAGGCCTCCATGACCTGGTCGCAGATCTCCAGCCCCCGCTCCCGCCGCGTGTAGGTTCGGGCCGCGAACTCGAAGAGGGGGAACAGGGTGCCGAACACGGCCCGGTAGAGGAGGCCGAGGATCCTGGAGTCGCCCTGCATGCGGTCTTGCATGGGTCCAGGCTATCAGGCGGGGTGTGACCAAAATCCCGGGGTGCTCCGAATCCTCCGGGTGGCGTCTGGACTCTTCCAGGGTAGGCCGCCCCTGCGCGACCCTGAGGAGGAACCCATGCGTACGACCTTGTTTCCCGTCAACGAACACCCCCTGGAGCGTGTGATCCGGGTGGGGCTCGGCCTGGGGCTGCTCAGCCTCACCCTGATCGGACCCCGCACCCCCTGGGGGTATCTCGGGCTGGTGCCGCTGGCCACGGGCCTCCTGGGCTCCTGCCCCCTCTACACCCTCCTGGGCCTGAGCACCTGCCCCGTGAAGGCCCGGTGATCGAGGACGCCCGGCTCCTCGCCCAGGCGGCCGCCGGCGAGGCCGGCGCGTTCGAAGTCTGGGTGAGGCGCCACCGGGATTCCGTCTGGCGCTTCGTGCGTTCCCTGACCCGTGACCCGGCGGAGGCCGAGGATGCCCTCCAGGAAGCGTTCCTGGCGGCCTGGCGGGGGGCCGGGGCCTTCCGGGGTGAGGGCAGCGCCCTGGGCTGGTTGCTCACGCTGGCCCGCCACGCCGTCTACCGTCAGCACCGGCTCCGGGCCGGGGAACCGCCGCAGCTGGAGTCCCTGGATTCCCTGGAGACCCTGGGCCTGGCGGCGGGGTGGGGGGACGGAGCGGGCGCCTCGACCCTGGACACCCTCGCGGACCGCCAGGAGGTGGCCCGGGCCCTGGCCACGCTGACCCCCGCCGCCCGGGAGGTCCTCCTGCTCCGGGATGTGGAGGGCCTCTCCCTCGAAGCCTGCGCCACGGCCCTGGCGTGCACCCTGCCGGCCCTCAAGAGCCGGCTCCACCGCGCCCGCCTGCAGTTCGCGGCGGGCCTTCGACGAGGTCGCCATGTCCATGGATCGTGAAGTGGGCGGCGTGAGGTGCTCGGAAGTCCTGATCCGGCTCACGGACTTCCTGGAGGGGGAGCTCCAAGGCGAAGAGCTGCAGAGGGTCCAGGCGCACCTGGCGGGCTGCGACGCCTGCACCCGCTTTGGTGCACGCTTCGCCCGCGCCGTGGAGGCGCTCCGGGCCCTGCCGCCGCCCGAGGTCCTACCCGAGGCGGTGGCCCAGCGCCTCGAAGGGGTGCTGAAGGCGCAGGCGCGCTAGCGCCGAACGTTCTGGTTGGGGTTGCGCTCGGCCATCTCGGCCCAGAGCCGCTGGAGGGACTGGAGCCGCTCGGGGTACTCCAGGTCGAGGGCCTCGAGCACGTCCTCATCGTTGGCGTCGAAGGCCTGGGGATCCTCCAGGACTTCCAGGGGAAACTCGGGGAAGACCTGGGCGAGCAGCTCCCGATCCAGGCCCCGCACGCTCAGGGTGCGGATGCCCGGGGTGTCGATGAGGGTGCCGCCGGCGGGATGGGGGAGCCAGCGGGCGGCGGTGGTGGTCTGCTTGCCGGTACCGAACTTGGTGAGCCCTCCGATCTTCAGGGCGGCCTCGGGGTGCAGGGCGTTCACCAGGGTGCTCTTGCCCACACCGCTGTGCCCGGCCAGCACCACGACCCGATCCTTCAGCAGCTCCCGGAGGGGCTCCAGGCCCTCCCCCTGGGCGGCGCTGGTCTCGTGGATGGGCAGACCCAGCTCGCGGAAGGGGTCCAGCTCGGGCAGCGTGTCCTTCTTGGAGGCCCGGTCGCGCTTGGTAACCACGACCCGGAAGCCCACCCCCGCATCCAGGGAGAGGGCGTAGGCCCGCTCCAGGAGGCCGGGGCGCAGGGGGGGATCCACCACGGCGGCGCAGATCCAGAGCTCATCCGCGTTGGCGGCGATGAGCTGCCAGGGCTCCCGGTCGTCGATGCCGCCCCGCTTCAGCAGGCTCTTGCGGGGGGACACGGCGATGACCTGGGCCTGGGGCAGCTTGGGATCGAAGACGTGGCCCTCGGTCTCCACGGGCACGGGGCTGTACCGCACCCGGTCGCCGCAGACGAGCTTCACGCCCTTGAGCTTGCCGCCGAGGGTGGCCCGCAACTCGGTGCGATCAGCGAGCTCCAGGTCCACCCACTGGCTGTGGCGCTGGATGAGGGTGGCCTCCGGCAGGTGCCGCCAGGGGGTGTCATCCGGGAGGGCCAGCATGCCCTCGGAATCATGGGCCTCGATGTCCGTGCGCAGGCGCTCCGCGGACTGCTGGCGGCGCTTGCTGTCGACCTTCCGTTCCCGGCTGTAGTCGTCCTTCCCCTGGAGTTCATCCAGGTGGCGGCTCTGGCCGAGGCGGAATTTGCGGTTCATTAGGGCCTGTGCCGGAATGAAATTGCGATTTGCGAGAGGCGCCGGCGGAGCAGGGGAAGGCGGCCGACCGACGGTGTATCGGGAATACATGGCGGGAGGCCAACGCTGCCCTGCGACAGCCGTCGCCCCTCGCCCTTCGGGTTGCCCCCTCTTCGCGCCCCCAGCTTCGTCGATCCGCTTGTGCGATGAACCACATCGCACAGCGCGGCTCTCCTGCCTGGATGACGCGAATAGGGGGCAACAAATCGCATGTTCATGCCGGTACAGGCCCTTAGGCGCGGCCCGCGAACTCCCGCGTTTCCGTGGAGACCTTCACCTTCTCGCCCTCCTTGATGAAGAGGGGCACCCGGATCTCGATGCCCGTCTCCACGGTGGCCTTCTTCTGGACGCCGCCGGAGGCCGTATCCCCACGGTTTCCGGGCTCGGTGTAGGTGATGGTGAGCTCCACCTGGTTGGGCAGCTGGAGGCCGATGGGGTTGCCGTTGAACTTCTGGATCTGCACGATGAGCCCCTCCGTGAGGAAGTCCAGGGCATCCCCCAGCATCTCCCCGTTGAGGGTGTGGGTCTCGAAGGTCTCCTGGTCCAGGAAGTGGCTGCCGTCCCCATCGGAATAAAGATACGAGGCCGGGCTGAGGACGAGGTCCGGCTCCTGGAACTTGTCCCCGGCCTTGAAGGTCTTGTCGAACACGGCCCGGGTCAGCAGGTTGCGCATCTTCAGGCGGACGAGGGTCTGGCCCCCCCGGGCGGTGGGGGTGCTGATCTCCACATCGAGGCAGTGGTAGGGAACCCCCTCCATCTCGAAGAACATCTTCCGCTTGATTTCGATCGCTTCCAGCAGGGACGCCATGGATACTCCGTTCGGACCCTCCATTCTACCGTTGGTCGAAGGAAAGGCCGATGGATGCTTCAATAGGGGCTGATCCCCATCCATGGCCGAACCGCACCTCCCCTCCTCCATCGCCCGGTACCAGGTGAAGCGCAACCTGGGCGAGGGGGGCATGGGCATGGTCTTCCTGGCCGAAGACCCCATCCTGAAGCGGCGCCTGGCAATCAAGGTGGTGAAGGGGCTGGGCGAGGCCCGGAACCAGGGCTTCCTCCGGTTCCGCCGGGAGGCGGAGATCAGCGCCCAGCTGAACCACCCCAACATCGTGCAGGTCTACGACGTGGGCATGGACCCTGAGGTGGGCCCCTTCCTGGCCATGGAGTACGTGGAGGGCAAGAGCCTCTCCCAGCACCTGCGCGACAAGGACCTGGACCTGGACACCCTGGTGAAGGCCCTGATCCACGCCGCGCGCGCCCTCCGGGCGGCCCACCGCCAGGCCATCGTGCACCGGGACGTGAAGCCGGAGAACATCCTCTGGGCCGAGATCGGCCGCGCCAAGCTGATGGATTTCGGCATCGCCCGCTCCTTCGCCCAGTCGGGGTTCAGCCCCGAGCCCATGTCGGCCAATCCCTTGGATCCCGAGTCCGACGAGGTGGTGCAGACCATCGCCCTGCGCCTGACCCGGGTCGGGGAGTTCATCGGCAGCCCGGCCTATGCCAGCCCGGAGCTGCTCCTGGGGCAGGAGGCGACCCCGGCCTCGGATCGCTACGCCTTCGCCGCCACCGCCTTCGAGATGATCACGGGCCAACTCCCCCACCCGGGCGTGAGCGTCACCGCCATCATCCAGCACATCCTCAAATACCCCCCCCAGGTGCCGCCGGACATGCCCCCCCAGCTCGGGGTGGTGTTCAAGCGGGCCATGGCCTTCGACCCGGACGATCGGCAGGCCACCCTCCAGGATTTCATGGAGGAGCTCATCGACGCCCTGCCCCTCCCGGTCCACAGCAAGGCCCGCCTGTTCGCACTGGTCACCCAGGATGAAGATGGCCAGACCGGCCCGGTGCGGCGCCTGGTGCAGGAATCCCTCCATGTTCCGGAGCCCGCGCCGGCGCCCATACTCCCCAAGGTGGGCACGCCCACCGGCCCCATCGACCTCGACGAGGACCCGGAGGAGGACCTCCGGTGGCGCACGGGGAAGATGCCGACCCTCAAGGCCCGGCGAGAGGACCAGGATTCCCCCCTTCGCCTGCTGAAGTGGGCGATCTGGGGCGTACTGATCGGAGCCCTGTTCACCCAGTTGTTCTGGTGGGTCTGGGTGCACGCCGGCCGGTAGCCCCTACCCGAAGGCCCGCACCAGCAGGAACACGCTGCCGTTCCAGAGCCCATGGAGGAGGATGCTGCTGCGCAGATCCCCGGTGCGGAGCACCAGCAGGCCGAGGATCCCGCCCAGGGTGGTGAGGGTGGGCAGTGCCAGCGCCTGGAGGTGGATGAAGCCAAAGATCAGGCTCGTGGCGAGCACGGCGGGGAAGGCGGCCCAGCGGGTACGGAGGTGCCCCAGGAGGAAGCCCCGCATCATCAGCTCCTCGAAGCAGGGAGCCACCACGGCCACGGTGAGGAAGAGGGCCAGGGCGGTCCCGCCCTGAGCGGACCGGAGCCCTTCGAGGAGGTCCTCCTGGGGGCTCGCCTTGCCCCGGAGCCAGGGACTGGTGAGCAGGCCGGCCAGGAGGACGGCCACCAGGGCCAGGCCCCAGGCTCCCGCCACATGGGGGAGGAGGGACCGCCATCGCCCCGGGAACAGCCGCCGGCGGAGGCCGGCAAGGTCCTCCCCGGTGGCCGCCCGAATGAGGAAGAGGCCCCAGGTCGCCTGAAGCAGGTAGCCCAGGGGGAGGGACCAGGTGCGGCTCCCGACCAGCGCCGACACGAGGGTGTTGAGCAGGAAGAAGCCCGTGAACCACCCGAGGAGGACCAGGGCCACGGCCCGGCCCGGCAGGGGGAAGCGCGGGAACTCGGGGGCCTGCTTGGGCCACGCGGTGATCAGCAGGATCCCGTAGATGAGCCCTCCGGCCGCGAGCAGGAGCACCAGGATCCCCCCCGCGAGGAAGCCGGCCAGGTGCGACTGGGCGCCATCCAGGGCCGCCTTCCGGGCCTGGAGGCGGGTTGCCTCGGGGCCCAGGCGGGCCTCCAGGAGCCCCCTGGCGAGGGTGGGACCCAGCCCCCGACCCACGGCAGGATCCAGGGCCTGGGTACGTCCTTCCAGGTAGGCCGCGGTGAAGGCGGCCCGGAAGGCGGGGTCCTGGGGCGCCCGGTCGGCCATGGCCCGGGCGGGCTCCAGGGCCTTGGCTTCGGCCAGGAGGATGGCCACCACCGCCCGATCCCAAGGATTGGCCAGGGCCTCGGGTTGGGGGCGGTTGCGGAGCGGCGTTCCGAGGGTGACCTGCGCCCCCAGGGCCAGGTCCAACCAGCGGCCCTGAAGCCCCACCTGCGTCGGCGTCCGGGGCACCGCCCGGGCCCGGGCGTTGAGGACGAAGGCGCTGGCCAGGAGGCAGAGCAGGGCCAGCAGGGCGATCAGGGGATCGGCCCAGGCCTTGTCGGGGTTCCAGGGGGAGCGTTCGCCGGTCATGCCCCTAGGATGCCCGGATAGTCTGGAACCATGAGCTTCTCCCACCCCATCGAAGTCCGGTTCCGGGACCTGGATGCCCTCGGGCATGTGAACAACGCCGTGATGATCACCTTCCTCGAAGTGGCCCGCTGGCAGTGGTGGCGCGGTTACCTGGCGGGGCGCCCCTTCGATGAGGAGGGCTTCCTCATCGCCCGCATCGAGGTGGACTACCGGATCCCCATCCTGATCACCGACCAGGTGCAGGTGGAAGTGCGGTGCACCCGGGTGGGGACCACCAGCTTCGACCTGGGCTACCGGGTGGTGCGCGGCCAGGACGGGGCCACCCTGGCGGAGGCCCGCACGGTGCAGGTGATGCTCGACTTCGCCACCCAGAAGCCCGCACCCATCCGCCCCGGGACCCGGGCGTGGATGGAGGGGCAGCGCTGATGCGGCTGGCGGAGGCCCGACGCCGCGACGGCCGCCCCTTCCTGGTGGCGCCCCTGCCCTCGGATCCCACCCGGCTGGTGGACCTCACCGCCCTGGAGGCGATCCGCCTGGCGAAGCTGGGGGAGGGGCAACCGGAAACCCTCGCCGAAGCCCTGGTGCCCCCCTCCCTGGCCGGCGTCCTGGCCTCGGGCCCCCGCGCCCTGGCCCGGGTCCGCCAGGCCCTGGCCTATGCGGAGAAGTGGGCCCACCGGGGCCTCCTCCCCGAGGAGCTGGCCTCGGGCCGGTGGGAACCCCGGCTGGCGCCGCCCACGGGGCTCCTGTCGTTGGATGGGCGCCGCCTGGACCCCGGGGCGCTGCTTAAAGAAGGCCAGGCTCTGCCTGGCAATCCCCAGGCCACCCTCTGCCTCGTGGGGCAGGCGGGGGGGCTGCCCGCGGGGCTGCGCATGGCCCTGCTGGGGGATGGCCGCCTCCTGCTCTCCCCCTGGCTGGAAACCGAGGGGGTGGGCTCCCTGCAGCTGAGCGTCGGCGGGCACCGCCGGAAGGTCACCCTGGAGGCCTGGGACGGCCTGGACCTTCCCCTGCTTCAACCCGGGGAGCACCTGCTCCTCCCCGCGCCCCGGCTCCGCCCCTGGCCCAGCCTGGCCAAGGGTGCGGTCATCGATCTGCGCTGGGGGACGGATCACCTGCGCAGCGTCACCGCCCGGGCCCTGGAGCATCCCACCGTGCAGTGAGGGTGGTCGCCTGTGCCTTCGGGCACGAACCTGCGAGCACCGAGCATTCCGATGGACGCCCCTTCTTCCGGGGTGCATAAGGGACGCAGGGAGTTGCCCATGTCCACGAAGCCCGCCCCACCCCGACCCGCCGACCATGGATCGGGCAACAGCGGGAAGGGCCTCGACGCCCTCGGCCGCTTCATCCTCCAGAGCTGGGGATCCAAGGGGCGCATCGGCCTCTGGGCCGCCCATGGGGGCCTCGTGTCCGCGCCGAAGGCCCCCTTCGAGCCCTTCCTGCTGGAGCACCTGGATGCGCTCTGGCATCGGGACGAGGTGAGCGCCGTGATCACCTTGGAGCCCCCCTACGATCCCTTCGTCACCCTGCTCGTCACCACCGACCACCGGCACCTGGGCCCCGAGACCAAGTACAAGCCCAGCCACTGGGCCTGGAAGGTGGTGCCGCTGGAGGCCGCGGTTCCGGGCCTGAAGGCGGCCCAGGCCGCGGGCTTAGCCGAGGCGGAGCAGGCCTACCTCCAGGAGCTGCAGGCGGGGGTGCTGCAGGCCCACTGGGCCTGACGAGCGTCTAGAGCATCCGCGCGATGAGGAAGGCCATCTCCAGGCTCTGGGCGCCGTTGAGGCGGGGGTCGCAGCCGGTCTCGTAGGCCCGGGGCAGATCGGCCTCCGTGAGGCCCTGGCTGCCCCCCACGCACTCCGTGACCTCCTCGCCCGTGAGCTCGAAGTGGACCCCGCCCAGGCGGGAGCCGTGGGCCCGGTGCAGCTCGAAGGCCTGGCTGAGCTCGCTGAGGATGGCGCCGAAATCCCTGGTCTTCACGGTGCGCTTCCTGCGCACCGCCCCCAGGGCCGCGCCCGGGGCGCGGTGGCCCTCCGCATCCTGCTCCGGGCTTAGTCCGATCTCCACCGAGGTGGTGTTGCCGTGCATGGGGTCGCAGCTCCACAGCACGGGGTGACCCGTGGCCTGCACCGCCTGGATCAGCGGGGGGAGGGCGCCGCGGATGGCCTCGGCGCCGAAGCGGGTGATGAGGGTGAGGCGGCCGGGCTCCCGGTCGGGGTCGAGCTTCGCCAGCAGGTCCGGCAGATCCTCCGGCTTGGCGCTGGGCCCCAGCTTCACGCCCAGGGGATTGCGCAGGCCGCGCAGGTACTCCAGATGGGCGCCGTCCAGCGCGCGGGTGCGCTCACCCACCCACACCATGCCGGCGCTGAGGTTGTACCAGGCCTGCCGCTCGGGGATCCACCGGGTGAGGGCCGCCTCGAAGGGCAGCAGCAGCGCTTCGTGGGAGGTGAAGAGCTCGATGCGCTCCAGGGCCCCGGGGCGGGCGCCGCCCAGGGCCTCCAGGAAGTCCAGGGTGGCGCGCACCTCCCGGATGACCTCCTGGTAGGCGGGCAGCTCCCCGGTGCGGCCCGGAAGGTCCCAGCGCTCGGGGTGGTGGAGGTCGGCGAAGCCGTCCTCAATGAGGGACCGGAGATGGTTCAGCGTGGCCGCCGCATGGAAGTAGGCCTCCTGCATGCGGGCGGGGCGCACGGCCCGGGCCTCGGGCGTGGCTTCCAGGGCGTTGATGAGGTCGCCCCGGTAGACCGGCAGCTCGCGGCCACCCACGGTCTCCAGGCCCGCGCTGCGGGGCTTGGCGTACTGGCCGGCGAGGCGCAGCACCCGCACCACGGGACAGCGCCCGGCGTGGGTGAGCACCACGCTCATGCGCAGGAGGATGCGCAGCTTGTCGGCGATGGCTTCGCCATGGCAGTCGCGGAATCGCTCGGCGCAGTCGCCGCCCTGCAACAGGAACCGCTTCCCCTGGGCCGCTTCCGAGAGCAGGGTGCGGAGGCGATCCACCTCCCCGGGACCCACGAGGCCCGGCAGGGTCCGGAGGTTGGCCAGCACGGCCTCCAGTTCCCCGGGATCGGGGTACTCGGGTTGCTGGAGGGCGGTGAGACCCTGCCAGCTCTGGGGGGACCAGGGCTGTGCCATGTCCCATTGAAGCCCAGGAAGGACCCGGAGCGTCACGGTTCCGTGAAGCGGCTAGCCCTCGGGCTCCACGTGGGCGGTCCAGCGGTATCCTTCGCCCCCCACGGTGGCGATCCAGATGTGGCCGCCATCCTCGCCCAGCTTCTTGCGCAGCTTGGCCACGTGCACATCCACGGTGCGGGCCGTGGGGCGGGCGTCACTCTCCCAGGCCTGGAGCAGGAGCTCCTGGCGGCTGAGGGTGCGGCCGGGGTGGTGGATGAGGATCTCCAGGATCCGGAACTCCCGCGGGGTGAGGTCCAGGGGCTTGTCTTCCTTCAGCGCCTGCAGCTGCGGCAGGTCGAAGCGGAAGGGGCCGGAACGCAGGATGAGGGGCCGTTCCAGGGGGCGGGTGCGCCGCAGGATCGCCTTGATGCGGGCCACCAGTTCCAGGATGGAGAAGGGTTTCACCAGGTAGTCATCGGCCCCGAGGGAGAGGCCCTGCACGCGATCCAGTTCAGCGCCCCGCGCGGTGAGCATGAGCACCGGCACCGCATCGCGACGCTCGCGGAGGAGCTTCAGGACCTGGAAGCCATCCATGGTCGGCAGCATCAGATCCAGCACGATGATCCACCTGATAGCCCTCGTACACCAGGTTCTCCACGAGAAGCTGGCGAAGGCTCGGCTCGTCTTCGACCACGAGGATGCGGGTCAAGGGGGCTGATCTCCTAGGGATGGCGGCGATCTACAGTGATCGGTCTAGGCAAAAAACGCAAGTTTCATTTTGATTCCAAAGGAATGGGGATGGACCTGGAATGGAACCACTCCACCAGGCCCTCGAAGCGGCGGTGCTTCCCCTGGAGGCGGATCCGGAGCTCCGCCGTGAGGCCCTGGCCCGGCTGGGAATCGAAGGCGAGGCCCCAGCCTTCGCGCTCGGCCATCTGGATCAGGAGGCTGAGGCCCAGGCCGAGCCCCTCCCGGTGGAATCCCTCATGCTCCGAGGTCCGGAACCGCTGGAAGGGCTTCCCCAGGGCCTCGAGCTCGAGGTCGGTGAGGCCGGGGCCCTGATCCCGCACCGTGATGGCCAGGGTGCTGCGCAGCCGCTTGGTTTCGAGGGTCACCTTGCCGGCACCGTGGGCCAGGGCGTTCTCCAGGAGCGTGGCCAGGGCACTCCGGAGGGTGGGCAGGTTGGCATCCCCGCTCTCCTCCGCCAGGATGAGCTCCAGTTCCCGCGCTTCGGATTCGAAGGCGGGTTCCAGGTCCAGCGCCACCTCCCGGAGGAAGGCCGGCGTCGCCTCCCCGGTGGGGCCGCTCTCCTCGTCGCCCTTGATGGCCCGCAGGCCGCTGTCGATGACCAGGGTGAGGTGGTCGACTTCCGCACCGAGCTTGAGGAGCTGCTCATCGGTCTGGTCGGGGCTGAGCCGCCCGAGGCGGAGGCTGTCGCACCGGAACTTCAGGATGGCCAGGGGGGTCTTCAGGCTGTGGGTGAGGGAGGCCAGGCGGTCGGATTCCAGCGCCGCCCGTTGCCGGGCACGAGCGCGCATGAGGGTTCCGTAGGCCACCCCGAGGCCCAGGAGCAGGGCGAGGCCGTAGGCGGTGTAGAGCTTCCGCCGCATGTAGAAGTAGAACTGGTTGTTCTCGGCGGGCGTGGGGTACACCCCGATCTGCCACCCCTCCCCGAAGGCGTTGGTCTTGGCCTCCTGGGCGATGGAGCCCCACTGGCTGATGCGGTAGGGATCCAGCTGGAGCGTGCGGGTGCCCCAGGGCTCCGACTTCTTCCAGTGGGTCATGACCTCGGGCTTGAGCCCCACCCGTACGGCCGAATCCGCAGGTATCAGGGTACGGAGGTGGGCCTCCACCTCCGGGCTCCCCATCTCCCATCTCTTGAGGGCCATCCAGCGGTCGGTGGTCAGCAGCGTCAGGGGCGTCACCCCCGCATCGGGATTCAGGGCCTGGGGCGGGAACCACTGGAAGCTGGGCGCCTGCTCCGCCATCTGGAACCAGCCCAGGTAGCGCACCCCGTTCGGGTGCTGGGGACCCGGCACCAGGGTCTCCCCGTTGCGGACCCACAGCTTCCCCGTGCTGCGGTCCCGCAGGGCCGCCACAAGGCGGTTCTGCCGCAGGTACTGGGCAACTTCGGGTTCCTGCCCCGTGGTGAAGGGCGGGGGGATCACCAGGGTCTGCCAATCCCGCTCGATGCGATCCAGGAGGGGCCACTGGCGGTCCATCCAGGGCTGGGCGTAGGCCTGGGTCTCGCCGAGGGCCCAGGTCTGGGGGTAGTAGATGAGCCCGCCGGCAAGGGCCAGACCCACCACCCAGAGCACCACGGTGCTGGACCAGTTGAGGAACCGGCTCATGGGCCCCCGCTCCGCGCCCAGGCGCGGCAGGTGCCGGAATCGGGTGAAGGTGCGTCGAGCCATGGAACACCGTGGGAGGGGGTGCCCCAGCTTATCGGAAGGAGCTCAGCCCAAGGCGAGCATCCGCTCCAGGGGGCGCAGGGCCTTCCGGCGGATGCCCTCGTCAAGGGTGATCTCGGGCTGGAGATCCCGCAGGGCGAGGTAGAGCTTCTCGAGGTTGTTCAGCTTCATGTAGGGGCAGAGGCTGCAGTTGCAGCCGCTGTCGGCGGGCGCGGGGATCAGCTCCGCCTCCGGGCGGACCTTCCGCATCTGGTGGAGGATGCCGGCCTCCGTGGCCACAATGAAGGCCTTGGCGGGGGATTCCTTCACGTACTTCAGCAGGGCGGCGGTGCTGCCCACGAAGTCGGCCAGGCTGGAGACCTGCTCCACGCACTCCGGGTGGGCGATGACCAGGGCCTCGGGGCGCTCCGCCTTGAGGGCGGCCACCCGGCGCTGGGTGAACTGCTCGTGCACGATGCAGAAGCCCGGGTAGAGCACCATGTCCCGCCCCGTCTGCTTGGCCACCCACTTGCCGAGGTGGCGGTCCGGCGCGAAGACGATGGGCTGGTCCTTGGGGATGCTCTCCACCACCCGCACCGCGTTGGAGCTGGTGCAGATGACCGAGCTCAGGGCCTTCACGCCTGCGGAGCAGTTGATGTAGGTGACCACCTCGTGGTCGGGGTACTGCTTGAGCCACTCGGCGAAGTGATCGGCCGTGCACCGGTCGGCCAGGCTGCACCCGGCATCCATGTCCGGGATGACCACCTTCTTGGTGGGGTTGAGGATCTTGGCCGTCTCGGCCATGAAGTGCACGCCGCAGAAGGCGATGACCTCCGCATCCACCCGGGTGGCCTGCTGGCTGAGCTGCAGGCTGTCCCCCACGAAGTCCGCCAGATCCTGGATCTCGGGCTCCTGGTAGTAGTGGGCCAGGATCACGGCCTTCCGCTCGGCCTTGAGCCGCCGGATCTCCGCCACCAGGTCCAGGTCGGCGGGGATGCTGTCCAGGTCGGGGGTGTAGAGGGCGGAATCAGCCATGGCGGTCCATCTCGTCCGCCGGGGTGGCGGCCCTCCAGTGTAGGCCCCCCCGTGGGCGGGATGTCACCGGTTGCGCTGGAGGAAGGCCTGCACCCGGCGGGCGGGCTCCGGATCGGCGAAGGCCTCCGCGAATGCGGCCCGTTCCCAGGCCAGGGCTGCGGTCCGCGGCAAGCCCTGCTGATGCGCCCGGGTGCGGCCCAGCAGGGCCAGGGCCCGGGGATCCCCTTCGGTGGAGGGGGGGTGCCCGGGCCCTGCGGGAGGGTTCACGGTCAGCTCAGCGGCCGAAGCGGAACACGGCGGAGACGCCCACCCAGGTGATGGCGTCAAATCCGAGCCCATCAGGGCCGTCCTTGTCCACGCTGATGCTGTTGAAGCTGCCCTCGAGGCTGAAGGCGCGGTTGAAGTTGAACCCGCCCCCCACGCGGATGCCGGGGCGTCCGGACTGGGTGACCTCGGCATCCGGGGAGGTGGCGAAGGTGGCCCGGGCCTTGACCTGGTTCAGGCTGGCACCGGCGAGGAAGTAGCCCCCGCGGGAGGGGTTGGTGAAGTTGTGGACGTAATCGCCTCCCAGTTGGGCGATGGAGAAGGTGTTCTGCCGGTTGTCGGAGAAGAAGTCCTGCTCCTTGCTGCTGAACCCGTTGAGGGTGAGGTGGAGCCGCAGCTGATTCTGGGGGGTGAAGTTCAGGTCCAGGTGACCGCCGAAGTGGAGACCCAGGCCATCCTTGGCGCCCAGGTAGTCGCCACCGGGGCCGCGCTTGTCGTTGAAGTCACCCGTGGGCAGCATGAGCCCGGTGTGGATGCCGCCGTTCACGCGGGTCTGGGCGGCGAGGCCCGTGGCGCTGAGGCAGGTGAGTGCGACGATCAGGTTCTTCATGGTTGCTCCTCGTCAGGGCAGGCGGCTGCTGGGCCGCGCCCTCCCAGGATAGGCCGAACTCCGGGCCGGGTTTAGCCTTGGGTCACACCCCGCCCCGTCTGGATGCGCTCCACGATGCGGCTGGTGCTGTGGCCGGGCAGGAAGGGGATGAGGGCGAGTCTGCCTCCGCGTCCCTCCACCACCTCGCGGCCCACCACGGTGTCGGGGGTGTAGTCGCCCCCCTTGGCCAGGAGATCCGGGGCCAGGGCGGTGATGAGCTCGAGGGGGGTGTCCTCCTCGAAGCGGACCACGGCATCCACGCAGCGCAGGCCGAGGAGGATCCGGGCGCGGGCGGCCTCGTCCTGCAGGGGGCGGCTGGGGCCCTTGAGGCGGGCCACGGAGGCATCGCTGTTCAGGCCCACCACGAGGAAGTCGCCCAGCTTCCGCACATCCTCCAGGTAGGCCACATGGCCCGGGTGGAGGAGGTCGAAGCAGCCGTTGGTGAAGCAGAGGGTGCCCTTCCGGCGGCCCTCCTGCCACTGGGGGAAGGCCTCGAGGAAGGCCTGGGGGGAGGTGAAATATCGGATCTCGGACACGGAAAACCCTTGAGCTACAATGGATCCCTTGCGGCAGACGCCGCTTGGGAGATCTTGACATGCCTCTCTACGAGTACCGCTGCTCCGCCTGCGGCGCGAAAGAAGAAAAGATCCAGTCCTTCTCGGCTCCCACGGAGCACGACTGCCCCCAGTGCGGGCAGGGGTCGGGGATGTCCCGCCAGCTCTCCCGGACCGCCTTCACCCTCTCCGGCGGGGGCTGGTACGCCTCCGGCTACGAGGCCGGCAAGGGGGGCACCGCCTCCACCACCTCGGTGCCGGCCCCGGAGGCGGCCACCCCCTCGGGCGGGGGGTGCGCCAGCGGGTGCGCCTGCCACAGCCCCTCCGTGCAGGCCAAGGTCGACGCCCTGGGCAAGGCCTGACCCCCCGGGAAGCGCACCTTTTCCTTTTGACTTCAGGCCTTCCTGCGCTACAGTCGAAGGTTCCGGCCCTCCCTGGGCCGAGGCTTCATGTCCATCCGACGTCGCCCGCGCCCCTCTGGGGATGACGAATCGACCTCTCGGATCCAGGCCCAACGAGGGCCTTCCATTGGAGGATGGTGTGCCAACCATCAATCAGCTGATCCGCCACGGGCGGACGACCTTCCAGAACAAGACCAAGAGCCCCGCGCTCGACGCCTGCCCCCAGAAGCGCGGCGTGTGCACCCGCGTGTTCACGACCACGCCCAAGAAGCCGAACTCCGCGCTTCGCAAGGTGGCCCGTGTGCGCCTCACCAACGGGATCGAGTGCACCACCTACATCCCGGGTGTGGGCCACAACCTGCAGGAGCACAGCATCGTGCTCATCCGCGGCGGCCGTGTGAAGGATCTCCCGGGCGTGCGCTACCACGTCGTCCGCGGCACCCTCGATGCCACCGGCGTGAACGGCCGCAACCAGTCCCGTTCCAAGTACGGCGCGAAGCGGCCCAAGGCCGGTGCCGCCGCTGCTGGCGCGAAGAAGAAGTAAAGGAGAGGTGAAACATGGCCCGTCGTTCCACCCCCGCCAAGCGTGAGATCCTCCCGGATCCCATCTACAACAGCCTCGTCGTCTCCAAGTTCGTGAACATCCTCATGGAGCGCGGCAAGAAGGCCACCGCCGAGCGCATCATCTACGGCGCCCTCGAGATCGTCGCCAAGAAGTCCGGCGAAGAGGCCCTCGAGGCCTTCATGAAGGCCCTGAACAACATCAAGCCCTCCGTCGAGGTCAAGAGCCGCCGTGTGGGCGGCGCCACCTACCAGGTGCCCGTGGAGGTTCCCCAGAACCGCCGCGTGTCCCTGGCCATGCGCTGGCTGAAGACCTACTCCGCCACCCGCGGCGAGCGCACCATGCGCGACAAGCTGGCCGGCGAGATCCTCGATGCCATGAACTTCCGCGGCGCCGCCATCAAGAAGAAGGACGACGTCCACAAGATGGCCGAGGCCAACAAGGCCTTCGCTCACTACCGCTGGTAGTGCGGCCCTGATGTCCGGAGGGGGCCGCCGCGCGACCCCCTCCGATCCTTGTTTTCGAACCGCTCCCGTTCCTTGACCTGATCCCTTTCCTGGAGGCCGCCGTGGCCCGCCATACACCCCTCGAGCGCTACCGCAACATCGGCATCATGGCGCACATCGATGCCGGCAAGACGACCACCACGGAGCGCATCCTCTACTACACCGGCAAGATCCACAAGATCGGCGAGGTGCACGAGGGCGCGGCCACCACCGACTGGATGGTGCAGGAGCAGGAGCGCGGCATCACCATCACCTCCGCGGCCATCACCGCCTCGTGGACGCCCCAGACCGGCACCCACACCGGCGTTGAGCACCGCATCAACATCATCGACACCCCCGGCCACGTGGACTTCACGGCCGAGGTGGAGCGCTCCCTGCGCGTGCTGGACGGGGCCGTGGCCGTGTTCTGCGCCGTGGGCGGCGTGCAGCCCCAGTCCGAGACCGTGTGGCGCCAGGCCGACAAGTACGGCGTGCCCCGCATGGCCTTCGTGAACAAGATGGACCGCACCGGCGCCAACTTCTTCCGCGTGGTCGAGATGATGCAGACCCGCCTGAAGGCGCGTCCCTGCCCCATCCAGATCCCCATCGGCGCCGAGGAGAACTTCAAGGGCGTGGTGGATCTCATCCTCATGAAGTCCCTGACCCACGAAGAGGGCGACAAGGGCTTCAACGTCATCTACGGCGAGATCCCGGCTGAACTCGTGGACACCGCCAAGGAGTGGCGCGAGAAGATGATCGAGATGGTGGCCGAGACCGACGAGGCCCTCATGGAGAAGTACCTCGGCGGCGAGGACCTCACCGAGGCCGAGATCCGCGAGGGCATCCGCAAGGGCTGCGTCTCCCTGGCCTTCACCCCCATGACCTGCGGTTCCGCGTTCAAGAACAAGGGCGTGCAGCCCATGCTCGACGCCGTGGTCAGCTACATGCCCTCCCCCCTGGACATCCCCGCCATCAAGGGCGTGGATTCCGATGGCAACGAGGTCGAGCGCAAGGCCGACGACAACGAGCCCTTCTCCGCCCTGATCTTCAAGATCATGGCTGATCCCTTTGTGGGCTCCCTCTCCTTCATCCGCTGCTACAGCGGCGTGCTGGCCGCCGGCTCCGGCGTCTACAACGCCAACAAGGGCCGCAAGGAGCGCATCGGCCGCCTCCTCCAGATGCACGCCAACAAGCGTGAGGACATCGAGGAAGTGCGCACCGGCGACATCGGCGCCGCCGTGGGCCTCAAGGACGTCCTCACCGGCCAGACCATCTGCGACGAGAACCACGTCGTGGTGCTCGAGTCCATGGACTTCCCCGATCCCGTGATCACGGTGGCCATCGAGCCCAAGACCAAGGCCGACCAGGAGAAGATGGGCATCGCCCTCGCCCGTCTCGCCCAGGAAGACCCCACCTTCAAGGTGAGCACCGATCCCGAGACCAACCAGACCATCATCGCCGGCATGGGTGAGCTCCACCTCGAGATCATCGTCGACCGCATGATGCGTGAGTTCAAGGTCGAGGCCAACGTGGGCAAGCCCCAGGTGGCCTACCGCGAGACCATCCGCAAGCGGGTGGAGGCCGAAGGCAAGTTCGTGCGCCAGTCCGGTGGTCGCGGCCAGTACGGCCACTGCCGCATCTACGTCGAGCCCAACGAGGCCGGCAAGGGCTACGAATTCGTCAACGACATCAAGGGCGGCGTGATCCCCAAGGAATACATCAAGCCCATCGACCAGGGCATCCAGGAGGCCATGAACTCCGGCGTCCTCGCGGGCTTCCCCTGCGTCGACATCAAGATCACCCTGTACGACGGAAGCTACCACGACGTGGACTCCAACGAAATGGCGTTCAAGATCGCGGGTTCCATGGGCTTCAAGGCCGGCTGCGAGAAGGCCAACCCCGTGCTCCTCGAGCCCCTCATGTCCGTGGAAGTCGAGACTCCCGAGGACTACATGGGTGACGTGATCGGCAACCTGAACAGCCGCCGCGGCCGCATCGAGAACATGGAAGAGCGCGCCGGCTCCAAGGTGATCACCGCCAAGGTGCCCCTCGCCGAGATGTTCGCCTACTCCACCACCCTGCGGTCCATGACCCAGGGCCGGGCCACCTACTCGATGCAGTTCTCCCACTACGAGGAAGCCCCCCGTAACGTGGCCGAGGAAGTCATCGCCAAGGTCAAGGGTTCCAAGTAATTAAGTAGTTTTTGCCTCCCCCGGGGCCCGGTTTCGGCCAGGCCCCGGTTTCCACCGACGGCCCCTCTTCCGGGGGGTGAAGGCCTCCCGCCTTCCTCATAGGTTCCCCACCCTGGCCTCCGGGCCGGGATGGAATCCCCGGAAAAGCCGCTTGTTTATCAAGTGGCTTTTGCTATTCTGGAAGGCCTGCCTCTGTCAAGGAGGCGGATCAACCCAGGGCGGTCGTCAGCGCCCCACATCTATGGACGCCCGACGTCCCAATGGAGTGAAGATGAAGGACAACATCCGCATTCGTTTGCGTGCCTTCGATCACCGTCTGCTCGATCAGAGCACCAAGGAGATCGTGGACACCGCCAAGCGCACCGGAGCGCAGGTCGCGGGACCCATTCCCCTTCCCACGCGCATCAACAAGTTCACGGTGAACCGCAGTCCCCACGTGGACAAGAAGAGCCGTGACCAGTTCGAGGTCCGCACCCACAAGCGGCTCCTCGACATCCTCAACCCCACCCAGAACACGGTGGACACCCTGATGCGCCTCGACCTGCCTGCCGGCGTCGACGTGGAGATCAAGGTCTTCAGCCGCCAGGGCAACCGGTAAGGGAGGGGAGAGACTATGACCAAGGGAATCATCGGTAAGAAGCTGGGCATGACCCAGATCTTCAACGAGCAGGGCCAGGTCGTCCCCGTGACGGTCATCCAGGCCGGCCCGTGTGTCGTCGTGCAGCGCAAGACCACCGAGAAGGACGGCTACGACGCCATCCAGGTGGGCTTCGTCGATGCCAACGGCGGCAAGCGCGCCTCCAAGGCCGAGAAGGGCCACGCCGAGAAGAAGGGTGTCGCCCCCGTGCGCATCCTCCGTGAGTTCAAGGTGGAAGCCGCCGACGCCGCCAAGCCCGGCGACAGCGTCCTCGTGAGCCAGTTCGAAGCCAAGGCCAAGGTGCACGTCATCGGCACCTCCAAGGGCAAGGGCTTCGCCGGCGTCATGAAGCGCCACCACTTCAAGGGCGGCCGTGCGACCCACGGCTCCATGTTCCACCGCGCCCCCGGTTCCATCGGCGGGTCCAGCTACCCCAGCCGCGTGTTCCCCGGGATGCGCATGGGCGGCCAGATGGGCAACTCCCAGGTGACCGTGCGGAACCTGGAGATCGCCAAGGTGGATCTCGAGAACAACCTGCTGCTCATCAAGGGTGCCGTCCCCGGCCCCAAGGGTGGGTACGTCGTCATCAAGCAGGAGGCCTAATCATGACCTTCCAGCACCCCGTTCTGAACCTCGAGGGCAAGGCCGCCGGCAACGTCGACCTGCTGCCTGAGGTGTTCAAGCTCGAAGAGATCAACCAGCACCTGATCTGGGAGGCCGTGCGCGCCTTCCTGGCGGCCCGCCGTTCCGGCACCGCCAAGACCAAGGACAAGTGGGAAGTCTCCGGCGCCGGCAAGAAGCTCTGGAAGCAGAAGGGAACCGGCCGCGCCCGCATGGGCTCCATCCGCTCCCCGCTGTGGAAGGGCGGCGCCACCGTCCACGGTCCCCACCCCCGTTCCTACGAGATGGGCTTCACGAAGCGGAACCGCCGCGTGGCCCTGCGCCACGCCCTGTCCGCCAAGCTCGCCAAGGGCCAGGTGCTCGTGGTCGAGAACTGGGAGCTCGCCTCCCACAAGACCAAGGGCCTCGTGCAGACGATGGGCAAGCTCGGTGTCACCGGGACCGCCCTGCTCGTCGGCGTCGAGAGCAGCGACAAGCTGCAGCTCGCGGCTGGCAACAGCATCCGCTTCCAGACCATCGAGAGCCTCGGCGTGAACGTGTACGAGCTCCTCAAGTACGACCAGGTCGTGTTCTCCAAGGACGCCGTCCTGGCCCTCCAGGAGAAGGTGAAGCCGTGACCAAGATCTTCGAAGTGATCCGCAAGCCCCTTCTCACCGAGAAGGGCCAGATCCTGCGCGAGTCCAACGTTCAGGTGTTCGAGGTGTCCTCCTGGGCCACCAAGCACCAGATCGTCGAGGCCGTCGAGGTGCTCCTCGGCGCCAAGGTGAAGAGCGTGCGCACCGTGCGCATCCCTTCCCGGACCAAGCGCCTCGGTCGTTTCGTCGGCACCACCGGCCCCCGCAAGAAGGCCTACGTGGAGCTGCTCGAGACCCCTTCCGCCGAGTAATCGCGGAAGACCCGAGACCTAAACCGGCGGGCGGACAAGCAGTCTTGCCCCCTATCGCCCGCCACCTTTTCAACCTGAGGCAAGAGGAACCCAACCCATGAGCATCAAGCTGCTCAAGCCCACGACCCCCGGTCAGCGTGGCATGTCCAAGCAGGGTTTCGAAGAGATCACCACGGACGTTCCCGAACGTTCCCTGATCTCCAAGAAGACCCGGACCGGCGGCCGGTCGAACACCGGCCGCATCACCACCCGCCACATCGGCGGTGGTCACAAGAAGAAGTTCCGCATCATCGACTTCAAGCGGAACAAGACCGGCATCCCCGCCAAGGTCGCCACCATCGAGTACGATCCCAACCGCACCGCCCGCATCGCCCTCCTGGTGTAT
Organism: Holophagaceae bacterium; assembly: GCA_044229665.1. Lineage (GTDB taxonomy): Bacteria > Acidobacteriota > Holophagae > Holophagales > Holophagaceae > JAFDVN01. The sequence goes on from JBGASN010000047.1 coordinate 22,047, forward strand.
GCCGATGGCGAGAAGCGTTACATCGTGGCCCCCGACGGCCTCGAAGTGGGTCGCACCGTGGTGTCCGGCAAGGACGCGGACATCCTGGTGGGCAACGCGCTCCCCCTGCGCAACATCCCCATCGGTACCGAAGTCCACAACATCGAGCTGAAGCCCGGCAAGGGTGGACAGATCTGCCGCGCCGCCGGCGCCTTCGCCCAGCTGCTGGGCAAGGACGGCGACTACGCCCAGGTCCGCCTGATGAGCGGTGAGGTCCGTAAGATTCACCTCGAGTGCATCGCGACCATCGGCAAGGTCGGCAACCTGCAGCACGAGAACGTGCAGCTGGGTAAGGCCGGTCGTCGTCGCTGGCTGGGTGTTCGTCCCACCGTCCGCGGTGTGGCCATGAACCCCGTCGATCACCCGCACGGTGGTGGTGAAGGCAAGACCTCCGGTGGTCGTCACCCTGTGACGCCCTGGGGCCAGCCGACCCGCGGTTACAAGACCCGGCACAACCGCCGCACCGCCAAGTTCATCATCAAGCGGATCAACTAGGAGACTGGACCATGGCACGTTCTCTGAAGAAGGGTCCTTTCATCGACGGCCACCTCGAAAAGAAGGTGGAAGCCGCTCAGGCCAGTGGCGACAAGCGGGTCATCAAGACCTGGTCGCGCCGCTCCACGGTCGTCCCTCAGATGATCGGACTCACCCTCGCCGTCCACAACGGCAACAAGTTCATTCCCGTGTACGTCACCGAAAACATGGTCGGCCACAAGCTGGGCGAGTTCGCCCTGACCCGCACTTTCAAGGGTCACGCTGGCAAGGCTGACGCCAAGGCGAAGGGGAAGTGATGGCTGACTTCGTTTCCAGCGCCACCCTCAAGCACCTGCGCGGTTCCGCCCAGAAGGCCCGCCTGGTGATCGACACCATCCGCGGCAAGAAGGTCGGCGAGGCCCAGTGGGCCCTCGCGCAGTCCAAGAAGTACGCCTCCGAGCCCATCCGCAAGCTCCTGGATTCCGCCGTGGCCAACGCCATCGACAAGGATCCGGCCGTGGATCCCGACGCCCTGATCGTCCGGACCGCGTTTGTGGACGAGGGCTTCCGCATGAAGCGTGTGCGTCCTGCGCCCATGGGCCGGGCCTACCGCGTGCAGAAGCGTACCTGCCACATCACCATCCAGCTCGCCAAGGTCGAGGAGTAAGCACATGGGTCAGAAGGTTCATCCCTACGGCTTCCGCCTGGTCCACGCCCGCAACTGGCGGAGCAAGTGGTTCTCCAAGCGCGAGTACGCCAACCTCCTCCACGAGGACCTCAAGCTGCGTCGCGAGCTGAAGAAGCAGCTGCACAGCCTGAACGCGATGGTGTCCAAGATCGACATCGAGCGCGCCGCCGACAAGGTGACCGTTCGCATCTTCACCGCCCGCCCCGGCATCGTCATCGGCCGCAAGGGTGCTGAGATCGATCTCCTCCGCGAGTCCCTCCAGAAGCGCCTGAACCGTCCCGTCTCCGTGGACATCCAGGAGATCAAGAAGCCCGAGATCGACGCCCAGCTCGTCGCCGAGGGTGTGGCCCAGCAGCTCGAGCGCCGCATCGCCTTCCGCCGTGCCATGCGCAAGGCTGAAGAGGCCGCCATGCGCTTCGGCGCCAAGGGCTTCAAGATCAAGGTCTCCGGTCGCCTCAACGGCGCCGAGATCGCCCGGACCGAGGACTACCTCTCCGGCCAGATGCCCCTGCAGACCATTCGCGTCAACGTCGACTATGGCTTCGCCGAAGCCCGCACCACCTACGGCATCATCGGTGTCAAGGTGTGGGTGAACATGGGCGATCAGCCTGCCGAAACCGTGAAGCGCTGAGGTGACCCATGCTGAGTCCTAAGAAGGTCAAGAACCGCAAACTTCAGAAGGGTCGCACCCGCGGCGTCGCCACCCGTGGTACCGAGCTCGCCTTTGGCGACTACGGCATCAAGGCCATGGAGCACTGCTGGGTGACGAACCGCCAGATCGAGGCGGCCCGTATCGCCATGACCCGCCACATCAAGCGTGGCGGCAAGATCTGGATCCGCATCTTCCCTGATCGCCCCACCACCTCCAAGCCCGCGGAAACCCGCATGGGTTCCGGCAAGGGCGCTCCCGACGGCTGGGTGGCGGTGGTCCGCCCCGGTCGCGTCCTCTTCGAGATGGA
>JBGASN010000048.1:0-23656 GCA_044229665.1 Holophagaceae bacterium
CCCGGGGGACCCGGGCCCTCGGCGTGGGGGATGGGGCTACTGGATGGCCTTGATGGCCTGGAGGGCGGCCAGGTAGTCCGGGCCCTCCAAGGACTCCGAGGCCAGGGAGATCGAATAGGTCATCTGCTTGTTGGCCAGGATGATGGAGGTGATGCACCGGGAGCCCTCCCCGGGGAAGATCTGGAAATCGGGCTTCCCGGAGGCGGAGGAGAAGGTGATGTAGACCCCGCGGACCTCGCTGCTGGCCAGGGCGAGGGGCAGGGGGGAGGCGCCCTTCTCCTTGGAGATCTTGCGGTAGGGCGACACGGAGGTGTTCAGCAGGCCGTCGGGCGTGCCCATGTCCCCGGGAAGGCCCGTGATGGCCAGGGTCATCCCCTTCCAGTTGATGCGCAGGTTGCTGCCCCCGGGCATGGGCACGGGCAGTTCCTTCACCTCGATGTCCACCGGGATCTGGATGCTGGCTCCCCCGCCGATGTCGACCTTCTTGAGGGCGGTCTCAGGCTCGCCCGCCTGCAGGTGGACCACGGCGGCCAGATTTATGAGCAATGCGAGGGAAGGCGCGAAAGCACGCATGGGGGGGCTCCTGGGTTGGATGAGAAAAGGTGTCTCAGTTTCCCACGACCCCTGCGCTTCGTCCCAGGGGTGGGGCGGGATTCGGGTGAAACATCCTAAGAAGCCGAGGGTCCATGGGGATCCGGTCCCCGGGACCGCCCACTTCCCCTCCACCCTGCGTTGGGGGGGGAGCTGTTGAGACCTGTTTTCTTGACAACTTTGGTCAACATTAGACAATAAAAGGTCGGGGGGACCCTCCATGAGCCAGGCCCTGCAAGGCCTTACCAGCCAGGAATACAAGTACGGCTTCGTGACGGACATCGACACGGAGTCGGTGGCCGCGGGCCTGTCCGAGGACGTGATCCGCCTGATCTCCGCCAAGAAGGAGGAGCCCGAGTGGCTGCTCGAATGGCGGCTCAAGGCCTATCGCCACTGGCTGACCATGCCCGAGCCCGAGTGGGCCAAGGTCCACTACGAGAAGCCCGACTTCCAGAAGATCGTCTACTACAGCGCCCCCAAGGCCCAGGAAGCCAAGTACAAGAGCCTGGATGAGGTGGATCCCGAGCTCCTCCGCACCTTCGAGAAGCTGGGCGTGCCCATCCACGAGCGCGAGGCCCTGGCCGGCGTGGCGGTGGACGTGGTCTTCGACTCCGTGAGCGTGACCACCACCTACAAGGAGAAGCTGGCCAAGGAGGGCATCATCTTCTGCGCCCTCAGCGAGGCCGTGAAGGAGCACCCGGAGCTGGTGAAGAAGTACCTGGGCTCCGTGGTCCCCACCGCCGACAACTTCTACGCCGCGCTGAATTCGGCGGTCTTCACGGACGGCTCCTTCGTCTTCATCCCCAAGGGCGTGAAGTGCCCCATGGAGCTCTCCACCTACTTCCGCATCAACAACAAGGACTCGGGGCAGTTCGAGCGCACCCTCATCGTGGCCGAGGAGGGCGCCTCCGTGTCCTACCTGGAGGGCTGCACCGCCCCCAAGTTCGACACCAACCAGCTCCACGCCGCCGTGGTGGAGCTCGTGGCCCTGGATGACGCCGACATCAAGTACAGCACCGTGCAGAACTGGTACGCGGGCGACAAGGATGGCGTGGGCGGCATCTACAACTTCGTCACCAAGCGCGGCCTCTGCAAGGGCAAGCGCAGCCGCATCAGCTGGACCCAGGTGGAGACGGGCTCCGCCATCACCTGGAAGTACCCCAGCTGCGTGCTCCTGGGCGATGACAGCGTGGGTGAGTTCTACTCCGTGGCCCTCACGAACCACAAGCAGCAGGCCGACACCGGCACCAAGATGATCCACGTGGGCAGGAACACCCGCTCCACCATCATCAGCAAGGGCATCAGCGCCGGCGACAGCTCCAACGCCTACCGCGGCCTCGTGAAGGTGCACCCCAAGGCCGAGGGCGCCCGCAACTTCAGCCAGTGCGACTCCATGCTCATCGGCGACCAGTGCAGCGCCCACACCTTCCCCTACCTGGAGGTGCAGAACCGCAGCGCCAAGGTGGAGCACGAGGCCACCACCAGCAAGATCGGTGAGGAGCAGCTCTTCTACTTCCAGCAGCGCGGCATCCCGGCGGAAGACGCCATCAGCATGATCATCAATGGTTTCTGCAAGGACGTCTTCCGGGAGCTCCCCATGGAGTTCGCCGTGGAGGCCACCAAGCTGCTCAGCCTCAAGCTGGAAGGGAGCGTGGGGTGAACCGAACACGCAGCGGTGAGCAGAGGGGCAGAGGTGAGCAGAGAAATGCATCTGCGGACCTTACCGACCCTGCTTCTCCTCTGCTCACCTCCGCTTTCCTCTGTTCACCTCTGCGTATTCAGTAAGACCCTCCGGAGTTCCGAATGCTGAAGATCGAGAACCTGACCGCCACCGTGAACGACAAGGAGGTGCTGAAGGGCATCTCCCTGGAGATCAAGGCCGGCGAAGTGCACGCCATCATGGGCCCCAACGGTTCCGGCAAGTCCACCCTGGGCAAGGTGCTGGCGGGCCACCCCGCCTACGTCATCACCGGCGGCACCGTGACCTTCGAGGGCAAGGACCTCCTGGAGCTGGAGGCCGACGAGCGCGCCCGCCTCGGCATCTTCCTGGGCTTCCAGCACCCCATCGAGGTGCCCGGCGTGAGCAACGCCCAGTTCCTCCGCCTGGCCTACAACAAGCAGGCCGAGGCCAATGGCAAGGAGGAGCTGGATCCCCTGGAGTTCGACGACTTCATCCAGGAGAAGATCCGGGTCGTGGGCATGAAGGCCGAGTTCCTGGACCGCAGCCTCAACGAGGGCTTCTCCGGCGGCGAGAAGAAGCGCAACGAGATCCTGCAGATGGCCGTACTGGAGCCCAAGCTCGCCATCCTCGATGAGCTGGACAGCGGCCTGGACGTGGACGCCCTGCGCATCGTGGGCGAGGCCGTGACGGGACTGAAGTCCCCGGAGCGGGCCATCCTGCTCGTCACCCACTACCAGCGCCTCCTGGACCACATCCCCGCGGACCAGATCCACATCCTGCAGGGCGGTCGCATCGTGAAGTCCGGCGGCCCCGAGCTGGCCCTGGAGATCGAGGCCAAGGGCTATGACTGGGTGAAGGACGCCGCGGCGGGAGTCCGCTGATGGACGCCGTCGCCGCCTGTACGCTCCTGGAGCAGGCCCTGGCCACCCCCCGGCCCGAGGGCTGGGCCGCCCTGCGCGCCGCCGCCGAGTCCCGGCTGGAGGGCCAGGACCTGCCCACGACCCGCCAGGAGGACTGGAAGTACCTGGACCTCTCCGAGCTCCGCAGCTTCGCCCCCAAGGCCGGCGAGGTGGTGCCCGTGGACATCAAGGACGCCATCCTGCCCGAGGCCCGGGGCAACCGCCTGGTCTTCGTGAACGGCCGCTTCGAGGCCCACCACAGCTGCACCTCCGGCCTGCCCGCGGGCGTGCGCTTCATGCCCCTGCGCAAGGCCGAGGATGCCGCCGCCAAGCTGGGCACCGTGGCCGCCGCCTTCGAGGGCGACGCCTTCGCCGACCTCAACACCGCCCGCTTCGAGGACGGGGCCCTGCTCTTCGTGCCCCGCAATGTGAAGGTGGAGGCGCCCCTGCACCTCCTCTCCCTCACCCAGGGCGAGGGCGTGCTGGCCCAGCCCCGCCTGCTCCTGATCCTGGAGCGCGGCGCCGAGGCCCGCCTGGTGGAGGACCACCAGGGCACCGGCCGCAGCCTCGTGAACGCGGTGGTGGAGGTCTGCCTGGCCGAGGGCGCCATCCTGCACCACGAGCGCGTGCAGCGGGACGATGCCGACGCCTTCCACGTGTCGAACCTCTACGCCCAGGTGGGCCGCGACGCCCAGTACCAGAGCCGCACCCTCACCTTCGGCGCGAAGCTGAGCCGCCAGAACCCCCACGTGAAGCTCGAGCAGGGCGCCACCGCCACCCTGGACGGCCTCGCCCTGCTGGGCACCGACCAGGTGGCCGACACCCACAGCTTCATGCACCACGCCCAGCCCCACGGCACCAGCCGCCAGCTGCACAAGTGCATCGTGGACGGCACGGCCCGGGCCATCTTCAATGGCCGGGTGCTGGTGGACAAGCACGCCCAGGTCACCGACGGCCAGCAGCAGGTGCGCACCCTCCTGCTCTCCGATCAGGCCCGGGTGGATGCCAAGCCCCAGCTGGAGATCCACGCCGACGACGTGAAGTGCAGCCACGGCGCCGCCATCGGCCAGCTGGACCCCGAGGAGCTCTTCTACCTCCGCAGCCGCGGCATGAACGAGGAGCTGGCCCGCAACCTCCTCACCTACGGCTTCGCCGCCGACCTGCTGGCCCACGTGCCCGTGACGAGCCTGCGCCGGGCCCTGCGCCAGCTGGTGCTGGCCCGCACCCACGCCGAGGGCCTCGGGGAGCTCGGATGAGCCGCCCCACGCCCGCCTTCGACCTGGCCAAGGTGCGGGAGGACTTCCCCCTCCTCACCACGCCCTTCCACGGCAAGCCCCTGCACTATCTGGACTCCGCCGTGAGCGGCCAGATGCCCCGCCCCGTCGTGGAACGCATGAGCCACTACGCCCAGTACGAGCACACCAACGTGCACCGGGGCGTGAGCACCCTCAGCCAGGAGGCCACGGACCGCTACGAAGAGGCCCGCGAGAAGGTCCGCAAATTCCTCAACGCCGCCTCCACCAAAGAGGTGGTGTGGACCCGGGGCACCACCGAGGGCGTGAACCTCATCGCCCAGAGCTGGGGCCGCGTCAACGTGCAGGCCGGCGACGAGATCCTGCTCAGCGCCATGGAGCACCACGCCAACATCGTGCCCTGGCAGCTGCTGGCCCAGGAGAAGGGCGCCACGATCAAGGTCCTGCCCATCACCGATGCCGGCGAGATCCTCCTGAATGAGGTCGAGAACCTGGTCACGGAGCGCACCAAGGTGCTGGGCCTCACCCACGTGAGCAACGTGCTGGGCACCGTGAACCCCGTGAAGGCGATCCTCGCCCGGGCCAAGGCCAAGAACCCCAACCTCGTGGCCGTCATCGACGGCGCCCAGGCCGTGCCCCACCTCAAGCCCGATGTGCGGGACCTGGGGGCCGACTTCTACGTGTTCAGCGGCCACAAGCTCAGCGGCCCCACGGGCATCGGCGTGCTCTACGGCCGCCAGGCCCTGCTGGAGGCCATGCCCCCCTGGCACGGCGGCGGCAACATGATCCTCTCCGTGACCTGGGAGAAGACCAGCTTCATCGGCCTGCCAGGCAAGTTCGAGGCGGGCACGCCCCCCATTGCCGCCGCCATCGGCCTCGGCGCCGCCCTGGACTACCTGGAGGCCCTGGGCTGGGAGAAAGTCCAGGCCTACGAGCACGCCCTGCTGGCCTACGCCACGGAGCGCCTGGGCGCCCTGCCCGGTCTCCGGATCATCGGCACCGCCCCCGGGAAGGCCAGCGTCATCTCCTTCGTGCTGGAGGGCATCCACCCCCACGACGTGGGCAGCCTTCTCGACGGCGAGGGCATCGTGGTGCGCGCCGGCCATCACTGCGCCCAGCCCCTGATGAAGCGCATGAACGTGCCCGCCACCACCCGCGCCTCCTTCGCCTACTTCAACACCCCCGAGGATGTGGACGCCCTCGTGGCGGCCGTGGCGAAGACCCAGGAGATCTTCCATGGCTGATCCCCGAGAGCTCTACCAGCAGGTGATCCTGGAGCACAACAAGAAGCCCCGGAACTTCGGGAAGCTGGAGGCCTGCTCCCACCACGCCAACGGCCACAACCCCCTCTGCGGGGACCAGCTGGAGCTGTTCATCGACGTGAAGGACGGGGTCATCCAGGACATCAAGTTCGATGGCCACGGTTGCGCCATCGACGTGGCCAGCGCCTCCCTCATGACCGGGGCCGTGAAGGGCAAGAAGGTCGAGGAGGCCGAGGCAATGGCCGATGAGTTCCGCGGCATGGTGCGCGGCGAGCTCGACCCCGCCACCACCCCCCACACCCTGGGCAAGCTCACCCTCTTCCAGGGCGTGAAGGACCTCCCCTCCCGCGTGAAGTGCGCGGTGCTCCCCTGGGCGACGCTTCGCAGCGCCCTGCAGGGCGAAGACATCGCGAGCACGGAGTAGCCATGCCCAAGATCGCGGAAATCGAGTACACCCCCAATCCCAACGCCGTGAAGTTCGTGCTCAAGGAGCCCGTGGCCGTGGGCTTCGCCAAGAGCTACCCCAACGCGGAGATCGCCCAGGCGGACGCCCTGGCCGCGGCCCTCTTCGAGGTGGGCAACGTGGTCTCGGTGTTCATGCAGGACAAGTGGCTCACCATCACCAAGGACGACGCCGCCACCTGGCCGGACCTCCTCCCCAAGCTGGCCGCCCCCATCCGCACGGCCCCCAGCGCCACCGGCACCGCCGCGGCCGACGCCCCCAAGCGGGAGTTCGCCTCCCAGGTGGACCCCAACGACGAGGTGGTGAAGAAGGTCCAGGCCGTGCTCGACGAGAACATCCTCCCGGCCCTGGCGGCCGATGGCGGCGGCCTCGAGGTGGTGGGTCGGCACGACAAGCAGATCCTCATCCGCTACCAGGGCGCCTGCGGCACCTGCCCCAGCAGCCTCACGGGCACCCTGGCCGCCATCGAGGGCATCCTCCAGAAGGAAGTGGACCCCGAGCTGGTGGTCATTTCGGTCTAGATTCTAAATTTAGTTTTTTTTCCGGATTAATGGAATGCATTCAGGATCGTTATAGCTATATCCCAAAGTCAAACAATCTTATCTTTGCAGCACAAAAATGCTTCTTGCAGTTGCATTTGAAAGAGAAGGGCCGCCAAGACGCATAGGCACACCGTTTATCCATACTGTCGCCTTAGACCCATCCTGTCCAGCCACATATACATTTGAGTTAAGTGTCGTCACAGCATTCGCTACCGCGTTTTGCGTCCCGTCAGAAAGCGAACTGCTAACGCCATTCTTCCAAAGTTTTGCTACATAATTTGCGCCAACCCAATCGTAGGATGCCACATAGACATCTCCCCCATTGACCGTGACTCCTCTGGCAGTAGAAGAAGCAGTTTGACTTGGATTTGTTAATAATGTCGTGAATCCATTTTTCCATACTTTTGAAACCCAATACGTTCCATTAAACCAATATCCGGCCACATATACATCTCCATTTGCTACCGCAATGGAATACCCCTCAGTATTTGGGACAGCATCTGGGAAATTTATCACTGACCCATTTTTCCATGCCCTAACTGTTCCTGTATTTGAATGAACACCAGTAACAAAAACGTCTGCCCCAGAAAATGAAATAGAATTTGCATGCGTCCCATTTGGCAGAGCACTTCCAATCGAATTTTTCCAAAGCATGGCCACACGAGTTGTTCCGATTTGATCAGTCCCTACAATATAAATATCGGAACCAGATACCCCAACAGCATTTGCCATAGCAGAATTAGTCCCATCGGATAATGCTCCGGATGTAACAGCATTACCTGAGAGCTTCCAATATTTAGCGATTGCCTTCGCCCCGTTCATCTCGTAACCAACTGCAATAACATCAGAACCAGAAACGGTGACGCCAAGTGCTTCTGAATCATTGGTACCATCTGCAAGCCGGATAGTCGCCCCATTTTTCCAAAGCACGGCAACTTCATTTGTACCATTCCATTCATATCCGGCCACATATATATCAACAGTAGAAGAGGGACCAGCACCTTTCTCACCCCCTCCGCCACCACCACAGGTACAGAGGCCAAATATCCCAACTAAAAAGAGAAGGGGCTGCGTGAAACGGAGTGACATTGGTCTTCCTCCTATAAATCCCTACACTAGCGATCTACATAGATCATTTCAATGACCAAAACCATACCACAACATTACGGCATTGATTCTATTTTGAAAAACAAGTTTTCATTTAGGTTGAAAATAAATGATAGCCACTTTCGAATCCAATTTCGGCCCGCTGATGCATGGGGACACATCACATCCAGCAAATTTTCGCTTGGGCAAATCCTCATTCCCGCGCCAAACTATCCGTTCTGCCGGACGAACGTGCCGGGATTCCAGCCCCCCGCCTGAAGAACGGGAGCGGCAAAAACAAGAGGGACTAAATGTCCAAACTACTAGCAGCAATCAAGGGTCACGGCTCCAAGAACATGGGCCGAATCAAGGTGCTCGACGCCGCCGTACTGGATGACTCCAGCGACGCCACCGAGTTCTTCGAGGCCCTTCAGGGTGAGACCCGCGCCCTCCGTGAGGAGGAAGTCGTCCGTGGCGTCGTCGTGGAGATCCGCGGCAAGGACGTCATCGTCGACATCGGCTACAAGGGTAGCGGCACGGTGAACCTGGAAGAGTTCAACAACCCCGATGGCACCAACACGCTGGCCGTGGGTGACGTCGTCGAAGTGCTGGTCGAGCACCTGGAAGATGCGAACGGCAACGTGCGCCTCTCCCGCGACCGCGCCGAGAAGATGAAGATCTGGGACGAGGTCGAGAAGGCCTTCAAGGCCAACCTCACCGTGCACGGCACCGTGCTCGAGAAGGTCAAGGGCGGCCTGGCTGTCGATATCGGCATCCGCGCCTTCCTGCCCGGCAGCCAGGTGGACGTGAAGCCCGTCCGCAACCTGGATCCCTTCCTCGGCAAGTCCTTCGACATGAAGGTCATCAAGGTCAACCGCCGCCGCGGCAACATCGTCCTCTCCCGCAAGCTCTTCCTCGAGACCATCAACGCTTCCCTCAAGGAAGAGACGCTGGCCGGCCTCGAAGAGGGCAAGCTGGTCGAGGGCACCGTCAAGAACATCACCGAGTACGGCGCCTTCGTCGACCTCGGCGGTGTGGACGGCCTGCTGCACATCACCGACATGTCCTGGGGCCGCCTCTCCCACCCCGGCGAGATGTTCCAGGTGGGCGACAAGGTCGAAGTGGCCGTGCTCAAGTACGACAAGGACACCGAGCGCGTGTCCCTGGGCTACAAGCAGAAGTTCCCGGATCCCTGGCTCTCCGCCGAGGAGCGTTTCCCCGTGAACCAGCTGGTCAAGGGCAAGGTCGTCTCCATCACCGACTACGGCGCGTTCGTCGAGCTGGAGCCCGGTGTGGAAGGCCTCGTGCACGTCTCCGAGATGTCCTGGACCAAGAAGGTCAAGTCCGCCAAGGGCATGGTCAACCTGGGCGACCAGGTCGAGGCCCAGATCCTCGCCGTGGACACCGAGAACCGCCGCATCAGCCTCGGCATGAAGCAGATCACCCCCAACCCCTGGATGGCGATCGCCGAGAAGTACATCGTGGGCACCACCGTGTCCGGCACCGTGCGCAACATCACGGAGTTCGGCGCCTTCATCGAGCTGGAAGACGGCATCGATGGCCTGATCCACGTGTCCGACTTCTCCTGGACCAAGAAGATCAAGCACCCCTCCGAGATCACGAAGAAGGGTGACGTCATCACCGCCAAGGTGCTGGCCCTCGATCCCCTGGCCCAGCGCATGAGCCTCGGCGTGAAGCAGATGGAGCCCAACGTCTGGGAGATGTTCTTCCAGAACAACAGCGTGGGCAGCGTCGTCACCGGCAAGATCGCCCGCCTGACCGACTTCGGCGCCTTCGTCGACCTCGGCGATGGCATCGAGGGTCTGGTGCACGTCTCCGAGATCTCCCGCGCCCGCGTGGACGACATCACCAAGGAGTTCCAGCCCGGCCAGGAGCTCACGATGAAGATCGTGAAGCTGGATCCCGTGGAGCGCCGCATCGGCCTCTCCGTGAAGCAGCTGCTCCAGGACCAGGAGCGTGGGGATGTCGATGCCGCCAAGGCCGCCAACCCCTTCAAGAAGGCGACCCTCGCGGATGCCTTCGCCCAGGCCAAGCGCGAAGAGTAGTCCGCGCTCGGTACCCTAGGAAAGAGGCCCGCAAGGGCCTCTTTTCATGGCAGGAGGTCTTCGAATCCGCAGGATTCGAAGCAGAAGGCGACCCTCGCGGATGCCTTCGCCCAGGCCAAGCGCGAGGAGTAGTCCGCGCTCGGTACCCTAGGAAAGAGGCCCGCAAGGGCCTCTTTTCGTGGCAGGAGGTCTTCGAATCCGCAGGATTCGAAGCAGAAGGCGACCCTCGCGGATGCCTTCGCCCAGGCCCAGCGCGAAGCGTAGTCCGCGCCCTGCACCCTAGGAAAGAGGCCCGCGGGAGCCTCTGTTCGGGGCAGGAGGGAACCGGGTCACCGGAACCGGGCCCGGCACCCCTTACCCGGACCTCCCCCTCCCCGGTAGGATGGGAAACCCCACCGGAGGACCCACGCCCGTGCAATCAGAGCGCTTGGCCCATTACCGCATCCTGCGGCCCCTGGGCGGCGGTGGCATGGGCGAAGTCTTCCTCGCCGAGGACACCCGCCTGAACCGGAAGGTGGCCCTGAAGGTCCTCCGGGCCGACACCTCCGATGAGGGGGCGGCCCGCAAGCGACTCCTCCGGGAGGCCCAGGCCGCCGCCCAGTTGGACCATCCGAATGCCTGCTCCATCTATGAGGTGGGGGAGAGCGAGGCCGGCGCCTACATCGCCATGCAGTACATCGAGGGCGAGAGCCTTTCCGAGCTCATGCCCCGCTCCCGCCTGGAGCTTGGGGCCCTCCTGGACCTTGGCATCCAGGTGGCGGATGCCCTGGCCGAAGCCCACGCCCAGGGCCTCGTGCACCGCGACATCAAACCCCAGAACATCATGATCACCCCCAAAGGCCAGGCGAAGGTCCTGGACTTCGGATTGGCCAAACGCATGGGATCGAAGCTGGGCACGGATACCCGTACGGTGCTCACCCATCCGGGCATGGTCCTGGGCACGGTGCCCTACATGAGCCCTGAGCAGGTCAGGGACGAGGAGCTGGATGGCCGCAGCGATGTATTCTCGCTGGGGGCGGTGCTCTTCGAGGTGGCCACGGGCCGACGTCCCTTCGAGGCGAAGAGCGGTGCGGAGCTCATGGCCCTCATCCTCACGCATGATCCCTTTGATGCGGCGGACCCGGCCCTGCCCCTCCAGCCGGAACTCCGGCGCATCCTGCAGCGGTGCCTCGCGAAGGATCTCGGGAAGCGCTACCCGGGCGCCCGGGAGCTCCGGGATGAGCTCGTCCGCCTCCGGGCCCTGGTCACGGGCGGTTACCCGGGCAGCCCGCAAGGGGGAGATACGGTGACCACCCCGAACCGGCCCCGCCTCCCCGATCCTCTGAGCGTCGGCACCCGCATCCGGAGGCGCCGGCTTGGTTCCCCGGGCCTGGGTGCCTGCCTCCTCGCGGGTGCGGGCCTCGCCGCGTTCCTCTGGCTGCGTCCATCCCCGAGCCTGGAGTCCATCGCGGTGCTCCCCATCGTCAACGAGAGCGGGGACCCCGCCATGGATTACGTGAGCGATGGCCTCACCGAGAACCTGATCCAGCAGCTCTCCCACCTCAAGGGCCTGAAGGTCATCGCCCGCTCCTCGATCCTGCGCTACAAGGGGCAATCCGCGGATCCCGCCACCGTGGGGCGTGAATTGGGGGTGCGGGGGGTCCTCACGGGGCGCATGCGCAGCGAGGGGGGACAGCTCCGCCTCACCATGGAGCTCGCCGATGCCCGGGAGCAGAGCCGCCTCTGGGGAACCCAGCTCCTCCGGCCGGCCGGTGATCTGGTCGCCATCCAGGACAGTGTGGCGCGCGACCTGACGACCCACCTCGGGCGCCGGGACGAGGGGGACCTCCAGGCAGTGGCGCAGGGTCGGGTGCGGGCCCAGGCCGAAAGCTACGAACTGTACCTGAAGGGCCGGTATCACGCGGAACGATACTCCCCCGAGGACTTCCAGAAGGCCGAAGTCTATTTCGACCAGGCCATCGCCAAGGATCCCAATTTCGCCATGGCCCATGCGGGCAAGGCCTACCTGTGGTGGACCGTCTCCGGCGCCTTCTTCCCCAGCAGCGTTGCCATGGCCAAGGTGCGGGAGGAGGCGGAAACGGCCCTGAGGCTCGATCCGGGGCTTGCGGAGGCCTGGAGCGCCCGCGGACAGGCCCGGGCCATCCTCGACCACGACTTCACCCAGGCCGAGGCGGACCTGCGGAAGGCCATCAGCCTGAATCCCGGCTCCGCCGTGGTGCACCAGCACCTCGGATACCTCCTCCTGGCCCTGGGCCGGCAGGCCGAGGCGCGCACCGCCTTCCAGACCTGCCTGGACCTGGATCCCTTCTCCGCCTTCTCCCTCACCTTCATGGGTGGGACCTGGTTTTATGAGGGGGACTTCCCCAAGGCCGAGCGACTCTTCCGGAAGGCCCTCACCCTTGATCCGGAGAATCCCATCTCCCACTTCATGCTGGCCTGGTGCCTGGATCGCATGGGGCAACCCAAGGCCGCCCAGGCCAGCCTCGAGGTGGCCGTGCGTTCGGGCAGTCCCTGGTTCCTCGGCTACCAGGGCTACCGCGAGGCCCGCCTGGGGAACCGGGCCAAGGCCGAGGGGATCCTGAAGGAACTCACGGCTCGGCAGGGCCAGCCGGGCCTCTATGTGAGCCCTTATCACCTGGCCATGATCCACCTGGGGTTCAAGGACCTGCCCAAGGCCCTGCAACTCGCCTCCAAATGCGTGGATGCCCAGGACGAGATGACGCTCACCCTGCCCGTGGATCCCATCTGGGATGAATATCGGGAGGATCCCCGGGTCCAGGCCCTGTTGAAGGCGGCCGGACACCGGGCATCCCCGGGGCGGAAGCGCTAGCCCCGGGACCTGGAACCGGTCCGGCGCCGAACGGACGGGGTTAGCGAGCGGCCACCTTCAGGAAGCTGCCCATGCGCTCCAGCGCCTGCCGGATGTTCGCACGACTGCTCGCGTAGCAGATGCGCACGTGCTCGGCCCCGCTGGGGCCGAAGTTTCCGCCGGGGATCACGGCCACGTGCTCCTCGCGGAGGAGACGCTCGCAGAAGGTCTCGGCGTCGAGCCCCGTGGGCGCGATGGAGGGGAAGGCGTAGAAGGCCCCCTGGGGTGCCACGCACGGCAGCCCAAGCTCCCGGAATCCCGCCAGCAGCATCTGGCGCCGCTGGTCGTATTCCTGCCGCATCTGCTCCACGAAAGGCTCCCCCTCGCGCAGCGCCGCGAGGCCGGCATACTGGGCCATGGTGGGGGCGCTCATGATGTTGTACTGGTGGGCCTTCGTCACCGCGGCGATGACGTCGGGCGGCCCGGCCACCCAGCCCAGGCGCCAGCCCGTCATGGCATAGGCCTTGGAGAAGCCACCCAGCAGCACCGTGCGGGCCTTCATCCCGGGCAGACTCGCGAAACAGGTGTGCTGCGCATCGCCATAGACGAGGCGGTCGTAGATCTCATCGGAAATCACCATGAGATCGTGCCGTTCGGCCAGCTCCGCCAGGGCCTCCGCCCGTTCCCGGGCGAGCACCGCCCCGGTGGGGTTCGAGGGATAACCCAGGAGCATGGCCTTGGTCCGGGGGGTGATGGCCCCCGCGATCCGCTCGACATCGGGCTGGAACCCCTCCTCCCGCCGACTGGGCACCAGCACGGGGCGACCCTCGGCGAAGCGCACGGAAGGCACGTAGGACACGAAGCAGGGTTCTGGGATCACCACCTCCTCGCCAGGTTCCAGGGTCGCCAGGCAGAGGTTCTGCAGGCCCTCGCTCACGCCCACGGTGAGCAGGATCTCCGTGGCGGGATCGTAGTCCACCCCGTAGCGGCGCTTCAGGAGGGCTGCGATCTCCTGGCGGACCTCCATCAGCCCGGCGTTGGAGGTGTAGGCCGTGTGCCCTTCCCGCAGGCTCCTGATGGCCGCCTCCCGGAAGGGTTCCGGGGTGATGAAGTCGGGTTCGCCGATGCCGAGGCTGATGACGTCCTGCATGGTGGCGGCGATGTCGAAGAACTTCCGGATCCCGGAAGCGGGGACATCGTGAATTCGAGAGGCGATGCGGGATCGGGACACGGGAACACCCAGAGAGCGACGGATCCCCAGTATCCGACCCCACGCGGAAGGCCCCAAGGCCAAAGTCGGAAGGGCGATGATCCTTCGGCGCGCTGGCCAAAATGTAAGGTGGTTCGTGATCCGGAAACGGCGGCCTGCTCCCCTAGAATTGTCAGATCGTCTTCAGAGGAGGTCCCGTGATCAGGGCCTGGGCCCTTGGGCTCCTCATCGCCTTCCAACCCCTTCCCGCCCGCGCCGAGGAGGCGCCCGACGTCGCCTGGCGCCAGGACGTCACCTTGAAGCTCACCCGGGACCCGGCCGGGAAGTTCGCCCTGAAGGGCTTCACCCAGGTGAGCCAGACCTATCTGACGGCCCGCGCCGCCAAGGTGAACCGGTTCACCGTGGTCGAGCAGTACTACGCCACCATCTCCGAGATGAAGGCCTGGTGCCGTGGAAAGGAGATCGGGCGGGGCGCATTCGGATTCGAATACCCTCAGCATCGGGATGTGTTCATGAGCAGCGCCAAGCTGCACCACATCGATTTCCCCGAGGATCTCAAGGCGGGAGACCAGGTCACCTACTCCTACGAAGAGGCCTTCCGGGATCTCGCCTACACCCCGTTCTACCGGATCTATGATCGGGGATGCGTGGAGGGCTTCGCCCTCACCATCGACCACCCCGCGGACATCGCCGTAAGGTTCGATTCCTTCCTGCCTCATGGAGCGGCTCCGACCATCTCCCATCCCTCCCCCACCCGGACCGTGCTCGTGCTGGGGCGCCTCCCCCGCCTGGAACGCCACCCGGGCTACGAGTGGAACGGGTGCCATGCCCTGATCTATCCGCGCTTCAGCCTCGCGGGCCAGGACCTGCTGCCCTCCACCCCGGAGCGTTTCGCCGCCTGGTACCAGGGCCTCCTGGGTCCCACCCCCGAGTCCACCGGCCTGCTGCTCGAGACCGCCCAGAAGGTCGCCGGGAAGGCGGTCACCCCCCGCGAGAAGGTGAAGGCCCTCTATGGCTTCGTGAAGGAGCAGATCCGCTACGCCGCCGATGAGCGCGACCTGGGGGCCATCGTGCCGCGTCCACCGGCCGAGGTGCTGACCCGGGGCTACGGGGACTGCAAGGACAAGGCGCGCCTGCTCCAGGCGCTGGGCGCCGCCTGCGGGGTGAGCCTCGACATGGTGCTGCTCGACACCGATGGGGTTCCGGGGGTGCCCGCCCTGCACGTCGGAAACTTCAACCATGTGATCGCCCGGTTCGAGGAGGGCGGCCACGCCACCTACATGGATCCCACGCATCCCCACGTGGAATTCGGGAACCTCCCGGAATCCGACATCGGGAAGGAGGGCCTGGTGCTGGGGAACCATCCGGCCCGGGTGGTGATCCCGGCCCCCGAGCAGGCCCCCTCCCTCGAGATCCGGGTGAAGGCGGGCCTCGAGGATCTGAGGAGGGGCGAAGCCGAGGTGATCCTGCGGAACGATTACCTCGCCATGGCCCGGGAGGCGCTGCGGGAGCTGCGCCCCCTGGAGGTGGAGAACCGCCTCTCCAACACCATCAATGCCCGCCTCGCCAAGCTGAGCCTCGACGACTTCAGGCTGGTGGAGGAACGGGAGACCGAAGCCCACTTCAAGGCCACCGCCAACCTGGAATCCTTCCTCACCGCCTCCTCCACCCGCCGCTACCTCCCCCAAGCCCCCTTCCGGGCCCTGGATCCGGAGCTGGCGGACCGCAAGGCGGACACCCTGCCCATCCACCTGGACACCGCACCCTGGATCCGCCTGGACCTCCAGTTCACCGGCGAGGGTTGGAAGTCCAAGCCCGACCACTGGCGCTCCACCACCCAGGGGCCCTTCCTGGCCCAGGCCACGGCCGACGAACGGCTGCACTTCGCCTTCGAGGTCCGCCAGGGCGTCCGCGTGGCGGAGGGCCCCGAGCGCACCGCATTCCTGGACTTCCTCACGGAGCTCCTCCAGCGCCGCAAGAACCTCTTCACCCTTGAACGGAGCGCCCCATGACGCGCCAGTCCCCCCTGCTCATCGCCCTGCTCGCCCTGGTCACCCTGGGCTGCGAGGACTCCATCCGCCTCACCTACCTGCCGGAGCCGCCCGCCGCCACGAAGCTCACCGTCACTCCCGAGCAGGTGAAGGCCCTCGAAGCCAAGCATCCCGGGAAGGACGGGGTGTACCTGGAGCAGGACTTCGATTACGAGATCGTCACCAGCCCGAGCCTCGAGTCCGTGCGGGCCCGCAACTACACCTACGTGGTGCTGAACCGCAGCAACGAGTCCCTGGCCTCCTTCTCCGTGCGGGTGCCCTCCGGAGCGGAATTGGAAGGGGTGTTCCTCATCCACCGGCGCCCCCAGGGGGAAACCAAGACCTATGGACGCTCCGACCTGAAGGAGGAGAAGGACAGCAACGGCAGCCGGACCCTGAAGTTCATCTACCCCAACGTGGAGAAGGGATCGGTGATCAGCGAACACTACCTGATCCGCACCCCCAATCCCCGCCCCGGGGACCTCCTGGACTACGAGGCCCCCCTCCAGTGGGAGCTGCCCTGCGAGTCCGTCCGCCTGCGCTTCCTCCACCCCGAGGCCTGGACCGGACGCCTGAAGGAGCTGGGCCCCAACCGCACCCTGCCCTGCCAGCGGACCGTCTCCCCGGCGGGGAAGAAGGTGATCTACACCTACGAAGCCAAGGATGTCGCGGGCCTGGACGAGGAGCCCTTCTCCCCCTTCTTCAAGGAACGGGCGAACTACTTCAAGTTCGCCTTCACCTCCGTCCCCAGCTTCCACTACCGCGGGTCCGAATCCTGGCCCGAGTTCCAGCGGGACTTCGCCGCCTACGCCGTGGACAAGGAGGCCATCATCAGCCAGCGGGTGCAGACCACGGCGATGGAACTCACGCGCAACTGCACCACGGATGAGCAGCGGCTCGATGCCATCGTGACCTTCGTGCAGAACACGATCACCCCGGGCCCCCTGCCCAACAATCCCAACTTCGCCGACATGCTCGCCACGAAGCACGGGAACATCTTCCAGGCCACGGGGCTCGCGCGCAGCATGCTCACCAAGGTCGGCATCTACGGCGATTTCGTGATGATGCACTCCCAGCGGGACGGCTACTTCGATCCGGCCTTCATCAGCTTCGAGGAGGTGGCCACCCCCGGCCTCCGCGTCACCCTCGGGAAGCAGACCTTCGTGGTGTTCCCCTGGGTGAAGAACCTCCCCGTGAACCACCTGCCGGAGCCCTTCCAGGGCGCCAAGGCCCTGGTGATCAGCGCCGGCGCCCTCCAGGGCACCTTCATCGACCTCCCCGAAGGCAACATCGCCACCAACACCTGGGAGGAGCGCTACGAGGTGGCCCTGGACACCGAGGGGCGGGCCACGGTGAAGGAGGAGAAGGTCCTCCACGGGTCCTCCGCCTTCGGCGTGCGCCAGGGCCTGAAGGACCTGAACCCCACGGAGACGGAGAAGCTCCTGAAGAAGCTGCTCACCTACACCGAAGGCGAGGTGAAGTTCACCTCCGTGGGCTTCGAGCACCGGGAGGAGCCCAAGCAGCCCCTGGTCATCAAGCTCACCTACACCGTGGACAACCTGGTGTCGGTCACCCCCGACGAGGTGATCTTCAACACCGGGGGCCTCTTCGCGCCCTCCAGCAGCCTGAAGACGAAAGTGGACACCGCCCTGCGGCAGAGCCCCATCCGGATCTACTACGACGAGGCCCGTGTGAAGAAGGTGGCCCTGACCTTCCCCAAGACCTGGAAGCTGGACACCCCGCTGAAGGACCAGAGCCTGGAGACCCCCTTCGGCTCCCTGTCGATGGCCCTCGCCAGCGAGCCCGGCCGGATCCAGGTGGATCAGACCCTGCGGTTCCGGAAGGCTTCCGCCGCAGCCGACCAGTTCGATAAGCTGCTGCCCCTCACCGGACGCCGCTCCCAGATGGCCATCCCCACCCTGGTGTTCAAGACCTCGAACTGACCCGCGCCCCTGACTGGAGGTAGGCATGCCGCGGCCCGCCCGCGGCATGTCATCCTCCGGAAGGAGGGGCCATGGGCTCGGAGCAGGCGCAGGACCGGTCACAGGAGCTTTGGAACGCGATCACCCATGGGCTGGGAACCGCCCTGGCCATCGCCGCCCTGGCCGTGATGGTGACCTTCGCCGCCCTCCGGGGCTCGGCCCGGCACGTGGTGGGCGCCGCCCTCTTCGGATCCATGCTGGTGCTGCTGTACCTCATGTCCACGCTGTACCACGCCCTGCGCCCCCCGAAGGCCAAGATGGTCTTCCGGATCCTCGACCACTCCGCCATCTTCCTGCTCATCGCCGGCACCTATACACCGCTCTGCCTCGGCCCGCTCATGGGCGCCTGGGGCTGGAGCCTCTTCGGCGTGGTCTGGGGACTGGCGGTGCTGGGCATCGTGTTCAAGGCCACCCTCTTCCACCAGTGGGCCTGGCTGAGCACGGCCATCTACCTGCTCATGGGGTGGATCTGCCTGATCGCCATCGTGCCCCTCCTCCGCGCGCTTCCCACCGGGGGTCTGCTGTGGCTCTTCGGAGGCGGCCTGTGCTATTCCGGCGGGGTGTTGTTCTACCGCTGGCACAGCCTGCGGCACCACCACGCCCTCTGGCACCTCTGCGTGCTCGCCGGCAGCGCCTGCCACGTGTTCTGCGTGCTGTTCTACGTGATCCCCCGGCCGGTGCTGTAGGCCCATCCCCGGGAAGGCTGGATCTCCCGCGGCCACCCCGTACCATGGGGGGCATGGCTTCCCCATCCGACCGCCCCCTGCTGGACTGGGCCCTCTGGCCCGGGGCTGCTACCTGGGCCGGCAACCTGGGGAAGCTGGCCGACCGGCCCGAGCCCCTCTGGATCCAGGGCCCCCCGGGCATGGGGGTCAGCAGCCTGGCCCGGGAACTGGCCCACCGGCGCGGCTCCGCCCTGCTGGAGGAGGCTCAAACCTTGGCTCCGGAGGCCCTGGCCACCTGGCGGGCAGCGCACCCCCGGGGGATCTGCGCCGCCCGGGTGGCCTGCCCGGAGCCCGGGGCCTTCCTGGAGCTGAGGCTGGCGGGCCTGGATGAGCATCCGGAAGCCGTGGCGGGGCTCCTGGGCGCCCTGGCGGCGGAGCTGGGCTGCGACCTGCCCCCCGCCCTGGGCTCCCTGCCCTGCCCCGGCAACCTCCGGGAACTGCGCAACCGGGCGGTCCGCTGGCAGCTCCTGGGCCAACTGCCGGAGCGGATTCCCTCGGAAGCCCCCACCTTCGAGGCCGAGGACCTCGCCAGCAACCTGCACCTGCTGGAGGCCTTCCTGCTCCATCGCGCCCTGCGGCGCAGCTACGGCAACCGGGTGGAAGCGGCGCGGCGCCTCGCCGTGAGCCGCCGGCACCTCTACCTCCTCATCGCCCGCCATGGGGACCCCGTGCGCGGCGAAGCCGGCACCGGGGCCCCCCCCAAACGGCTCCTCCGTGCTCAAAACGCAAGTCGCAGCAAGGAGCCCCGATAAGGCTGCCAGGACCGGCTGGTCCGCATGGCAGGTTCTTCATGGCGAATCCCCTTCGGGTGCTGGTGGTGGATGATGATCCCGGGATGCGGGATGGCATGGCCCTGACCCTGAAGCGGGCCGGCTTCGTCGCCGAACAGGCCCGCAGCGGGGAGGAGGCCCTGCGCATCGTCCGCCCGGGCGCCTATGACGCCGTGGTCACGGACCTCCGGATGCCCGGCATGGATGGGCTCCAGCTCACGGCCCGCCTCAAGGCCGTGGATCCCGGGCTGCCCGTGCTCCTCGTGACCGCCTTCGGCAGCCTGGATACGGCCCGCGAGGCCATGCGCCTGGGCGCCTTCGACTACCTCTCCAAGCCCTTCGGTCCCGAGGAGCTCACGGAGGCCCTGAAAAAGGCCATCCGCAGCGAGGGGCACCTGAAGGCCGAGGCGCCGGGCGATGCCCCGGTGATCCTCACCCAGGACCCCGCCCTCTCCGAGACCCTGGCCCTGGCCCGCCGGGCGGCGGACAGCAAGGCCACCATCCTCATCCAGGCCGAGAGCGGCACCGGCAAGGAGCTGCTGGCCCGGCTCATCCACCAGGCGAGCCCCCGCCGCAGCGGCCCCTTCGTGGCCATCAACTGCGCGGCCATCCCCGAAACGCTGCTGGAGAGCGAGCTCTTCGGCCACGAGAAGGGGGCCTTCACGGGCGCCACCTCCAGCCGCCAGGGCCGCTTCGAGCAGGCCGACGGCGGCACCCTGGTGCTGGACGAGATCGGCGAGCTGCCCCTGGGGCTGCAGGGCAAGATCCTGCGGGCGATCCAGGAACGGCTCATCGACCGCCTGGGCGGCGCCAAGCCCATCTCCGTGGATGTACGCCTCATCGCCCTCACCAACCGCGATCTCCAAGCCGAGGTGAAGGCGGGCCGCTTCCGCGAGGACCTGTACTACCGGCTCAACGTGATTCCGCTGGACCTGCCGCCCCTGCGCACCCGCCAGGGCGACCTCGCCCTGCTGGCCGCCCACTTCGCCGAGCGCTGCGCCCGGGAGAACGAGCGGCCCGTGCCCCAGCTGGCCCCCAGCTTCCTGCACGCGCTGTCCTGCCACACCTGGCCGGGCAACATCCGGGAGCTGGAGAACGCCATGCAGCGGTGCGTGGTGCTGGCCAAGCAGGCCCAGCTCACCTGGCGTGATCTGCTTTGGCTCGTCCCGGAGGGACACATGAACGACATCCCGGAGGATCCTCCCGCTCCGTCCGTCCAGGAGACCTGGATCGGCGCCGCACCCGCGCCCCGCACGGGCCCGGCCACCCCCGCCGCCGGCAGCCTGCCCGCCGGTGCCGTGGTGGCCGATCCCCGAAAGCCCCTCACGGGCCTCCCCCTGGGCACCCCCGTGGTGCTCCCGCTGGGCCTCAGCCTGCCGGAGCTCGAGCGGTTCTGGCTCCTCAGCACCCTGAGCGCCCTCAAGGGCAATCGGACCCACGCCGCTGAGCAGCTCGACATCGCCCTGCGCACGGTGCGCAACAAGATCAACGAGTACAAGGCCGAGGGCTTCCCCATTCCCGCCAGCCAGCGCGGCAAGGGCGACGAGGACGAATAGGATCCGAACTGGAGTCCGGAGGCCGGAGGCGACCGCTTCCGGCCTCGTGCGTTAGTGCCCTTTGAGGACGTTCTTCGGGATCGCGTGGGCCCCGGTCTCGTGACGGTAGAACGCCGCCGTGATCTCGGCCCCCAGCAGGAAGATGGCGCAGCTGTAATAGAGGAAGGTCAGGCCCGCCACAATGCCCAGCAGGGAGCCGTACATGATGCCCCAGGTCAGGGTGTTCTGCAGGTAGATCCCGAAGCCCCACTTGGCCAGCCACCAGAACGTGGTGCTCACGGCGGCGCCCAGCGCGGCGTGCTTGAGGCTCACATGGATGCGGGGCAGGTGATGCAGGATGGCCGTGACCACCACGAACCCCAGCCCCGGGGTGAGGTAGGGCACCAGGGCCCCGGTCTTGAAGCCCAGGAACCGATGGGCGAGGCCACCCACCAGCAGCACCATGAAGGCGACCAGCACCACGATCCCACCCAGGAGGATGGTGAGCTGGCGCACCAGGTGGTTCTTACGCGTCTCCCGATGGCGCTTGGCCCGGGTTCCGAAGACGTGGGCCAGGGTGGTGTCGAGTTGACTGATGCCCCAGTAACTGCCGAACACGAGCACGAACCAGGAGAACCACACGCCGTTCAGCTTCTGGCTGTTGCGGATGATGTCCTCCACGAAGGTGTCCGGGAGGTAGGGGATGAGGCTCTCCAGCAGCCCCTGGGTGCTCTGGGCGTAGGCCTTGGACCCCAGCACCAGCACCAGGAGCTTGAACAGCAGCGTCGCCAGGGGCACCAGGGAGACCGTGAGCCAGAAGGATAGACCCGCGGCATAGCTGAGACAGTCGTCCCGCTGGAACTTGCGGGCCACCTCCCAGGCGAAGCGCGCGGCGCGCGCGCCCGGGGGGAACAGGGCCTCGAAGGTCCGCCAGGCCCTCTCCAGTGCCATTCCCAGATGGGGCCACCGCCCCAGGAGCTTCTCCACCACCGGAACCTCGGTCGGGAACTAGAACCGCACGGGGTGGCGCGGCAGGAGGTACATCACCCAGGCAAGGGCCAGCCCGATGCCGAGGAACCCTCCCGCATGCTTCAGGATGCTCATCCGGGTACGCTCGGGGCGGGTGGTGGGATGGAGGAGCCCCAGGATCAGGCTGAGGCCCGACCCCATCAGCAGGAAATGGATCACGTGGCTGCTGAGGAAACTCATGTCAGCAGTCTAGCAGCGGGGGCCGCCGAGGGGGCGGGCCGCCCCCCGGGACCGGTCCTCCCTCTGCGATACTGCCGCCATGGAATCCTTCCCCAAACCCTGGCGCCTGGCCCTGCTGGGCCTCCTCTGGCTGTGGATCGGCCTCACGGTCTGGCTCCGGGCGGTCCAGGCCTTCCTGGTCCTGTTCAGCCCCACGGGGGCCTGGCAGGCCCCGGGGTGGCAGCACGTGGCCGTGGTCCGGATCGAGGTGGACCAGGGGGGCAAGCTCACGGGAGCCGTGCTGGCCCGCCGGGAGGACCGGGAGGTGGACCTGAAGTTCAGCCAGCAGGAGGCCCTGGGACTGGCGGTGGGGGACGAGCTGTGGGTCCTCAACAATTACTTCGTGGGAGGCGCCCGCCCGGACCACTTCCGCCTGACCCCCCTCCGACTGCTCCTGGAGTACCCGGAGCCCCTCGCCCTGCTGGCGCTCGGGGGGATCCTCCTCCTGCGGCGGGGCCAGCGGAAGGAGGACCTGAAGGCCCAGGCCCCGCCGCCGGGGGGGCGGAAGGTCTGGAAGGACGAATTCCACGCCCGGGCGGAGCGGTTCACCCCTTCCAAGCCCGGCCCCGAGCCACCCTCCGACCCCACCTGAGCGGGGGTGATCGGGCGGCGCTACTGGGCCGTCTGGCTCTGGTCCGCCGCGGCCTTGGCGGGCTCGGAGGTGCGGGGCGTGGGCCGCCGGCTGAGGGCCAGCTCGATGACCTCGTCCATGTGGCTCACCAGGTGGATGCTGAGCTGCTCGCGCACCTCGGCGGGCACCTCCTCCAGGTGGCGGGCGTTCTCCGAGGGCAGCAGCACCGCCTTGCGGCCCATGCGGTGCGCGGCCAGGAGCTTCTCCTTCACCCCCCCGATGGGCAGCACCATGCCGCGGAGCGTGAGCTCGCCGGTCATGGCCAGGTCGGGCCGGGCCGGGATGCCCGTGAGCACGCTGATGAGCGCCGTGGCCAGGGTGATGCCGGCGCTGGGGCCATCCTTGGGGATGGCGCCCTCGGGCACGTGGAGGTGGATGTCCACCTTCTCCAGGAAGTCGGGGGCCAGGCCCAGGCGCTCGGCCCGGGCGCGCACGAAGGAGAGGGCGATGTTGGCGCTCTCCTGCATGACCTCGCCCAGCTTGCCCGTGAGCTTCAGCACGCCCTTGCCGGGCAGCACGGAGGCCTCGATGGTGAGCAGGTCCCCGCCCGTGGGGGTCCAGGCCAGGCCGTTCACCACGCCGGGCACCGCGTGCTCGTCGAGCTTGGGATCCAGCACCTTCTCCGGGCCCAGCAGCTTGGGCAGGCGCTCGGCGGTGACCACGGGATCGAAGGCCTCGCCCTTCTCCGGCTGGAGGCTGTGCCGGGCCAGCTTGCGGAGCACGTTGCTCAGCTCCCGCTCCAGCTGGCGCACGCCGGCTTCGCGGGTGTAGTGCTGGATGAGCTTCTCCAGGGCCGCCTTCTCGAAGCGCACCTCCATGCCCTTCATGCCCGTGGCCTCCAGGGCCCGCGGCAGCAGGTGGGCCTCGGCGATG
>JBGASN010000049.1:0-23394 GCA_044229665.1 Holophagaceae bacterium
GCCGGAAGGTCTGGAAGGACGAGTTCCACAGCAGGGCGGAGCGGTTCACCCGCCCAAGCCCGGCCCCGAGCCACCCTCGACCCCACCTGAGCGGGGGTGATCGAGCGGCGCTTCTAGGCCGTCTGGCTCTGGTCCTTGCGGCCTTGAGCTCGGAAGTGCAGGCGTGAGCCGCCGGCTGAGGGCAAGCTCGATGACCTCGTCCATGTGGCTCACCAGGTGGATGCTGAAACGCTCGCGCACCTCGGCGGGGCACCTCCTCCAGGTGGCGGCGTTCTCCGAGGCGCAGCAGCACCGCCGGCCTGCGGTGCGCGGCCAGGTTTCTCCTTCACCCCCCCGATGGGCAGTTCATGCCGCGGAGCGCGTGAGCTCGCCGGTCATGGCGAATACGGGCCGGGATGCCCGTGAGCACGCTGGATGAGCGCCGTGGCCAGTGATGCCGCGCGCTGGGGCCATCCTGGGATGGCGCCTCGGCATGTGGAGGGATGTCCACCTTCTCCAGGAAGTCGGGGGCCAGGCCCAGGCGCTCGGCCCGGGCGCGCACGAAGGAGAGGGCGATGTTGGCACTCTCCTGCATGACCTCGCCCAGCTTGCCGGTGAGCTTCAGCACGCCCTTGCCGGGCAGCACCGAGGCCTCGATGGTGAGCAGGTCGCCCCCGGTGGGGGTCCAGGCCAACCCGTTCACGACGCCGGGCACGGCATGCTCGTCGAGCTTGGGATCCAGCACCTTCTCCGGGCCCAGCAGCTTGGGCAGGCGCTCGGCGGTGACCACGGGGTCGAAGGCCTCGCCCTTCTCCGGCTGCAGGCTGTGGCGGGCCAGCTTGCGGAGCACGTTGCTGAGCTCCCGCTCCAGCTGGCGCACGCCCGCCTCGCGGGTGTAGTGCTGGATGAGCTTCTCCAGGGCCGCCTTCTCGAAGCGCACCTCCATGCCCTTCATGCCCGTGGCCTCCAGGGCCCGCGGCAGCAGGTGGGCCTCGGCGATGGCGAGCTTCTCGCGCAGCGTGTAGCCGCTGAGGTCGAGCACCTCGAGGCGGTCCTCCAGGGGCTCGGGGATCTGGTGGCGCACGTTGGCCGTGGCCAGGAAGAGCACCTGGCTCAGGTCGTAGCCCACGTCGAGGTAGTGGTCCTGGAAGCTGCCGTTCTGCTCGGGGTCCAGCACCTCCAGCAGGGCGGCCGACGGGTCGCCCCGGTAGTCGTGGGCCATCTTGTCGATCTCGTCCAGCAGCATGAGCGGGTTGCGGACCTTGGCCTTCTTCATGAGGCTGATGATCCGGCCCGGCATGGAGCCGATGTAGGTCCGGCGGTGGCCGCGGATCTCCGCCTCGTCGCGCACGCCGCCCAGGGAGAGGCGCACGAAGGGCCGGTTCAGGGCCCGGGCGATGCTGCGGGCCAGCGAGGTCTTGCCCACGCCGGGAGGGCCCACCAGGCAGAGGATGGGTCCGCGCAGGGCCCGGGTCTCCCCGGCCTCGCCCGCCTCGTCCTTCAGGCGCTTCATGACCGCCAGGTGCTCCAGGATGCGGCCCTTGATCTTCTCCAGGCCGGCGTGGTCCTCATCGAGCACCTTCTCGGCCTCGCCCAGGTCCAGGCGCTCGTCGGCCATGGCCTTCCAGGGCAGGGCCACCAGCCACTCGATGTAGGTGCGGCTCACGGTGGCTTCGGCACTCTGGGGCGGCATGGCCTCCAGCCGCTCCACCTCCTCCAGGGCCTTGGCCCGGGCCTCCTCCGTCATCCCCGCCTCTTCGATGGCGGCGCGGAGCTTGCCGAACTCGTCCTTCTCGTCCTTCTTGCCCAGCTCCTGCTGGATGACGCGCATCTTCTCGTTGAGGACGTAGTTCTTGTGGTCCTGGTCGAGGCGCTGGCGGGTCTTCTCCTCCAGGGTGCGGTCCACCTCCGTGCGGGTGGCATCCACCTCCAGCAGCTCCAGCAGGCTCTGCAGGCGGGCGTTCAGATCCACCTGCTCCAGCACGTGCTGCTTCTGCCGCACCTCGGCGGGCACGAGCCCGGCCACGGTATCGATGGCCTTGCCCAGGGGCAGCTCCCGGATCTGATCGAGGCTGAGCAGACGGCTGGCGTCGGGGTTCCGCCCGAGGAACACCTCCACCGCAGCGTGGAAGGGGGCGAGCCCCTCCTGCCCCGAGGCTGCGGGCTCCGGCAGCATGTAGGCCTCGGCCTGGATCACCTCACCTTCATCGAGGTACTTGCGCAGGCGCACCCGGGCCACGCCCTTCACGCCCACCTTGTAGTAATCCTTGGGCAGGGCGATCACGCTCTCCACCAGGGCCAGGGTGCCCACCTCGAAGAGGTCATCCTGCTTGGGCGCCTCCTGGCGGGGATCCTTCTGGGTGAGCATCAGGAGGTGGTCGCCCGCCTTGATGGCCAGTTCCAGCGTGCGCACGGAGGCGCGGCGGCCGACCACGAAGGGCACCCGGGCGCCCGGGAAGAGCACCAGATCCCGGATGGGGATGGCCGGCAGGGTGAGCGTTTTGGGAATGGACATCGTGGGATGGACTCCGGGGTGGCAACCCCAGGTTCATTCTATCGGCGGCCGGGAAGGAATCGGCAAGGATGGTGGAACAGCCTTCCCCTCAGGGCAGCGGGCGCACCACGGTGCCGCCCCCGGCGGCCAGTGCCTGGCGGATCAGGGGGTCCAGGGTGGCCTTCAGGGCCTCGGAGGCCTCCGTGGTGCCCGCCAGGGGCTGGCGGGTCATGATCACGGCGCCATAAGCCCCATCCCCCGCCACCCAGGGAGCCCAGCCGAAGGTGCCCGTGCTGGACCAGCGGGTCACGGGATCCACTCCGCTGGGGGCACCACCCCCGGCGGTCTCCAGCCAGTTCCCGAAGCCGTAGTGGTAGGTCTTCCCCTGCTGGGTGAAGTAGGGGCTGTAGGCCAGGGTCGTGCTCGGGCCATAGCCATCCGCCCGCTGGGCGTCGATGAGCGCCTCGGGCAGCAGGCGCTGGCTCCCGTAGAGCCCCTTGCGCAGCTGGAGGTTCACGAATTTCACGTAGCTCTGGCCGTCGATGTAGAGGTTGCCGGCAGGATTGTAATTGGGCCCCCCGAAGGTGGCCCACACCGGCCAGCCCAGGGGGATCCCCAGCTGCTCGCGCACGATCTGGGCCCAGGTCTTCCCGGTGGCCACCTCGGCCATCCGGGCCGCGATGCGCAGGTGGGAGCTCCCATAGTAGTAGTAGCTCCCCGGTGCCAGGGCCGTGGCGGCCTGATCCGCGTAGATCACCTTCACCGCACCATCCAGGGTGAGGGCATTGTCCTCGGAGGCCGGCACATCCCCGGAGATCCCGGTGGTGAAGCTGAGGAGGTGGCGCAGCTTCGCGTTCCCCAGGTTACCGGCCCAGGGGGCGCCCCCGGCATCGGTGAGCAGGGCCGAGGTCGGCGTATCCAGGCTGAGGACCCCCTGGTCCACGAGCCGGAGGATGGTGGTGGCCGAGACCCACTTGCTGGCCGAGGCCACGAGCACCGGGGTGGCGTTGGTGAAGCCACCCGTCGAGTAGCTGTGCACCACACCCCCGGGCAGGACCACCTCCACGGTGAGCCCCCCCGAGAACTGCCCCTGGCTGGCCTGGATGGCCGCGTTCACGGGGGACCAGGGGTCCCCGGGGCCCGGGGCCGCGGCGGCGCCGGTGCCGCCCCCGCCGCAGGCGAGGATCGACAGGAGCATGACCAGCGATAGCAGGGGGGTCCAGGCGCGCATGCCCCATTGGACGCCGAACAGACCCCAGGGTTGAACCCCAAAAAAGCAAAATGGGCGGGTGACCCCGCCCTTGGTGCAGGTGGAGGCTCGCTCAACCCGCGGCGGAGATCTCCGTGGGCGGCAGGCCCAGCACCTCCTCCACCTTGGCCCGGGTGAGCCGCAGGCTCTCCTTCTGGGTACGGTCGGCGGAGGGCAGCTCGAACATGGGCTCCAGGAGGATCTGCTCCAGGAGGCTGCGGAGGCCGCGGGCCCCCAGCTTGCGGGCCAGGGCCTGGTCGGCGATGGCATCCAGGGCGCCCTCGTCGAAGGTGAGCTCCACGTCGTCCATCTCGAAGAGCTTCTGGAACTGCTTCGACACGGCGTTCTTGGGCTGGGTGAGGATGCGCACCAGGGCCTCGCGGTCCAGGGGCGTGAGGCTGGCCATCACGGGCAGGCGGCCCACCAGCTCGGGGATGAGGCCGAACTTGATGATGTCCTCGGGCTCCGCCAGCGCCAGCAGGTTCTCCTTGGACTCCTTGGAGTTCGGGGAGGCCCCGAAGCCCACGGCCTTGGCCCGCACGCGCTGCTTGATGATGTCCTCGATACCCACGAAGGCGCCGCCGCAGATGAACAGGATGTTGGCCGTGTCCAACTGGATGAACTCCTGGTGGGGGTGCTTGCGGCCGCCCTGGGGGGGCACGTTGGCCACGGTGCCTTCCACCAGCTTCAGCAGGGCCTGCTGCACGCCCTCGCCGCTCACATCGCGGGTGATGCTGGGGTTCTCGCTCTTGCGGCCGATCTTGTCGATCTCGTCGATGAACACGATGCCGCGCTGGGCCCGCTCCACGTCGTAGTTGGCGGCCTGCAGGAGCTTGGTGAGGATGTTCTCCACGTCCTCGCCCACGTAGCCGGCTTCGGTCAGCGTGGTGGCGTCGGCCATGGCCAGGGGCACATCCAGGAAGCGCGCCAGGGTCTGGGCCAGCAGGGTCTTGCCCGTGCCCGTGGGCCCGATGAGGAGGATGTTGCTCTTGGAGAGCTCCACCTCGGTGCCCCCCAGGCCCTTCTTGGGCGCCAGGATGCGCTTGTAGTGGTTGTACACGGCCACGGAGAGGCGCTTCTTGGCCTCCTCCTGCCCGATCACGTAGTCATCGAGGTTGGCCTTGATCTCCTTGGGGCGGGCCAGCTTGGTCTCGTGGCGACCCACGCCGCCCTTGCCCTGCCGGCCGAGGCGCAGCTGCAGGTTGCCCGCCTCCACGCACTCGTTGCAGATGAAGGCATCGGGCCCCGCGAGGAGCTGTTCCACTTCCTGCGGGCCCTTGCCGCAGAAGGAGCATTTCTGTTCGCGCTTGTACTTGTTCATGTTGGCGCGGCCCCTTTCCTTGGGTTGCTTAGGGTCCTGCGGTTCGTCCGGTCCCGGCATCAGGCGACGTCGTGGATGGTCTTGAGCTCCAGGATCTCGTATCGCCGCACGCCGGCGGGGATCTGAATCCTAACCTCACTGCCTTCCTCGTGCCCCACAAGGGCCATGCCAATGGGGCTGGAGATGCTCAGGAGGCCGGGTTCATCGCCCAATTCCTCCGGCAGGACCAGCCGGTAGGTATATTCTTCCTCGCTGTCCAGGTCCAGCACGGTGATCTTGGAGCCGTAGGCGGCCTTGTTCCGGGGCAGCCGGGCGATGTCGAGGCTCGCCAGCTCGGCGATGCGCTTCTCCATGGAGACGACCTTGGCCTGGAACATGTCGCGCTTGGCCAGGGCCTGCTCGTATTCGGCGTTCTCGGACAGGTCGCCCTGGCCGGCGGCGCGGGCGATCTCCTGGGGGATCTCCACCAGGAGGGCCTGACGCAGCTCTTTGAGTTCATTTTCGAGTTTGGCGAGCACGTGCTTGGGCATGGGAAATCCGGGGGTTGGTCCAGGTCAGTTGGAGGTGGGAGTGGAAACCAAGTCTAGCCACTCCGGGGGCGGCAGGGGAGGCGCGCCGGGAGAATCCGGCTGGGTCTTGAAGCGGTTGTGCATCCAGAACCAGAAGCGGGGATCCTTCCGCACCTGATCCTCCACGCAGCGGGTCATGAGCTGGGCGGCCACCCAGGCATCCCGCGCCGCGTCGCCCGTGCGGGGGGCATGGAAGGGCGGCAGGAAGCGCACCTGAATGCGCCCATCGGGGCGCGGCCAGCTGAAGACGGGCAGGATGGGCAGATCCCCCTTGGCGGCCAGGGTGCCGGCCACCGCGTGGGTGGCGGCCCAGCGGCCCAGGAAGCGGACGAACACGCCGCTGGTGAGCGCATCCTGATCCTGCACGAAGCCCACGCCCTCCCCGGACTTGAGCGCCTTCATGGTTTCCCGGAGGGCCCCGCCCTTGGCGATCTGGCGATTGCCGAAGCGCTGGCGGAAGGCCTTGAGCACCGGTTCCAGCAGGGGATTGTCCAGCTCCCGGCCGATCACGGTGAGGCTCCGCCCGTAACGGCTCTGCATGAGGGCCACCGCCTCCCAGTCGCCGTAGTGCCCCGTGATCTGGATGAAGCCCCTGCCCTCGGCCTTGGCCGCGTCGAAGTGCTCCAGCCCATCCACGAGGATCCAGGTGTCCAGGTCCTCCGGTGCGGCTTCGCTCAGGGGCACCACGCTCAGGAGCACGGCCCCGAAGTGGCGGAAGGCCGCCCGGGCCACCCGGCGGGCCTCGGCCTCGGAGAGGCCCAGGTCCGACCGGCGGAGGTTCTCCAGGCTCACCTTCCGATGGCGCGCGTCCAAGGCATAGGCCAGAAGCCCCAGCCCCTCCCCGAGGGCCTGCACCGTGGGCCGGGGGAAGCCCCCCAGCACCCGGGCCAGGGCTCGGTAGAGACCGTATTCGATACGGTGCCGGAGGCTGGGTTCGGAAGTGGACGTCACGGAATCGGGATGAAAAAAAGGCGCCTCGGGGATCCGAGGCGGCCAGGGGCTAGTCTACCAGATGCCGCGCGAGACCCGGGGCCGGCCCGGCAGGTCCCGCCGATTCCAGGGCTTTACGGGCAAGCTCCCGGCGCCGGGCATCCGGTTCCACTTCGGTTTCCCAGAGCCCTTCCGGCCGGGCCCCGGAGCGCCCTTCCAGCGCATGCCAACGGACCTGGAAGAGCCCGTCCCCCTCTTCCATCAGGACGGACACCGCCTCGGGGTCCCGCCGGCGGATCTCCCCGCTGTTGTGGGATACCAGGGCCCGGTTCGGGGTCAGGGGGGACAGGAGGGAGGCGCCGAGGGTGCCGGGGAAGGCCGCCGGTCGCTGGCCGAAGGCCTCCGCCAGGGTGGGGGCCAGGTCCAGGTTCCCCACCAGGCGGGAGCGGTTGGTCTCCAGGGCCGCGACCCAGGGAGCGGGGAAGCCCTTGGGCAGCCGCATCCACAGGGGCACCTGCAGGGCGGCGGCCCGCACATCATCCAGCCGGCCGCGGGGCGGGCCCTGCCAGGCCTCCCCATGGTCCGCGGTGGCGATGATCCAGGTCCGATCCAGGCGCCCGCGGGCCTCCAGCACCTTGAAGATCCGGGCCTGCACGGTATCCAGGTAGGCGCAGGCGTTGAGGTACCGCGCCAGGGGTTCCCGGCGGAGCGGGTGCACCACCGGCCATCGCGCCGCCACGCGGGCCGGGGTCCAGGCCTGGAAGTCGGGCCGCTCCAAACCCGGGGCGTGGGTCGCGTTGAATTGGAGCACGGTGAAGGTGGGGTGGTCCCCTTGGCGCGCCAGCCAACCTTCCAGCTGGCCCACGAGCCAGCCGTCATCGGCCCCCGTGTCGTTCACGAGCTGGAGTCCCGCGTGGTCGGCGCTCTCCCAGGTATCCAGCCCATCCGCCAGCAGGTAGTCGGGGAACCCGTAATAGTTGAGCCGCTGGGCGGAGATGAAGGCCGTGCTGTAGCCCGCGGCCTGGGCCCGGTGCCAGAGCAGGGGAACGCGGTGGTAGAGCTGGGATCCCTGCACCGGGTTCACTCCGCTCAACAGGCTCGGCAGGGCCACATCGGTCATGGAGGCCGGGGCGAAGGCCAGGTGGAAGGTCTTCAGGTCCCCCCGCCGGATCTGGCCTTCGAGGAAGGGCGCTACCTCCGGGTCCAGCCCCAGCGGGCCGAGACTCTCATGGACCAGCAGGAGCACGGAGAATGGGGGCGTGGGCCCCTTGGGGGGCATTTGCCGCCCCAGGGCCCGGCGAAGCCCGCCCTTTCCGATGCGGCGGGCCCGGGTCTGGCCCAGCATGAGCAGGGAGCTCGCCTCCGGCGAGGCCCCGGTGAGCGCGAAGCCGCGGCCATCCACGACCGCAAGGGCCGCCACCGCCCCCAGGACGCCCGCCCACTTGAACCGCACGATCCCCCGGCGTTCGGGATCCAGGCCCCGGGCCACGATCCAACCCAGCAGGGCGCCGCCCCCCAGGAAGGCCAGGGTGCCCACCCGAAGGCGATCCTTCACCAGGGCCCAGGCGTAGGTGGGTTCCGAGAAGGTGAACTCCAGGGTGCCGTGGTCGGGATAGTTCCCGAGGAAGAGCCGGTGGCCCAGGCAGAAGGCTGCCCATGCACCCCAGAGCCCGAAGAGCAGGCTCAAGGTCCGGGATTCGAGGCGGTGGAGCAGGGGGCGCAGGAGCCCCCAGGTCACCAGGGGCCCCAGCGCCAGCATCAGCCACTGGGCCCCATGGGGTCGCGGCCCCACGAAGGCGAGGGCGCCCAGGTGCAGCGCCAGGGTGAGGGCGGCGAAGCGGACCCAGGGGAGGCCCCAGGGACCCGGGCGGGCCGGTGCCTCAGCGGCCATCGCGGCTCAGGGGCATGGTCATGCAGCGCGGGCCGCCCCGGGCCCGGGACAGCTCCCCGCTCTCGATCTGCACCAGGTACTTTCCGCCATCCAGCAGGTTGATGCTGTCATCGTGGAGCACCGCCTTGGCGGGCACCACGCGGTAGCCGGCCCGGGCCAGCTCCTCGGCGGTGGCCTCGTTGCGGGTGTAGCTGGTGATGACGCCGGGGGCCAGGGCGAAGGCGTTGGCGCCGTCCGTCCACTGCTCCCGCTGCTGCTTGATGTAGTCGTTGCCCCCGCAGAACACGGGCTTGAGGTCGATGCCCACACTGCGCAGGGCGTTGAGGAGGTTCGGCTGGGTGGTGAAGCGCAGCTCCTCCTGGCGCAGGTCGATCTTCACCACGTTGAGGAGCTCCCGGCTGCCATCCGTGAAGTAGGGCGGGTACACCAGGCACTCATCCTCGTTGATGCGGGTGAAGATGGTGTCCAGGTGCATGGCGGAGCGCTTCTTGGGCATGAGCACCATGAAGAGCCACTCGAAGGTGCCCTCGCCCCGGCGGAAGTCCTGGCGCAGGCTCTCGGCCAGGATGTGCACCGCATCCGTGGTGGTGCGCTCGCTGCAGCCCACGGCCAGCACCTTGTCGGAGAGCACGAGGATGTCGCCGCCCTCCAGGCTCTGGGGCACCTTGATGTCCCCCCGGATGAGGGGCGTGGTCTGGTCGAACCACTTGTCGTTCTCGGTGAGGTGGGTGAAGCGGGGATGGTGGCGGAAGATGGTGGCCATCACCAGGCTCTCCCGCTGGCGGGCGGGCGTGGCCATGGCGTTCACCGTGTAACCGTCGCCCACCACGGAGGCCGGGTCGCGCATGAAGAGGAGGTTGGGGATGGGGTTCAGCTGGTAGTCGAACTCCCGCTGCCAGTGGGTCTGGAGCTGCATGTCGGCCCAGGGGATCCCCGTGATCACGCTGCGGGCCACGTCCGCGGCGGGCATGTCGCGCAGGCGGTTGCAGGTGTCGTCGGGCAGGTCCACCAGCTTGCGGAGGTCCTCGATGAAGGCGAACTTCACCGGATCCGAGGCCATGGCCTCCACGAAGAGGTCCTGCACATCGAGCACCTCGTCGGCCACCTTGCGGAGCACCTGCCGGAACTGGGCGTGCTCGCTGCGGGCCTGGTCGCCGTAGAGGATGTCGTCGAAGAGGAGCTTCTCCATCATCCCGGGGACCATGAGGTCCACCTCGGGACCGGGGCTGTGCACGACCACCTGGCGAAGGCGCTGGATTTCCGAAAAGACCGACAACTGAATCGGATTCATGGAGGAGGCTCGGTTCCGGGCCGTCGCGCCGATATCGCACCAGCTGAAGGGCAACCCGTGGGGGCCGCCAGGCGAGGCCAGGAGGAAGGCCCCCAGTCTAGCCTCCCGGCCCATCCCCGGGCGAGGGGGCGCCCCGGTCTTTACCGGAAACCGGGGCCCCTCGGAGCCCTGAACAGCGGATTCGGTCGCGTTTCGGGCCCAATGCGGAGGGCCACGTCCAGAATCCCGACCAATCCAGTCGGATATTTACTTGCCCCGCCCCACCCCCGGGGCTAGCCTGGAATTTCCCTTTTATGGAGGCTCCATGGCCGCGTTTGTGACCCAGCCCGCTCCCGACTTCAAGGCGGATGCCCTCGTCAACGGCGAGTTCAAGCAGATCTCCCTGTCCGACTACAAGGGCAAGAAGGTCGTGCTCTTCTTCTACCCCCTCGACTTCACCTTCGTCTGCCCCACCGAGATCCTGGCCTTCTCCGACGCCATCGAGGAGTTCAAGAAGCGCAACACCGAGGTGATCGGCGTGAGCGTCGACTCCAAGTTCAGCCACTTCGCCTGGACCCAGATGGACCGCAAGGAAGGCGGCATCAAGGGCATCCAGTTCCCCCTGGTGGCCGACCTGAACAAGACCATCGCCAACGACTACAACGTCCTGCTGCCCATCGGCATCGCCCTGCGCGGCCTCTTCATCATCAACAAGGACGGCATCCTCAAGCACATCACCGTGAACCACAACGACCTGGGCCGCAACGTGGATGAGGTCCTCCGCCTCGTCGACGCCGTGGACTTCAGCGAAGAGCACGGCGAAGTCTGCCCCGCCAACTGGAAGAAGGGCGAAAAAGCGATGAAGCCCAACGCGGCCAGCCTGAAGGACTACGTCGCTTCTAAGTAAGCCGATCCCACGCCGGGAGTTGAGGGGCGCCCCTGGGCGCCCCTCTTCCGTTCTCGGGCCGCGTTGGGATTCAGCGCCCGAGGCCATGACCATCCGACCGAAGCGCTGCGGAGGGAGGATAGGACGGAATCCGCGCAGCGGATTGCCGCCCGGAGGGCGAGCGGCCGAAGGCCCGAGTCAGGCCCAATGCCGCTTCCCTCAAGGACGATGCCGCCCGCTGTCGTTGCGGGGAACAGTGTTTGGAAGCATGGATAGAGACCAAAGCCCCAGCCTCAGGGTAAGGATTGGGAAAGGCAGATATGCTTCAGGCATGAAAACCTTCATTGCCCTGATTGTCGTTTGTGTCGGCAACGCCCTGTCCGCTCAGGTTCCGGTGGATCGCATTGACATCACATCCACCTGGGCTGGGCTATCCATGTCGAAGGAACCGCACGAAACCCGATGCACCATCATTCGCCAGGGAGGAGACTTTGTCCGCTCGGATGGCGCAAAGATTAGCCCGGATCGGATTCAAGCCCTCCTCGACAGTTTGGACTCACCGCCCCTGCCGAAAGCCCAGATGCCGAATTTGGGCATCTCGGGTGATTGGCTGGCGACGCAGGCTGAGTCAACGGTGGGCGCTTACATCAAGCCTTGGCCTGTGAAGCCAGCGAGAAACCAAATCGACCTTTTGACCAACGCGTTCAAGGACTCACACCGGATTGAGAAATTGCTTCCCTCTCTCTATTCAGGATTCCACACGGATGACTACCCGAACATTGAGCTGACGATCCAAGGGGATGGGAAAAAGCGTGTGATTGCTTCCCACTCCCAATACCCCTTCATGATTCCCTGGGAAATCAGGTCTGAGGGTGGAACTTCGGAGACGTTCAACGCTGAAATCTCACGATGCCTCTTGCCCCTCTTACCCAGGAAGACCCTCAATCGGGGGCGCATCTCGGGTGAATGGCTCAACCATGCCCTGATCGACACGATTTTTCGGTCAGTAAAGGCGGATTGGGATCGCTTGGAAGTCATGAACAAACTTCCGGGCGTGCTGGAACGCATTCAGGAAAAGTTCGAAGTGATCTCCGCCGAATTCGATATCGATCGGAGTTTTGATGCTGGGCTAAATGGCGGGAGTAGTTACCTCCAGTGCAACCTGCACCCCAAGAATGCACCCGAACGATTCAATATCTCGGCCACACTCGCCTATCGCAAGGGGCAGGTGGAGAAGCTGGAATCCTTCCTGAGTGCTGTCGATGGTTACTGCAGCCTGGTTCAGTCGATCCCCTGGCTCACCAAGCACCTCGCGATTCCCCCACCCGAGCCAGACCCCAACCAGATGTTCTCGGCGCTCAACACGGAGAAGCTGCAGCACCTCCGGCGGCAGATGCTTGACCAGGCGCTTGGAGATCCCGCCCTCATGAAGCACCTCACCCTGATGAGGGCGGGGGAGTTGGTCAAGCTGCGGCTGGTTGGGGATCGATCCCTCAGCCCATTCGCGCTCAAGACGTTCTGCGAGGACATGAAGATCCTGGGGAGGGAGGATTTGGCGCGCGACGTGACCCACGCCCAAAAGGAGGTCGCATTGCTGAATGTGGGGTGGAGCGGCTGGGGGTGTTTCATCCTCATCCTCCCCGACAAGCGCACGATCTTTTGGCGGCTGAAAGGCACCCACCTTTTCGGATGGGACTTGGCCGGCTTTCCCACCACGGCTCGGGAATCCGGGTGGGCCTGCTCAGCAGCCATCGTGCCTCCCGAGGGCGAAGGCCCCCCGCAGAACGAATCCCGCGTTAAATAGCTCCTGGGAATTTAGTCCCTGCCCTAGGGGTTTCCGACTTGTTCAGCGCGACCCTTCCCACGCGTACTCCTCCCCGAAGGCCACCTGCTTCGCCATCTCCCGCCCCTTCAGCTTCTCGATGACATGCAGCGCCCCATCGATGCCGGCGGAAAGCCCCGCGGCCGTGACGATGCGCCCGTTGTCCACGTAGCGACGATCCCCCACGACCGTGAGCTCGGGGTGGCGCTGGGCGAGGCGGGGGATGTTGCCGCGGGTGGTGGTCACGGTGAGGCCCTTGAGAAGCCCCGTGTTGGCCAGGATGAAGGCCCCGTTGCACACGCTCATCGTGACCTGGTTGCGGGCCGCGGAGGCCTTGATGAAGGCCAGGGTCCCGGCGTGGTCCGCGGCGTCCTTCACACTCCCACCGGGAATCACGAGCACATCGGCCGCGGGGGCATCGGCAAAGGTGAAGCGGGGCACCACTTCCATGCCCATGACCGTCTTCACGGAGGCCTTGGAGGCCGCCACCGTGAACACCTCGAAGCCCGCGGCCCCGAACATCTCGTAGGGGCCCGTGTAGTCGATGATCTGCACGCCGTCGAAGATGAGGATCGCGACGCGCAGGGGGGCCTGGGAGAGGGGCATCCCGCAGTCGGGGCAGGCGCCGGGTTGCTCGAAGGTCTTGCCATCGGAGGCGCAGCCGCAGGGCGGGCATCCGTATCCCTTCGAGGCGCTGCCCTGGGCGGAACCGAAGGCGGCGCAAAGCAGCGCGAGAAGGAGGGCCCGCAGGCCGAAGGCGAGGTTCATGGCGAACTCCGGAAAAGGGGGTTGGAGGGATTCAGGCGCCCTGGAAGCGGGCCCGGTATTGCCCGGGGGGGACGCCCAGGGCGCGGAGGAAGGTGCGACGCATGGATTCGGGCGTGCCCAGGCCGCTCAGGTCGCAGATGGTCTCCAGGGATTCCTGGCTCTCCTCGAGGAGCCGCCGGGCCGTCTCCAGGCGTACCGAAGCCACGAACCGGGCGGGGGTCATGCCGACCTCCTGCGTGAACACCCGGGCGAAATTCCGGGGGCTCATCCCGACCCGGCGGGCCAGGGCCTCCACCGAGAGGTCTTCGGCCGGGCGTTCCTGGATGAACGCCTGGAGGTCGCGCAGGGGCTCCTGCTCCGCCAATTGCACCGCGAGCTGCGCGCTGAATTGGGCCTGCCCTCCGGGCCGCTTCAGGAACATCACCAGCTCCCGGGCCACGGCCAGGGCCACCTCGCGCCCCCAGTCCTCCTCCACGAGGGCGAGGGCGAGGTCCATGCCTGCGGTGACGCCGCCCGAGGTGTAGAGGGAGCCCTGCTTCACGAAGAGGACGTCCGGCGCCACCTGGACCTCCGGGAAGTCCCGGGCGAAGTCGGCGCAGTGCCCCCAGTGGGTGGTGGCCTGTTTGCCCTGGAGCAGGCCCGCCTCGGCGAGCAGGAAGGCCCCGGTGCAGATGGAGGCGAGGCGGCGCACCCGCCCCTCCTGGGCCCGGAGCCAGGCCAGCAGGCCCGGGTGGTTCCGATGGGCGCGGACCCCCACGCCTCCCGCGATCATCAGGGTATCCAATCCGCCGTCCACCTCCTTGATCCCGCGGTCCGCATGGAGGCGCAGACCGGAGGAGGTGAGGAAGCTCCCCTTCTTCAGGCCCAGGATCTCCACCGTGTAGGCCAGATCCGGGGTGCGGCCCTGGTCGCGCAGCCAGCGGGCGGTGCGGGAGAAGACCTCCAGGGGCCCCATCACATCGAGCACCTGCACGTCTGGAAAGGCGAGCATGGCCACCCGGCGGGGGGTGGGAAGAGCCTTGGAGGAGGGGGATGCAGCGGGCATGGGATCAGACTGGGTTCCCCGCAACATGGCTGCAATGACATTGAACCCACACTTTCTGCCAAACCGGGTCTCCCGGGACTTACCCCCGTATTAGGACTCGCCGATCTGAATGGAGAGGGTCCCCATGCTCCAACGCCTCCGGCAGCTCCCCCTGTTCTGGAAACTCTTCAGCCTGGCCTTCGGGCTCACGGCCCTGTTCCTGGCGGGCCTGATCTTCTTCATCCTGCCCTTCTTCAGCGCCCAGTTCATGGATGCCAAACAGGAGGGTCCCCGGCAGGTGGTGGAGGCCGCCCTGAGCCAGATCGCCGCCCAGGAGGCCCTCGTGCGATCCGGCAAGCTCAGCGAGGCCGAGGCCCAGGCCCGGGCCGTGGACGTGGTGCGCCACCTCCGCTACGCCGGCAGCAACTATGTCTGGATCCAGACCCGGGACCCCAAGATGGTCTTCCACCCCACCAAGCCCGAACTGAACGGGAAGGACATCGGGGGCATCAAGGACAGCCGGGGCAAGGCACTGTACGTGGCCTTCGCCCAGGCCGCGAGTGATCCCAAGGGCGGTTTCGTGGACTACTTCTTCACCAAGCCCGGCCTGGGGGGCGACTTCCCCAAGGTGAGCTACGTGAAGGCGTTCCCGGCCTGGGGCTGGGTGGTGGGCTCCGGGGTCTACGTGGACGATGTGAAGGCCCAGGTGGGCCAGGCCCGCACCCGCATGCTGTGGGTGTTCCTGGGCGTGGGGGTGGCCGGCTTCCTGCTCAGCCTCCTGGCCATCCGCGTGATCCGGGAGCCCATCGCGGACCTCCAGGAGGCCCTGGAGCTCACCGCCGATGGCAACCTCACCCACCGCCTGGCGCTCACCTCCCGGGACGAGATCGGGCGCATGGCCGAGAGCTACAACCGCATGAGCGAGCACCTCCGGGAGCTCATCGGCGAAGTGCAGATCGCGGCCGAACAGATCCGCATCTCCAGCGAGGAGATCTCCACCGGCAACCTCGAGGTGAGCCACCGCACCGAGCAGCAGGCGGATGCCGTGCAGGGCACCTCCAGCCACATGACCGCCCTGGCCGAGACGGCCCAGGAAGGGGCCCGTCAGGCCGACCGCGCCGCCCGCACCGCTTTGGATGCCACCCGCCAGACCGAGGAGGGTCAGCAGGCCGCCGAGCGCCTGCGCAAAGCCATGGGCGCCATCGTGCAGGGCAGCCACAAGGTCACCGAGATCACGGGCCTCGTGGATGAGATCGCCTTCCAGACCAACCTCCTCGCCTTGAACGCCGCCGTGGAAGCCGCCCGGGCCGGGGACCAGGGCCGCGGCTTTGCGGTGGTGGCCGGGGAGGTCCGCAACCTGGCCAAGCGCAGCGCCGAGGCCGCCAAGGAGATCAAGGCCCTGGTGCAGGAGAGCGTGCAGCAGGCGGGCATCGGTCAGAAGGTGAACGAGGAGGTGGTGGCGATCATGGGCGCCATCCTCACCTGCACCCGGGAGCTGGCCACCATGGCCGGCACCATCACCGAGGGCGCCCGGGCCCAGAACCAGGGCTTCGCCAGCGTGCAGCAGAACCTCAGCCAGATCGACGCCACCGCCCAGCAGAACGCGGCCTTCGTGGAGCAGGTGGCCGCCTCCACCGAGGGCCTGCGGGAGCAGGCCGACCGGCTGGCGGAGGTGATGCGGGGCTTCCGGACCTGACGGTCAGCGCCCCCGCCAGACCAGCTCCACCATCACGCTCCGCCCGGCCTGGGGCAGGTCGTGGGGGATGTCCACGAAGGCCGCGCCGGGCGCGGGGGACTGGCTGGGTTCCCGCACATCACGGTCGAAGAGGTTGCGCACGCTCACCCGCACATCGAACCGCCCGAAGAGGCGCTCACGCCGGAGCACGGCGTCCACGGTGGTGTACCCCTTGAGGTCGGGCCGGGGGTCCACGGCGGCGCGGGGGCGGGTGCCCACCCAGGTGGCCTGGAGGTCGCCCTGCCAGTAGGTGAGGAAGCGCCGGTCCACCCGCAGGTAGGCCCGGGCCCGGGGCGCCTCGCCCAGGGGCAGGTCCGTGGCTGCATCCCGGGTGTCCTGGTAGCTGGCGTTGGCCGTGATGCGGAAGCGCTGGCTGGGGGCGTAGATCAGGCTCAGCTCCCCGCCCTGCCCCTTGAGGCGGTCGGCGTTCTGGGCCGTGCGGGTGCCGATGGGATCCTGCTTGAAGTTGATGAAGTCATGGATGCGGGTCCGGAAGAGGCTCACCTCCCCGTGGAGATCGGGCGACATCTGCCAGCCCAGAGCCACCTCCTGGGTGGCCAGGGTCTCCGGGCGGAGGTTCGGATTGCCCAGGGACACCGGGTTGTTCCGGGTGTAGAGCTCCGTGAGGGAGGGCGCCCGGAACGCGCGCCCGTGGAGTACCTTCAGGGTCCACCCCCCACCCAGGTCGCCCACCAGGGCCAGGCGCGGATTGGTGCTGCCGCCGAAGTCGGAGTAACGATCGAACCGGATCCCGGTGGTGAGCTGCCAGGCCGGATGCAGCTGCCACTCGTCCTGGAGGAAGGCGTGCTGATTCATGCGACTGGCCCGGGGAAGGTAGTCCAGCGGCGTGCCCGAAACATCCGTCAGGCCGCCGGGAAGCGGCGCGAAGGCAGCGTCAAAATTCTTGGTCTCCCGAACGTCCGTCAGCTCGCCGTGGTGCAGCCCACCGCCCAGGCGGATCCGGTGATTCCCAGGTCCCCGGTGGGTCGCCGAGCCTTCGAGCCGGCGGTTCACTTCCCAGAACTGGGGGTTCCCCTGGAAGCCATCGGGGAACGCGCCGAAGAAGGCCCCGGCGGGGAACAGGTGCAGCCCCTGCTCCACTTCATAGGTCAGGCGGTACCAGCTGGCCTGGACTTCGTAGGACCAAGGCCCCGCTCCCTCCGGACGACGGTAGGTGAGGCTCAGGAGGCTCCGGTGGCTGGCCTGGCGTCCCTCCGGATCCAGGGCCAGCGCCAACCCCTGGCCGGTGCCCATGCCCGTGCGGGACTCCTGGCCCCACCGCAGGGTCCAGCCGCCCCAGCCCAGGTTCAAGTGGAGGTCCCCGAACCTCCCCATCCGATTCAACGAGCCCGGCGCCCGGGACACCGCAGGGGCTGGAACCGGGAAGGTCGCCCCGATCCCATCCCACCCCGTCTGGGCATCCGCCAGGATCACCCCTTCCGGACCATCCGTGCGGGTCAAGGAGGCGGTGAGCCCCACCTGCACGGGCCCCATCGCACCGCCATGGGAGACACAGGCCGACCGGGTGCCGAAGGAGCCCCCAACCCCCGCGACCTTGGTACCCTCCAGGTCCTCCGCCGTCCGGGAATGGATGTGGATCACCCCCGCGAAGGCCTCCTCCCCATAGACCGCGGAACCAGGCCCTCGGATCACTTCGATGCGGGCGATGGACGTCACGGGCATCCGGGTTCCCACCGCGCCGCGATCCCCGATGGCCACGGAGGTGAGCGGCACCCCGTCCCGGAGGATCAGGACCTGGGGATTGAACAGGGAAGCGACCCCGCGAAACAGGAATCGGGAGCCCATGAGCTGCCCCGACTGCGATACGTGCAGCCCCGGTACCATGGCCAGCGCCTCGTCCAGGGTGTCGGCGCCCATGGCCTCGAGGTCCGCCCCCGTGATCACGGTGACGCTCGCGGGGGTCTGCTGCCAGGGGGTGGGGGTGCCCGTGGCCACCTTCACCGGGAGGGCCATGAGCTCCCGCAGCTGCTGCAGGGAGCGCGCCCGATCCCCTTCCTCCGAAGGCCCCTGGGCCGCCAGGATCGCGCTCAGGCCCGTCCATCCCCAGCACTTCATCTGTTCACGCCTCATGGAAACGGACTCCAGGGGCCTCTTCGGCCCCCCGGAAAGGCGTCTCGAATCCGGTTACTTCACCGCGAACCAGACCTTGGCGCTTTTTGCCTGATCCGCCTTCAAGGTGCCCTTCACGCTGAAGACCCGATCCACGGGCGCGCCGGCTTCCAGGAGGGCCTTCTGCACCGCGTCGGCCCGGGCCTCGGCCAGGAGGCGCAGGGCCTCCGGATCGTCGGGGATGGATCCCAGCAAGCGGGATTCCACCTCGGCCAGGGGGGCTTCCGGCGCCTTCACCCCCTTGGGGGCCTTCGGGTCCGGCGGCGGGGGCGGGAAGGCGCGGTCATGGAGGGCCCGCAGCGCGGCCTCGCGGGCGGCGCCGGTGGGTAGGAAGGCCGGATCCAGGTCACCCTTCTTCCCGGCGAGGCTCCAGGCTTGGGCCCGGATCCGATCCTCC
This sequence comes from Holophagaceae bacterium, assembly GCA_044229665.1. Taxonomy (GTDB): domain Bacteria; phylum Acidobacteriota; class Holophagae; order Holophagales; family Holophagaceae; genus JAFDVN01. Next base: position 18,466 of record JBGASN010000049.1, read on the forward strand.
AGCACCTTGCGCTTCAGGGCCGCACCATCGGCCACGGGATTGGCGGCGCCTTCCAGTTCCAGGCTGAGGGCCGGGCGCTCCTGGAGGCTCTTGACCAGGCCCTGGTGCACCTTGGCGGCCTCGGGGGGCAGGGTGGCCTCGCCCGGCGCGAAGGCCACGGCGCTGAGGTCGGCCCCCCCGCCGAAGAGGCTGCCCAGCATGGTGAAGGGGCTGGTGGCGGCCTTCGCGAAGATGTTGAGGAGGGCCTTCCAGGCCACGCCGCCCCAGTGGATGTTCGGATCATCGAGGCTGCCGTCGATGGGCACCTCCATGTCGATCACGCCGTGGCGGTCCCGCAGCAGGGCCAGGCCCAGCTTCACGGGGATCCAGGTGGCATCCTTGCTCTCCACCTTCTCGCCCAGGTAGAGCTGATCGAGCTTGGCCTGGGCCACGGCGCTGAGGCGGCGTTTCTGGATGTGCAGGCGCAGGTTCGTGCTGAGCTTGCCCTTCTGGAGGACGTAGCCCAGGTACTTGCGGCTGTAGGGATCCAGGTCCGTGAGCTCGGCGCCCTGGAGGCTCATGCGCACGTCGGTGTCTTCATCCGTGCGCAGGGGGTAGGCCTTGCCCTCGATGCGCAGGGGACCCACGCCGCCGGCCTTACCCGTGAACAGCACCTGGCTGCGGGCACCGGGGGCGGAGGAGAGCTGGTCGTAGGTGCCCTCCAGGTCGCTGAGAAGGAGCGCGGCGTTGGGGCTGAGGCTGCGGTCGATGAAGCTGAGGCGGCCCTGGCTCACCTTCACCAGGGCGATGCTGAGGGGGATGGGCGCGCCCTCCACCTTCGGCGTGGGCTGGATGGCGGCGGCGGTGGGCGGGGCCGGCGTGGCCGGCGTCTGCTTGAAGGCCCGATCCACATTGGTGCTGCCGTCGGCGGCCACCACCACCCGGCCTTCCGGGGCCGTCCACGTGAGGGTCCTGAGCTTCACGGCGAGGGGCGCAGTCTGGGCCTCGAGCCCGGCCAGGGCCAGCCGCTTCCAGCGCAGCGCCACTTCGCGATCGCGGCCATCCGCCGCCTCGAACTGATCGATCCAGGCATCCCCTGCATAGGCGATCCCATCCGACTTCCGCCCGCCGAAGTCCGCGCGAATGCGGCCCTTCAGCCCCAGGCGCCCCTGGAGGAAGCGCAGGTCCGTGGCCGGGGCCAGGTAGGGATCCAGGGGCGGCAGGGCCACGCCCTCGACGTCGGCCTGCAGGTCCGCGGCGGCGGCCAGGGGCTTCACGGTGCCCTTGAAGCCCAGGCGGCCCGCCTCGCCCAGCTTGGCGGCCAAGGTCAGTCCGGCGCTGCCCTTGGGATCCAGGGTCAGATCCGTGAGGGCGAGGTCCAGGTCCGCGAGGTCCAGGACCACGGGCCGGGGTGGCACCGCGTCCTCCCAGCGCAGGGCGGCCTTCTCCAGCGCGAGGGCCTTCACGGTGAGGTCCAGTGGCTTCGCCGCGGGATCCTTGGGCTTGGGCTTTACCCCCGGGGGCAGGTCCAGCAGGCGCGTCCAGTTCAGGGAACCATCGGCCCGGCGGGCCACCGTGAGGTTCGGGCCCGCAAGCACGAGCCGACCGATCACGAGGCGATTGGCCAGCAGGTCGCCCCGCAGGTCCTCCAGCGCCAGCTTGGGCAGCCGCAGGGCCTCGGCGCCCCCCCGCTCGGCCAGGCCCAGATCCTGGACGACCGCGCTGCCGCCCGTGAGCTCCAGGCTCGGCTTCGGCGTCAGGGTGAGCCGGTACGGCACCGTGAGGTCCAGCCGCCCGGACTTCAGATCCAGGTTCACCGTCTCGTGGAGGTAGGGGCCGTACTTGGGCAGGTGGAGCTGGGTCACCTTCAGGGTGCCCTCCGAGCTGAAGGGCGCGGCCACGAGGCTGCCCTCCCACAGGACCTGCTCGCCCGCCTCCGTGCGGGCCTCGAAGCGACCGCCGCTGCGGGCACCCACCGTGGTGCGGAAGTCGTGGAGGCTGAAGTCCAGGGGCCCCAAGCGGCTCTTGAAGTCCTCCTTGGGGCTGGCGTCGGAGAAGTCCACGGCGCCACCGCGCAGGCGGAAGTGCTCCAGGGCCACCGTCCAGGGCGTGGCCTCCGGAGCCGCCTTGGCCTTTTCAGGGCCCGCCGGGGAGGTGAGGAGATCCATGAACTCGGGGTTGCCCCGCTCGTCGAGGGTGAGGACCCAGGTGGGCCGGTCCAGCTCCAGGTCCTTCAGCGCCGCGGTCCGGGTCAGCAGGGGCCAGAGCTCCGCATTGGCGTAGATCCGGGCGCAGGTGATCCAGGGCGTGCCCCTGCGGGCCCGGACCTCCAGCCCTTCCAGGGTCACGGAGAGGGCCAGTGGGTTCACCTTCACCTTGGCGATGCGGACCTCCCGGTGGAGCGCCGCCGACATCCCCGCCACCAGCTTCTTCTGGAGGATCCCGGGGAGGATCAGGAACCCGAACAGGGCATAGGCGGCGTACAGCCCGCCCGCGAGGCGCAGGGGCCAGCGGAACCGGTGCAGGAAGGTGCGGAGGAAGTCCGGGAGGGCCATGCCTGAGGGTATCAGGGGGTTCCGGTACACTGCCGCCACCGTACCGGAGCCTCCATGAACCGCGCCGCCCTCCTGCTGCTCCCCGGGCTCTGGGCCCTGGCCCAGGCGCCCCAGGCGGACACCATCTACCACCGGGGGCCCATCCTCACCCTGGAGGAGGCCCATCCCCGGGCCCAGGCCCTGGCGGTGAAGGACGGGAAGATCCTGGCCGTGGGGGCCTCCGCCGAAGTCATGCGGCACCGGGGCCCGAAGACCCGGATGGTGGACCTCCAAGGCCACGCCCTGCTGCCGGGCTTCGTGGATGCCCACGGCCACCTCTCCCAGACCGGGCTGCAGGCCGCTTCCGCCAACCTGCTGCCCCCGCCCGATGGCACCGGCGCCAGCATCGCCGCCCTGCAGAAGCTGCTGCGGGCCTATGCCCAGGGGCCCGTGGCCCGGAAGCACCGGGTCATCCTCGGCTTCGGGTACGACGAGGCCCAGCTGAAGGAGCAGCGACCGCCCACGCGGCAGGAGCTGGATGCCGTGTCCAGGGACCTGCCCGTGCTGATCATCCACCAGTCCGGCCACCTGGGCGTGCTCAACTCCAAGGCCCTGGCCCTGGCGGGGGTCACCGCCGACACCCCGGATCCCCAGGGGGGCCACATCCGCCGGGAGGCCGATGGGCGCACCCCCAACGGCGTGCTCGAGGAGACCGCCTGGTTCGCCGCCGGCATGAAGCTGGTGCGGCCGGATGCCGCGGGGTACGCGGCCCTGCTCATGGAGGGCCAGCGGCTCTACGCCCGCTTCGGCTTCACCACCGGCCAGGATGGCCGCTCCGATGAGGGCAGCAACCAGACCTGGATCGCCCTGGCCACCCAGCGGAAGCTCCTGCTGGACGTGGTGAGCTACCCCGACCTGGCCATGCCCTTCACGGAAGGGCTCATGAAGACCCCTTGGGTCGGGCGCACCTACACCCAGCACTTCCGGGTGGGGGGCGTGAAGCTCAGCCTCGATGGGTCCCCCCAGGGGAAGACCGCCTACCTCACCCGGCCCTACCACGTGCCCCCGCCGGGCCAACCCGCGGACTACCGGGGCTACCCCGCCTTCACCGACGCGGAGGTGACCCGCTTCGTGGATCGGGCCTACGCCCAGGGCTGGCAGCTCCTGGTGCACACCAACGGGGATGCCGCCTCGGACCAGATGCTGAAGGCCGTGGGCGCCGCCGCGCAGCGGCATGGCCTGGGCGATCGCCGCACGGTGATGATCCACGCCCAGACCGTGCGGGAGGACCAGCTCGACGAGATGAAGCGCCTGGCCGTGATCCCCTCCTTCTTCGGCATGCACTGCTACTACTGGGGCGACTGGCACCGGGACTCCACCCTGGGGCCCGTGCGGGCGGATCGCATCTCCCCCGCCCAGTCCGCCCTGCGGCGGGGCATGCGCTTCACGCAGCACCACGATGCGCCCGTGGCCTTCCCGGATGCCATGGCCATCCTGGATGCCGCCGTGAACCGCCGCACCCGCAGCGGCGACATCCTGGGGCCGGATCAGCGCCTCTCGGTGATGGAGGCCCTGCGGTCGATCACCCTCTGGGCCGCCTGGCAGCACTTCGAGGAGGACCGCAAGGGCAGCCTCGTGGCGGGCAAACTCGCGGACATGGTGATCCTTTCCGAGGATCCCACCGCCGTGCCCCCAAGCCGCCTGCGCAGCCTGAAGGTGCTTGAGACCCTCAAGGAAGGCACGTCCAACTACCGCGCCCCCAGGGGAGGGAAGCACCCATGATCATCCTGCTGCAGGCCCCGGCCCCCCTGCCCTCCGTGACCCTTCCACCGGACCTGGGCCGGGTGCTGCGGGACTACGAGCGCGCCTGGCAGGCCAAGGATGCCAAGGCCCTGGCCGAGCTCTTCACGGAGGATGGATTCGTGATGGCCCTGAACCGCCCGCCCGTGCGGGGCCGCGCCGCCATCGAGAAGGCCTACGCCGGGGCCGGCGGCCCCCTGGGCCTGCGCGCCTACGCCTTCCACACCGAGGGGGACCTGGGGGTGATCCTCGGGGGCTACGCCACCACCCCCGGCGGCCCCGACGTGGGGAAGTTCACCCTCACCCTGCGCCGGGTGGCAGGACGCTGGCTCATCTTCAGCGACATGGACAACGGCATCGCCCCGGCGCGGCGCCCCCCGGCGCCCGCGCCGGGCCCCTGACCCCATGCTGCGGATCCCGTTCCTGCTCATGCTGGCGGCCCTGGCCGCCCCGCCTTCGCCCGAGGCGCGGGTGGCGGCCGCCCGCGCCCAGATCGGGGTGACCCGCCGCTACGACCCCACCTACACCCGCCTGAAGTACCCCGGCGGCGATGTGCCGCTGGAGCGGGGTGTCTGCACCGATGTGATCATCCGCGCCTACCGCCCCCAGGGCTTCG
>JBGASN010000050.1:0-22564 GCA_044229665.1 Holophagaceae bacterium
CGAGGTTCTTGATGCGCAGGCTGGACAGCATGGGACCAGACTAGCGTCCTTTTCGTCTTTTTTATCCCGAAAGGATCCACCACGAAGGCGCGAAGGTCGCGAAGGGGCACGAAGAAAAGTAAGGACGCTAAGAAAAGCCATTTGAGCCGATGCCCCAGCTGGGATTTCTGGGATCCTTCCCCGATGAAGCGCACGATCCGCGAAGCCACCCCCGCCGATGCCGCCACGGTGGCGGCGCTGGCCCGACAGTCCTTCACGGAGACCTTTGCGGACAGCAACACGCCGGAGGACCTGGCGGCCTTCCTGGCCGAGGCCTACGGGGAGGCCCAGCAGGGGGCCGAACTGCGGGACCCGGCCTGGACCACCTGGATCGCCGAGGTGGACGGCGTGCCCCTGGCCTTCGCCCAGATGAAGCGGGGCCCCGCGGAGCCCTGCGTCACCGGCCCCGCCCCCGTGGAGCTGAACCGCCTCTACGTCCTCGCCGCCGCCAAGGGCACCGGGCTCGGCTCCGCCCTCGTGGCCACCCTCATGGACCGCGCCCGCGCCGAGGGCTTCCGCACCCTCTGGCTGGGCGTCTGGGAGCACAACACCGCCGCCCATGCCTTCTACCGCCGCTGGCCCTTCCGCGACGTCGGCAGCCACGTCTTCACCGTGGGCTCGGATCCCCAGACGGATCGCATCTGGGAGTGCCCGCTGTAGGCGCTCCGATAGGAGCGTTTAAAGATCCACCACGGAGGCTCCACGTCCCTGAGCGAAGCGAAGGGGAGCACGCATCGCGTGCGATCCGTGGAGACGCGAAGGCCGCGAAGGAACGCGAAGAAAGACAAAGCCGGGTAAAGCAACATTTGACGTACATCTCGTCCCAAATTGCTTTTCTTGGCGTTCTTGCTTTTCTTCGTGCCCCTTCGCGTCCTTCGCGTCTTCGTGGTGGATCTTTTCCCTCCCCGGGAGGGGACTCAAACCTATTTGGCCGCCGGTTCCAGGAACTGCGCCTCGAAGGCGGCCATGTCCAGGGAACCGGGCTGGGGCGGCTCGGCCTGGGCCTTGCGGAGGCGGGTGATCTCCTCCTGGTACCAGTCGATGACGGGGCGGCCGATGCGCAGCGTGGGCAGCTCGGCGAAGAGGTCGGAGGGCTGCAGCTCGCAGATCCACCCGCGGTCGTAGGGACTGCGGAGGATGGGGGTGGCATCGTGGCGCAGGTCGGTGTTCCGGGTGATCACCTTGCCCGAGAGGGGGGCGGCGAAGTGCACGGCCTCCTTGCCCTGGCCCAGGGTGAACAGGGGCTCGCCCCGGCGCACCACGGTGCCGTGTTCGGGCAGGATCACCTCGGTGACGGGCCCCAGCGCCTTGCGGGCGAAGTCGTCGATGCCCAGGGAGACCTGGCCCTCGCGCTCGATGCGCACCCAGGTGTGGCCGGGGGCGATGAAGGCGCCGCCGGGCACGGCGAACTCACCGGCGGGCACCACCTCGGCCAGGTCGGGGCTCACCACCCGCACCACAGGCTGGCGCTGGGACTCGAGGCGGGCCTCCCGCTTGATGAGGAGCTTGCGGGCGAACTCGGAGAGCTCGTCGGCGCTGAAGGGCTTCTGCACGTACTCGCAGGCCCCGTGCTGCAGGGTCTCCACGGCGGTGTCGATGCTGGCGTAGCCGGTGATCACCACCACGTCGATGTCGGGACGGAGGTGCTTCACGGCCTTCACCACCTCCACGCCGCTCATGCCCGGCATCTTGAGGTCCGTGAACACGAAGTCGTAGTCGTTGCGCTGCACGAGGCCCAGGGCCTCCTGACCCGTCTCCACGGTGTCGATGGAGTAGCCCTCGAGCACCAGGATGCGGCGGAAGGAGTCCAGCACCACGGCCTCGTCGTCCACGGCGAGGATGCGGGCCTTGGGCTGGTCCACCTCCACCCGCTTGAGGCTCGGGGCCTCCTGGGTGAAGTCGAGGCGGATGGCGGTCTCGAGCACGGCCGCGCGGGCCTTGCGGGCACGGGTCTCGCGCATGCGGCGGGCGGTGGTGCGGACGAGGATGTCGAGGCCGACGAAGGCGGCGAACATGAGGAGGATCAGCAGGGCGGTCATGGCGTGACTCCTTGTCCCGTGGGGGACGGTGAAGGCGGCGCGACCTCGGAGGGAGGGGGCGTCAGGGGGATGCGGACGATGAAGCGGGCCCCATGGCCGGGCTCGCTGCGGACGACGATGGTGCCGCCGTGGCTCTGGACGAGGCCCCAGGTCACGGCCAGGCCGAGCCCCGTGCCCTTGTTGCCCTTGGTGGTGAAGAAGGGCTCGAAGAGGCGGGGGATGTGCTCGGCGGGAATGCCCTGTCCCTGGTCCTCCACTTCCACCTCTAGGAAGCCGGGTTCCTCGGCGGATCGGGTGTGCAGGGTGATCTGGCCGCCCTCGGGGCCCGTGGCGTCGGCGGCGTTGAGGAGCAGGTTCACCACCACCTGCTGGAGCTGGTTCGCGTCGGCCAGGGCGGTCGGCAGGTCCGGGGCCAGGTCCAGGGCGATGCTGATCTGGTTCAGGCGGAGCTGGGTCACCACCACCGCCATGGCATGGCGGGCCACCTCATTGAGGTCCGTCGGGTGGCGGCTGGGGGGCGTCGGCCGGGCGAAGTCCAGCAGCTCCCGGATGATGCCCCGGCAGCGCTTGGTCTCCCGCACGATGACCTCCAGGTCCTCGGCGTCGGGGCCCTCGGTGGGGAGCCGCTTCTGGAGCAGGGAGGCGTAGGTGAGCACCCCCGTGAGGGGGTTGTTGATCTCATGGGCGATCCCGGCGGCCAACCGACCCACCGAGGCCAGCTTGTCGGCCTGGGCCAGCTGGCGCTGGGTCTCCGCCAGGCGGCGGGTCATGCCGTTGAAGGCCTGGGCCAGCTCCCCCAGCTCATGGTGGTCGTCCACCTGGATCACGGTGTCGAGGTCACCCTCGGCCACGCGCCGGGTGCCCTCCAGCAGGCCCGCCACGGGCCGCACCACCAGCCGGCGATTGAGCCACCAGAGGATGAGCCCGCTGGAGAGGATGGCCAACACGGCCAGGCCCGCCATGAGGGTGCGGCTGCGGGCCAGCTCGGCATCCGCCTCCGCCAGGGAGACGTTCACATCCAGCACCCCCAGGAGCTTCGCCTCCGGCTTGTGGGCGTGGCAGGCGGCGGTATAGCAGCCGGGCTCATTGGGGATGGGGCTGATGATGCCCAGGAGGCGGGTGCCATCGTTCCCCTTGAAGATGCGGGCCCGGGCCTGGAGGTTGGGCTTCTCCAGGGGGCGGCCCTCGGCGTGGCAGGCGAAGCAGGCTTCGGCCTTCATCTCCAGGGTGGTGCCGATCTCCTCCTTGGCGGAGGAGAACATCACCTGGCCTTCCTTGTTGAAGAGGCGCACCTTGTGGATGCCCTCCCCCGTGAGGGCGCCGATGTCCCGGATCTGCCGGTGCAGGTTCTCCCGGCGGTTCTCCAGCATGTCGAAGTGGGTGCTGCCCTTGATGGTCTCGCTCAGCTGATTGGCGCTCCGGGTCCGCTCCGACAGGAGCTGGGAGGCGTGGGCCCGCATGATGAGCACCGTCATGAGCCCGATGGCCGTGGCGGACACCAGGCCGGCGCCGAGGATCAGGCGGGTGCCGATGCGGGTGCGCATCTCAGTGGCCCCTCACCCCACCCGGCTCCCCGGGCTGCGGCTCGAAGATGGGGAAGGTGCGCACCACGAAGGCGAAGACCGCCATGCCCAGGGCCACGAGGCCCAGGGACACGATCACCTCCATCACCGAGGGGATGTAGCGGATGCCCGCGGCCCGCTCCATGCCCGTGACGCTCACGTTGAGGCGGTTCGCCACGAAGCCCAGCACCGCCAGGAAGGCGCCCGTCACGAGCCAGGTGGGGTTCGTGCGGAAGCGCTCCCGGGCCAGGAGCAGCACCGGCAGCACCACCCCCAGGCCGAACTCCAGGAGGAACATCTTCCCCTCATAGGTGAGGGCCCGGATGTCGGCGAAGGCGCCGTTGGCGTGGATGGCCTGGAGGCGCAGCAACCCGAAGATCACCAGGGCCACCACCATGGCGCGGGCCAGGGGTTCCAGCAGGTCCATGGCCAGGTGGTGGCCGAAGGCCCGCTGGCTCAGGTAGGACTCCAGCACCACCATCCCGATGCCCGCTGCGATGGCGGAGATGTAGAAGAAGAGGGGGAGCAGGGGCGAGTACCAGAGCGGGTGGAGCTTCGTGGGCACGATGAGGTAGAGGGAGCCCAGGGAGCTCTGGTGCAGGGTGGAGAGGATCACGCCCAGGATCACCAGGGGGGTGATGAGCCGGTGGATGAGCCGGGCCGGACCGTGCCAGCCGAAGCGCTCCAGCACGGGCGGCGCGAACTCCAGGGTGAGCACGGTGGTGTAGAGCATCACGCACCAGGCCACCTCGAACATCACGGAGTGGGGGTTCCAGTAGATGAGGGCGTGCCAGATGCGCCAGGGCTGCCCCAGGTCGAACATGAGGGCCACGATCACGAAGACGTAGCCCAGGAAGCCGGTCACGATGGCGGGCCGCACGATGGGCTCGAAGCGCTTGAGGTGGAAGAGGTGCACCACCGCCGTGAGGGTGAAGGCACCGGCGGCCAGGCCCACGCCGCAGAGCAGGTCGAAACCGATCCAGATGCCCCAGGGGAAGCGGTCGCTGAGGTTCGTCACCGCGCCCAGCCCCTTGCTGAAGCGCAGGAAGGTCACGACGCAGAAGGCCACGAAGAGGATGCCGAACACGGCGGTCCAGAAGCCGGTGCCGCCCCGACGGCGGGTGGGTTCCAGGCTGTTCATGAGCGCCTCCCTTCCTTGCCTTCACCCGAGGCCCCGGCCCGCGCCACCACCTCCCGGCGGGCGGTGATCCAGTGGACACCGAAGAGGAAGACGCCCCACACGGCGACGAAGTCGGGGATCTTGGAGAGCACCTGCCAGGTGCGCATGGCCGGCGGCTCGCTGGGGAGGTCGGTCTTGAGCCCCAGCTTCTCGAAGGCCACCTTGGAGATCATCATCACGGAGGTGCCGCCGGCCTCCCGCAGGCCGTAGATGTGGTCGAGGTAGCCACCGGGGTTCTCGCGGATGCGGCGGTTGGCCTCCTTCACCAGGTCAGACCGGCTGCCGAACACCGTGGCGCCCTGGGGGCAGGCCTCGGCGCAGGCGGTGGGCTGGCCGGCCTTCACCCGGCTCGTGCAGAGGATGCACTTGCCCACGGTGGGCACGGCCTTGTCCCACTGGTACTTGGGCACGTCGAAGGGGCAGGCCATCATGCAGTAGCGGCAGCCCATGCACTTCTCCCCGTCGTACACCACGGGTCCCTCGGGCGTCTTCTTCAGGGCCCCCACGGGGCACACCGAGGCGCAGGTCGGCACCTGGCAGTGCATGCACAGGTGGCGGACGTAGGTGTCCTCCTTCGCCTCCACCGTGGTCCAGGTGTAGGCGGTGGTGTGGTCCTCCACCTCGCCGGGCAGGTGGTTCTGCGCCTTGCAGGCATCGGCGCAGGCCCCGCAGCCCACACACCGGGTCGAGTCGAAGAGGAGCCCCATGGTCATGGATCCACCTAACTTTCAAAAATCAGCCCGTGCGTACCACTTGGTACACATCTGTCGGCTTTGACATGGGACAAGGTGATCCCGAACTCCGCTGATTGCCAGCAATTCACTGTTTATGTGAGATAGATCACCCGTAAAATAAAATATTTCATCTCCATATAAAGACACCATATAAAAGCAAATGAGGGTCTATTTATCTATATTTATCAAGACCCGCAGGTGGGCATTTCCCGGAGGTGTCTCCACCGGTGGCAGCATGGAGCCATGGACCGCCGCTTCCTCTTCCTCCTCGCCTCGACCCGCCGCGATGGCAACAGCGAGCAGCTGGCCCGCCGCGCCGCCGCCCAGCTGCCCGCGGGGACTTCCACCACCTGGCTCCGCCTCGACGAGCATCCCCTGCCCCCCTTCGTGGACCTGCGCCACAGCAGCGGCTACGGCGACCCCGAAGGCACCGCCCGGGAGCTGGCCGAGGCCACCGTCGCGGCCACGGACCTGGTGATCGTCTCCCCCGTCTACTGGTACAGCCTCCCCGCCGCGGCGAAGCTCTACTTCGACCACTGGAGCGCCTGGATGCGCAGCCCCGCCCTGAAGCTGCGGGAGCGCATGGCCGGCAAGCGGCTCTGGGTGGTGCTCGTGGACTCGGACCAGGCCCATGAGGGCTCGGCGGCGCCCGTGCTCGACAGCCTGCGGCGCACCGCCGACTTCATGGACATGATCCTGGCCGGGGCCCTGGTGGGCCACGGCAGCAAGCCGGGCGAGGCCTTGCAGGATCCGGCGGTGGCGACCGCCGCCGACACCTTCTTCAAGCGCGGCCCCGCCTAGGGCAGCAGGTATTCCCGGATCAGCTTCCGCGCCCGGTGCAGCCGCGCCTTCACCGCCTCCCGGGTCAGGTCGAGGGTGGCGGCGATCTCATCGATGGTCATCTCCTCGATGTCCCGCAGCAGCACCACCTCCCGGTAATGCTCGGGGAGCGACTGGAGGGCGCGGGTCAGGTCCAGGCGCAGTTCCTCCGGGGGCCGATGGGCGAAGCGCGCGTCGTCCTCCAGCATCTCCGGGGTGACCTCCCGCCCCAGGGCCCGCCGGGCGAGCCGCAGGCACTCCCGCCGCACGACCACGAACAGCCACCCCGCGAAGGACTGCACCGCGCGGAGGGTTCCGACCTTCCGGTACAGGAGCCACAGGGTCTCCTGCACCGCATCCTCCGCGTCCGCCGCATGGCAGGAGATCCGGGCGTAGCGCCGGATGTCGGGCTGGGCGGCGATCAGGAGCGACTCGAGGGCGTCACGATCCCCCATCCGGGCCGAGGCCAGCTGCGCAGGGTCGTAGGGATGGGGGACGTTCATCCGAGGGGCTCCGGGTCGCCGGCTACAGCTTCCGTCCGACCATGGCACACATCGGGCACCACCCGAACAGGCCCGTGAGCACGAAGGTGGCTCCGGTGAACCCCACCGCCCAGCCCAGGGCCCCGCCAGGCAGGAGGAGGGCTCCGGCGGCCATCATCCCGGCCCCGGCGATGACCCGCACCACGCTTTCCCACGTACGAAGATTCTTCAGATAGAACAAGGGGACCTCCTGGTCGCAACGGGGGTCGGAATGACCCCTCACCGATGAAGAGGCGGCCCCGGGGCCAAACGGTTCGCAACCCTTCCGATTTTTTTTGGGGGAACCCCCGGGAAGGGGCATGGCCTGCCGAGGTCCGGTCCACCCGCCGCAGCCATTCCCCTGCCGGCCCTGAACGTGTGGTGAAATACAGGCATGTTCAGCGGCACCTACCTCGAAGCGATCAACCGGGCCTTGAAGGACGCCATGGCCGAGGACGATCGCGTGGTCTGCCTGGGCGAGGACATCGCCGCCTACGGCGGCGCCTTCCAGGCCACGGCGGGACTCCTGGAGGCCCACGGCGAGGGCCGCGTCATCGATACCCCCATCGCCGAGCAGGCCATCGCCGGTGTGGCCATCGGGCTGGCCCTGCAGGGCCGCCGCCCTGTCGCCGAGTTCCAGTTCATGGACTTCTCCCTGCTGGCCTCCGACCTCATCTGCAACTTCGCCGCGAAGGCGCGCTGGCGCTGGGGCGCTTCGGTGCCCGTGGTCTTCCGCGGGCCCGTGGGGGCCGGCGGCAGCGGCGGTCCCTTCCACACCCAGTGCGTGGAGACCCACTTCCTGGGCACCCCCGGCCTGAAGGTGGTGGCGCCGGGCACCGTGGCCGACGCCTACGCCCTGCTGCGCGCCAGCATCGCCGACTCCGACCCGGTGCTCTTCCTGGAGCACAAGCACCTCTACCGCCGCCTCAAGGACCAGTGGGACACCGCGCCGGTCGCGAAGCTCGGCGAGGCCGCCCTCCGCCGTGATGGAGGATCCGCCGCCATCATCACCTACGGCGCCCTGCAGCACGCGGCCCTGGAGGCCACGGATGGGATGGATGTCGCCGTGCTGGACCTCCGCACCCTCTGGCCCCTGGATCAGGCCGCGCTCGAAGCGCTGGCCAAGCGCACTCACCGCCTCCTCGTGCTCACGGAGCCCAGCGGCAGCTTCGGCCCCGGCGCCGAGCTGGCCGCCCGGATCCAGGAGACCTGCTTCTCGTGGCTCGATGCCCCCGTGAAGCGCCTGGCGAGCCAGGACACCCCCTGCCCCGCGAGCCCTGTACTGGAAGCGGCCTGGCTGCCTTCGCCCACGGCCATCCGCACGGCCGTGGACGACCTGCTGGTGTGGTGATCCTCCCGCCGCCTCCCGCCCTCCAGCAGGCTCAGCCTCCGGCGCCCACCGACCTGGAGCTGGGTCAGCGGGCCCTCCACGCGGGCCGTCCCGCCGAGGCCCAGGCCCGGGTGGCGGCCTGGCTGAAGACCCACCCCCAGGATGGCGACGCCTGGGTGGCCCTGGGCTTCGCGGAGCTGCGGCTGGAGCGGACGGAGGGCGCCGAAACGGCCTTCCGGAAGGCCCTGTCCCTGAGCCCCCAGGATGTGGATGCCCAGTACGGCCTGGGTCTCGTGCTCCTGCGCCTGGGCCGGGCCGGGGAGGCCAAGCCCCTGCTGCGGGCGGCCCTGGCCAAGGATGGGGCCCGCGCGGATGTGAAGGAGGCCCTGGGTCATGCCCTCGCCGCGGCCCCGGATCCCCTGCCGGCCCTGCCGCCCCTCGTCCGCCCCGCCCAGCTGCAGATGCCCGCCCGCACGCGGGGCACCGCCTTCGAGGTGCGGAACGCGGAGGGCAGGTGGACGCCGCTCTTCCTCAAGGGCATCAACCTGGGCGCCGCCCTGCCCGGCAAGTACCCCAGCCAGTTCCCGGACGAGGCCACCTACCGGGGCTGGATCGCGGAGATGGCGGAGCTGGGGGTGAACTGCCTCCGCGTGTACACGGTGCACCCGCCCCACTTCTACCAGGTGCTCCGGGAGCACAACCTGAAGGCCACCGCCGCGGGAAAGCCCCCTCTGTGGCTCATCCACGGCGTGTGGACGGAGCTGCCGCCGGAGGATGACTTCCGGGATCCCGCCTGGTACGGGGAGTGGAAGCAGGAGATGCGCAACGTGGTGGACCTGCTCCACGGCCGCGCCAATTTGATGCCCCGCCCCGGGCACAGCAGCGGCGCCTACCGGGCCGATGTGAGCCCCTGGACCCTGGCCATCATCCTGGGCCGCGAGTGGGAGCCCTTCAGCCTGGAGGCCTTCCACGCCAAGTACCCGGGCACCTCCGACTGGCAGGGGCGCTTCCTGGGGGTGAAGGGCGGCACCGCCATCGAGGTGTTCATGGCCGATGCCATGGAGACCATGCTGGCCTACGAGCACGACACCTTCCACGCCCAGCGGCCCATGGCCTACACCAACTGGCCCACCCTGGACCCGCTCACCCACCCCACCGAGAGCACCAAGGCCGAGGAGATCGCCCTGCGCAAGGCCCGGGGGCTGCCCGTGGACAAGCTCCAGATCCGGGAATACGACAACGACGCCTTCGGCCTCGACATGCAGAAGGTCACCGATGGCCCCGAGCTCCAGGCGGGCCTCTTCGCCAGCTACCACGCCTATCCCTACTACCCGGACTTCATCAACCTCGACCCGGGCTACAACCAGGGGCACGATGCGGAGGGGCGCAACAACTACCAGGCCTACCTCCGGGACCTGGTGAAACACCACACGAAGCACCCCATGCTCGTCTCGGAGATCGGCGTACCCAGCTCGCGCCTTGCGGCCCACTGGCAGCCCCAGGGTTTCACCCACGGCGGCCAGGAGGAGCGGGAGCAGGGCGAGCAGGATGTGCGCTTCCTGCGGAACATCCACGCGGCGGGGGGCGCTGGCGGCATCCTCTTCGCCTGGATCGACGAGTGGTTCAAGAAGAACTGGCTCGTGATCGAGTTCGAGGAGCCCCTGGACCGCAAGCCCCTCTGGTACAACGTTCAGGACGCCGAGGAGAACTACGGGCTCATCGGCATGCGCCCCGGGAAGGACGGCCCCACCATCCTCATCGACGGCCGCGACGGCGACTGGGCGCAGGTGCCCGTCTACCAGCAGGGCCAGGGCATGACCCTGAAGCTGAAGGCCGACGAAGGCTGGCTCCACTTGGGCGTGTGGCTCGATGGGGGGCTGCCGGACTGGTCCAGGGAAGCCCTGCTCCTGGGCCTCGACACCCTGGATCCCGCCCTGGGCAGCCGCCGGCTCCCCTGGGGCCTGCCCCTGCGCAGCGACGCCGGCTTGGAGTCGGTGGTGCTCTTCCACGGGGAGCGCGACACGGCCCTCTACCTGGATGCGCCCTACGACCTCTTCACCCACCGCCACAGCCGCCCCTACCGCACCGTGGCCCACGAGGGCGGCACCTTTCTCATGCCCCGCACCGAGAGCAACCGCGACCGCCTGGGCCGGGACGGCACCGCCTACCCGGGCCACCAGCAGGAGATCGGCTGGCTGCGGCGCGGCACCCAGGACCGCACCCACCCCGCCTTCGACAGCCGCAGCGAGTGGCTGGAGGCCCGGCTGCCCGATGGCCGCGGCTTCCTGGAGGCGCGGCTCCCCTGGGGCCTGCTGAACGTGACCGACCCCAGCTCCCACCAGGTGGTGCAGGACACGGTGCCCCCCGGGGATGGGGTGGGCCTCGCCACCACCGCGGGCTTCCGTGCGGTGCTGGCGCGGTTGGCCGCCGACCGCTCCCCCACCGCCGGCGGCGCCCGGGTGGTGGCCACCCTCCCCGCCGCGAAGGGCGGCACCCTGCCCGCGCCCCCCCTGTTCACCTGGCCCGGCTGGGAGGAACCCACCTGGCACCGCTTCCGGAAGCTGGGCTTCGAGATCGTGCGCAAGGGCCTCGCCGCCCTGCCGGACCGCCCCGCGACGGTGCGATAGTTGGGCATGCCCCCGATGCCGGTCCCCACTCCCCCCGCCCTGCAGGCGCCCGAACCCTTGGGGGTGTTGCTGCACCGGGCCCGCACGGCCCGGGATGCGGGTCGCCTGCCCGAGGCCCTGGCGGCCTTCGACGCCATGCTGGCCCAGGCGCCGGAGCATGAGACCGCCCTCTTCGAGCGGGCCCAGGTGCTGAGCTGGCTGGGTCGCTTCAAGGAGGCCGAGGCCGGCTACCTGGAGTTCCGCCGCCGCCACCCCGGCCGCTCCCTGGATGCGGACCTGCGCCTCGCCCAAGTGGCCGCCTGGGATGCGCGCTTCGGGGAGGCCCAGGTGCGCCTGGAGCCCTGGGTCGCGGCCGGTCGGCGCGAAGCCCTCATCGACAGCTGCACCTACCTGGCCTGGGAGGGCCGCCTGGGTGCCAGCCTGGCCCGCCTGGAGCCCTGGCTCAAGGCCCACCCCGAGGATCAGGAGGCGGCGCAGCTCGATGCGAAGGTGCGGAGCTGGACCGGTCGCACCGCCGAGGCCCGGGCCGCCTTCCAGGGCATCCTCACCCGCTGGCCCGGCGACCGCGAAGCCACCCTGGGCCTGGCCCGCCTCAGCCTCTGGGCCGGCGACCCCGAAGGGGCCCGGCGTGCCCTGGCGGCCCTGCCCGAGGGCGAGCGGGCCCACCCCGAGGCCCGCCTCATGGCCGCCCAGATCGCCCTGGCGGAAGGCCATCCCCGCCAGGTCCGGGCCCTCCTCGCCGAGGGCCGGCTGCCCGCCAAGGAGGCCCAGGACCTCCGGGAGGAGCTGGTGGATCGCCAGGGTCCCTGGGTGGAGGCGGCCTTCGCCCGCACGGACACCAGCGAGGGCCTCCGCGTGGAGGAGCCCGGCCTGCGGGCCCGCATGCCCCTGGGCGAGGGCTTCGCCGAGGCGGGGTGGACCGGTCGGCGCGTCACCTTCGCCGCCGCGGAGGAGAAGCCCACGGAGACGGGCCTCACCCTGTCCCATCCCCTGGGCACCAAGCTCTGGGCCACCGGCAGCTTCCGCCTCACCACCCTGGGCGGCGCCAGCGCCTCCAGCCACAGCCTGGGCCTGGGCTGGGGCCCCCTGCCCGGGCTCAGCTTCACCCTGGAGCAGAGCCGCCAGCTGGCCGTGTGGACCCCGTCCGCCCTGGGCCAGCGCATCGCCCTCACCGGGCTCGACCTCGGCGCCACCTGGCGCCCGGGGGGCGGGACCACCAGCCTCGGCGCGGGGGGCGGACGCCAGTCCCTGAGCGCCGGCTCCACCCGCACCAGCTTCTTCGTCGCCCTGGAGCACCGCCTCCCCTTCACCTGGGGCGACCTGCATGGGGGCCTCTCCACCCGGGGCTTCGGCTACTCCGAGACCCTGCCCCTGGGCTTCTTCAACCCCGGGCGCTACCGCTACCAGGGCGCCACCCTGGGCACCGCCTGGCGTCGGGGCCGGGAAGTGGAGCTGGGACTGGATGCCCGCGTGGGCCGCCAGTCCGTGAACCAGGACCCCGCCCAGACCACCTGGGGCTGGAGCGCCTCCGCCAGCTGGCGCCCAGGTTTGGGGCCCGTGCTGGCCTTCGCCTCCTTCGGCACCACGAAGGCCGGCCTGCCCGTCACCACGACCACCGACCCCGCCAGCTACGAGGAGCACACCCTCCGCTTCGGCGTGCGGATCCGCGGACCCCGCGGTCTTTGGTAGGATTGGGTGATGGCACGATCTTGGGGTGAGGGGACGACGGTCCTCCTCGTGGAGGACAACCTGCTCACGGCGCGGATGATCCGTTCGCGCCTGGAGATGGAGGGGCTGACCGTCCTCGAGGCCCACAACGGGCTGGAGGGCCTGGAGCTCATCCGCACCCAGCGGGTGGATCTGGTGAGCACGGACCTCATGATGCCCGCCATGGATGGCTTCCGCCTCATCCAGGAGATCCGCGACATGCCCCCGCCCAAGGGCAAGGTGCCCGTGCTCGTGGTGAGCAGCAACCAGAACGAGCAGGACATGGTGCGCTGCCTCGCGGCGGGCGCCGACGACTACATCACCAAGCCCATCAGCCCCCAGGTGTTCATCGAGCGGATGTGGCGCCTGCACCAGCGCCACCGGGACTAGCGGGCTCCCGCGTGCCTTGGCTGAACCCCGACGTCACGCTGGAAGTGCTGCTCTGGTGCACGGCGGGGATGGGGCTCCTCGTGGCCGGTGTCGCCACTTTCGGCGCCGGCTTCCAACTCCGGCGGGATCGCCTCCACCGCCGCCGCATCCAGCTTCACCAGGCCTGGGAGCCGCTGGTCGCGGAGCTGCTCTTCAGCGATGATGCCGACCTCTCCCAGCTCGAGCACCTGGTGGGATGGGAACGCGAGCTCTTCCGGCTCTTCCTCATGCGAACCAAGGAATCCCTGGGCGGTGACGAGGGCAAGCGGCTGGATGTCTTCTACCGGGCCCTGGGGTTGGATGAGGACCTCCCCCATCGGCTCCGGGCGCGCCGGTCGCGCACCCGGGCCCTGGCCATCCTTGAAGTGGATGCCTTCGCGATGGAGGAGCGCTACCCCGACGTGCTCCCACTCCTCAACGACCCGGTGCCCTTCGTGGCCCACGCCGCCGCCCGCACCCTGGCCCGGACCCAGCGGCTGCGCTTCGCGGAGCCCGTGCTCCAGTGGGTGATCGCCCAGGACTCCTATCAGCAGGATCGCCTCCTCCGCCTCATGGAGTCCTTCGGCCCCTTCCTACCCGCCTGGCTGGAGGCCTACCTGGCCGATGTGCCGGACAACCCCCAGGCCTGGCGTCTCTTCGCCCTCATGGTGGCCTCCACCCGCCAGGCCGAGAGCGAGCCGCGGATCCTGGCCCTGCTGGACTACCCCCATGTGGAGGTGAAGGCCGCCGCCATCCGGGCCCTGGGGGCGCTGGGAGATCCGCACACGTACGAGGCGGTGAAGCCCTTCGCCACCCATGAAGCCTGGGTGCTCCGGGCCCAGGCGGCCCGGGCCATGGGCGTGCTGGGCGGGCCCCTGGCGATCCCCGCCCTGCAGGCCCTCATGGCGGACCCCGTGTTCGAAGTGCGCCGCAACGCCGCCCACGCCCTGCACGACCTCGGGCGGCCGGGGCTGGCCGCCATGGAGGCCCTGGTGGCCGACCTGCAGGGCGATCGCTACGCCCGGGACCTGGCCATGGAGCGGCTGGAGTGGGCCGATGAGCGGGGCCACCCATGACCTTCTGGCAGTGGGTCCTCCTCTTCGCCCAGGGGGGCATCCTCCTCTACTTCGCGGCCATGAACGGGCTCAACCTCCTGTTCATCGTGCGGGCCTGGATGGGCATCCGCAGCCACCTGGACGATGTGGAGAGCGACCAGCTGGAGGCCTTCTTCGAGAGCACCCACTATCGGCCCATCACGCTGATCTGCCCGGTCTACAACGAGGGCCCGGGGGTCGTGGCGAGCATCAGCAGCCTCATGGCCCTGCGCTTCCCCGAGTTCCAGGTGGTGGTCGTCAACGATGGCTCCACGGACGACAGCCTGGAGAAGCTCATCGCCGCCTTCCGGCTCCACGCCTCCCGTCGCGTGATCCGCCAGCTGGTGCCCACCAAGACCATCCGTGGCGTCTACGAGAGCGCCTACGTGCCCAACCTCATCGTGGTGGACAAGGAGAACGGCGGGAAGTCCGATGCCCTCAACTGCGGCCTCAACCTCGCCCGCTACCCCCTGGTCTGCTGCATGGATGGCGACAGCCTCCTGGAGAACGACGCGCTGCTTCGCGTGGTGCGGCCCTTCATGGACCAGAAGGACGTGGTGGCCACCTCGGGTGTGATCCGCCCCCTCAACGGCTGCAAGGTCACGCCGGCGGGCATCCGCGGCATCCACATGCCCAGCTCCTGGCTGGCCCGCTTCCAGATCGTGGAGTACCTGCGCGCCTTCCTCTTCGGCCGCATGGGGCTGGCCTCCTTCAGGAGCATGTTCATCGTGAGCGGGGCCTTCGGCGTGTTCCGCAAGGACCTGGTGGTGGCCGCCGGCGGCTTCACCACGGGCACCGTGGGGGAGGACTTCGAGCTGGTGGTGCGCCTGCATCGCTACATGCGCGAGCAGAAGAAGCCCTACCGCATCGTGCTCGTGCCCGATCCCATCTGCTGGACGGAGGTGCCCGAGGACCGCGGCACGCTCAAGCGGCAGCGCAACCGCTGGCAGCGGGGCCTGCTGGACACCCTCTGGATGCATCGGAAGATGGCCTTCAATCCGGCCTACGGGCGCATCGGGCTGTTCTCCATGCCCTACTTCCTCTTCTTCGAGGCCCTGGCCCCCCTCATCGAGCTGGGCGGCTACCTGGCCTTCCTCTGGTTCGTGGCCCACGGGCAGATCAACACCCCCTTCGCCACCCTCTTCCTCGTGCTCGCCCTCTTCCTGGGCCTGCTCAACAGCATCGCCTCCGTGGTGCTGGAGGAGATGTGCATCTACCCCTACCAGGGCCTGAAGGCCTGGCTGATCCTGCTCATGACCAGCATCCTGGAGAACTTCGGCTACCGCCAGCTCACCCTCGTCTGGCGCCTCAAGGGCATCGTGGACTGGTTCCGGGGCAAGGAGGGCTGGGGGCACATGGTGCGCCAGGGCATCGGGCCCTCGCCCAAGGCCGCCCCCTGATTCAAGTCTTCCTTGCCCCTTGACGATGCAGCCTGGGTCCGCCCATGCTGGGAGACCCGGTTTCCGGGAACGATCTTTGGCAGTCCGATAACGCGTTATCCAGAAAGGTGGAGGGATTAGGCCCTGTGAAACCTTGGCAACCTGCCCGCGCAAGCGGCGTAAGGTGCTAATTCCTGCCCCCATTCGGGGGAAAGATACCGGCGAGACATCGACGGACTGACCAGGACATGTGGTTTGGATGGCGCGGCGCCGGACGGCCCCCCGTCGAGGTTCCATGTCCCACCCCACCCCCTTCCGAGATGCGCTGACCAGTGGCCGCTGCTTCCTCTGGGACGGCTCCACCAGCAGCGCCCTCTTCGAGCGGGGCATCGCGCTGAGCCGCTGCTTCGACGAGAGCAACCTCAAGAACCCGGACCTGGTGGTGGCCATCCACCAGGAGTTCCTGGCCGCCGGGGCCCAGGTGCTCACCACCAACACCTGGGGCGCCAACCGGCCCCGCCTCTCGGGCTACGCCCTGGAAGCCGCCCTTCCCGCCATCAACGCAGAAGGCGTGCGCCTGGCCCGCCGAGCCATCGAGTTCCAGGGCAGCGACGCCTGGGTGGCCGGCTGCATCGGGCCCCTGGGCCTTCGCCTGGAGCCCTGGGGCCCCACCAGCTTCGACGAAGCCCGCGACCTGTTCCGAGAGCAGGCCCAGGCCCTGCTCGACGCAGGCGTGGACCTCTTCGTGCTGGAGTCCTTCGAGGACCTCAACGAGATCCACCAGGCCCTGGCGGGCATCCGCGCGCTCACGGACCTGCCCATCGCCGCCATGATGAGCACCGGTGAGGAGGGCCTGGCCCTCACCAGCGCCGATCCGTCCTGGGTGGCGAGCCGCCTCGAAGCCTGGGGCGCCGACCTCATCGGCGCCAATGGGGGCAATGGCCCCTCGCCCCAGCTGGCCCTGCTGGAGAAGCTCCGCAAGGCCACCACGAAGCCCATCATCCTGCAGCCCAGCCCGGGCCTGCCCAAGCTGGTGGACGGCCGCTGGCTCTTCATGGCCTCCCCGGAGTACCTGGGCGACTTCGCCCAGCGGGCCCTGGCCGGGGGCGCCCGGGCCGTGGGCGGCTGCGCGGGCACCACCCCCGCCCACATCCGCGCCATGCGCGGGGCCCTGCGCCAGGACCGCGCCTTCGTGCAGGCCACAGGCAGCACCGAGGTGCGCTCCGGCGAGCAGGCCCAGCCCGAGGTGCCCGTGGCCGAGCGCAGCCGCTGGGCCGCCAAGCTGGCCGCGGGCACCTTCGTCACCTCCATCGAGCTGGTGCCCCCCAAGGGCATGGAGTACGACAAGCTCGTGGCCAAGACCCGGGCCTGCAAGGACCTCGGCGTGGACGCCATCAACGTGCCCGACGGCCCCCGCGCCATGGCCCGCATGAGCGCGCTCGCCACCGCCGCCATCATCGAGCGGGAGGTGGGCATCGAGACGGTGCTCCACTACGCCTGCCGTGACCGCAACCTCCTGGGCATGCAGTCGGACCTGCTGGGCGCCGCGGGCCTGGGCCTGCGCAACGTCCTGGCCGTGACCGGCGATCCCCCGAAGCTGGGCCCCTATCCCCACGCCACCGCCGTGTTCGACGTGGATGCCATCGGCCTCGTGAACATCCTCAAGCGGCTGAACACCGGTCTCGACATCGGCGGGGCCTCCATCGGCAAGCCCACCCCCTTCTCCCTCGGCGTGGGCGCCAACCCCGTGGCCCCGGATCTGGAGCGGGAACACCGCCGCTTCAAGTGGAAGGTGGAGGCCGGGGCCCAGTGGGCCATCACCCAGCCGGTCTTCGATGCCGAGAGCCTCTTCCGCTTCCTGGACTTCGCGGACGCCATCGGCCGCATCCCCGTCATCGCGGGCCTCTGGCCCCTCAAGAGCCTCCGCAACGCCGAGTTCATGGCCAACGAGGTGCCCGGAGTCTACGTGCCACCCGCGATCCTCGCACGCATGGCGAAGCGCGCCACCGCCGAGGACCAGGTGAAGGAGGGCCTCCAGATCGCCCAGGAGATCCTCGAGGCCATCCGCCCCCGCATCCAGGGCCTCCAGCTCAGCGCCCCCTTCGGGCAGGTGGAGCTGGTGGCGCCCCTCGTCCCGAAGGGTGAGGTCTCGCGATGAATAGAACTGAACACACAGAGGTGAGCAGAGGAGCAGAGGTGAACAGAGGAAAAGCAGCAACGACATCTCACCCCGCTCAGTTTTTGCCATTTTCTTCCATCTTTTCTCTGCTTACCTCCGCCCCTCTGCTCACCTCTGCGTGTTCAGTTGCTTTTACGGATTTCCCATGACCGTCAAAGTCCATTTCCTCCTCGACGACCTCCTCGTCCAGGCCCCCCTCGGCACCTCCCTCCAGGAGATCGCCGAGGCCGCGGGGGCCGACCTCACCTTCGGCTGCCGCACCGGCTCCTGCGGCACCTGCCGGGTGCGCGTGGCCGAAGGGCTCCGCCACTGCAGCACGCCCGGGGCCGAGGAGCGGGAATTCCTCCTCGCCCTGGGCGCCCCCGCCGACGAGCGCCTCGCCTGCCAGGTGCGGGTGCAGGGCGACGTGGATATCGACTACTTGGGCCTTTGACTGAACACGCAGAGATGAGCAGAGGGGCAGAGATGAACAGAGGAAAGACAAAACGAACGCTTCAATCTCCCCGCTCCTCCACCTCCCTTCTTGTTTTTCTCTGCTCACCTCTGCCCCTCTGCTCACCTCTGCGTGTTCTTTAAGCCGATCCGACCATGACCCCGACCCTCACCCAACTGATGAACGAACGCGTCGTCCTCCTGGACGGCGGCATGGGCACGCAGATCTTCGCCAAGGGCCCCACGCTCGAGGACTACGGCTCCAAGGAGCTGGAGGGCTGCGTGGAGCTGCTCAACCTCTCCCGGAAGGCATGGATCCAGGAGATCCACGAGCGCTACTTCAAGGCGGGCGCCGATGCCGTGGAGACCAACACCTTCGGTGCGAACCCGCTGGTGCTCGCCGAGTTCGGCATCCCCGAGCGGGCCTTCGAGCTGAACGTGGCCGCGGCCAAGCTGGCGCGGGAGGTGGCCGACAGCTTCGAGGGCGGCCGCTACGTGATCGGCTCCGTGGGCCCCGGCACCAAGCTGCTCACTCTGGGCCACACCACCTACGCCGCCATGTTCGACAGCTACCGCACCCAGGTGGCGGGCCTGCTGGCGGGTGGTGCCGACGCCATCCTCATCGAGACCTGCCAGGACCTGGCCCAGATCAAGGTGGCCACCCGCGCGGCCCGCGCCGCCATGGCCGAGGCGCAGCGGAAGATCCCCCTCTGGGTGCAGGGCACCGTGGAGACCACGGGCACCCTGCTCGTGGGCACCGACATCACCTCCGTGCTCCACGCCGTGGAGCCCCTGGGCATCGACGTGCTGGGCCTCAACTGCGCCACGGGCCCCGACGAGATGGCCGCCCACCTCCACGCCCTCGCCGAGGCCAGCCCCTTCGCCATCTCCTGCCTGCCCAACGCGGGCCTGCCCCGCAACGAGGGCGGGAAGGTCGTGTACCCCCTCGACCCCGAGGCCTTCGCCGCCAAGGTCAGCCAGGCCGCGGCCCAGCATGGCCTCGCCATCGTGGGCGGCTGCTGCGGCACCACGCCGGACCACATCCGGGCCCTGGCCCCCCACGTGAAGAACCTCTCAGCCCCCCACCGCAGCCCCAAGCTGGAGCGCAGCGCCTCCAGCCTCTACCTGAGCACCGCCCTGCGCCAGGAGCCCGCCCCCACCATCGTGGGTGAGCGGACCAACGCCAACGGCTCCAAGGCCTTCCGCGACGCCCTGGCCAAGGAGGACTGGGACGCCCTGGTGGAGATCGCCAAGGGCCAGCAGAAGGAGGGCGCCCACCTGCTGGACGTCTGCGTGGCCTACGTGGGCCGCGACGAGGTCCGCGACATGGACCTCTACCTCTCCAAGCTCGTCACCCAGGTGCAGCTGCCCCTCATGATGCCCACCTGCTGGACGTCTGCGTGGCCTACGTGGGCCGCGACGAGGTCCGCGACATGGACCTCTACCTCTCCAAGCTCGTCACCCAGGTGCAGCTGCCCCTCATGATCGACAGCACCGAGGTGCCCGTCATCGAGCGGGCCCTGCAGAAGGCCCCGGGCAAGTGCATCGTCAACTCCATCAACTTCGAGGATGGCGAGGCCAAGGCCCGGAAGATCCTGGACCTCTGCAAGGCGTACGGCGCCGCCATCGTGGCCCTCACCATCGATGAGCAGGGCATGGCCAAGACCCTGGAGCGCAAGGTCCAGATCGCCGAGCGCCTCGTGAAGCTGGTGGTGGAGGAGTACGGCTTCCACCCCAGCGACCTCATCATCGACCCGCTCACCTTCACCCTGGGCAGCGGCGACGAGGAGTTCCGCGGCTCCGCCGTGGCCACCCTGGAGGCCCTGAAGGCCATCCGGCACCGCTGGCCCCTGGTGAACACCATCCTCGGCGTGTCCAACGTGAGCTTCGGGCTGGCCCCGGGCTCCCGCCACATCCTCAATGCCCTGATGCTCTACCACGCGGTGCAGCACGGGCTGGAGCTGGCCATCTTCAATGCCTCCAAGGTCATCCCCGTGGCCCAGATCGACCCCGAGGCCCGGAAGGTCTTCGAGGACCTCATCTTCGACCGCCGCGGAGAGGGCTATGACCCCCTCAAGGAGATCCTCGCCCGCTTCAGCGACACCAAGGCCACGGCCAAGGTGGACCGGCGCGCCGGCCTCGGCCTGGAGGAACGCCTGCAGCTCGACATCATCGAGGGCGAGAAGCGCCAGGTGGTGGCCGACGTGGAGGAGGCCCTGGCCGCGGGCCACGACCCCCTGCACCTCATCAACGAAGTGCTCCTGGAGGGCATGAAGGTGGTGGGTGAGCGCTTTGGCGCCGGCGAGATGCAGCTGCCCTTCGTGCTGGAGAGCGCCGAGGCCATGAAGGCCGCCATCGCCCGCATCGAGCCCGTGCTGCCGAAGGATTCGAACACCAGCAAAGGCCGCCTCCTCCTGGCCACCGTGCGCGGCGACGTGCACGACATCGGCAAGAACCTGGTGGACATCATCCTCAGCAACAACGGCTTCGAGGTGAGGAACCTGGGCATCAAGCAGCCCATCGAGGACATCCTCGCGGCCCACGCCGACTGGCCCGCCGATGCCATCGGCCTCTCGGGGCTGCTGGTGAAGAGCACCGTGATCATGCGGGAGAACCTCCAGACCCTGGAGGCGAAGGGGCTCGAGGTGCCCGTGATCCTGGGCGGCGCCGCCCTCACCCGGGCCTACGTGGAGCAGGACTGCCGCAAGGTCTACCGGGGGCCCGTCTTCTACGCGGCGGATGCCTTCGAGGGCCTGCGCCTCATGCAGCGCATCGCCGGGGGCGAGCCCCTGGTCTACGATCCGGCGCCCGCCGCCGAGGCGGCCATCCAGGTGCTCCACCGGGGCGACCGGTCCCTGCCCCTCACGGACCACGGCCAGAGCGCCTGGGTGCGCCGGAACGAGCCCCGCCCCGAGCCCCCCTTCTGGGGCGTGCGGGAGGAGACCCCGAGCCTGGGCGACCTCTTCGGCTTCCTCGATGCGTTCGTGGTGCTCCGCCAGCGCTGGGGCTACCAGCAGGGCACCCAGGACGAGGCCACCTTCCAGGCGGTGCTCCGGGAGAAGGCCGAGCCGGAGCTGGCCAAGTGGAAGGCGCGCCTGATCGCCGAGGGCCTGGTGGCGCCGAAGGTCCGCTACGGCTACTTCCCCGCCAACGCCGACGGCGACGACCTGGTGGTCTTCGATCCCGCCGATCCCGGCCGGGAGCTGCGCCGCGTCACCCTGCCCCGGCAGGCCGCGGGCCGCCGCCTCTGCATCGCGGACTTCTTCGCGCCGATCCAATCCGGCGTGCGGGATGTCCTCCCGGTGCAGCTGGTGAGCCTCGGGGCCGCCTCCGCGGCCTTCGCCCAGTCCCTCTACCGGGCCGACGCCTACGGCGACTACTACCACTTCCATGGGCTCTGCACGGAGCTCACGGAGGCCGCCGCCGAGTGGCTCCACGCCCGCATCCGCCGGGAGCTGGGCATCCACGCCAAGGACGCCGCCAACCTCCGCATCCTCTTCAGCCAGGGCTACCAGGGCAGCCGCTACTCCTTCGGCTACCCCGCCTGCCCCGACCTGGAGGGCAACCACTTCATCCACCAGCTCCTGGATGGCGACGCCCTGGGCGTCACCCTCACCGAGAGCTGCCAGATGGACCCCGAGTACGCCACCAGCGCCCTCGTGGCCTGGCATCCCCAAGCGCGGTATTTCGCAATCTAAACGTCTTACTGAACACGCAGAGGTGAGCAGAGAAAAGCGGAGGTGAGCAGAGGCTCGCAGTCCGGAGCTTCATTGCCCCTTTGTCTCCCATCTCTTTGCATTTCTCTGCTCACCTCTGCCCCTCTGCTCACCTCTGCGTGTTCAGTTCTCTTTTCCCGGAGCCCCCATGTCCATCGAGACCCAAGACGTCCACCTCGACTCCAACGTCCCCGGCAATCCCGCCTACCACTTCACGATCCTGCCGCCGGGCTCCCCGGCGAAGGCGGGGTGGACGGAGCGGGCACCCCTGGTGCCCGGGGCCCGCACGGGCACCCAGTGCGTGCACGCCGGGGTGCAGCCCGACCCCGCCTATGGGGCCGTGATGCCGCCGCTCTACCTGTCCAGCACCTTCGCGTTCCGGGACGTGTGCACCAACGCCGGCTTCGACTACACCCGCAGCGGCAACCCCACCCGCGCGGCCCTGGAGGAGGCCCTGGCCCTCCTCGAAGGGGGCGAGGGCGCCACCTGCACGAGCACCGGCATGAGCGCCATCCTCGTGGCCCTGAACCTGCTGCCCACGGGGAGCCACGTGCTCTGCACCGTGGACTGCTACGGCGGGACCTTTCGCCTGCTGGAGCACGCCAAGGTGGCCTACGGCCTTGAAGTGACCTACCTGGATCTGGCGGACCTGCCTGCCGTGGAGGCGGCATTCCAGGCCCACACCCGCATGGTGTGGATCGAGACGCCCTCCAACCCCCTGCTGCGCCTCACGGACATCCGCGCCATCGCCACGCTCGCCAAGGCCAAGGGGGCGCTGACGGTGGTGGACAACACCTT
>JBGASN010000051.1:0-22284 GCA_044229665.1 Holophagaceae bacterium
AACCCCTCGTCAGAGCGCTGGGACTCGTTCCCCCGCTGGTCCACGGCCACGATGGCGTAGTGGTAGGCCACGCCCACCTCCAGGGCGGTGTCGGTGTAGGCGGCCGTGGCCACCTCCGCCACCTTCTGGGGCGCGGCGGCACCGGCGGCGCGCCAGACCTCGTAGTGCTTGAGGTCGGGATCCGGGGAGGGCGACCACACCAGGGCCGCGGGGGGCACGGAGCCATCCGGATTGCTCCGGAGCAGGGTGGCCGCGGCGGCCTCCTTGAGCTCAGGCGCCGGCATGGTGGCGGCCAGGCGGCCCAGGCGCTGCTTGCGGATCTCCCCGACGCTCACGCTGGCGTAGGCGGGCGGCACGGCCGGTGGCGGCAGGGTGGCCCCCGGGACCACCGCCGCGCCCATGCCCAGCGCCGGGGTGAGGGCTTGGGTCTTCATGGGCATCTTCGCCGCCTGCGCGATCTCCAGCTCCTTCAGGCGCGTGTCCTGGATGCGCACGGACTGCGCGGCCTGGAGGCGCTGGAGGGCCTCGGCCTGCCCCTTCAACAGGGGGCGACCCGGCACCTTGGGCGGTTCCAGGTCCTTGGGGGTGCCGGCGATGAGGGGCGCCGTGTCCACCGCGGTCTCCCCACCGGCCACATCCACCGTGGTGATCCGGTAGAGGTAGGGGCGGTCGTTCACCAGGTCGGCATTCCCGGTCTTGCGGCGGTCATCGGTGAACACCGAGAGGGGCTTGTGCTTCCCCCCGGGCAGCACGCGGCCCGAGGCCACCGCCGCCTTCACCTGCGCCGCCACGGCGGGGGAGAGGGCCGGCGGCGCCGTGGCGGCCGCGGCCTCCTGGGCCTGCAGACGCAGGTCGGCGATCTTGGCCGCCGTGAGGGGCTGGCCCGTGGCCTTCTTCAGCTCCTTCTCCAGGGCGCCCTGAATGGCGACCTCCCGGCGCAGCACGGTCTCCGGGTCCTCCGTCTCCAGCGTCACCAGCTTCACGGGGCTGTCGTTGAGGCGCCGCCACGGCCCCTTCTCGGTCTCCGCCCGGTACACGTTGAAGCCCGCCACCGCCTCCGAGGCCGGGGCATCCCAGTTGAGGAGCACCGCCCCGTTGCCGCTCTTCGCGGCGAGGTTCACCGCCACGGGCACCGGCGTGGGTTGCGTGGAATCCACCTCCCTGGGGCAGAGCACCTCCACCGTGCCGCCCTCGGGCAGCCTCACCAGGATCTTGTAGCGCCACTTCCCCTTGCCGGGGTCATCCTCATACCCCAACCCCAGCAGGTCCGCCGCCGAGGGATCGGCATCGGCGTGGGAGGTGAGCACCTGCAGGTCCTGCTTGGCCAGGCGGCCCTGGGCGCGCAGGGTGCGGTACTGGTCGGCGGCCTTCTCCGGGGAGAGGTCCTTGGCCCGGGTCACCGCCCCGGCGGGCTTGCCCACCAGCCGCTGCTTGGTGGCGGGATCATGCTGCAGGTCGCTGTGGAAGAGGGAGAGCATGGCGTCCCGCGAATCCGGCCGGAGCGCCTTCAGCCGCTCCTTCACCTTGGGGCCTCGGAAGAGGGACACGGGGTCCCGCTTGTTGAGCTCCTTCCAGTTGGTCTCACGGTCCCCGACCTTCAGGCGCCAGACCGTGACGCCTTCCGTGGGCAGTTCGCCGTGGGTGTTGGCCCAGCGGAGCACCACCTTGTGGTTGGGCTTCACGAAGGCGAGCAGGTGGAACTGCCCCTGGGTCTTCCCCGCGGGCAGGAGCTCCGCCTTCTGCAGGTTGGGGAAGAGGACCTTGGGGGTCCGCAGGGTCCCCGGCGCGGGGGGCGCGGCGGGGAGCCGGCCCACGGAGGGGGTCTGGGGATGCATGGCCCCGCCCCCGAGGGCGAGGATCAGGGCGAGCTGGGTGAGGGTCCGGGCGGTCATGGGGGGCTCCGCGCTAGAAGTCGAGCTGGGCGCCGACGCTGCCCTCGAAGAGGCCGCCGAGCACGCTGTAGTGGACGACGACGCGGCCGGAGAGCTTGGGGCTCCCGGGGGCCTGGAAGGCCATGGCCGCGCTGAAGTCACCGCTGAAGATGGTGATGTGGTAGGTGTCCCAGAAGGTCTCGAACTCCATGCCGAAGGTGGCGCCGCCATTGGCCTGGAGCACCCCCTTGATGTGGGGGTTCCGCTGGGCGTCCAGCTCGATCACCACGTCGCCGCGGGCGTTGAGCCAGGCCCTCCCGTAGAGGGGGCCGAAGTTGCGCTGGCCCGTATCCACGCCGAAGCCGGCGCCGGCGCTGAGGCGGGAGACCCCACCCTCGAAGTCGGCCATCAGGTAGCCGTTCCCCTCCGCCAGGCCGCTCATGAGCACCCGGATGGGGGCTTCGGGGGAGCCGACGTGGATGAACTTCTTGTCGGGCCCGAAGTGCATCACCACGTTGCCCAGGAAGCGCATGCCGCCGCCCGCCTGGGAGATGTCGGCCGTGAAGGTCGCGTCGAACTGGTTGGGGTTCCGGGTGAAAGCCACGTTCGCCGTCACCTCGTTCTCCTGCTGCTCACGGGTGCAGAAGAGCCACCCCTTGCCCTGCAGCAGGGTGGTGAGGTTCTGGGCGATGTAGAGGTCGAGGCCCCCGTGGAACACGTACTGGTCCGTGGTGCCCACGTCCACCCCCGCCACCAAGGCGAGGCCCAGGTTCTTGTCGGCGGAGCCTTCCATGGAAGTGGTGTTGCGGATCTCCGTGGGCTTGAAGTTCTGGGCGACCCCGCCCACGAAGCCGTAGAGCTCCACGTCGGGCGCCACGGGCACGTGGATCATGTTGGATTCCACATGGCCCAGGGCATAGAAGTAGGGGAAGGATCCGCCCCCGCCCTCCATCTGCCGCCCGAAGCGCACGCCCGCGTCCACCAGGATGGGCTCCTTGGCGAAGTCCATCTGGAGGTGGCCCGTGCCCTGGAAGTAGGCGGTGGAGACCTGCTCCCCCGCGGTCTCCACATGGAAGCCCAGCTCCGCCTTCAGGTTGCCCAGGCCCGACAGGCCCTGATCGATGGTGAAGGGCTTGGGCAGCTCCACGGTGCCCTCGGAGGGCTTGCCGGGCACGGTGGTGAACACCACCCGGTTGCTGATGCCCGGCAGGATGGGGTTCACGTCCATCTGCCCGCCGAAGCCCACGAAGTACCGGCCATCCGCCGCCACGCCGAAGCCGGACTCCGAGAGGTCGAAGTCGAAGCCCCAGAGGTTCACCTTGGGCATGTCGGGCTGGCTGGTCCAGTATTCGCCCACCACGCCCAGCTTGAGCGGGCCGTCATTGCCATCGATGCCGCCCCCGGTGGCCTGGAACACCAGGTGGTCGAAGGCGATGGAGGGCAGGTTGGCACCGGCCACGTTGAAGTCGAAGCGACCCGTGAAGTCCAGAGTGTTGGGGGTGAGGATGGCCCGGTCGAGCACCGTATCCACGCCGATCAGCCCGGTCTTGAGGACCTGCCCACCCTGGATCTCGATCTGCTTCACGCCATCCTGGGCCAGGCGGAAGGACACGGGAGCCGTGTACTTCTCGAGGAGGGGCGGGGCCTGCACATCCAGGTTGCCCTTCACGAGGGGGGCATCCACGATGACGCCATCCACGAAGGTGAGGTCGAAGGGCTGCAGGTTCACCGGCACGATCTGGAGCATCACCGTGTCCTTGGGCTCCACGTGCATGGAGGCCGAGAAGGTGCCATTGCCCTCGAAGCGTCCGCCCGTCCCGAAGATGCGCGCCGTGACCCGCTTCCCCTGGAACATGCCCTTGTAGATCTCATCGGGGAGGATCACGGCATAGCCGGGCAGGTAGACGCCCATCCAACCCGCGGGAAGGTCCTTGGGGCTGCGGCTGTCGGAGAAATCGCAGGCTACCGCCCCGATCCAGCTCTGCACCAGGTAGGCGCCCACCTGGGCCGGGGTGCTCATGGAACCCGCCGTGAGGAACAGGCCGTCGGAGAGGGACACCGGCGCGTTGTCGATGGTGAAGCGGTAGGCGTACTGGGGGCCGAAGTCCAGCTGGCCCGTGAGGCGGCTCGCCTCGGGATCCACGAGCCCCTTCCGGACCACCGCCGTGCCCCCCTGGATGCCCAGCTTGTAGGCGGTGAGGCCCGAGGGATGGACGTTGGCCGGCGGCAGGGGGAAGGCGGCGGAGAATCCCTCGAACCCAGTCCGGAAGAGCTCCACCACGGAGCGCGGGGCGAAGCCGCGGCCCAGGGCCTGGGCCAGGGGCCGGGCGGGTCCGGCGGGAGGCGCGGAAACCGCCCGCCCTCGCAGGGTGCAGGCGGCGGGCCCCGTGAGGTAGGGCTGGTCCGTGGCGCCCACGCGGCAGAACACGTTCAGCGGGAACTGCAGGCGGGTGGGACCGCCCAGGATCGGCGTGCCCCGCTCGAAGGCGAGCACCATCCGGTCCATGCGCCAGGTGGAGCCCAGGTGCAGCAGGGGCACGTCCAGGGCCACCGGATCCGCGGCCACGCCCGTGCCCGTGGGCAGGAGGAGCTGGCTGGAGAAGGCGACGGGGCCCGACTCCACGACCACGGCCTCGCCGGTCGCGGCATGGCGCACGGGCAGGGCGAGCTCCACCTTCACGGTGCCCTTGAGCTGGGGCGCGGTCGCCCCACCGAACACCACCTCCGCCCCCTGGAGGGTCGCGGTGAAGTCCCCCGCGGCCAGGGGGATGTCCCCACCCGGCACCGTGCCCGTGAGGCCGGCGGGGGTGAAGGCCAGGGTCGCCACGTCCACCCGGGCCCCGGCGAGCTCCGCGGTGCCCTCCAGGTGCGCGGCCTTGTCCGAGACCACCGCCATCTTGAGCCGGTAGGTCCAACCCTGGTGCTCGGAGTGGTGGCCTTCCGCGAAGGCGGCCTCGAGGGTGCCCTCGGCCGCGCTGCCCTTCAGCACCAGGTTCTTGAACTCCACCTTCAGCCGCATGGCCGGGGCCGGCAGCTCGATCACGCCGGTACCTTCGAACTTCTCCGCCGTGGCGTCGGAGGTGGGATCCACCTCCCTCACCGTGAAGGCGCCCACCGTGAAGTGGTCCACCTTCATCTTGGGCTTCAGGATGGCGTCGACCACCTTGCCGGCGAGGGGCTTCAGGACCTGGGCGGCGGGCGGCAGGGGCACCTGGGCCGCCAGGGGCAGAAAGGCCAGGGCGGCCCACAGGGCGATGCGGCGAGAACGGGGCATGGAGGCCATGGGACCCTCGGGGAAAGGTGGGGCAGGATTCGTGCGCCCAGTCTTTCACGGGAGGCCGGAATATCACAAGCCGCGGCCATGGATTTTAGGCATCCATGACCGAGATCTTTCAAATCATCCTTACGCGAGGTTCAAGCCGGCGCCCTTCGCTGGCTTAGTCTGGGACCTTGGAGACCCGCATGGACGCCCAGGAATTCCGCCGCTTCGGATATCAGCTCATCGATTGGGTCGCGGACTACCGGGAAGGGCTGGACCGCCTCCCGGTCATGAGCCAGGCCCAGCCCGGGGAGATCCGGGCCGCCCTGCCGGACCACCCCCCAGTCCAGGGCGGGCGCCTCGGGCAAGCCCTCACCACCCTCGACCGGGACGTGATGCCCGGCATCACCCACTGGAACCACCCGAGCTTCTTCGCCTACTTCCCCAGCAACACCAGCTACGCCTCCATCCTCGCCGACCTCGTGGCCTCGGGCCTGGGGGTGCAGGGCATGAGCTGGCAGACCAGTCCCGCCGCCACCGAGGTGGAGGAGGTGGTCATGGACTGGCTGCGGCAGATGGTGGGCCTCTCCGACGCGTGGACCGGCGTGGTGCACGACACCGCCAGCACCGCCACCCTCACGGCCCTGCTCTGCGCCCGGGAGAAGGTCTCCGGGTTCGCCCAGAACGGCGAGGGGCTGCAGTCCGGCGAGTCCCCCCTCGTTGTCTACGCCTCGGACCAGGGCCACAGCAGCATCGAGAAGGCGGCCCTCCTGGCGGGCTTCGGCAAGGCCCACCTGCGGCTCATCCCCACGGACGAAGCCCACGCCCTGCGTTTGGACCTGCTGGAGGCGGCCATCGCGAAGGACGTGGAGCTCGGCCTGCGCCCCTGCGCCCTGGTGGCCTGCATCGGCACCACGGGCACCACGGCCGTGGATCCCCTGGCGCTCATGGCCGACCTCGCCGAGCGCCACGGCATGTGGCTCCACGTGGACGCCGCCATGGCCGGCACCGCCATGGTGCTGCCCGAGTGCCGCGGCCACTGGGCGGGGGTCGAGCGCGCGGATTCCCTCGTCTTCAACCCCCACAAGTGGATGGGCGTCGGCTTCGACTTCAGCGCCTACTACGTGCGGGATCCCCAGCACCTCATCCGCGTCATGAGCACCAACCCCAGCTACCTGCAGACCAAGCAGGATGGCGAAGTGAAGAACTACCGCGACTGGCACCTGCAGCTGGGCCGCCGCTTCCGCTCCCTCAAACTCTGGTTCTACCTCATGGACGTGGGCGTGGAGGGACTCCAGGCCCGCCTCCGCCGCGACCTGGCGAACGCCCAGTGGCTCAAGGCCCAGGTGGATGCCGCCCCGGACTGGGAGCGGATGGCGCCCGTGGACTTCCAGACCGTGTGCCTCCGCCACGTGCCCGCCGCGCTCAAGGGCGACGAGGCGGCCCTCAAGTCCCACAACCTGGAGCTGGCCCGCCGCATCAACGAGGGCGGCCGGGCCTACCTCACCCCCTCGATGCTGAAGGGGCGCCAGATGCTCCGGGTGAGCATCGGCGCCGAGACCACCGAGCGGGCCCAGGTGGAGGCCCTCTGGGCCCTCCTCCAGGAGGCCGCGCAGGCCTAGCCCCTCAGGGCTTCAGCAGGACCTCGCCCTCGATCTCCACCGCGATGTTGAAGGGCAGCTCCGCCATGCCCACGGCGCTGCGGGCGTGGGCGCCGATCTCGGGGCCGAACAGCTCCAGGATCAGATCCGAGGCGCCGTTGATCACCTTCGGTTGCTGGGTGAACCCCGGGGCCGAGTTCACCATGCCGAAGAGGCGGATCCAGGCCTGGATGCGGTCCAGGCTGCCCAGGGCCCGCTGGAGGCTGCCCAGCATGCTCAGGGCCGTGAGGCGGGCGGCCTCATGGCCCTGATCCACCGTGAGGTCCGCGCCCACCTTCCCGAAGGGCGCCGCCAGGGTGCCATCGGGATTCTGGGGCGCGTGCCCGGAGATGAAGGCGCGGTCCTCCACGATCCGCACGGGGGCGAAGGGCAGGCGCACCGAGGGGTCCACGTGGGGGGCGGCCGGAAGCACGAGGCCGAGGGCACGGAGGCGGGCGTCGATGGAGTCCATGGCTGATCCTACCGGGTTCCCGATTCTCCGGTTCAACCCCGGGGGCCCGCCACCGATCCAAGGGATAGGGGGAACGTCATGGTTCGAGCCATCCATGGGCTGATCGGGGTGGGGATGGCCTTGGCCCTTGCCTGTGGGGGTGGCGGCGGCACCGACTCCCCTGCACCTTCGCCGGGCAGCGCCGTGACCCACACCGTGGCCCCGAACCTCACCGACCCCGCCATCAGCACCTACCTGAACGTGCACGTGACCATCTCCCCGGATCCGGCGGTGCCGGCCAAAGGTCGCCTCTTCCTGTTCCTCCCGGGCACGGGCGGGGCCCCTTCCGGACAGCAGCTCATCCTCCAGACCGGCAGCGCCCGGGGCTACCACGCGGTGGGCCTCATGTACCCCAACACGCCCAGCGTGGGCAGCCTGTGCGATTCAAGTCCGGACCCCAACGCCCACGGGGATGTGCGGCGGGAGATCATCACCGGCCAGGACCTCTCCCCGCTCGTGAACGTGAACCCCACGGAGTGCCTGGAGCACCGCCTCACGGCCCTGCTCACCTACCTCGCCGCCACCTATCCGGCGGAACAGTGGGGGCAGTACCTGACCGCCGGCCAGCCGGACTGGACGAAGGTGGTGGTGGCCGGCCACAGCCAGGGCGGCGGCCATGCCGGCGTGATCGCGAAGCTCCACCCCGTCGTCCGGGCCGTGTGCTTCTCCAGCCCCGCCGACTGGCGCAGCGACGTGGGCCAGCCCGCCTCCTGGTACGCCCCTGCCGGCGCCACGCCCGCGGATCGCATCTACGGGTTCAGCCACCAGCAGGATCCCCTGGTGACCTGGCCCCTGGTGACCGCCAACTGGGCGGCCCTGGGCCTGGGTGCCTTCGGCGCGGCCGTGAACGTGGACGCCACAGGGGCCCCCTACGCCGGATCCCACCAGCTGACGACGAATTTTTTCCCCGTGCCCGGGGATGCCTACCACGGGTGCACCGTCGTCGA
Source organism: Holophagaceae bacterium (assembly GCA_044229665.1). Classification (GTDB taxonomy): domain Bacteria; phylum Acidobacteriota; class Holophagae; order Holophagales; family Holophagaceae; genus JAFDVN01. The sequence goes on from JBGASN010000051.1 coordinate 8,229, forward strand.
CGCGGGCACGCCCCGCCTTCCGGATGGCAGCCCCCGCTACCGTCCCGTGTGGATCCAGCTCTGTTTTCCGTGACAATGGAGGCGTGGACACTCCCCTCTCCGTCAAGCGGTTCCTGGAAGGCCTGAAGGCCCGGCTCGAGCCCGCCTTCGCCGCGGTGGTGCTCGTGGGCGAGGTGAGCAACGCCCGCACCTCGGGCCGCCACTGGTACTTCACCCTCAAAGAGGAGGGCGCCGCCCTGCAGTGCGCCGTGTGGGCCTCCAGCCAGGGCCGGCTGAAGCATCAACCCAAAGACGGCGACCGGGTGGTGGTGAAGGGCAGCCTCAACCTCTACGTGCCGGGCGGCAGCCTCACCTTCGCCGTGACCCACTGCGAGCGGGCCGGTGTCGGCGACCTGCAGCAGCGGCTGCGGGAGCTGGAGGCCCAGCTGCGCGCCGAGGGCGTGTTTGATCGGCCCAGGCGCGAGCTGCCCGCCCTGCCCCGCCGCATTGGCGTGGTGGCGGCCCTGGGCGGCGCGGCCCTGCGCGATGTGCTCCAGGTGACCGCGCGCCGGGCCCCGGGCATCGATGTGCTCGTCCACCCGGCCGCCGCCCAGGGGGACCGGTGCGTCTTCGAGAACCTCATGGCCCTCCAGGAAATTTCGGATCCCCACTGGGGCTGCGAGGTGATCCTCCTGGTGCGCGGCGGCGGCAGCCTCGAGGATCTCTGGGGCTTCAACGATCCGGAGCTGGTGCGGGCGGTGGCCGCCTGCCCGGTGCCCATCGTCACCGGCGTGGGCCACGAGATCGACACCACCCTGGTGGACCTCGCGGCGGACCGCCGGGCCGCCACGCCCAGCCAGGCCGCGGAGCTGGCCACGCCGGACCTGGGGCGCCTGGGCGCCGAACTCCGCCGACGGAAGGAGGGCCTGGTCCGGGCCCTGGACTGGCGCCTGCGGGGACTTGAGAGCACCCTCTACCTCCTGGCCGACAGCCCCGCCATGCGCGCGGTGCCCGAGCGGCTGATGCGGTTGGAGGGTCGCCTGGACACCCTCCGCGCCCGCCTGGAGGGCGCCCACCCCCGCCGCCGGCTGGCCCTGGGCGCCCAGCGCCTGGCCGCGCTGCGGCACCGCCTGGAACGCACGGGCGGCAGCCTCGGCGAAGCGGATCGCCCGCGGCTGGCCCTGGCGACCCGGCGCCTGGCTCCGGCCGCCGACCGCGCCCTTCAACGTCGGGACCACACCCTGGCCATCCTGCAGGAACGCCTGAAGGCCCTGGATCCCCGCGGCCCCCTGCAGCGGGGCTTCGTGTTGGCCCTGGACGAAGCAGGGCGTCCCATCACCGCAGCCGGGGACACGCGCCCTGGCCAGTCCCTCCGCCTGCAGTGGGCGGACGGGGAACGCCAGGCCGAGCTGCGCGACTGAGCCACCGCCCCGCCCCGGGCGGTGGATCGGCCTCGGTGCGCCTGCTAGCGTGGGGTCAGTCCCATGGCCGACACGCCCCCACCCTTCCCCCTTGGAACCGGCTCCGGCTTCCGCCTGGAGCCGGGCATGCGCCTGCTGGATCGCTTCGAGGTGCTGGCCCTGGCGGGCCGGGGCGGCATGGGCGAGGTGGCCCGCGCGTGGGATGCGGTGCTGGAGCGGGAGGTGGCCCTCAAGGCCGTGCACCCGGAGCAGCTCCGCGATGAGGAGACCCGGGCCCGCTTCAAGCGGGAAGCCCTGGCCCTGGCGCAGCTGAACCACGCGAACGTCTGCCAGGTGTTCGACTGGGTGGAGGTGGGGGATCAGCCCCTCCTCGCCCTGGAGTGGATCGAGGGACGTCGGTTGGATGAAGCGGCGGAAAAGCTGCCCCTCAAGGCCAAGCTCGGGCTCCTGCGCGGCGTGGCCCGGGCCCTGGAAGCCGCCCATGCCAAGGGGCTCGTGCACCGCGACCTGAAGCCCTCGAACGTGATGGTCACGGGCTCCGGTGAAGTGAAGGTGCTCGACTTCGGCCTGGCCCGCCTCACCAATGAGGGCGGCCTCGACACGCCCTCCCAGGTGCCCATCCTCCCCAGCCTGCTGGCCCGGGCCGAGAGCGGCTCCCAGGCCACCCAGCGGGAAACCGGCGCCCACCGCAGCGGCTCCCGCAGCGGCGTCAACGTGTGGGAGGGCATGACCCAGGCCGGCCTCTTCATGGGCAGCCCCGCCTACGCCAGCCCCGAACAGATCTCCGGCAAGAAGGCGGGTCCCCCCAGCGACCTCTTCTCCCTGGGCGTGGTGGCCTGGGAGCTCTGCTTCGGCAGCAACCCCTTCGCGGGCGAAGGGCGCGAGCGACTGCTCCACGTGCTGCGCGGTGAACGGCTTCCCTTTCCGCGCCGGGTCCCCCGCAAGGTGCGGGAGCTGCTGGAGGGCCTGCTCGCCAAGGAACCCGTGCTCCGCCCCACCGCAGCTCAGGTGGTGGTGCTCCTCGATGAGCTCCTGGCCCCCCCCTCCGCGGCGCGGTGGGCCCTGGGCGCCGGCCTCGCCGCCCTCGCCGTGACGGGCACCCTCGCCTGGCTCCACAGCCGCGGCGCCATCGCGGACCTGGCCGCCCGCCACCCCGCCCGCGTGGCCATCCTCCCCCTCCTCGAGCGGGACCTGGACGCCCAGCGCGCCCTGGATCTCGGCGGTGCGCTCCCCGAGCTCATCGGCAGCCTGCTGGCCGAGAGCCCTCGCCTCACCGTACTGCCGCCGGAAGAGGTGGCGGCCCTCCTGCAGCGGGGGACCACGGACCTGGCGGGCCAGCTGCGGCGCGCCGGGGTGGAGCTCACCCTCCTGGGCGAAGCCCATCAAGTGGGCGATCAGCTGGTGCTGAACCTGGACCTGAAGGATCTGTCCGGCCGCGTGCGCGCCCACACCACCGTCACCCATCCCCTCGGCGACGCCACGGCCACCCAGGCCCTGGCCCGCAAAGCCGCCGACGACCTGCTCAAGGCCGTGGCGCCGCTGGGGCGCGTGCGCCTGCCCGAGTTCCAGATCTCCCCGGAGGCCCTCACCGCCTTCGCCGAGGGCAACCGCCTCCGCAACCAGGCCAAGCCCAAGGAGGCCCTCGCGGCCTTCCGCCGGGCCACGGCCCAGGCTCCGGACTTCGCCCTGGCCGTGCTCCAGCAGGGCATCCTCGAAGCGCATGGGGGTGAGGCCTCCAGCCGCGCCACGCTCCAGTGGTCGCGCTTCGCCGCCCGGGCCCAGGGCCTGCGGCGCACGGAGCTGCGCGCCCTCCTGAACCTGGTGCTGGATGGCAGCGAGAAGGGCACCTTCGACCAGGCCCTGCGGGATGCGGAGCTGGCCCTGGATCTGGCGCGCCGCCTCGGGGACCGCGACGACGAAGCCGCCATCCTCAACAACCAGGGCCTCATCCACATGTGGCGCAAGGACGCCCCCAAGGCCCAGGCCAGCCTGCAGCAGGCCCTGGCCATGCAGGAAGCGCTGGGCCAACCCCGGGAGGTGGCCCAGATCCGGAACAACCTCGCGATCCTCGCCAAGGATGCGGGTCGCCTGGATGAGGCCGAGGCGCTCTACCGCGCCAACCTCGCCTGGGCCAAATCCGAGGGTGAACCCCTGACCCAGGCCTTCGCCCTGGTGAACCTGGGCGACGTGGCCATCGGCCGCCTGCGCTTCAGCGAGGCCGAGGCCTTCCTCAAGGAGGGCATGGCCCTGCGGGAAGCCGCCGGGAACCGCCCGGGCCTCATCGTGCCCCTGCTCAACCTCGGCATCCTCGCCCGGTTGCAGGGACGCAGCACCGACGCCCGGGGCTTCCTCGTGCGGGGCCTGGCCTTGGCCCTGGAGCTCCAGCGCAAGCCCCTGGAGGGCATGGCCCGGCTCGAGATCGCCAAGGTGGACCGCCTCGAAGGCAAAGTGGCCGATGCCCAGGTCCAGGACCGGGCGGCCCAGGCCATCGGCGCCGCCACCGAGGACCCCGAGATGGAGGCCCGCGCCTTGGCTGGCCTCGCCCACGCCCAGCTCCCCGCCCGGCCTTCCGCCGCGGAGCCGCTGGTGGAGCGGGCCCTGGCCCTCCGCCCCGAGGACCCCTTCGTGCACGGGGCCCTGGGTGAGCTCCGGGCCGCGCAGGGCCGCCCCTCGGAGGCCCGCGAGGCCTGGCTCAAGGCCGTGGCCCAGGCCCGGCGCCAGTGCCCCGAGGAGGCCGCGGGCTTCGAAAAACGCCTGAGGTCGGGGGCTCCATGAACCCGCGGGAGCTGGTGCTGACCTGGGTGGCCGCCTTCAACCGGGCGGACGTGGAGGCCCTGGCCGCGCTCTACGCCCCGGAGGCCATCAACCACCAGGTGGCGGAGGCGCCCGTGATCGGACAGGCGGCCATCCGGGAGATGTTCCGGAGCGGCTTCGCCACCGCCACCATGGTGTGCGAGGTGGAGAACCTCTTCGTGGATGGCGAGTGGGCCATCCTCGAGTGGAAGGATCCCCTGGGCCTGCGGGGCTGCGGCTTCTTCCACATCGTGGAGGGGCGCATCCGGTTCCAGCGCGGGTACTGGGACAAGCTCACCTTCCTGCGCCTTCAGGGGCTGCCCCTGCCGGATCCGCCGGCGGAAGGCTAGCCCTTCAGCACCATCAACGTGAGGTCGTCCGCCAGCGGGCCATCGCCGGTGAAGGCGGCCACATCCGCCAGGAGCGCGGGGATGGGATCCCCCGCCTGGGCCAGCACGGCCTGGATCCGATCATCGCCGTAGAGCGCATCCTCCGGGCCATGGGCCTCGCTCAGCCCATCGGTGAAGAGGAGGAGGGCATCCCCCGGGGCGAGGGTGCCCTCGCAGAGCTCCAGGCGCTCCCGGAAGCCCTTGGAGGTCAGGCCGATCCCGAGCCCGCGGGGTTGGAGACGCGTCACGGTGCCTGCGGCGCGCCGCAGGTAGCCAGGGGTGTGCCCGGCGCGGATGAAGGCGAAGCGGCCCGTGGCGGGCTCGAAGGTGCCGAAGGCCAGGGTGATGAAGGTGCGCTTGTCGTGGCTGAGGCACCAGATGGCGTTGAGGCGGGTGGCCGCCTCCAGGGGATCGGCCAGGGTGCTGCCCAGGGCGGCCACCATGCCCTTCAACTCCGCGGCGTAGAAGGCGGCGCTGGTGCCCTTGCCGCTCACGTCCGCCACCAGGAAGGCGAGGCGCCCATCCGGCAGCCGGTGCAGGTCGTAGAAGTCGCCCGCCACCTCCCGGGCGGGGAGGAGCGTGGCCTGCACCTGCACCCCCAGGCCGAAGGTGGCCACGTCGGGCAGGAGCCGCGTCTGCACCTCGCGGGCCACGCGCAGCTCCTCCTCCAGCTGGAGGCGGACCTCCCGCTCATGGAGGGAGGACTGGAGCTGGGCCGCCATTCCGTTGAAGGATTCGGCCAGGTGCCCGATCTGATCCTTGCTGCGGGGTCGGATGCGGGCGCCGAAATCCCCGGCGGCCAGGCGCTTCACCCCCGCATGCAGGTCATCCACCGAGGCACCCAGGGTCCAGGCCATGCGCAGGCCCAGGATGGTGGCCACCAGCTGACCGGCGGCGATGAAGAAGAGCAGCGAGGCCACCCCGACGATGGCCAGGACAGTGCTCTCGGAGAAGGGCTGCCGCTCCCGGGTGGCGTAGCCCCGGAAGAGCGCCTTGAGGCTCGTCTCCGGCCGCACGTTGAGGAGGAGGGGCCGGCCCGTGGCCCACTCCAGGATGGGCAGGTCCTGCGCTGGCAGGGCGAAGGGGGCGAACAGGAGGCGCCCCTGGGGCCGCTCACCCTGCACCCAGGTGGCGATCACCTCCTCCTGGGGCCGGCTGATGGGTCGGGGCGGTCCATCCCCGGCCACGACCTTGGCATCCTTGGGTCCGGGTTCCCGGGCCGGTTGGAGCCGGTAGGTGATGGCGCCGCCCATGAGGGCCTGGCTCTGGATGCCCAGGCGCCCCAACTCCAGGCGGAGGAGGCGGAAGCCCCCCTCCTCGCGGCGGACGGCCAGGAGGAAGGTATCCTCGTCGCCCCCGTTGAGCCCCTCGCCCTCCCCCTTCGGGGTGCGATCCCACACCAACCCCACGAACGAGGGCTTCACGCCCTTCGGCAGCACCTTCACATGGTTCACCCAGGCCTGCCCGTGGGTGCGCAGGGCGAGCACGGCGTCCCGGTCCGAGGGCTGGGCGTTGGCCACCCGCACCGCCTGCTCCCAGGCCTCGAGGTTCTGCTGGGTGGTGCGGCTCACCTGGGCGCCCAGGGCCAGCCAGGCCAGGGAGAGCAAGAGCACGGCCAGGCCCAGCACCGGGAGCACCGAGAGGAAGCCCAGGATGGCCCAGAGACGGCGGGACACCCGGAAGACCAGCTTGCGCCAGATCCACTTGAGGCCCCGGACCAGCAGCACGGAGCCGCCGGCCCAGAAGATCAAGGCGGCCAGGCAGCTTCCATCGGTGGCCGGGAGGAGTATCCACCCCGACAGGAAGGCGACCCAAGGCCAGTGGCGCCGGAAGGAGAAGGCCCCCCAGGCCCTCGCCAGCCGCGCGGGCAGGGAGGTGGTCCTGGGGGGCTGCGAAGTCATCCGGATCAGGGTGCCACAGGGCGGCTCAGGGCATCAGCATTCCGCCGTTCACGCTGACGATCTGTCCGGTCACGTAGGCGGCCTCGTCGGAGGCCAGGAAGCACACGGCGGCGGCGATGTCCTCGGGCTTGCCCATGCGGCCCAGGGGGATCTGCTTGTTGAATTCGGCCTTCACGTCTTCGGGCAGTCCCGAGGTCATGTCGGTCTCGATGTAGCCGGGGGTCACGGCGTTGGCGGTGACGTTGCGGCTGGCCAGCTCCCGGGCCACGGACTTGGTGAGGCCGATGAGGCCCGCCTTCGCGGCCACGTAGTTGGCCTGGCCGGCGTTGCCCATCTGGCCCACCACGGAGGCGATGTTGATGATGCGGCCCGTGCGCTGCTTCATCATGGCCTTCGTGGCCGCCTGGATGGCCGTGTAGGCCCCCTTGAGGTTCGTGTTGATCACGGCGTCGAAGTCCTCCTCCTTCATCTGGATGAGGAGCTTGTCGCGGGTGATGCCGGCGTTGTTCACGAGGATGTGCAAGGCACCATGGCGCTCCAGGGTGGTGGCCACGGCGGCCTTCACGCTCTCGGTGCTGCTGAGGTCCATCACCACCACGTCGGCCTTTCCGCCCTCGGCGCGGATGGCCTCCGCCACGACGGTGAGCTTGGCCTCGGTACGGGCGGCGCAGACCACCAGCGCGCCCTGCTTGGCGAGGGCCTTGGCGATGGCTTCCCCGATGCCCTGGCTGGCGCCGGTGACGAGCGCGATCTTGCCGTCGAGTGAGAACATGGGAACTCCTGGAAACACCCCAGCTTACCGGAACTCGGGAGGCCTTACCGCAGCGCCTTCAGCCAGGTTCCCAGGGGGGTCAGGTCCGCCATGGGGGTGTCGTCACCATAGGCCTCCGCCGCCTTCACGCCATCCAGGGAGCGGGGATCCCGGGTCTCCCGCTTCAGCACGTGGTTGGCCCCGGGCAGATCGAGGACCGTGCCCCGGAACCCCGCCGGGGGCTCCAGGGGTCGGGGACACTGCACGTCGGCCCCGGCCCAGAGGGCGGCCAGCCGGCCGGTGTAGCGCGCGGCCATGGGCCAGGGATCCAGATCCAGGGTGGCCTTCACGAAGGGCAGGTTCACGCCGGCCATGAGGCCGTGGCCGAGCATCACGATGCCCGGGGCGACCCCCTCCAGGGCCTTGGGCTCGGGATCCCCCCGGCGGATGGCCTCGAACACGCGGTCCAGGTGGGCGAGGTGGGGCTTCGCCGCTTCGCCGTCGACGCCGGCCGCGGTGAGCTGGCGCTGCACCTGGTCGCGGATGAGCCGCCCCATGGACTGGGCGGGTGGCGCGAGCAGGAGCAGGCCCTCCGCATCCGTGGCGGCCACCAGGGAGATCAGGCAGCCCTCGCTGTGCCCCACGAGAAGGATGCGCTTCCCCTTGGCCTCGGGGAGCGTCCGGGCGAAGGCCACGGCCGCTTTCACGTCCCCGGCCTGGGCTTCGAGGGAGATGTCCATCTTCGGGTCCCAGGCCCCGATGAAGCGCTTGTCGAAGCGGAGGCTGCCCACCCCCTGGGCCTGCAACCAGCTGGCGAGGTCGCGTCCCCCATGGCTGGGCTTGGGCAGGAGCCGGGAGGACCAGTTCCGATCCGTGGGGCCGCTGCCGGCGACCATCACCGCGAAATAGGGATGGCCGTCCCCCTTGAGGACCGAGCCCTTGAGGGTCACGCCGTTGAACCCCGGAAAGGTGACCTCGCGTTCGGGCGCCGCCGTCGGAGCCTGGGGTGCCGCGAGGAGGACCGGGGAGGCCAGCAGGGGTACGAAGGATCGCATGGGCATCTCAGGAGAGGCGGCTGCGCAGCCGGTAGGCGTGGACGATGGGGGGGAGGATGGCGCCGATCAGGGCCGTGAGCCCCACCCACGGCCCCACCGATCCCGGAAGGCAGGCGGCCAGGATCATGATCAGGCCGGCCCCCATGAACCAGGGTGCCGCGAAGCGGTGGGTGGATTTCCACACCCGGCGATCCTCGAGGGTCGGTGGGATGCGGATGCCCGCCCACTGGTTCGGTTCCAGGCGGGGGAACTGGTTGCCCAGGGCCAGCATGAAGACGCCGACCACCCCCCAGATGAATGCAGGTGGCGCCTCCGGGGTTCCCCCCATCAGGTGGAGGAGCATCCGGCCATGGAGGCCCACGAAGAGGAAGCTGGTGAGGCCCAGGATCCAACGCCGGACCTTCGGGTCCATGCCCCGCGCGGTCTTGAAATCGAAGGCCGGACGTGAGACGAGGATGACGATGGCCACCAGGCCCGTGAGGATGCCCGGGAGGGTGAAGACCATGGCGGACCGGGGCCCCCAGGCGTCCGGCTTGCCCGAGATCCCCCAGTGGGTGGGCACCCGCTCGGGCAGCTTGGGCCAGGCCCACAGGCTCACGGCCCAGAGCGCCGCCACGGCCAGGAGGGCCGGCGCGATCTCGGCCAGGAAGCTCAGCGGCTCCGGCGTGCCTTCGGGGGTTTCCCGTTCAGGTCCATCAGCCATGAGAGCACCTCCTGGAGCACGGTGGTGTGCAGGGTGTAGATGCGGAAGGCCCCCTCCCGGCGCACGCGCACGAGCCCCGCCTGAAGCAGGAGGGACAGGTGGTGGCTGAGGCTCGCCCCCGTGAGGGCGAAGCCCTCCGCCAGTTCGCCCGCGCTGAGATCCCCGCCCTTCAGGCGCTCGAGGATCGCGCGCCGGGTGGGGTCGGCCAAGGCCTTGAAGGCCGTCGCATGGGGGGAGGCATCCATTCCACCCCCCAGGATGGGCCCATTTAGATATTTGTCAAAATACCTAAATCACATCCGCCCGCTTCGGCAGGTGGCCCCAGGCGATGCCGAGCAGGCAGGCGATGAGCAGCACGCTGAACTCCACCCCGTTCCGGCCGCCCCCCACGACGAACCAACCCTCGGGGCCGTGCACCATCTTGATGCCCATGGCGAGCACCGTGATGTGGACTGCACAGGCGGGCACCACCAGTCGGCGGAACACCAGGAGCGAGCCTGCGGCCAGCTCGAGGAGGGTGACCGCCCAGGCCACCCAGTCCCCCTTGGGAATCCCGACGCTCAGGAGCCACTCCCCGAAGCCCGGCACATTCCCATGGCTGAGCCGGTGGACCGGGTGCACGAGGAGCACCAGGGCGCAGGCGATCCGGACGAAGGCCAGGGCCGGTTCCGGGCGGAGGGGACGGGATTCGATGAGGGGGTGGGTCATGGGAGCTCCTGAACCCACCCTGCGGCCCGACCGGACGCCCGCCAACCACCCTGGGGCGGATCGCCGTCCCGTGGGGCCACCCGCACCCGAGCTCAGGCGAAGGCCCGCTCCAGCTCGCCCCGCAGCCGCGCCAGGGTGGGCAGCTCCAACAGCTCGTGGCCGTCGTCCAGCACGTGCAGCTCCGCGTGGGGGTTCCGGGCCACGAAGGCCACGCTCACCTCGAGGGGCACCAGCGCGTCGGCGCGGCCATGGAGGATCACCGTGGGCTGGGGCACCCGCCAGGTGTCATCGCCCATCCAGTTCGGCAGGTCCGCCTTGAGGGCCGGGCCCAGCCGGCGCGGCCGACCGTCCCCGTAATGGAAGACCTCCAGCTCCCCCTGGGCCCAGTAGGGCGCCCAGGTGGGGGAGGCCAGCCGCCGCTGACCGAAGTGGATGGCGGGCGCCAGGAGGATGAGACGGCGGAGGGCGGCGCCCCGGTGCGCCACCGCCGTGGCCACGAAGCCGCCCATGGAACTGCCCACCACCACGGGGGGCCCCGCCAACCCGGCCAGCAGCGCTTCAACGGCCGCCACCTGGGCCGAGATGGTGAGCGTTTCGAAGGTGGGCAGGTTGAGATCCGGCGCGTGGAAGGGGATGCCCCGGGTTTCGGCCCACTTGCGCACGAAGGTGCCCTTGTTGCCCCCGGGCGCGGAGGAGAAGCCGTGGAGGTAGACGAGGGGGGTCATGGGATCGGTCTCGGGCGCAGCAGGGGGGGCGCCGGGCAGGAAATGCGGAAGGGCACTCCATCCAGGGGGTGGGTGCCCTCCAGCCGGAGGGCGTGGAGATGGTAGCCCAGGTCCCCCGGGAGGGCGTCCGCCCCCGCCCCGCCCCCCGGTAGGTAGAGCGGATCCCCCACCAGGGGGAAGCCGGCGGCGGCGAGGTGGATGCGGATCTGGTGCGGGCGGCCCGTGCGGATGGTGACCTCCAGGAGGCTCGTTCCATCCCCCCGGCGCTCCACCATCCGCACCGAGCTGTGCGACGGCCTTCCCGCCGGCGTCGCGGCATGCAGGGAACCCAACCGCGGGTGGGGCACGGGGCCGATGGGCACCTCGATGTCGAAGGCCTCCGCCTCGGGATGGCCCTGGGCCAGGGCCCGGTACACCTTGGTCATCTCGTGGTCGCGCCAGGCCCGGGCGAGGATCTGGCGGGCCGGCTCCGTGCGCGCGAAGAGCACCACGCCCGAGGTCCCCCGACCCAGGCGATGCAAGGGTGAAGCCTCCGGATGGCGGCGACGCACGAGGTGCAGCAGGGTGTGCTCCAGGAAGCCGCCTCCGGGCAGGGTGGGCAGGCCCGATGGCTTGGCCACGGCCACCAGGTGCTCATCCTCGAACAGCACCGCGGTGGCACAGGGAGCTTCGGGTTCCTCCCAGGGCGGACGCACCCACGTCAACTCCTGACCGACCTGGAGCACGTCCGCCGGCCCGGCGGGACGGCCATCCAGGGTCACCCGACCCTCCGCGAGGCGCTGCCGCCAGGTGGCCTCATCGGTGTGCTGGTATTCCAACAGCCGGGCGAGGACGGTGCGGCCGGCGAACGATCGCGTCACCACCTCCCGATAGGCATAGCCCCCATTGAGGTTCATGGGAGGATGCGCACGTGGGCCCCCAGGGGACAGGCGTCCCAGAGGCGGTCCATGACCTCGGGATCCACCGCGATGCAGCCCTCGGTCCAATCCCCCTCCGGCATGGGCTCGCCCGTGGGAGCGGCGTGGATGCCGATCTGACCGCCCAGGACGGTATCCCAGGGAGGCCGAACTTCCCGCGCATGGGCTTCGCCGATGGCGGCCGCTTCGGGCACGGTGACCAGCCCCTTCACGAGCCCCCGGGCGGCGTCCCCCGGGGTGGGATAGCTCAGCCCGAGGAAGCGGTGGAAGCGGCTCGCTTCATTGCGGGTGCAGATGTAGAAGCGGCCCTCGGGCGTGCGCCCATCCCCCTCCCGCTCCTTCGAGCCCTCGGGCTGGCGCCCCAAGCGGCAGGGCCAGGACCCCACGCAGGCCCCTCCCTCCCAGAGCTCCAGGCGACGGTCGGCCTTGTGGATGCGGATCTTGGGCACGGGGCCCTAGCCCAGCTGGGCCAGGTCCTCCGGGGTGCTGATGGAGAGGGCGGAGACCTCCAGCCCCCGCTCCTTGGCCTGCCGCTTCACGAGACCGGCGAGCACCTTGCCGGGGCCCAGCTCCAGGAAGGTGGTGACGCCCTGCTCGAAGAGCACGTCCAGGATGGCCTCCCAGCGCACGGCGCCGGGGATCTGCCGCACGAGGCCGTCGCGGATGGCCTCGGGATCGCTCACCACGGCGGCATCCACGTTGTTCACGAGGGGCGCGAAGGGCGCCTTGAAGGTGAGGGCCTGCAGCAGCGGCGTCATGTGGGCCTGGGCGGCCTCCATGAGGGGGCTGTGGAAGGGGGCGCTCACGGGCAGCAGCATGGCCTTGCGCCCGCCGCGGGTCTTGGCTGCTTCGATGGCGGCCTCCACGGCCTCCTTGTGGCCGGCGATGACGATCTGGCCGGGGCCGTTGAAGTTGGCGGGCACCACGATCTTCCCGGTCTGGGCGGCGGCGTCGGCGCAGCTGGCCTCCACATCCTCCCGGCTCATGCCGAGCAGGGCGGCCATGGCGCCCACCCCCACGGGCACGGCCACCTGCATGGCCCGACCGCGCTCGCGCACGGTGCGCACCGCCTCGGCGAAGGACAGGGTGCCGGCCGCCACCAGGGCGCTGTACTCACCCAGGCTGTGACCGGCCACGAAGTCCGCCTTGGGCAGGCGGTGGGCGTAGGCCCGCACCACCATGGTGCTGTGGGTGAGGATGGCGGGCTGGGTGTGCTCCGTGAGCTTCAGCTGCTCTTCGGGCCCTTCCGCCATGAGCGTGGAGAGGGGGAAGCCCAGGGCCACGTCCGCATCCTGCAGCACCGCACTGGCGGCGGGCTCGGCGGCGGCGAGGGCCATGCCCATGCCCACGGCCTGGGAGCCCTGCCCGGGGAACAGCCACGCGACTTTGCTCATGGAATCACCTCAAAAAAGCAACCGAACACGCAGAGGTGAGCAGAGAAAGGATGAGGTGAGCAGAGGAAGGAAAGGGGTCCACTCCAGCTTTTCTCTGTTCACCTCTGCCCCTCTGCTCACCTCTGCGGGTTCAGTTGGACTTGGCGGGCGCCATGCGCGCCGCGATCTTCTCGACCAGCTTGCTGTCGATGGCCTTCAGGGCCGCGCCGATGCCGTTCATGACGGCCCGGGCATCGCTGGAGCCGTGACCGATGATGGAGACGCCCTTGATGCCCAGCAGGGGCAGGCCGCCGTATTCCCGGTAGTCCAGCTGGTTGAACCAGGCCTTGAGGGAGGACTTCACCAGGAGCCCGCCCAGCATGGACTGGAGGGAGGCCTTGATGGCCTCGGAGATGCCCACCTTGAGCATCTTGCCCAGGCCCTCGGCGCTCTTGAGCACCACGTTGCCCAGGAATCCATCGCAGGCGATGACATCGAAGCGGCCGTTCCAGAGGTCCCGGCCCTCGGCGTTGCCCTGGAAGTTGAGATCCATGCCCCTGAGCAGGGCGCAGGCGGCGAGGGTGACCTCGGTGCCCTTGGTGTCTTCCTCGCCCACGCTCATGACCCCCACACGGGGTCGGTGCAGGCCCAGGACCTGTTCGGCGTAGATGCTGGCCATGAGGCCGAAGCCGGCGATGTGCTCGGCCCGGGAGTCGATGTTGGCGCCCACATCCGTGAGGATCGTGAACTTGCCCGGCCCATTGGGCATGAGGCCGGCCAGGGCCGGACGCTCCACGCCATCGAGCTTCCCGATGACCAGGGTGGAGGCCATCATGGCCGCGCCGGTGTGGCCCATGCTGACCATGCCATCGGCCTTGCCCTCGCGCACCAGCTGGGCGCAGACCCGCACGGAGGAATCCTTCTTCTCCTTGAGGATCACCTTGGGCTCGTCGTGGAAGTCCACCACCGCAGGGGCGTGAACCACCTCGAAGCGGGACGCGAGGGACCCCTCCAGGCCATGGTGGGCCAGGAGGGGCTTGATCTTGGCTTCGTCCCCCACCAGGAGGAGGTGGACGGAGGGGAAGCGATGGAGGGCGTCCTTGGCACCGGCGAGCGTGGCCTGGGGGGCATGGTCGCCCCCCATGACGTCGAGCGCGATGCGGGCGCCCGTCACTCCGGCCTCAGCCAAGCGATCCTCGGTCAGCGGTTAGCTGTTGGAGGCGACGCGGACGGCCTGCTTGCCGCGGTAGTGGCCGCAGGAGGGGCACACGCGGTGGGGCAGCTTGGGGGCGCCGCAGTTGGCGCAACCGCTCTGGCTCATCACGTCCAGGGCGTCGTGGG
>JBGASN010000052.1:0-21646 GCA_044229665.1 Holophagaceae bacterium
ATCTGTGGGCCATGAAGCGCCTGGGCAGCCCGGCCCTCTCGCCCGATGGGCGGAAGGTGGTCTTCACGGTCCAGGAGTGGTCCATCGAGAAGAACAAGAGCACCACCCACCTGTGGATGGTGGACCTCTCGGGCGGCGCGCCCCGGCGCCTCACCACCGCCCAGGCCAACGATGGATCACCGGCGTGGAGTCCCGATGGCAGCCGCATCGCCTTCACCTCCAAGCGGGGCGAGGATGAGGGCACGGCCCTCTACGTGCTGAACCTCGCCGGCGGCGAGGCGGAGAAGGTGCTGGACTGGCCCTTCGGGGTGGCTTCGCCCAGGTGGATGCCCGATGGCCGCGGCGTGGTGGTGGCGACCACGGTGATCCCCGAGCTGGCGGGGACCCTGGCCAAGTCCGACCTCGCCGCCATGCGCAAGGAGGCCAAGCGCCGCAAGGACTCCAAGATGACCGCCAAGGTCACGGAGGACCGCCGCTACCGCTACTTCGACCACTACCTCACGGACAACCTCGCCAACCGCCTGCTCAAGGTGGATGTGGCCTCCCAGGCCGTCACCGACCTCACGCCCCGCTGGAACCGGCTCTTCGGGGCCACCGGGGAGGCCAGCTACGATCTCTCCCCCGATGGCAAGTGGGTCGCCCTCACCCTGGACATGACCCCGCCCCCCTACCGGGACTTCCCCAACGACGACGTGATCCTCCTCCCCACGGACGGGTCGGGCACGCAGCGGAACCTCACGCCCGAGAACCGGGGGGGCGACGCCCGGCCCCGCTTCACCCCCGATGGCCGGTCCATCTACTTCGTGCGCCATGAGATCCCCTACTACGCGGGGGAATTCGCCAAGCTCTGGCGCCACGACCTGGCCAGCGGGAAGAACCTCCCCATCAGCAAGGGGCTGGACTACGGCATCGAGGAGCTGGAGCTCTCCGAGGACGGGGGGACGCTCTGGCTCACCGCGGAGGACCGGGGGCGGGTCCCCATCTTCACCCTGAAGGCCGATGGCACCGGGCTCAAGCCCGCCTATGGCGGCGGCACCTCCACCGCGCTGCGGGTGAAGGCCGGGACCACGGTCTTCCTGAACGACACCACGGATCGCCCCGCGGAGCTGTTCGCCCTGGACCCGGGCGCGGCAGCCCCCCGGCAGCTCACCCACTTCAACGATGCCCTGCTGGGCACCCTGGCCCTGGGCAAGGTGGAGAGCTACACCTTCACGGGCGCCGCCAAGGCCACCGTGCAGGGCTGGCTCATCTACCCGCCGGGCTACGACCCCGCGAAGTCCTACCCCCTGGTCCAGCTCATGCACGGGGGGCCCCACACCATGGTGCGGGACAGCTGGAGCTACCGCTGGAACGCCCACGTCTTCGCGGCGCCGGGCTACGTGGTGAGCTGGGTGAACCGGCACGGGTCCACGGGGTTCGGGGAGGCCTTCAGCCGCAGCATCCAGAACCAGTGGGGCGACATGCCCTTCGAGGACATCATGAGGGCCACGGACGTGCTGCTGAAGAAGCTGCCCAACCTGGACCGGAACCGCCTGGCCGCCGCCGGGGCCAGCTACGGGGGCTACATGGCCGCCTGGGTGCTGGGCCACACGGACCGCTTCAAGGCCATCGTCGACCACGCGGGCGTGAACAACTCCTACGCTCAGTACGCCACGGACGTGCCCCACGGCTTCCCGGAGGTCATGGGCGGCAAGCCCTGGTCGAACCTGGAAGGCATGCAGCAGCAGAACCCCATGTTCTATGCCCGGAACTTCAAGACCCCGACCCTGATCACCCACGGGGAGCTGGACTACCGGGTGCCCTACGGCAACGGGCTGGAGCTCTACGGGGTGCTGCAGGCCATGGGGGTGCCCTCCCGCCTGGTGGTGTTCCCCAATGAGAACCACTGGATCCTCTCCCCCCAGAACGCCATCCACTGGAACTGGGAGGTGCAGAGCTGGCTGGCCCGGTACATCGGGGGCAAGCCCGCCCTGGAGAAGCCCACCTTCGACGGGGAGTCCAAGTAGGGCGCGCCTCCGGAACCAAGGGTAGGAAAGCCCCGGATTTCATGGGAAAATGGCCCCTTGGGGGGGACCTATGTCTCAGGGCAAGACCAGCTACGCCGCGTCCGGGGTCGACATCAACCGGCAGGACGAGGCCCTGCGCCGCATCAAGCCCCACGTGAAGGCCACCAAGACCCCCGGCGTCCGCAGCGACATCGGCCTCTTCGGCGGGCTCTTCGCCGCCCAGTTCCCCGAGACCAAGCCCATCCTCGTGTCCTCCATGGATGGCGTGGGCACCAAGATGAAGGTGGCCCGCCGGGCCGGCATCTGGGACACCGTGGGCCAGGACCTGGTGAACCACTGCCTCAACGACATCCTCGTGCAGGGCGCCCGCCCCCTCTTCTTCCTCGACTACATCGCCGCCCAGCGCCTGGAGCCCGAGGTCATCGAGCTCATCGTGAAGGGCATGGCCACCGCCTGCCAGCAGAGCGGCTGCGCCCTCATCGGCGGCGAACTCGCCGAGATGCCCGGCGTCTACGCCGAGGGTGAGGTCGATGTGGCCGGCACCATCGTGGGCCTCGTGGATGAAGCCGACCTCCTGCCCCGCCTGCCGGAGATGAAGGCCGGCGACGTGCTCATCGGCCTGCCCTCCAGCGGCCTGCACACCAACGGCTACTCCCTGGCCCGCAAGGTCTGCTTCGAGCTGGAGAAGCTCGATGTGAACGATCCCCTGCCGGGCGCGGGCACAACCGTGGGCGAGGCCCTGCTGGCCATCCACCGCTCCTACCTCACCCAGCTCATGCCCCTCGTGAAGGCCCACCAGCTGCTCGCCATGGCCCACATCACGGGTGGTGGTCTCACGGACAACATCCCCCGCGTGCTCCCCGAGACGCTGGATGCCGTCATCGACACGAAGAGCTGGGAGATCCCGGCCCTCTTCACCTTCCTCATGGAGAAGGGCGGCCTCGGCATCGACGACGCCCGCCAGGCCCTGAACCTGGGCGTGGGCATGGTGCTCGTGGTCGCCCAGGACCAGGTGGACCCCGTGCTGGCCCACCTCAAGGCCCAGGGCGAGGCCGCCTGGGTGCTGGGCGAGCTGGCCGCCGGCACCGGGCACGTGCAGTACCGCTGAGCTGCTATCGTCCCCCCATGGCCGGGGACATCCTCATCGTCGAAGACGAGCCCGCGATCGCGGATGCCATCGCCTATGCGCTGAAGACCGAGGGCTTCACCCCCCGCCACGTGACCACGGGGGGTGAGGCCCTCGGCGCAGTGGCGGCCGGAGCGGTGCGCCTCGTGGTGCTGGACGTGGGCCTGCCCGACCTCTCGGGCTTCGAGGTGTGCCGCCGGATCCGGGCCACCTCCGAGGTGCCCGTGCTCTTCCTCACGGCGCGCAGCGAGGAGGTGGACCGGGTGCTGGGCCTGGAGATCGGGGGCGATGACTACGTGGCCAAGCCCTTCAGCCCCCGGGAGCTGGTGGCCCGGGTGCGGGTGATCCTGCGCCGCCTGGAGCGGCGGGAGGCCCCCTCCCTCCGGGGCTTCGAGCACGATGCGCCGGGGCGCCGCATCCGCTATGGGGGCACCCCCCTGGACCTCACCCGCTACGAGTACCTCCTGCTCCGCACGCTGCTGGAACAGCCCGAGCGCATCTTCACCCGCACCCAGCTCATGGAGCAGGTGTGGGCCGGGGCCGAGGAGAGCTCCGACCGCACCGTGGACACCCACGTGAAGACCCTGCGGGCCAAGCTGCGGGCCGTGGACCCGGAGGCCGATCCCATCCAGACCCACCGGGGCGTGGGCTACAGCCTGTCGGCGCGGACCCCATGAAGCTCAGCCTCCGGATGGTCCTGGGGTTCTTCGTCATCGTGGCCCTGGCGGCCTACCTGCTGCTCAGCACCTTCCTCCAGGAGGTGAAGCCCGGCGTGAAGCAGGGGCTCGAGGTGGCCCTGGTGGACAGCGCCAACCTGCTGGCGGAGATGGCCGCCCCGGAGCTGGCCGCGGGCACCCTGGCCGAGGGGCGCTTCGCCCGGGCCGTGGCCGCCTACCAGGCCCGGGCGCCCCATGCCCGCATCTTCGGGGTGGAGAAGCGCAGCGCCGAGTTCCGCGTCTACGTCACCGATGCCCAGGGCCTGCTCGTGTGGGACTCCGCGGGCACGCCGCCCGGCGTCGACTTCAGCCGGTGGAACGATGTGTACCTCACCCTGCGGGGCGGGTACGGCGCCCGGGCCTCCCTGGCGGATCCCGGCGATCCGGGCTCCCACACCATGTACGTGGGCGCCCCCGTGCGCTGGGAGGGGAAGCTCATCGGGGTGCTCACCGTGGCGAGCCCCACCGCCAGCCTCACGCCCTTCGCCGAGCGCAGCCAGCGCCGGGTGCTCAACGCCGGGCTCGTGCTGCTCGGGGCCTGCCTCCTCATCGGCGGGACCCTCACCTGGGGCCTGGTGCAGGCCATCCGGCGCATGCGGAGCTACGCCCGGCAGGTGGCCGAGGGGCACCGCGCCCAGATCCCCGACGTGGGGGGCGGGGAGCTCTCGGAGCTGGCGGGGGCCCTGGAGTCCATGCGGGCCCGGCTGGAGGACCGCGCCTACGTGGAGCGCTACGTGGCCACGCTCACCCACGAGATGAAGAGCCCCCTGGCCGCCATCCGCGGGGCGGCGGAGCTCCTGGAGGAGGACATGCCCGAGGCGGACCGCCGCCGCTTCGTGGGGAACATCCGGGCCCAGGAGCAGCGCCTCCGGGAGCTGCTGGACCGCATGCTGGATCAGGCTGCCCTGGAGCAGCGCACGGGGCTGCAGGATCCCACCGACCTGGACCTGGAGGCCCTGGTGCGGCGGGTGGCGGAAGGCAAGGAAGTGGCCCTGGCCCGGCGCAGCCTGAAGCTGGCCCTGGACCTGGCGCCGCACCTGCGGGTGCATGGCGAAGCCTTCCTGCTGGAGCAGGCCCTCTCGAACCTCCTGGACAACGCCCTGGCCTTCGCCCCGGAGGGGAGCACGGTGACCGTGGCGACCCGCCCCGCACCGGATGGGATCCACCTTGCGGTTCGCGACGCGGGGCCCGGGCTGCCGGACTATGCGGTGGACCGGGTCTTTGAGGCCTTCTACTCCCTGCCCAGCCCCGCCACGGGGCGCAAGGGCACGGGCCTGGGGCTGCGCTTCGTGAAGGAGGTGGCGGAGCTGCACGGCGGAGCCGCGGGACTGGAGAACCTCCCCGGGGGCGGCGCCGAGGCCTGGCTGCACCTGCCGGGCTGACTTCACCCCCGCTTCACACAGCCCCATCGTCCCCCCACGGGCGGTGCCGAGGATGGTTCCATTCCCGGAGGAACCATGAAACGCATGCTCGTGCTGAAGGGGCTCATCATCGCGGGTCTCGCCCTGCTGCTGCTGATCCCCCTGGCCATGGTGGAAGGCCAGATCACGGCCCGGAACCAGCGCCAGATCGAGACGGAAGGCGAGATCGCCGAGCTCACCGCGGGTCGCCAGCAGCTCACGGGCCCCCTGCTGGTGGTGGACTTCGAAGAGGAAACCGTTCACGAGGAGGTGAGTGAAGCCACCAAGGCGGTGACGCGGAAGACCGTCTGGGTGGAGGGCCATCAGGTGGTGGCCCCCAGGAGCCTCACCCTCCGGGGCGTGGCGAAGGTGGAGGAACGGCGCCGGGGGCTCTTCAAGGCCCAGGCCTACGAGCTGGACGCCCGCCTGGTGGGGACCTTCGCGGTGCCCGCGAACCTGGGACTGGAGGGCACGCGTCGGCTGCGCCCGGGCCGGGCCACCCTGGTGGTGGGCCTCTCCGACCTGCGGGGCATCCGCAGCCAGCCCTCCCTCACCTGGGCGGGCCGCACCCTGGGCTTCGCCCCGGGCGTGCCCCATGGGGTGCTGAAGCAGGGCATCCAGGTGGACCTGGGGCCCGTGGCGGAGCTGGGCCAGGGCGAGCTCCCCTTCGACCTGCCCCTGGCCCTCCGGGGCTCCGGGGCCTTCTCCATGGCGCCGGTGGCGGAGAGCACGAAGGTCACCCTCACCTCCCCCTGGCCCACCCCCAGCTTCCAGGG
This sequence comes from Holophagaceae bacterium, assembly GCA_044229665.1. Lineage (GTDB taxonomy): Bacteria > Acidobacteriota > Holophagae > Holophagales > Holophagaceae > JAFDVN01. The sequence goes on from JBGASN010000052.1 coordinate 6,025, forward strand.
GCGCTTCCTGGCCGAGCACGCCGAGGGTCCCCAGGGCTTCACGGCCACCTGGGAGGTGTTCCACCTGGCGCGCAACCTCGGCGCCATCCTGGAGGGGAAGGGGCAGACGGACGAGTCCTTCGGCGTGGCCTTCCAGAAGGGGCTCAACGTCTACCTGATGACGGAGCGGGCCGCCAAGTACGGCTTCCTCTTCGTGGGGCTCACCTTCCCCGCGTTCTTCTTCTTCGAGATGCTCCGCCGGCTGCCCATCCACCCCATCCAGTACCTCCTGGTGGGACTGGCCCTGGCCATCTTCTTCCTGCTGCTCCTGAGCCTCTCGGAGCGCATGGCCTTCGGGCTCGCCTATGGCCTCGCCGCCTCGGCCTGCACCCTCCTGCTCGGGAGCTACCTCGCCCAGGTGCTCCACAGCTTCCGCCGGGGCTGGGGGTTCGCCGCCAGCCTGGGCCTGCTCTTCGGGGTGCTCTACGTGCTCATCAGCTCCGAGGACAACGCCCTGCTCATGGGCTCGCTCCTCACCTTCCTCGGCCTGGCGTCGGTGATGATCGGAACCCGGCGCATCGACTGGTACGCCTTGTCGGAATCGGGAACGGACGAACCCGGGGCCTGAGGCGGGGGGGCAGGTGCCGGAGTCGGCACCTGCCCCGCGATCTCAGTAGGTGTAGCCGTCGTGGGGCTCCCCGTGGCAGGTGAGCGTGCAGGTGCCCTGGTTGGGGCCCGTGCGCTCCCAGGCGAGCTTGCCGTTGAGGGGCTTCACGATCGCGGTGTCGAAGTTGAGCAGGCGGCCGTAGCCCGGGGAGCCGTGGGGATCATGGCAGGTGCCGCAGCCGTAGTTGCCGCCCCGCACGTGCTTGTCGTGCTCCTTGAAGCTCTGGGGCGACATCACCACGGCGGCGCTGTGGCACTTGAAGCAGAGGGCGTATTTGGCCTCGGAGTAGGGGGCGGAGGACCCGTCTCCCGTGGCGCGCTCCAGCAGGTGGGGCTGGGCGGAGCCATGGGGTCCGCTGGGGCCGAAGCCGCCGTGGGTGGGTCCGCTGTCGTTGCCGTGGCAGCTGGTGCAGGCGAGGAAGCTGCTGGTGGACCAGCCCGTGAGCAGGCTGGGCACGGAGCTGCCCTTGCCGGTGACGGCCACGGGGTGGAAGCTGGCGGCGCTGCCATCGAACTGGGCGCGAAGGTTGCCCGTGGGGAACTGGCGGGTGCGGCCGGGGCTGGGCTGGGAGGGACTGTCGCCGTGGCAGCGCAGGCAGACCTGGTACTCGAAGGCCGCCGGGCTCACCTCGGCGCCGGCCAGGCTGACCCCGCGCACGCCCGTGAGGGGGCCCGCCGCCGGGCGCGGCTGGCTGGCAGGGCCCGGCAGGGAGGCCCGGGCCTGGGCCACGTGGGGGTTGTGGCAGTCGCCGCAGTCCACGTGCCGGTCCGGGGCGATCACGGGCTCCGAGGCGCTGTGGCTGCCTTGCCCGATGGGGTGCTGGGAGGCCTTGGCCTGCTCCGCCTGGAGGTCCGTGGTGGCGGGGCCGTTGGCATCGTGGCAGGTGAGGCAGAGGGCGCTGCTCCGCTCCACCAGCAGGGTCGGGTAGGCGGCGCCCGTGGCGGGATCGGTCCAGCCGTGGGGCTGGTGGCAGTTGGCGCAGCTGCCCCGCTGGGCGGGGTCCGCCTTGGCGGGGAAGGTGGAGCCGTACTGCCCCCCGGGCCAGATCACCCCGAGGGCGGGGCTCAGGTGGCGGGCGGAGGCGCCCGTGTCGGCATTGGTGTGGCAGTCGGTGCAGAGCTGCGTGACCGCGGCGCTGCGCAGCAGGGAACCATCGGTGGTGGGTCCGTTGTGCACCTGGTGGCAGGTCTGGCAGCGCATCTGGTTCGTCGGGGCGTCCAGGGGCAGGGCGCTCGGGGCCTTGAGGCCCACACCCGCCACGGGGCGGTCCACGGGGTGGGATCCCGAACCCGCAGTGGTGACAGCCTTGGCGGCATGGCAGTCGGTGCACATCTGGCCCGTGTCGTTGGTGATCCGCATGAAGTGGCGGGCCCCGCCCGTGAGGGCTGCGGGATCGAAGGGCAGGAATTCCTGGCTGTGGGGATCGTGGCAGGTGGAGCACATGATCTGCCCGTTCTCCAGCTTCCCGGCCATCACGGGATCCGTGGGGGACCGCAGGCCCGGTCGCACCTGGAGCATCCACACGTCCCCGGCCTGGAAGGCGGTGGCGGTGGTGCCCGTGAAGGTGAGGGCGATGCCGGCCTCCAGGGGCACGGCCGTGCCCGTGGGGAGGGTGGTGCCGGAGCCACCGCCCGGGGTGCTCCAGGCGAAGGTGGCCACGCCCGCGGGGCCGGAGGTGCTGAGGGTGAGGGTGTAGGTGCGGGGCACGGTGCCCGTGTAGGTGCCCACAGGGACCAGTTGGCCCGTGGAGGCCGTGGGGGCGCCCCCCCGGAAGGTCACGCGGCCGGCGGGCCCGGCGTCCCAGCGGTGCGAATTGCCGGTGGTGAGCTGGGCCTGGGCCGTGGGGTCCAAGGGCTTCGCCGTGGCCAGGCCCCCGGCCATGTGGCAGCTGCGGCAGAGGTTCGCATTGCCCGGCCCCGAGGTGAGGCTGGTGCCGGGGCCCCCGTGGATGTTGTGGCAGGACGTGCACTGCACCGCGTAGGCCGCATCGTGAGGGGTGTCCTGGGCCCGGAGGCCCGGGGTCATCAGGGCGGCCAGGAGGGCCAGGGATCGCAGGATCGCGCGGCTCATTGGGCGCTCCCATTCACGGTGATCGAGAGGTCCACCGAGGTGCTGCCCTCGGAGTTGGTGGCGGTGATGGTGTAGAGGGCCGTGGCCTTGGTGGCGGAGGGTGTGCCCGAGAGGGTGCCCGTGGTGGCGCTGAGCACGAGGCCGGAGGGCAGGGCCGGGGACACGGTGTAGGTGGTCACCTGGCCGCCGCCGTGGGTGGGGACGTTGGGCGGGATGGCCACGCCCTTCACGTACACCGCCGGGTTGGTGGGGTAGGCCAGGTTCGTGATGGGGAGGTCCTTCACGGTAATCGTGAGGTCCACGGCCACGCTGCCCTCGGTGTTGGTGGCGGTGACGGTGTAGACCGCCGTGGGCTTGACCACCAGGGGCGTCCCGGAGATGACCCCGGTGGAGCTGCTGAGGAGGAGGCCCTGGGGCAGGGCGGGCGCCACGGTGTAGGTGCTCACCTGGCCGCCTACCTTGGTGGGGGTGTTGACGGTGATGGCGGTACCCCGGAAGTAGGTCGCCGGGTTGGTGGCGTAGCTGAGGCCCGTGAGGGGCAGGTCCTTGATCTGGATCGTGAGGGCCACGCTGGCGCTGCCCTCGGAATTGGTGGCCGTCACGGTGTGGACCGTGGCCGCCTTCACCACCAGGGGGGTGCCGGAGATCACGCCGGTGGTGGAGTTCAGGAGCAGGCCCTGGGGCAGGGCGGGGGATACGGTCCAGCTGGTCACCTGGCCGCCGGTCTGTGTGGGCACGTTGGCCGTGATGGCCGTTCCGCGGAAGTAGAGCGCGGGATTGGTGGGGTAGCTGAGCCCCGCAGGCGCCAGGTCCTTCACCGTGAGGACCAGGGCCGCGGTGGCGCTGCCCTCGGGGTTGCTGGCGGTCACCGTGTAGGTGGCGGTGGCCTTCAGGGAGAGGGGGGTGCCCGAGAGGATGCCCGTGCTGCGGTCCAGGGTGAGGCCCTGGGGCAGGGTGGGGCTCACGGTGAAGGTGGCGGCGCCGCCATCCCGGGTGGGGACGCTGGGGGTGATGGCGCGACCGCGGATGTAGACGGCGGGGTTGGGGGTATAGGTGAGGTACGTGGGGCCGAGGCCACTCACGGTGAGCGTGAGGCTGGTGCTGGTGCTGCCCCAGGCATTGCGGGCGGTCACGGTGTAGGTCGCCGTGGGGGTGTTGGCGGTGGGTGTGCCGGCAAGGATGCCCGAGGTGGCATCTAGCGACAGGCCCGCAGGAAGGGCGGGGGACACCGTGTACCCGGTGACGACGCCGCCGCCGTGGGTGGGCACGTTGGGGGTGATCGCCGTTCCGCGCACGTACACCGCCGGGTTGGTGGCGTAGGTGAGGGCGGTGGGCGGGGGGCCCTGCACCGTGAGGGAGAGCACGGTCATGGCGCTGCCCCCGGCGTTGGCGGCCACTACCGTGTAGTAGGCGGCGGGGGCCAGGACTGCGGGCGTGCCGCTGAGGAGGCCGGTGCTCGGGTCCAGGCTGAGGCCCGCCGGCAGGTCCGGGGTCACGGTGTAGAACAGCGCCCGACCGCCGCCATGGGAGGGCGTCAGGGGTGCGATGGGGGTGCCGAGGATGAAGGTCGCCCCGGCGGTGCCATAGGTGAGCGCCGTGGGAGGCGCCTCGCGCACCGAGAGGGGCAGGCTCACGGTCGCGGCGCCCTTCGCATTGGTGGCGGTGAGGGTGTAGGTGGCCAGGGGTGAAGGGCGGGTGGGTGTGCCGCTGAGGGCCCCCGTACGGGGATCCAGGGCCAGCCCGGGCGGCAGCACCGGGGACACGGCGTAGGCGGTCGCCTCGCCCCCCGTGTGGGTGGGGAGGTTGGGGGAGATGGGCTCGCCCAGGAGGTAGTGGGCGGGGTTCGTGGCGTAGACCAGGTCCCGGGGGGCTTCCTGGGGGATGAAGGGATCCGTGTAGGTGTCGAGGCCGAAGACCTCCACCCGGGTGTTGCCCACGGCGACCACGAAGAGGCGGTGGTTGCGGTCCACCACCAGGCTGGCGGGCGCGCTCAGCTGCCCCGGGCGGTCGCCGAAGGCGCCGAGGGTGGCCAGCACCTTGCCCGTGGAGGAGACGACCTTGACGACACCGAGCACCGTGTCGGCCACGTAGATCCGCCCCTCCGCATCCCCGGTGAGGCCCTGGATGCGCGTGAAGATGGAGGAGGCGAACATGCCGCTGGTCTTCCCGAAGGACCGCAGGAGGGTGCCGGTGGCGCTGAAGACCTGCACCCGGGCGTTGTTCTGGTCGGCCACGTAGACCTCGCCCACGGCACTCACATGGACACCCGCGACAAAGTCGAACTGGCCGGTGGCCGTGCCCGTACCGCCGAACTGCAGCACCGGGGCACCCTGCTGGGTGTAGGCCTTCACGAGGTTGGCGCGGCTGTCGCCCACGTACACCAGGCCCTCCGGTCCCGGGGCCACCGCGAGGTGGTTGGGCATCTGGAACTCGCCGTCGCCCTGACCCAGCTGGCCCAGGGGCGTCCAGTCCGAGAGGAAGATGGACACGCGACCGCGGCCTTCCTCGGCCACGAAGATCCGGTCGCCGTCCCCCACGGCGAGGCCCAGGGGGCGATCGAGGCCGGCCAGTCCGGGCAGCGGGCGCCCCGCCTCGTCGCGCACCACCACCTGGCCCAGGCGCGCGTCGCTCACGTACACGCGTCCGGCGGCATCCGCGGCGATGCGGGCCGGGGCCTCGAAGCCCTCGGTGTAGGACCTCAGGGGCACGGCCACCGGGGCGGTCTGGGCGTGCAGCACCGCACCCAGGCAGCCCAGGAGGAATCCAAGCAGGGGCCTCGGCAGGAACTTTCCGATCATGGGGCGACCTCGGGGTCCAGAGCCCTCCGGCACGACGATCCCTTCCCCGCTCCGGTGGCTTGACTGCGATCAGGATTACCGAAGCCTTGCTGTGATCCAGGTCTCATAAAGGTTGATATAAATGGACCTTTTCTTCCGGATAAATGCAGACCTAGTCTGGCGAGGCGACCCGCGGATCCCGCGTCCGAAGTAGACTCGGCTTTCCCCCACCTCCGTGCAGCGACGCGGCTGAACCTCCCCGGGCCCCCCATGACCGCTGACCGCCCCACCGCCCGCTTCACCACCCTGGATGCCCTGCGCGGGATCCTGGCCCTGGGTGTGGCCGTGTACCACCTCAGCGTCTGGTTCGGGCTCACGCCGGCGGGCTCCCTGGCGAACATGGCCCTGGCGAAGGCCGGAAACTACAGCGTGTCCGCGTTCTTCGTGCTCACGGGATTCCTGCTGGCCCGCACGGCGCCCTGGGCCACCATCGCGCGGCAGGGCCTGGGGACCTGGGCCCTGAAGCGCCTCGTGCGGCTGGCGCCCCTGTTCTGGCTCGCGGTGCTCGTGGGGCTCATGTTCCGCATGGGCATGGGGCCCGAGCCCACCCCCCGCTTCCTCCTGGAGAACGTCACCCTGACCTTCGGGCTCTTCCACCCGAACCACGCGCTGGTGACGGGGGGCTGGTACGTGGGGGTGGCGGTGCTCGCCTACCTCGCCTGGCCCGCCGTGGCCGGGCTCATGGCGAAGGTGGGCGAGTGGATCCTGGTGCCCCTCGTGGCGGCGCTCCTCCTCTGGAGCCTCGGCCCCACCCTCGGGGGGGTCATGGCGCAGGTGGGGGACCACCGCTTCCACGCCTACGTGATGCCCGCCAATCAGCTCTTCCTCGTGGGCCTGGGCGCCCTGGCGGGGTGGGCCCACCGATCCACGGAGCGGCGCCTGGGTCATCCCGCCTTCCTGGTGGGAAGTGCCCTCGCATTCTGGATCCTCTTCCGCCCCTTCCCCTGGTTCGGCGACCACCTGGCGGCCCTCACGGGTCCGCTGCGCTACCGCTACGTGGCCTGCGTGGTGGTCCTGGTGGTCCTCGCGGCCTTCCACCGGGGATGGGAAGGGCGCTGGACGCGGCCCTTCATCCTCCTGGGCTCCTGGAGCTACGGCATCTACCTCGCCCATCCCTTCCTGCAGCGGCTGGTGGCACCGCACCTCGGCGGCTGGGCCGGCCTGGCCCTGGCCCTGGGCGGTGCGGTGCTGGTGGCCGCCGCGGCGGAGCGCTGGATCGAGCGCCCCCTGGCGGCCCGGCTCCAGGGGTAAGGTGGGGGCATGCGCGCCCCGATCCTGCCCCTCCTGATCCTGCTTGTGGCCCCCCTGACCGCCCGCCAGGCCCCGAGCCTGGCGGCCCGGGTGGCGGAGGCGGAAGCCGTGGTGGCCCGGCACTACCGCGGCGAACCCCTGGAGGTGCAGCGTCAGCGGGTGACGGCGGACATCGCCGCCTTCAACGCCGAGACGGCGGCCGCGAAGCAGAAGCTGGAAGCCGCCAAGGCGGACCTGGATGCGAAGCTTCAGCCGCTGCGGGACCTGGAGGCGCGGCTCGAAGTCCTGGACCGGCAGCTGGCGAAGCCCCCGGTGGCCACCGAGGCCCGGAACTCGCCCGCGGAGGTGGCCTTTGAATCCGCCCTGAAGGAGCGCAAGGCCTGCTTCGCCCGACATGCCGCGCTGCGCGACGCCGTGGAGCCCCTGCGCACCACCTACAACACGCAGGTACAGGCCTCCAACGAGGCCATGACCGCCCGCCGCACGGCGGTGGTCGCCGCCCAGAAGGCCGTGAATGCCCGGGTGGATGCCTTCGCGACCTTCCGCAAGGGCAGCGGGGATGTGGCCTTCTATGCGGGCCTGACGAAGCTCCTGGGCGACTGCCGGCAGGCCGGGGATGCACCCCTCCTCGCGAAGGTGCGCGCCCTTCGCAAGGAACTCTTCGCCCACGCCCTGGCTTGGGCCGCTTCGGAGCCCTTCGGCCCGGCGCTGGTGGAGGTGCGCCTGGGCGAGGAGCCGGCGCTGCTCCTGGTGGATACGGGAGCCATGCGCACCGGCATCTCCCCGGAGCTGGCGGGGGTGCTGGGGTTGCCGCTGGGTGACGAGGCTTCCTTGGTGCTCGCGGGTGGGGCCACCCTCCGGGGGCGGACCGTGGCGCTGCCCACGGTGACGGTGGCCGGCGTGACCGCCCGGGAGGTGTCGGCCGTGGTGGTCCCGGCCACGGAGGTGGGGATCGACGGCCTCCTGGGGCAGAGCTTCCTCAATCGCTTCATCCTCACGGTTGATGCCAAGGGGCCGGAGAAACTGATTCTCAAAGCCCGTTGAATCAAGGGCTGCGGGCCTCGGAGATTCAGGAGCCGCAGGCCTGAAACCGATGGGAGCGGGCAGGGGCCCCCCGGCCCAGAGGTGCGCCCATGTCCATCCTCTCGAACCTCCGCATCGGGCCCCGGCTCACCCTCGCCTTCACCCTGCTCATCGGCGGCACCGTCACGGTGGCGGGCCTCGGGTTCTGGAAGATGTCGGAGATCAAGGGCCACCTCGACGCCATCCTGACCGTCTCCAACGCCGAGCAGGACGAGGTGATGCACCTGGGCACCCAGATCCACATCGTCACCCGGGTGATGCGCACCGTCGCCCTGCTGGAGGATCCCGCAGAACGGGAGGTGGAGGCCCAGAAGATCGCCGCCGCGCGCCAGGCCTACGATCAGGCCAGCGAGGCGCTTCACCGCATGGTGACCAGCCCCGAAGGCAAGAAGCTGCTGGCGGAGATCGATGCGGCACGGGACGTCGCCCGGCCCTTGAACACCCAGGTTTTGGCCCTGGCCAAGGATGGGAAGCGGGCGGAGGCCACGGCCCTCCTCATGGGCACGGCGGTGCCGGCCACGGAGACCTGGCAGGCGGCCCTGGCCCGCATGGAGGACTTCGAGGGCCAGCAGATGGCCGAGGCCTACCAGGAGGCCAAGGACACCTACCTTCAGGCCCGCAATCTCATGCTGGGCACGCTGGTGGCCGTGGCGGCGCTGGCGATCTTCCTGGCGCGGACGATCACGGTGGGCATCGCCCGACCCCTCGAGGGGCTCGTGAAGGGCATGCGCGACAGCGACCTCACCGCGGCCCTGCCGGTCACCGGGAAGGATGAGGTCGCCGAAGCGGCGGAGGTCTTCAACGCCTACAACGCCCGGTTCCGGGGGATCTTCCTCAAGCTCGGCGAAGCCGCCCGCCGCGTGGCCAGCGGCGCCACCCAGCTCTCCTCCACCTCGGACGAGATGGCCCGCACGGGCCACGAGATCGCCGCGGCCACCGACCACGAGCGCACGGCTTCCGAGCAGATCGCCTCCGCCATGACGGAGCTCGCGGCCTCCATCGAGCATGTGGCGGGCTCCGCCACCTCGGCGCAGACGCAGGTGCAGGAGGCGGTGAAGGAATCCACCCACGGGGCCCAGGCCGGCCAGGGGAGCCAGGCGGCCATGGAGGCGATCCGCGGTGCCGCGGACCGCATGACCCAGGCGGTGCGGGTGATCCAGGAGATCGCCCGGCAGACGAACCTGCTCTCCCTCAACGCCGCCATCGAGGCCGCCAAGGCCGGGGCCATGGGCAAGGGCTTCGCGGTGGTGGCGGAGGAGGTGCGCAAGCTGGCGGAGCGCTCCAGCCAGTCCGCCAAGGAGATCGAAGCGCTCATCCAGGAGAGCCATGGCGCGGTGCAGTCCGGCGTGGTGCGGGTGGAGCAGGCGGTGGCCTCCTTCGGCGCCATCGAGGGCCGGGTGAACGCCCTGCGGAAGGAGGTGGCCGCCATCAGCCAGGCCTGTGCCGAGCAGGCCCGCACCGGCGTGGAGGTGACGCGTCAGATCGAGGGCATGGCGGCGGAGACGGCCATGAACGCGTCCGCCACCCAGGAACTCTCGGCCACCGTGACGCAGGTGAGCCAGACCGCCGGGGAGCTCTCCCATGTGGCGGAGGAGCTCGCCCAGCTGGTGGCCCAGTTCAAGGTCTAGGCGGGCCTATTTGGATTGCGGCAGCACCTCGGCCCGCAGGATGCGGACCCCCACGCTGAGGTCGTCGAGCATCGGCAACACATAGGCGGGCCACTCCACGCGGCCCACCCGGGTGTACCTGCCCGTGAGGTGCGGGGTGGCGTTGGTGGTGATGAAGAACTGGCAGCCTCCCGTGTCCTTGCCCGACAGGGCCATGCCCACGCTGCCGGGGCCGTACCAGTCGAGGCTGTCCTCGCAGCGCACGGAGTATCCGGGACCGCCGCTCATGCTGTCGAAGGGGGAGCCCATCTGCACCACGAAGTCCGGCACCACGCGGGGCACGGCGTGGCCGTCGAAGAAGCCCTTCCGGGCCAGGCGCACGAGGTTGGCCACGTTGATCGGGGCCACCGTGGGATCCAGGCGGAGGATCACCACCCGGGGCCCTTCGAAGGTGAGCCGGAGGCGCACGGGCTTGCCGGATTCCGCCAGGCGCTCCGCTTCCCGGAGGAGGTCCTCCTCCTCGGGCGTGGGGGCGGGCGCCTGGGGCCAGGGGGTGGCGGGATCCAGCTTCACCAGGGCCCGATGGGCCTCGCGGCGGCAGGCCCAATCCGGGTGGGCGAGCCACGCCCGGAGGGCGGTCAGGCGGCGTTCCGCAGGCAGTTCCCAGGCGGCGAGCCGCTGGATGAGCACCTGCTGGCTCTCGAACTGGGGATCCTTCCAGATGCGGGTGGTGAGCTCGGCGAGCTCCGCCTCGGCGGGGGCCGCGCTCAGGGTCTCCAGGGCATTGGCGCGGGCCAGGGCATCGCTGCCGGTCAGCAGCTCCCCGCGCAGCCGGGCACCGGCCTCCGGGGCATGCTTCAGCAGGGCGGGCAGGAGGGAGGCGCGGGTGGCGGGCCGGGTGGCCTTGGCCAGCACTTCCTGGGCCAGGGCACCGGCCGCGGGATCGCTGCAGCGGGTGAGGGCCTGGCCGTAGGCCTCCATGAACGGATTCCCGAGGTCTTCGAGGCGCGCCGTCTCCAGGCTCCGCAGGGCCTGCAGGTCCACCTCGTCCGCAGGGAAGCCCTCCAGCCAGCGGGCCAGGGCCCCCGCCCGGGAGCCGAAGTCATAGCTCTTGCGGGGAGCGGCCAGGCCCAGGGTGGCGCGGGCGGCCCGGCCGGCCTCGCTTCGGTCGAAGAGGTGGATCAGGTTGGTGTGCTGGGCCTTCCGCACGGCCCAGGAACCGCGGTTCCAGGCGTCCATCAGCGCGAGGATGTGCCCCGGGACGAAGGGCACCGGGGGCAGGAGCTGGGATTCCTTCCCGGCCAGCACCAGGCGCAGCCGGGCCGCCTGGGCCCGGGCGGGGTCGCCCGCCGGCCCCGCCGCCAGGGCCGAGAGGAACCCACTCAGGGCGGGGCTGGGCTGGGCACCGTTGAGCCGGGCCGAGGCCACGGGACCCTCCAGGTGGAGGAAGCGGGGCCAGGTGTCCGCGTCCTTCGCGGTGAGTCCTTCCAGGGCCACCAGGGCCTGCTTGGATTTGAGGCGGTTGAGGAAGGCCAGGGCGGTGAACCGCTCCTGGGGGGAGCGCGCCGCCTGGGCCTTGGTCAGCCACAGCGGCTCCGTGGGAGTGGCCAGTTCCTCCGGCAGCAGCTCCGGCAGCCCGGGCGCGCCGATGCGACGGAGGGTGAGGTCCAACCGCGCGCGATCCGCGGCCGGCAGCTGGGCCCGCTCGACGTCGGAGAAGGTGGGGGCTTGGCGGGACCACTCGGCGCGGATCGCGGCCTTCACGCTGTAGGTGGGGCCTTGGGCGACGAGCGTGCCGAGGGCCAGGAAGGGCACCCACGGGGCGGGGGACCAGAGGGTCATGATGACTCCGAAAGGCAAGCTCCCACCTTGTCATCGGTGGGATAAAAACGGTAGTCCGAATCGGGCCGCGCCTTGCGATGTTCCCCTATTCCAGGCCCGCGTAGAAGCTGCTGCGACGCAGGTTCTCATCCACCTTGAAGGGGTGCTGCAGGGGCGGGAAGGCCCGCTGCTCGCAGTCGGTGCGGTCGCAGAGGCGGCAGGTGACCCCCACGGGGACCGGGGGTTGATCCAGGCGCACGCCATCCGAGTACACCAGCTCCCGGGCATAGGCCAGCTCGCAGCCGAGGCCCAGGGCCTGGGCGGCGTGTTGCCCCCGGAAGGTGCCGGTGTCCCGGTGCAGGGTGCGGGCGATGCAGAAGTAGCGCCGGCCGTCGGGCATCTCGCTGAGCTGCACGCGCACGAGCCCCGGGGTGAGGAAGGCCGCATGCACGTTCCAGCGGGGGCAGCAGCCGCTGTAGCGGGCGATGCGGATGCCGCTGGCGGAGAAGCTCTTAGCCCACCTGGAAGCGCCGCGTGAGGAGCTCGATGTCGTAGCGCACGGCCTTGGCCGCCTTGAGGAAGGGGCTGTAGGGCATGCCCACGGCCGCCGCGAGGTTGTTGGCCAGGGCCACCCGGCCCAGCACCCGGGCCCCGGGCGTGGCCAGGTGGGGATCGATGGTGAGCCGATCCAGCAGGTCGCCGTGGCGCAGGAGGGCCCACTGGTGGGCCAGCTGGAACACGCGGGAGCGCAGGGGCAGGAGCTCCGAGAGCACGAGCACCTTCCGCTCCGGGTCGTAGCGGCGCAGCTGGCCGGGCATGGATTCGGCCTGGCGCACCTCCACCCGCACCTTCAGCTCTTCGAAGGCCTTGAGGAGGCCGGGGTAGAGCAGGTCCTGCTCCAGCTTCGCGTCCTTCCACAGCGCTTCGGCCGCGGACTCCAGCTCGGGGAAGTGGTTGCGGTGGTCCTGGAGGAAGTCCCCCACGGCTTCGGAGGGCAGGTGGGTGCGGTCGGTGTTGAAGCCCTGGCCATCGTTGAAGCGGTCGGCGAGGGTGTCGAGCCCCGACTTGGTGGCCTGGTAGCTCTGGTAGAGGTGGAACACCGCCTGGGCCAGGGCCGGGTGGTTCTGGGCGAGGTCGCGCACATCCTGGGAGGGCAGGTCCATGGCCTCGAAGAGGGGGTCGCCGAAGGCCTCCATGAGGTCCTCGGCCCGGCGCACGTCGTCCTCCGGGGCGAAGGCCCTCAGGTCCAGGTGGAAGGTCTGGGCGAGGCGGAGGAGCAAGGGGGCCGTGAGGGGCCGCTTGTTGCCCTCGATGAGGTTCAGGTAGCTGGGGCTGATGCTGAGCCGCTCAGCCAATTGCACCTGGGAGAGGCCTTCCTGGCGCCGCAGCTGGCGGAGCTTCGCACCGAGTCGGGCCGTGGCTTTGGGCGGGGCGCTGGGCATAGGACTCCTTGACCTTATTTACAAAATTGACGGCGTCGTGTGACAAAAATTTTCAACACAACCCCAATCAAACCTTCGGATGCTTGCCACTCCGGATTGTAAGTCAATCATTGACTCAAGTCCATTCCCGGAGACACCCCATGACTGCATCCCTCACTTCCGCCGTCCGTTGGCAGGGCCCCGAGGCCCCCGACCTCCTCCCCCCCGGTCTGCAGCACCGCCTGGGGGATCTGCAGCGCCGCTTCGGCGCCGAGCTTCGCGACCTGCTCGCCGACCGGGAGGTGCGCCAGCAGGGGTACGACCGGGGCGAGCGCCCCCGCTTCCTCCCCTACACCGAGAAGGTGCGCACGGGCCCCTGGCACGTGGCCCCCCTGCCGGACCTGCTCCTGGACCGCCGTGTGGAGATCACGGGGCCCCCCGAGCGGCGCATGATGCTCCACGCCCTCAACAGCGGCGCCAAGGTCTACATGGCCGACTTCGAGGACAGCCTCGCCCCGGCCCCCGACAAGCTCCTCGAAGGCCAGCGCAACCTCCAGGAGGCCGTCCGCGGCACCCTGAGCGAAGGCGACCTGCGCCTCAAGCCCGAGACGGCCGTGCTCATGGTGCGCCCCCGGGGCCTGCACCTGGAGGAGCGGCACCTGGTGGTGGATGGCGCGCCCATGGCGGCTTCCCTCTTCGACGCGGCCCTCTTCCTCCTCCACAACGCCCAGGCCCTGGTGGACCGCGGACGTCCCGTCTGCCTCTACCTGCCCAAGCTGGAGCACCACCTGGAGGCGCGCTTCTGGGCCACGGTGCTGGAGTTCCTGGAGGAGGAGCTGGACCTGCCCGTGGGCACCGTGAAGGTCACCGTGCTCATCGAGACCCTGCCCGCGGCCTTCCAGATGGAGGAGATCCTCTTCGAGCTGCGCAAGCGCGCCGTGGGCCTGAACCTGGGCCGCTGGGACTACCTCTTCAGCACCCTCAAGGTGCACCGCCGCGACGCCGGCCACGTGCTGCCCGACCGCAGCGAGCTGAAGATGGAGCTGCCCTTCCTGCAGGCCTATGCGAAGCGCCTGGTGCAGGTCTGCCACCGCCGCGGGGCCCTGGCCCTGGGCGGCATGGCGGCCCTGGTGCCCCAGCGCAGGGATCCCGAGGCCACCGAGCGGGCCCTGCAGGCCGTGCGTTCCGACAAGCTCCGCGAGGTGCGCCAGGGCTGCGATGGCACCTGGGTGGCCCATCCGGACCTCGTGCCCGTGGCCCTGGAGATCTTCCAGAACCACCTCGCCGGCGTGAACCAGCGCACGGTGGTGCCCGAGGGCGAGGTCACCGAGGCCATGCTCCTGGAGCTGCCCCAGGGACCCATCACCGAGCAGGGCGTGCGCCGCAACCTGCGGGTGGCCCTCTGCTACCTGGAGTCCTGGCTGCGGGGCAACGGCTGCGTGGCCATCGATGGGCTCATGGAGGACGCCGCCACCGCCGAGATCAGCCGCATGCAGCTCTGGCAGTGGGTGCACCACGGGGTGGAGGTCGAAGGCCTCGGCCACCTGGACCGCCCCTCCTTCCACGCCCACGTGCACGACGCCCACCAGGCCCTCCGCGTGGAGCGGGGCCCCCTGGCCGTGGAGCACGGCCGCCTCGCCGAGGCCGCCGAGCTGCTGGAGGACCTCGTGCTCGCCGAGGATCCCCCCGCCTTCCTCACCCTCGCCGCCTATCCCCTCCTCCTTTCCCTTCCCCTCCTGCAGGAGATCGCGTGAACGCCTGGCTCCCCATCCCCACCTTCAGTGAAGATCCCGGCGCCCACCGCTGGGAGGGCGTGCACCGCCCCTACTCCGCCCAGGAGGTGCAGAAGCTCCGCGGCACCGTGAAGATCGAGCACACCCTGGCCCAGCTGGGCGCCCGCAAGCTCTGGGAAAAGCTCCACCGCGAGGAGCCCGTGCGCGCCCTGGGCGCCCTCAGCGGCGGCCAGGCGGTGCAGATGGCCAAGGCGGGCCTCGAGGCCATCTACTGCTCCGGCTGGCAGGTGGCGGCCGATGCCAACCTGGGCGGCCAGACCTACCCCGACCAGAGCCTCTACCCCGCCAACTCCGTGCCCCAGCTGGTGAAGCGCCTCAACAACGCCCTCCAGCGGGCGGATCAGGTGGAGCACGGGGAGGGCGGCGCCAAGCGCGACTGGTTCCTGCCCATCGTGGCGGATGCCGAGGCCGGCTTCGGCGGACCCCTCAACGCCTTCGAGCTCATGAAGGGCATGATCGAGGCCGGTGCCGCGGGCGTGCACTTCGAGGACCAGCTCTCCTCCGAGAAGAAGTGCGGCCACCTGGGTGGCAAGGTGCTCATCCCCACGGGCCAGTTCATCCGCACCCTCACCTCCGCCCGGTTGGCTTCGGACGTGCTCGAGGTGCCCACGGTGCTCATCGCCCGCACGGATGCCGACGCCGCCCGCCTCATCACCTCCGACGTGGATGAGCGCGATCAGCCGTTCCTCACCGGCGACCGCACCCCGGAGGGCTTCTTCCGCATCACCGGCGGCATCGACATGGCCATCGCCCGCGGCAAGGCCTATGCGCCCTACGCCGACCTCATCTGGTGCGAGACCTCCACCCCGGACCTGAAGGAGGCGAAGAAGTTCGCGGAAGGGGTGCGGGCCGAGTTCCCCACCAAGCTCCTGGCCTACAACTGCTCCCCCTCCTTCAACTGGAAGAAGAAGCTCAGCGACGCCGAGATCGCCACCTTCCAGCGGGAGCTGGCGGCCATGGGCTACAAGTTCCAGTTCATCACCCTGGCGGGCTTCCACAGCCTCAACTTCGGCATGTTCGAGCTGGCCAACGCCTACCGCACGGAGCACATGAGCGCCTACGCCCGGCTGCAGGAGGCGGAGTTCGCCGCCGA